>JAKPJZ010000082.1 GCA_029553955.1 Chloroflexota bacterium
GGCGGGGATGGCGCGCGACGCCATCGTCTTCCCCTGCGCCAACCCCATCCCCGAAATCTGGCCGTGGGATGCCAAGGAGGCCGGCGCGCGCATCGTGGGCACGGGGCGTTCCGACTTTCCCAACCAGCTCAACAACTCGCTGGGCTTCCCGGCCATCTTCCGCGGCGCGCTCGACGTGCGGGCGCGCACCATCACCGACGAGATGTGCTTGGCGGCGGCGGCCGAGCTGGCGCAGTGCGCCGAAGACCGCGGCATCGATGAAGACAACATCGCGCCGACGATGGAGGAGTGGGAGGTCTTTCCGCGCGAGGCGGTGGCGGTGGCCATGAAGGCGCAGGAGCAGGGCATTGCCCGGCTCACGCTGTCGCGCGAAGAGCTCTACCAGAAGGCCGAGGCGACCATCCGCCAGGCGCGCGAGATGGCGCACCTGCTGATGCGCGAGGGCATCATCGCCCTCGCGCCAGAAGAGTAGGGCGTACTGCGTAAGACGTGATGCGTGATGCGTAATACGTACTGCGTACTGTGCGACGCGCACGCCACGCGGTCACGTATCACGCAGTACGCATCACGCGTCACGCGTCACGTTCAAGGAGGTATTTCGATGAGAGAGGTCCGTGCGCAAGATGTGAGCGCCGCTGTGGCGCGGCTCTGCATGGAAGCCAACTATGACCTGGGCGACGATGTGCTGCAGGCGCTCTGCAAGGCCCGCGAGGCCGAGCCTTCGCCGGCAGGGCGGGCAGCCCTCGACCAGATCATCGAGAACGCGCATATCGCCCACCGCGAGCAGGTGCCCATCTGCCAAGACACCGGCCTGGCGGTGGTCTTTGTGGAGCTCGGCCAGGACGTGCACGTGACCGGCGGCGACCTGGGCCAGGCGATCACAGAGGGCGTGCGCCAGGGCTATGTCGAGGGCTACCTGCGCAAGTCGGCCGTGACTCAGCCCTTCTCGGCGCGGGTCAACACCAAAGACAACACGCCCCCCATCATTCACTATGGCGTGGTGCCCGGCGATGGCATCAAGATCACGGTCATGCCCAAGGGCGGCGGCAGCGAGAACATGAGCTTCCTGCGCTGCCTCACCCCGGCCGACGGCCGCCAGGGGATCAGCGATTGCGTCGTCGAGTGTGTCGACCGGGCGGGGGCCAACCCGTGCCCGCCGATCATCGTCGGCGTCGGCATCGGGGGCACCGCCGACAAGACCATGGAGCTGGCCAAGCGCGCGCTCCTGCGCACCGTGGGCCAGCCGCACGCCGACCCCGAGGTGGCTTCGCTCGAGGAGGAGATCCTGCGGCGGATCAACGAGCTGGGCATTGGCCCCGCTGGCCTCGGCGGGCGCACCACGGCCCTGGCCGTCCACATCGAGACTTTTGCGGCGCACATCGCCATGATGCCGGTGGCGGTGAATATCCAATGCCACGCGGCGCGGCACAAAGAGGCGACGCTGTGAGGCGTGGTACGTGATACGTAATGCGTAATGCGTGATGCGTGAGGAGTTCGCGCCTGACGACGCTACGTAGCACGCATTACGCGGCAGTGCATACAAGGGGGCAAAGTGAATATCTCTACACCGCTCACCGATGACGTGGTCGCCCAACTCCACGCGGGCGATTCGGTTTTGATCTCGGGCACGATCTATGTGGCGCGCGACGCGGCGCATAAGCGCCTGGTGACGGCGCTGCAGGCCGGCCAAGCGCTGCCCTTTGACGTGCGCGGCCAGATTGTCTACTACATGGGGCCCTCGCCGGCCAAGCCCGGGCGCCCCATCGGCTCGGCGGGGCCCACCACCAGTTACCGCATGGATGCCTACACCCCTGCCTTGCTCGAAATCGGCCTCAAGGGCATGATCGGCAAAGGCAACCGCAGCCAGGCCGTGCGCGAGGCCATTGTCCGCGAGCGGGCCATCTACTTTGCCGCCATCGGCGGCGCGGCGGCGCTCATCGCCCAGTCGGTGCGGACGGCGGAGGTCGTGGCCTACCCCGAGCTCGGGGCCGAGGCTGTGCTGCGCCTGGAGGTGGCCGATTTCCCGGCCATCGTCATCAACGACATCTATGGCGGCGACGCCTACGAGGCGGGCAGGGCGGCCTACGCCAAGCCGGCTCAGGCGTAGCGGCCTCTTGCGCAGGCGGCTCCAGCCTGGCTTCCCAAGACCCCGCGCCACTACGCCGAGGTGTTCGCAGCCGCCTATGGTCTGTACGATTTGCGCACGCGGGAGCTGGTCACGAACCCCGGCGGTTGATAGCCGCTCCCGCTGCGCTACACTCCTACTGCACGCTGAGGCACATGCAGCAACCGGCTGGAAGATCGGAGCGGCCAACTCCATTGCGAAGACAGCGTAGCCTAGCCCCTGCCGACGCCCACAAGGGGCTAGGCTCAATACAGTTCAAATAAGCCAGGCGACTGCAAGTCGCGCCTAGAGGGCCTGCGGCCGGGCGTCGGCCTGCGCCGACGCGGCCGTGGCGACCAGCCCACGGCAGCGCGCTGCTGCGCGCCAAGGGGTGGGCGCCCGGCGCCGCAGCGCCCCCTTGGCCGCCAACGGCGGCTCCCAGGCGCGAT
>JAKPJZ010000097.1 GCA_029553955.1 Chloroflexota bacterium
CGAGCGTGAGCCGCTCGAAACCCGGCACGCGCGCCGCGGCGAACTCGGTTGCTACCTGCTGCGCCTGGTCGCAATCCAGCGTCCCGCCCGGGCCGGCATAGCCGCGCGGCAGCATCGCGCTGAGCACGGCCCGCCGCTCGATATCCACAGTGAAGGAGGCGCCGCTCCCCTCCTCAAAGTAATGGCGCTCCCAGGGGAACCTCTTGTCCATCAGCTCGGGCTCCAGCTTGGGCACCATTTGCGGACGGCCCACGAAGGCACGGATGATGGCCATCGCCTCCTCGTCACTGCAGAAGACGGGCGTAGGCGTCGCGGTGGGTGTCGCAGTGGCGTCAGGGCTGCTCGTCGCCACAGCGATGGCTGTGCCCTGGTCCGCTGGAAACGCCGTAGGCCCGCCGCCACAGGCGGCGAGCAGCGCGGCCGTGGCAGCCGGCAGCGCCAACGTCAGCGCGAGCGCGAACAGCCGTCGCCAGGTGGTTTGTCGCATCTTCGCCTCCTCTTCGCCTCAGCGGTCCTCTGCTCCCTTGGGGCATCCAGCCCCTCTGCGTCTCTCTGCGTCAATAGAGCGCTGCGAAATAGAAGTCATGGTGCCCACCCCACGTTGCCGGCCTTGGCGTCGACCCAGCCCTCCTGGCCATCAGGCGCACGGACGCGCAGCCACTGGCTCTCGCTAGCCCAGGCCAGGCTGCGGCTGAGATAGTAGGGCTCCTGGCCCTCCGCCTGATGCGTCTCGGCCAGAGGTGCGAGGGAGAGGCGGGTGCCGCCCGGGAGGCAGGTGAGCAACTCGGCCTTCTTGCCCGGCGCGGCGCGCAGGTTCACGCATTCGCCGGCGGGCAGGCCCACGGCGAGAACGAGCGGACTGAAGGGCGCCAGCTCCACCCGCGCCGGCAACTGGTACTCGGCCTCGCCGCAGTGGCCGCCGTGGCCAAAGTGCGGCAGGGCGAAACGCATCTCGGCGGAGTCGAGGCCCCAGGGCGAGATGTCCGCAGGGTAGCTCCAATCCGAGCCCGCCTCACCAAGCTCCGGCCTGGCCAGGCAGTTGCCGTTCGCATCGACCACCGCCCGGCGACCGATGGCGAAGAGGTCCGCGCGGTCGGGCGCGGGCAGGGGCTCGTCGGTCATGCCCTCGAGGTCGCCAGGCGCGCCGAGCGTGGGCGCGGCGCTGAGCCGGCCGTCGAGCGTGACCATGCGGTACTCGGCGCCCGTGCGCACGACGAAGGCGGAGCTATCGGCCAGCCACTGGCCGCCGCCATAGTCCCAGAAGCACAGGCTGGCGCCCACGACGCGGAAGCGCGGCGTGAGGGTCGCGGCGTCGGCCACGACGACCGCGGGGACCGCGTCGGACAGCGCCTCCCCCCAGGCCACCCAGCGCCTGTCGGGCGAGAGGATGCCGGCGGGCAGCGTCAGTTCGCCGAGCCGCTCCCCCTGCCATGAGTAGCGCTCGACCTGCAGCCTGGACGTGTGCGCTGTGCCTGCGCCTATTGACAGGTCGAGGTTCACCGTGAATGCATCGCCGCCGCGCTCCGTCTGCAGGTAGAGGTATTCGAGCGAGCTGCCGGCGGGAACGGCCACGTCGGCCACCTGACGGCAGGCGAGGTCGGCCAGTTGCACCAGATAGAGGGCACGCCCGACGGCCACGGCGGCCGTCTGACCATCGAGCGAGATGGCCAAGCCATCGGCAGGGCCGCAGGGCAGCGCGACGGGCACAGGCCGGGCCGACCCCACCACCCAGACCCGGCGCCCATCATCGCGGAAGAGCAGGCTGTCGCCCTGCGCCACGGGCTGGTAAGTGCTGTTGCGAGCCCAGCGGAAGGCGGCGCCACTGCGGCGATCGGCGGCATAGGCGGCATCGTCGGCCAAGGCGATGACCCAGCGGTTATCGGGCGAGGCGGAGTAGGCCGGCCAGGCGCTGTCGTCGGCGCGCAGCGACCAGGCGTCGATGGCGCCGGTGGCCACGTCTATGAAGAACATACCGTTCTGCGTGATGGGCGTGCCGGCCGCCAGTTGCCGGCGATCGAAGGGGTTGGGGATGGAGGCGAGCGCCAGGCCGGGCGGGCTGGGGGCGGCCGTGGGCGTGGGAGAGGGAGGCGCGGCGCTTGCCGCGGGCGCTGCCGCCAACGTGGACGCCTGCGTGGCCGGCGCAGGCGTGGGCGAGCAGGCCACCAGGGCCAGCGTCACGATGAGCAGGAGCCAACGCGAGGTCAGGCGGGTCATTTCCACCCCCTTTTCGTCTCAGCGGTTATGCGCGTCAGCAAGGGGCGACGGAGATGCAGAGAAACGCTTCGTGCAGGCACCCCATGCTCGCACGAAGGGTGCAGAGGGCCATCTTGTCATGCCCCTGCTTTGCTCCATCAGCGCGGGCCCCACACCAGCTCCCAGGGCAAGGCCACGACGGTGGACAACCTCTTCGCCGCCCTGCTCTCGATATCATAGATGGCCAGGGCGGGCAGCTTGCCTGCGCTGGCATCATTGTCTCCCGTGATGAACGCAAAGCGCTGCGAGTCGGGCGACCAGGCCTGGCCGCCCAGCCCGCCAGGTGCCTCGAGTTGCTGCAGCGGACCCGCCGGGCCCGGCCGGCTGAGGAGCAGTCCGGCCGGCCCGGGGCAGGCGAGCAGATAGCGGCCATCAGGCGACCACTGCAATTGCCCACCGCCGGGCGTTGTGCCCAGCGCCTGCGACACGCCGCTCGCCATATCGAGCAAGCGCACCTCCTTGCCCGCGTTGTACGCCACCCGCCTGCCGTCGGGCGAGATGCCGTAGACCCAGCCGCTCTGCACGATGGCCTGCGCCGGCGAGCCGTCGAGCGCCAGGCTCACCAGCTCGGCCTGCGTGAGCTTCGCCCCGGCTGTGCGGGTATAGGCGATGTGCGCGCCGTCGAGCCACGCCGGCGCCTGCGCGGGGGTGAAGACGGCGTCAGCGACGATGACGCTTACCACGCCGCTCGCCACGTCGAGCACGCTGAGCTTGCCCTGCCCATCCCAACGCACGTACGCCAGCCGCGTGCCGTCGGGCGACCACGCCGGTCGGCCGTAGACGCCCGCGTCCTGCAGCAAGGGCCGCACTTCCCCGCGCTTGAGATCGGCCAGCATGAGGTAGCCCGCCTGCTCCTCCTGGGGCGGGCCGTACTCCGAGTAGACGAAGGCGATGCGCCGGCCATCGGGCGACCAGGCCAGGCCGACCGCGGCCTGGCGCACCTGCTGGCCGCACCACGGCGCGAGCGTGTGGATGGGCACGACCGCGCCCGTGTCAGGGAATGCCAGGCCAAAGCCGCCACCCGCGGTTGACACGGCGATGGCGCCGCGGGCATCGGGCAGCGGGTCGAAGCGCGCCGGCTCCGGCAGGGCGATAGGCCGCTGGGCGCAGGGGGTCGCCATCCCTGCTGCACCTAGGACGCTGATCATGTCCAGCCGCTTGACCACGATCTGGCGGTCGTCGACGTCTGGCACGCCCATCAGCACGAGCCCCCAGACCTGCACGGCCGTCCCCTGCTGGCGTGCACTCTCGATCTGGGCGGTCAGCCCGCCCGCGCTGCCATCGATGCCGTAGCGCTCGCCATTATCGCGCAGGAAATAGTCGTCGTACTGGGCCATGGGGTCGAGCGCGACGATGGTGCCGGTCCAGCCGTCGACGACGGAGGTTGCGGGCAGTGCTTCGTAGGACTCCAGCGACTCGGCGACACTGAGCAGCGTCGCGTCGAGCGCGTGCGGATTTTTCTCGCTGGGCGCCGGCCAATCGCCGTAGAGCGAGACGGTGACGTTCAGCGCCCCCTCGCGCCAGGTGAGCTCGGCCGAGTTGCCCGCGGCCACCGACCGAAGCCAGTACGCGTAACCGGTGTGCCCGCGCACCTGCACCTCCTGCAGGTCCATCGGCACCACGCCCTTGGGATCGCGCTGTAGTGTTGCAGCCGACACGGCCTCGGCAATCCTGTCGAGCCGCACGTCGAGGCTCTTTCTGTTCGCGTCCAACGCATCGCCCGGGGCGGCATAGAGGGCGCGCACTCGTTGATCGCCATTGGCATAGGTCCACACCCACACCTTTTCCAGAGGCAGGTCGCTGGGGACGGAGGCCGGAACCAACAGTGGGAAGCCGGCCGCCGCCTGCGCTGCGGATAGCTCGGAGAACTCGTCGCTCCGCTCGGGCTGAGAGGGCGAGCTCGTCGATGGTGGCGTGGCGCTCGGAGGCGGGGTGGTCGGCGAGGGCCTCGCCTGCGGCCCTGTGTCGTGCCACGACGATGGTCCGCCGATCACCAGGAGAGCCAGCCCCCATCGCTGGCGCTGCATGAAGCTGTCGCCACAGGAGGATACGACCACCGAGCTCCAGGGTAAGCCAAAGAGGGTATAGGCCTGGACGGTGGCTGCGTAGCATGGCCGGCCCTCTGTGCTCGTCTTCTCGGTCACGTCTCTCACCTGAAGGGCCGTGAAGAGGAGCGGTTCCGGCGAGCCGCCAAAGAATTGACGGGTCTGGGTCAAGGCCGAGGCCGCAAAGGCCCGCTGCTCCCCGGCAAACGCGCTCAGGTTGCTTCGGATGAGGAGCCTGGGCCCAGCCTCTCCCAGCAGGACGATCAGCAGCACCGCCAGAAGTGCGATGGTGGCTTTCCTTGGCGCCGTGGATGCCATAGACACCTCCGTATCTCCTTGCCGCCTCTGCGCCATCTGCCTCTCCTGGTTTCCGCAAAGGCATGGTGACGCAGAGAAACAGAGGCCGCGTTGCTCATTCAGGTGTCGGTCTCATGTTTCCCTACAAATGGCAGACGCTCGTAGCGCACGCCGGGTTCCCGGCCCACCGCCATAGAGCCAATTCCTGAGCCGGCGACGGCCCTCAGCCAGCCGCCGCCCGACCGTGGCCGGCGCCAAGCCGGTGACCTGACCGATCTCCTCGTAGCTCAGCCCCTGCACGTCGGCCAGGACCAACACCACGCGAGACTCGAACGGCAGACTGCCGATGCCGGCTTCAATGGTCTGCACCAGGTCCGGGTCCGGGGATCCCTCTGAGTCCGCAAAGCCACCGCCATCCTGCATCTGGGCACCAAGCGGGGGAGGGAAGCCGCTCTGCCCCAGCCGTGCGCGCCGCCGGCAGGCATCGACGACCCTGCGCAGCAGCCAGACCGCGAACCGCGCGCCCCGCAGCGCCGGCAACGCGCGATAGGCCGTCAGCAGCGCCTCCTCCAGCGCATCCGCCGCCGCATCGGTGCGCCCAAGCAGCCGGTAGGCGACGTTGTAGGCCATATCCTAGTGCATGGACACGAGCTGATTGAAGCTCTGGATATCACCGCGGTAGGCCGCCGCGCTCAGTACGCGTTCGTCCATAGCACGCTAACGGATCCCGAGCCGGCGCACAAGATCGTACAGGATTGGCGAGAGGAGCAGCAGAAGCACGATGACGAGCATGGGCAACGCGCTGGACCAGTGCTCTGCGCCCTCCAGGACTGTCGGTGACGGAGGCTCCAATGCGACGTCCACCCCTGGCACCATGGAGGCCACTTCCTGCTCCACTGCAGAAGGCGAGTCGGGCCGCATGTCACTTCCCATGGGTCCTCCTGTGCGACACCGCAAAGCGCCACACCCAACAGGCCACTGAAACCACACCTCTACGGCCTGGGCGTCGGGGTGGACCTGGGCACCGCCGTGTAGACGACTGTACGCAGCACGGGGACGCTGGTAACTTCCATGCCAGGGTCCGTGAGGTGCAGGATGGCCATGCGCACACGATCCTCTGCCGGAATGCGATTTGGCCCCACCGCCGGTGCATAATCGCCATTATCGGGGTCGTACAGCCAGATTTCCAGGCCATAGTCCCCAGGCAGCATCTTGGTGGAGAAGCCCAGGTGGTGTTCCGTCGTCATGCGCCCAGCTCTCCGGCCGGCAACGCGGTCACCGTAACTCCACACCACAACACCGTTGTCTGCAACCAGGCGCATGCCGACGGCGTAGGGCTGCGGCACATCGCCGGTCACGTTCCAGTACAGGCGGAGCACCGGCTCGCTGTCTAGCGGCAGGTCCAGCGTGGGCAAGCTGTAGCCGAGCAGAGCAATGCGATCCGCAAAGATGTTGCCTGAGACTGGCTGCCAGGTGGCGGTTGGCATCGCCCGAGTCTGCAGCTCGACGGATACGCGCAGCGTGCCACAACTGGTCAGCGCGCAAACGGGCACAAGGGCCAGCGTCCAGGCCCCGACCAGCCATAACCTTCGTGGAGCGCGAGCCCCTGACAGCAAACCCCTCAATCCTGTGCCCTCCCTGAATTGCCTGGTGGCAGTGTCACTTCTCGTGTTCCAGCCGTTCGACGACGATGCGCGCGTTACGATAATCGTCGACTCCCGTGTACAAGACGCCCCAGACGTGGATCACGTAACCCTCGCATTCGGCGATGGAGAGCTCGTTCTTCACCGAGGACGACTCGGCGTCGATGCCGAAGCACACGCCGTCCTCGCGCTCGAAATAGTTATCGAGCCGGTCGTAGCGACACAAGGACAGCACACGGCCTTGCCAGCCGACAACCTGCGTCTGGCCCTGCCCTTGCTCGGGGACCGGCGTGGCCGGCACGCTCACCACCTCCAGCCGCTCGACCGTGATGCGCCGGCTGTTGCTGTCGGGGACACCGGCCATCAGGCGCCCCCAGACACGGATCACCGTGCTCGGCTGGCAGCGGGCATCCTCGACCTGCGCCTCGATCTCGTCTGTCGCGCCCTGGATGCCGTACTTCTCGCCATCTGAACGCTGGAAATAGTCGTCGTACTGGGCCATTGCGCATAGCTTGACGACAGTGCCGGTCCAGCCTTCCACAGCGATGGGCACCGGCGTGGCGGTACTCGCCTGAGTGAGTCCCTGTATTGCAGGCGTCGCCGTAGCAGGCGCTGCGCTGGGCGGCGGCAGGGGTATGGAGCCAGGCGGCGTCGGGCGTGGTGATTGCGTGACGCGCAGGGTCGCGATGTGTACCCGACCGCTCTCCCCTACGCGGTTGGGTCCCTTCACCGAAGAGCGCTCCAGGCTGTCAGGGTTGTAGAGCCACAGCTCCAGGCTATAGTCGCCTGGCTTCATGTCCTCAGGCAAGCGCAGGCGGTGCTCGGTGACTATTCGGCCACGTGTCCAGGCGGCGTCCTGGTCGGAATAGTTCCAGGCGGCGGCGCCGTCGATCGTGTACAGCGCCAGGCCGATGGCGTAGGGAGGAGGCGAGTCGCTGGCCACGTCCCAATAGAGGTGCAGCGTTGTCTCGGTGCCGGCAGCCATCTGCAGCGTGGGCAGGCTGTAGCCTACGAGGTCGATCCCACCCCCGAACAGATGCCCGGGCAGCTCACTGAGGCCGGCCGTGGGAGTCGGCGTGCCGTGGACGCTCACCGACACCTGCAGCGTCCCGCAGCCAACCATGGCGGGCAGGAGAAGCAGTGCCAGGCCAAGACAGGTGGCCCATCGCCTACACATCGCCTGTGCCATAGGGGTAATCCTCCTCCCTCACCGGGCTGGCCCGGCCGGCAGGCGCATGGTAAAGACCGTCCCCTGGCCGGGCCGGCTGCGCACGGCCAGCGAGCCGCCGTGACGCTCGACGACCTTTTTGACCAGCGCCAGGCCCAGGCCTGAGCCCTCGATCCCCCTGGCGCCGTTGCCTCGATAGAGCTCCTCAAAGACGTGGGGCAAATCGGCTTCGGCGATCCCCGGCCCGTTGTCGGCGATCTCGACCAGGACGCCCGCGCCATCTTCGCCGATGCGCACCTGCACGCTACCGTCTGACCCTCCGAACTTACACGCGTTGTCGATCAGGTTGTAAAAGGCCACCAGCAGAAGGTCCAGGTCGCCCAACAGCGGCGGAGGCGACCAGGGGAAGCGCTGGGTATGCAAGGCGACGGCGCGTCCCTCCCGCCCGGGTGCGCTCTTGACGGCGGCGATGGCCCTGCCGAGCAGGTCCGCCAAGTCGACCGCTTCCAATTCGAGCGGGTAGCTGTCCAGGTCGGCCAGCTTGCGCAGCCCCAGGAGCAGCCGGTTCAGGCGGGCGACCTGTTCCTGGGCGATGGCTAACGGCTGGCCCGCCGAGCCGGTGGCAGGCGCGCCATTCTGCAGGCTCGACAGGCTCACCTGCAGCACGGCCAGCGGGTTCTTCAGCTCGTGGTCCAGCCGGTGTATGAAGCGCTGGTGGACCTGGTCCTGTCGCGCTTGCTCCGCAGCGAGCGCCCGCGCACAGCGCCGCAGCCAGTACGCCCAGAGCCCACAGCCCAGCCAGGCCAGGGCGCTCAGGGCAGCGCCGGCCAGCAGGCCCAGTGCGCTCAGGTCTGCCGTCACCTGGCAGGTCAGGAGGAGATTTGCCGCCGGCCAGGCCTGCAGCGCCAGGCTGGCGGCGAGCGCCAGCGCCAGAGGGATGGCGGCCAGGAGCAAGGCGCGACGCAGCCTCGGGGACGGCGCGCTGCTCATACCCTCACCTCCACCGGCCCCACAAAGCGGTATCCTGCACCCGGCACCGTCTCGATGAAGCGTGGCCGGTCCGCATCGTCGCCCAGATGGCGGCGTAGCTCGGCGATGCGCACGTCTACGGTGCGGCTCATGGGCGCGTCATCCCAGCCCCACACGTCATCGAGCAGCCGCTCGCGGCTGATCACTTCGCCAGCGTGGAGCATCAGATACTCCAGCACCGCAAAGGCCTTCGCTTTCAAGGGCACTTCCTGGCCGACCAGCCAGGCACGGTGGGCCTGGCGGTCGATGAGCAGATCGCCCGAGGCCAGCCGGTTGGCGCTGGCCGGCGGGCGCTGCCCAACCTGAGCGCGGCGGAGCACGGCGTGGATGCGGGCCACGAGCTCCCCGGGGTCGAACGGCTTGTTGATATAGTCATCGGCGCCTTCCTCCAGGCTCATGGCGCGCTCCGTCGGGCCGCCCACCTGCGTCAGCATGATGATCGGCGTCCAGTTGCCCGCCATGCGCAGGCGGCGGCACACCTCGCGCCCGTCGACGTGCGGCATCATCACGTCCAGCACGATCACGTCCGGCGCCGCTTCGGCAATACGCCGCAGCGCCATCTCTCCATCCTGGACCGCTTCCACCAGGAAGCCGGCCCGCTCCAAAAAGGGCGTCAGGACGTCCAGAAACGATCTCTCGTCGTCGACGAGCAAGACTCTGCTGCTCATGGTGGCCTCCTCTGACCATGTACCACGCGCGCGGCAACGTCTCAGCAGGCCACCCCAGTATAGCACAGACATATTACCACAGTATGATTCCTGCGTAACGCGCTGTAACGCCATATTACCAGTGGGTAATATCCAGCGGGGGCTCATCCGACAGTCCAAGCCGGCCCAGAGGCTATCTTTGGAGGCATCTGTCCGCAGGCTGGCGTGCGAGGGGTGCTGAGTAGGATTTCCTGGTGGGGCAATCTCCAGAATGCGAGTAGGACTGTGTAGCTGCTCACGGTATATAGCCAAACCTGGCCAGGGACCATACCACCAGCAGGAGCACCGTCGTCGCGCACTCGATCCAGAGCGTGGTCGCCGTGAGTGTGGCATAGTAGGCCAGGGGTCGCCGCCAGCCGGCCACAGTGAGCGCAGCGAGGTGGACGATACCCCAACCTACAAGGGCTACCCGGTGATCAACCATCAAGTCGTCATACTGGCGGCTGGTACCCACGAGCACAAAGATACATGCCAAGAGGGCGCCCACGAGGCCTCCTCGCGCCAGCGCCTGTCGTAGCGGGTGCGGGTTCGGCCCACGCCATCTCACGAGCAAATACAGTGGCGGCAACCAGGCCAGCAAAGCTGTGCCCACGAGCCAATCGTAGCACACATCATCCACCACCTACAGACGCCGCAAGACGGTCAAGAGTTCCGCTGCAAGGATCAGGAGGCTCACGGGGCGGCATACCTGCCTTGCAGCCAGGCGCGCCACTCCGAGTCTAGCTCGGGCAACGACTCGCCGTAGACTCGCTGGACACTGGCGACCAGATGGTCGCCCGAATCCTCCAGATCCAGGTGACCACTCACATTAAAGTCCTCCAGTATGGCCAAGGACTCGACATAGCAGGTCGTTTCTTGCCAGAGTCGCAGGAACTGGTCCATGCCGCGGGTTTCGATGAGATAGCCAACAAACGATGCAGCCTGATAGTAGGGATTGCTGCGGCGGAAGGCCTTGCGGTCGGCCAGGGCGGTGAGCGGCGGCAGAGTATTCTTTTGCATGTGCTCCCAGGCCACCTGATGATGATCCACAGGCTTCTGGTTGAAATAAGTTGCCAGCCCCTCGTTGAGCAGGACGATCTTCTGCGGACGGCGGGCGATGTAGTACGAGATGACATGAGTCATTTCGTGCCCGATGGTCTGCCCCTTGTCGGCGAAGACCTGGCGCTCTTCGGGGACTGCCCAGCCCATGCCAAGGAAATCGTAGACGTAAAAGTCGATCTTGCCGGGGAAATCCACCTTCAGGGCGCCACATACCTGCTCAAAGGCCGTATCGCGCACGCTGGCGTAGCTCTCCATATCGTCGCGCAGAGAAGAACCTGGTGCACAGTGGAAAACGAAGTGCTTGCTCTCATACGCAAGCCAGTCGCGGTAGTTAAGATAGGTCTCGATACGGTAGAGATTGCTCCAGCCCAGGGCCAGCAACACCAATGTGCAGGCGAGTGCCAGGCTGGTTCCCCGCCGGACGCGGCGAGAGAGTCGGCCGTAGAAAGCCGCCAGACCGGCCAGGCTCAGGAGCCAGACGCTGCTCAACGAAGTGACGATCAGAGTCGGCAGGCTTCGACCGAGCAACTGACCCACATAGACAAAGATCAGCGCGAGAGCAACGAGGCAGGCCACCGCGGCCCAGCGACAGGTAGTCTTCAGGCGAGTGAAGGCTCTCTGGGTCATGGCGCACAATACCTCCGATGAAGGATACCAGGGGTCAGAGCGCGTGATGCTTTGGCCCCGACTGGCAGCATCTCGCACTCTACTCTCTTGGCGCCGCCGGCATGGGCAGAGGCCCAGGCGGGGTGATGCCAGGCGCCGGGCCAGCCGCGGTGGTGAAGGAGAACTGGACGTCGCGCCGGCCAGCAGGGCTGGAGACACGCACGTTCACGCGCGCCAGCGGCCGCCAACCGCCCTCGGGCATGAAGGAGGTCGTGCCCTCGGCCGAGCCGCCGCTGGTGCCGCGGATGTAGGCGCCGGTATCGGCGTAGGTGGCGCTGATGCCCGGGCCCCAGTTGCGCAGGCCGGGCCGCAGGCGCACGACGATCGGCGCGTTGGTCGGGACGCCCGTGGCACCATCCCGTGGGCTCGTCTCGGCGACCGGCATCGCCGTCAACTGCCAAAACGCGAAAGCACCGACGACGGCCAGGCCGCCAGCCAGCACCAGGCCCCGGCGCAGGGCGGCGGGCGAGAGCGCTGCCGGCCCGCCGGCCGTGGTCAGCGCACGCCGGCCGGCGGCAACGACGGCCCAGCCCAATAGGGCCAGGGCCGCGTTGACCGGCAGGCTGAGGGCCAGGCGCCACTGCGCCGCCTGGCGGTACTCCGGCAGGGTGAGCAGGCGCTGCGCCCGCAAGCTCTGCACCGTCCCGGCCCAGAGCCCAGCGGTCAGGATGAGCGCCGCGCCGAGGGCCAGCAGGGTGGCGACGAAGGTCAGCCAACCACGACGCTTGCTCTGATCGTCGCGCAGCGGCGCCGAAAGGCCGATCAGGCTGAGGCCGAGCAGGCCGTAAGCCACGGATGCCCACATGGTGAGCCCGTCCTGCCCGATGGCCTGCGGTAGAGCGCCGGCCAGGCCGTGGATGAGCGGCGGCTGCACGTAGAGGAATGGGAAGGGCAAGAGCGGCACCTGCCAGAGCATGGCCAGGCCGAGGAGCGCGAGCCCGCCGGGCAAACCGATGGCTCGCAGGGCGCCGCGCAGGCCCAAGCGCGCCGCCCTGCCGGCGGCCAGGGCCAACCAGGCCAGCGCCGCGGCGCCCACGAGCCAGGGGAAGAGGGTCTTGAGCGCGGCCAGCGCTTCGCCCGCCGGGCCATAGGCGCCTGCGGGCACCGTCTTGTTGATCCAACCCAGCGTCTGCCCGGCTTCAGGCAGCCAGTTATCGCCCAGGCCGTGGGCCGGCCCGAGGTACGGCCACGACACCAGCGCCATGCTGGCCACGAGTGCCAGCCCCACACCAGCCACCACCCAGCGCTTGCCCAAGCCTGCCGGCGCGCCAGCCGCCCACCGGCGCAACCGCCAGGCCCAATAGGGCAAACCGAGGACG
Organism: Chloroflexota bacterium; assembly: GCA_029553955.1. Taxonomy (GTDB): domain Bacteria; phylum Chloroflexota; class Anaerolineae; order SpSt-313; family SpSt-313; genus JAKPJZ01. Next base: position 12,169 of record JAKPJZ010000097.1, read on the forward strand.
AAAGGCCAGAACGCGGCGGTCACCACAATCTGTCGCGGCACCGACGCGCCGACGTAAGCCTGCCCAGACCGCAAGGCCGCCCACAGGTTCGGCGAGAAGCCGAACAGCAGGCAGGCGCTCAGCAGCGCGCCTGCGACGAGCAGCCCGGCACACCACGCCAGGTGCACGGCGCGTGGGCGCCAGCCGAGGGCGAGGGCCGCGCCCAGGTAGAGCAGCGGCAGTGCCAGGAGCGCATGGGCATCCTGCGGCAGCCCGTAGCGCACGGCGACCGCGATGAGGCCCGGATTGGTGAGCAGCGCCAGGCCCTGGGCCGCCAGCGCCGCCACGAGCAGCCGCCGCCAGCGAGCGACGAGCGCCAGGATCACGACCCACATGGCAAGGCCGACGTTCAGCAGGGCGAAGGCGCCGTCATCGTCGAGGTAGGGTGCGTACTCGGTGCGCAGACCCAGGCCGTTCAGGAACGGCGTGGCGAAAAAGGCGCCGGCCAGGGCGACAACCAGCAAGATGGCCAGGGCGAGGAGCGGCAGGAGGCGGCCCTCCGGCGCCTGGCCGCGCAGGGCGAAACGGATGGCCAGCCCAGAGCCGGCCACGGCGAGCACACCATAGAGGGCGATAGCCAGCGCCTGCAACGGATAGCCGCTCGCCCGCTGGCCAAAGGTCACGAGCGCTGCCACGAGCAGGAGGTGCAAGAGCGGATAAATCACGATGCTTGCCGCTGCGCCCCACCAAGCCAGCCCTTCCAGCCTGCGCACAACCCCATCCATGAAGCGGCCTCCTTCCCGACCAGGCACGGTTCTGCTCACAGTCCCATTGTACCACACGAGATGGCCCCTGTAACCTGAGGATGCCTGTAGCTTGGGCCTGTGGATTCCCACAGTTCGCAGAGTTCTTGTTCGCTACCATACCACATCGTGACAGGCCAAGGGCCAGAGCGAGTTTGCTCTGGCCCATCGACCAGGGTGACGTTCTGTTGTAGGGGAGGCAGCCCGGCCAGGTACAGGGAGGCCTGGCCGGGCATTACACGAACCCACTCACTGCGAGCTTACCACGGGGATACTGAACTCGAAGGTGAAGGGGCCAAGGCGCTCACCGACGGGAAGCGGCTGCAGCCGCTCTGATCCGGGCCCGGCCGGGCCGGCAGCGGGATCACCCGTCGCTGCAGGCGCCGGTGTGGGCAGGACCAGCTCTTCTGCCTCCATCTCCAGGCGCAGTCTCAGGTCCTCGCCTATAGCCGCCCCCCGGGCCTCGTTGGCAAAGACCTGCACGTAGCTACTCTCTCCAGGAGGCAGCGCCACCCCCAGGCGCTCCGACTCGCCCACCACCCCGTACCCCATGGTGAACGGCAAGAGGGCGCCTGTGGCGTCGGCCAGGCTGATGTTCAGCGGGTCGAAGCGCCGTCCATCGTGAGAGCGCACAGTGTAGCCGATGCGGATGTGCTCAGCGTCGGCATAGGCCCATTCCATCGCGACGGTGACGTCGCCGATGGTCTGGCTCAGGTTGAGCTGTTGGCCCAGGCTTTCGCCCTGGCCCATCGTCTGTGGCTCGAACAGCCGCAGCAGGCGGCCGATCGTCGGCATTGTCGCATACGCCGTGGTGCTCAGCAACAGCAGCCCAACCACGGCGAGGGCGGCCCAGCCCAGGCGGGTGACGGCAAGCGACCGGCCTGGCCTCGCCCCGCGTGGCTGAGCGGTGATGCGCGCCCGCAGCCTCGGCCACAGGTCCAAGCTCGCCGGCACCCGCTCCGCCTCCAACTCGTCCAATGTGCGCGCGAACTGTTGCGCATTCATAGCCTGACCTCCCTTCGTATCTCGATCTCCTGCGGCCCGGCGAACCCTGCGGCTGGCGCCGTGCCCCACAGGGGGCGCAGCCAGTGGCGCAGGCGCTCGCGCGCCTGGTGCAGCCGCCACTTGATGGTCCCCGGCGAGCAGCCGGCTTCGGCGGCCATCTCCTGCTCGCTGAGGCCGAGGTAGTAGCGCTGCACGACGGCGGCGCGCTCCGCTGGCGACAGCCTGCCCAGCGCGGCCCACACGGCAGTCCGCAGCTCTGCACGCTCGGCCAGTATCTCGGGACCCAGCGCCTGGCTGGCGAGCACCTGCTCCAGGTCGCCCTGCTCGCCGCTCAGCGGCACGTGGCGCTCTCGCTGCGTGGCAGCCTCCCGGGCCGCATTGACGACGCAGCGCAGGAACCACGGGCCGAAGGGGCGGCCGGCGTCGAACTGCGCGATCCGTTCGTAGATATGCAGCAAGGTCTCTGCGACGACATCCTCGGCCAATGACCGATCGCGCACGATCAGGTCGGCGGCCCGCGTAGCCCGCAACTGGTAGGTCCTGGCGAGCACCTCCAACCCGCCGATGTCGCCCCGCTTCAGCCTGGCGACCGCCTCGCGTTCATCCATAGGTCTCCTTTCGACAACGCACTCGAGTGCCTCTACTATCTATATGGCTGAGCGGACGAAAAGGTTGGGGGTGCTCCGAGTCGCAGTACAACAACTTGCCTACCGAGAGCACAAGCGAGTGAGGCCAGGGACCAGGACATTCTGTCCTGGTCCCTGGCCGTGGGGTGAGGACTTTAGCTCCCGTGACTTTTGGAGGCTCAGGGCCGGCGCTACTGCTGCAGGGCATCCTCAAAGTACTGCGCCCAGCCCTGCGCTGCCAGCTCGCGCAGCCGCGCGTCGCCCCCGCTGGCGCCGACATTGACCTGCCGCTCCCACACCTCGACCACGACGTAGCGCTGGCCCAGCGTGTCCCCCCTGTCGCTGATCCGCCCCGTCGGGATGGCCGCATCGCGCAGGGCGGCGATGGCCGGCGCGAAGAGGTCTGCTTGGGTCTGTGCTAGCTCAACCTCGTCGGAGGCGTAGGCGCGCCAACCTGCGTAGCGCTCTCCCTCGAATGTGATCACCAGCTTGCCCCGCAGTCGCTGCCCCGGCACCTCGCCCAACATGGGGCGCGGCGTGCTGAGGTCCTGCAGCTCCGGGTTGGGCGGCCCCGGAGTGATGGCTGTGCCGTCGCCGCGCAGCGACTCGGCGACTTTGAGCGCCTCTTCCAGGCTCAGGCTCGAAGATGCTGTGAGCTGATAGCGCACCCCATCCCGGTCCCAGATGAGCAGATTGCCCGTTCCGGTCGTGGTCACGAGGGTCTTGCCGTCGGCGGCGGGGGAGTCGCATTGGCTCTGGGCCAAGCCCTCGATCCACAGCCCGGGCGCGTCTGCCACGATGACCATGGTCACCGGCGCGTCGCCGAGCGGCGTCTGTGGCCGCAGGCCGGCCTGCGGCGGCACCGGCTCCTGGATCAGGCTGAGGCCCATGTCGCAGCCCTGGCGCTCGACCGCTGCCGCATGCCAGGTGACCCATTTGCGGGACCCGTCGGTGAAGGGCGTAAGGGGTGCCACCTCGCGGTAGCCGGCGGGCAGGTCGGTGACCTCTTTGACGGCAAAGCCCACCTGGGCCTGGACCTCCTCACGGGTGAGCGCCGGCCTGGGCGTAGCAGGCTGCAGAGTTGGCTCGGGGATGCGCACTGACCACGCCCCATCCCCCGTCGGCTGCGCGGTGGCAACGGTAGGTTGTTCACGCGAGGCGCGGGTGAAGCCGAACTGCGCCAGGAGGGTCTCCAGCGAGCCCTGCGCCATCACGCGTGCCTGCGGAGAAACCGCGCACAGGCCGGCGACGAGCAACAGCACTGCGACAGCTGCCAGGGCCACGCGCTGGAGCCTTGGCCAGGCTGCAACTGTCGTATACTGGGAAGGTACAGTGGCGTGCCCCCAGCTGCGAGCCAGCGTCGTCGCCTGTGCGCTCAGGCGCTGGCGCAGCTCCTCGGCGAAGCGGGCCTCAGGCCCAGGCACCGCCAGGCCGCGGGCCACGAACCGCACTGTCGCGACCGTCTCAGGGCTCAGTCTGGCCGGCGGGACCACGGTGCGGTCTCGCGCGATCTGCTCGCAGTAAGCCTCAAGCAGTTCTGCTTGCCGTTCCTGGCTCATGTCGTTGATAGGCATCGGAAACCTCCTGACTTTGATCTGGGCCGAGCAGCCCCCGCAGTCGCTCTACGGCGCGCTGGCGGGCCTTCCTGACTGCAGCCGGGCTCTTGCCCAACGCCGCGGCGATCTCCTGCCCGGACCAGCCCGCAAACTGCAGCTCGAGGATGGCGCGCTGCTCATCGGGCAGCTCGGCCAGCGCCGCCGACACGAGCGCTCGTTGGCGCTCGGCGTCGCCGCCTGCCTCACGAGCCGCTTGATATCGGTCGGCGGCCTCCAGGGGCTCGCTGGGGCGGCGCTGCCTGAGGTGGTCGATCACCACATTCCTGGCGATGGTGTAGAGCCAGGCCGCAAACACGCGGCCGCGGAAGTGATGCAGGTTGGCGAACGCCTTCAGGAAGACCTCACTCGTGGCATCCTCGGCCACCTCGCGGTCGCCGAGCTTGATGTGGCAGTAGCGGTAGATGCGCTCCAGGTAGCGCTGGTAGAGTGGCACGAACGCCAGTGGGTCTGCGTGGGCGATAGCGACCAATTCCTCGTCCGTTTGGGCCTGTGTGGTCGGCGACCGGTCCGCCGCACGCAATGGAAGCTTCATGATCGGCGCTCCTTTGACTGGCACTGGTGAACTCCTGGATAGAGCCCTATCTACTATATACGACGGTGCAGGAGAGCGAATTGTGACAATCGGAGTAAAGAACGTGGCTGTGATAGTGGAGGAGACATTGCGAGCGATCAAGACCAGGGATGCCCGGCTCGGGGCAGCCTGTGCCAACGGGATGGCTATCCCCTCGCCACGCTGACGGCGCCGATCTGCCAGGTGGCGTAGCGTTAGCCGACTCGCAAGGTCTATGGAACTGCTTCCACTCCCCTGCCCTCCATGAGAGCGGCAAAGACGCTCCTGTAGGCGGGAAGAGCGAGATCCAGCTTCATCGCTTCCGTCAGCTCAAACCAGCGAAGCTCTGCATGCTCGTCGCCATGCTCTGCAAGCAGGCCCGCCCATCTCGTCACGACATAGATGTGGTACTCGGCTTCACCATAGAGTTCAGGGAGTGGTTCCGGCAACACCGCGACCCTGCTGAACACGCGAGGAACCACGCCAATCTCCTCAGTCATCTCGCGGACGAGGGTTTCCTCCGGCTCTTCGCCCGCGTCGCAGCGCCCGCCGATGATATCCCACACTTTCGGGTAGAACTCGCGATTCGCCGCGCGCTTCCCCAGCACGATCCGCCGGCCCTTCAGGAGAATGCCGCCAGCACATCGTCTCACGGCAGAGCCCCCTCTGTCTGGGCAAGTGCCTTCGCCTTCCCTGCGAACATGGTGCGCTCCCATGATCGCCGCCCACCCGGCGCATCCGCGATCATGCTCAAGAACGCCGTATAGTCGGCCAACGCCTCCCGTGGCTTGCCCCAGCGCTCGTAGGCCAGGCCCCTGTTCTTCGTGATATCGGCTGAGCCGGGCAGGATCTCCAGTGCCGCCGTATAGTCGGCCACCGCCTCGTCGTACCAGCCTAGCTCGGCATAGGCGTTGCCACGGTTGCAGTAGGCGCTCGCATTCCCGGGGTCGCCGCGCAGACTCTCGCTGAACTTGCCGATGGCTCGCCACAAGAGCGTCTCTTTCCACGCCTGCACCGGCATCTCCTGCGCGGCCGTCAGCGCCCTGCAGACCTCGGCGTAGTAGGCACGATCTCCTGCCCCTCCGGCTGTCGCCCCAATCCACGGCCATCCAAGCACTGCAGATGAAAGCAAGCCGGCGCCGATCAAGAGGGCCAGCGACACGAGGAGCACCCCGCTTCGGCGCCGGCCAGCTGCCTGCGTGTGTTGGCGAGCAGGCTGCGCCTCACTTCCTACCACTGGTGGCAGCCTCGCTCCCGAAGCGTGTGCCCCGCACGCCACCCGCACCCGCCTTGGCGCGCCAGCCCACAGCGCTACCTCCACGGCCAGCACCGCGCTGATGCAGCCAGCGGTCAACCACGCATCCCAGAGGATCTCCGGCCCACGCGGCCAGATGTAGGCGAGGAGGCAGGCCAGTGCAGCGAACAGGAACAGAGGCTGTAGGCGTGACAGCAAGCGGCTGGGCACGCTGATGGCCGAGCACTTCAGCATCGTGGCCAGTAACCTGAAAGCATCTGGTGCCCAGCTACGGTCGTGGCCCTCAACGCCCACGGGCCTGGTCGAGAATGCAATGCTCGACCAGGCCCGTGGGGGTCTCTTGGGGGCAACACTCTACGGTGCGTAGGCCGCAAAGCTGGCGGTCCCGCTCGCTAGTGCGAAAAAGCCTGCCTGCCCGTCGCCCCATCGAAATGTGACGATCCCGTTGTCGGCCGCCAACGACTCGAGGACGATCGGCCCTCGTCCCGGATAGCGGTAGACGTGCTCATCGTAGCCGTTGCCATCCGCGTTGCCTCTGAGGTAGAATAGCACCCCGACGGTCTTGTCCTCCTTCTCACTGGCGGCGATGAGGATGTCGTGGGGCGCGTAGGCGATGGTCGAAAAATCGAGCCCTTCCCGCGCTGCCGACGGAACCTGCATCGGTGCAGTGTCTGGGAAGACACCCACAATGACGCTCGACGTTCCCGATTGGGGGTTCGCCGTCGGGAGTTCTGGAAGCACCGGGTTGCCCTTAGCGTCCTTGCTGGCTTCCGCACGCTGCTTCTCGAGACTCGCTACCTCTTGGGCACACTTGGTCTCCTGCTCCCTCGCGTACTTGTCGTAGTCGGTCTCAAATGCCTGCTTGCGGCGCAGCCACTCGGGCACGTCGCCCCGCGAGACAGACACCATGCCGAGCGCCACAAGACCTACGGTGGCCAACACCGCGGCGACGGTGGCAACCACCCGGAACCTGCCTGTCATTGCTCCCTCCTCGCGTGTCGTACCGTGAGCACGCATTATGGCTGGCTGGAGAGAGCGATCCAATTGCAGCTCTCCAGCGTCTCGCCCAAGCCCTGCGCCTGCAATCTCTGAGAAAAAGCGTCGTAGGTTTGCTGGTTCGTGATGAGACCTTCTGGCGGTCCCCAGCCATTGGTGCTCAGCACCCCGTCATAGTACTGCTGCTTGCTGTGGTTGAAGGCCCACTTCTTTTGGTAGGTCCACTCGTCCGCATTGCCCGTGGAGTAGACCTCGGGAATACAGTAGCTGGCGCTGTTTCCCCAGGAGATGTACCAAATGTCGTCGGCGGTCCAGCCATTGTTGAAGACTGGATTGACCTCGCCAGAAAAGTCGTCAACCCTGCCCGCGTGGTCGCCAAAGTTGTACAGCTTCCTCGAACCAGTGGCCTGAGTGAACCCATCCACCCACGCTCTGGTCAGAGTAGTCGTGTTCCAGTCCAGCTCCGCGTCGATGGCAGCGTTCACTGCTGTCACGTACCCTGATGTGGCTATCGAGGTGACCATCTGCTTGAAAGCGGCCCCATGGGCCTGGTACTCGGCCGTCGTTGCCGGCAACGGGTAGAGGGGCGATACCTTGTTGTTCAACCCCACCGCTACCTCAATATTGCTGGTATGTTTGGGGTTGGCGTTGTAGCCCTGGATGAACTTGTCAACTGCGGTCTTGACTCTGGCCATGTCCGCGTAGTGGTTGCCAAGATCGGTGATCCCATACACGCCAGCGTTCTTGACTGGTATGCCAAAGTCGAGAAGGACTACCCCACTGAGGTTGTTGGCCTGGTCGCGTCCCAGCCAGTACATATAGTTATCGTCACCCACATTGTTGATGTAGTACGAATGGTTGAAAGTGTGCCCAGAGGTCTGCGTATACAGCCTGTAGGGAATGGCATTCGATCCGGAATAGCGCGTCACCTTGATGTAGTATGTGCCTGCACTGCTCGCTGTGTAGCTGATCCACTCCCCAATGTCGTTGTAGTTGGCCGATGCGGCTACCTGCGTGCCACTTGAGTTCAGAAGCGCCAGATCGTAGTCGCAGCCCGTTTGTATGCTGGACAATTGGACGTAGACAGAGCTGCCCGCGGCCACGTAAGTGCTGTAGTAGTCATAGTTGTCTGAAGTTGAGGGGAAGGCGCCCCTCATGAGCCGTTCGGTCGTGATTGGGTCGGCGGTACCTGTTGTGTCGTTGGGCTCGTCTTCTTGATCATAGTAGCCCATGTTGGTCGTCGCAACAACAGGGGCGACCGCAAATCCCAGGATTGTCACGAGTACCAAGCACACGCCTGCAAAGCGCGCCAGCTTGTTCATGTCGACTTCCTCCTGTTAGCCCATAGCCTCGACCTGTAGCACCACGGACACCGGTGCTATGTGGGGTAGGCTCCAACGGCTTGCTGTCCACATATGGCCGCCATACTTCGTCATGCCCCCTGCTCCTTTCTGAGTATCCACCATTGGTTGCCAGTCTTCAACCATGAGCGCCCTTGTGGCCGCCTCCTTGCCAGCCAAGTGATAGAGGCTTACCGTTGATCTCACGCGCTTCCATCTTATCACGCCAAGAACTGCTTCGTCACCGGAATCAGTGATTCTCAGGTGTGGCTTGGTTAATACTCACCCCTGCGCAAGGACCATGGCCGCCTCCACCCGGTTGCGCGCTGCCAGTTTGTGCAGCACGTGGTGCACACAGGTCTCGACCGTGTTCTCTGTCAGCAGGAGCACTCAGCTATTTGGCGGTTGCTCAGCCTGTCGGCCATGAGGTCGAGCACCTGCCGTTCGCGCCTTCATGTGTACTGTCCTTTATGGCCATGTTACTCGTGGTCGTATAGGAGTTGCCTCTCTTGGGATGGTCGGATCGTTACTCGTGTTGTTCTGACTGTCAGGTGGATGCTCCCGCAGCCGACATGCTCCTTTCACGCCCGCAGTATCCAAGTCAGCGTGCTCCACCTATCCACCGAGATCGACCTGTGAAGCCCATATCACTGCCTCTGCCTCGATACCTCCTTCGCGGTCCTTGTTCGTATTATGGTTGCCTTCGGAACGCCGGCAGCGGACAACGACTCTACCCCGAGGCTGGCGAGGCCTCAGTTGCTGGCAGCTTTCTCCTCTCTGTGCTTGATATCTACGCAAGAAGGCGACTTGTATGGTCACGCTTCTAGCTTCGCCCCGCTTGTTTGAGGAAGACATGGTTCAGATGCCTGCTCGCATCTGCACGCGCCCACTCGCTCCTGTTTGTGAGCGAGCTGATATTTGGCCATCTCGACCTCGCGCTGCAACGCGACCAACTCGCGGGCCAACGCCAAGAGAGCCACGGCGCCGGCTAATGTAATCCATCGAGATGTTGCAAGGATCCTCAGCGAGGGGTAGACTCTAGGCGCACCCCCGGTTGGGCTGCCTAGATGGAGACCCTCGTGGCGTACCACTTTCGCTTTGTTCGGCCGCTGAAGGCCGATGAGTATGCGCAGTTGACCCATACGTTCAAGACCAGCAAGGATGTTCGTCTCGTTCACCGCTGCCAGGCGATTCTGCTCTCCGCCGATGGCTGGGTCGTGACCAAGATCGCCGAGTTGTTGCGCGTTGACCAGTCTACGATCCATCGCTGGCTCGACCGCTTTGAAGCTGACGGCGTCCAGGGCCTACGTATTCAGTGGAGCCCTGGACGCCCACTCATAGAGATGTCAACTAGAAGCCGTGCGATTTATGGTATAATGGGTGCATGGCAAAACGGCGATTTGTACTGACACAAGATGGAGTGAATGAACTGATCGGTGCTCATGCGCAGTGTAAGGATGGGCCAACACGCACCCGTCTGCTGGCGGTGCGGCTGTATGGCACAGGCTATTCTGTAAGCCAGGTTATCGAGATCACGGGCTGCAGTCGCACCAGCCTGTTGGAGTGGTGCCAGAAGCACAAAAACGACGGTATCAAAGGCTTGATGGACCACCGCCTGGGCGGCAACTCGGCCAAACTCAAGCCAGCGCAGGTAGACGAGATACGTCGACTGGTGCACGAGTATACGCCTCGCGGTCTGCTGGGCCAGGAGACTGCTACGCCAGATGGGCAGTTCTGGACGGCTCGGGATCTGGCACGACTGGTGGAGAAGCGTCTTGGTGTGACCTATGGGTGCAGTTCACTTTGGGGGCGAGTTGTGGCATAATGGCTGCAGCAACCTTATGTCCGGTTAGGACCTAGAGAGCTCGTGTCATGAAGAAGGATCGCGCCCAGAGGAAAGCGGAGCTGATGGCCAGGTTTGAGGCGGAAG
>JAKPJZ010000108.1 GCA_029553955.1 Chloroflexota bacterium
CGGCCTGTTCGGCACCGGGCAGACCACGATCCAGGCCACGCAGGACCTGCAGCTCATCAGCGGGCTGCCGCCGCTGGTGCGCGAGGGCGACGCCTTCCGAGCACAGTTCACGCTGCGCAACACCACCAAACAGGCGATGAAGGTGGTGGTGACGCCGCGTGCCACGCTGCTGGAACTGCCCATTCAGAACGTCGAGATTCCCGCCGGTGAAGCCCGCGAAGTGGCCTGGACCGTGACCGCTCCCGCACAACTGGCCTTCACGCGGGCTGAGGCCCTGCTGTGGGAGGTCGAGGCGAAAGACAGCGTGAGCGGCGCGCGCGACGCACTCAAGGCGCACCAGCGGCTGATCCCCGCCGTGCCGCTGACCGTGCAGCAGGCCACACTGGTGCAGATCGACGGCCCGTTCAGCCTGCCCGTGGCGCCGCCGGCCGATGGTCTGGCCACGAACGGCACCATCCGGGGCGGCCTCAAGCTCGCCCTGCAACCCAAACTGGCCGAGGGCCTGCCCGGCGTGCGCGACTGGTTTGCCCGCTACCCCTTCGCCTGCCTGGAGCAGAAGACCAGCAAGTCCATCGGCCTGCGGGACGGCAAGCTGTGGCAGGGCGTGCTCGCGCAGATTCCGACCTACCTCGATGCCGACGGCCTGGCCAGCTACTTCCCGCCGCGCGAGGGCGAGGGCGCGCGCGGCAGCGACATCCTCACGGCCTACCTGCTGGCCGCCACGCATGAAGCCGCCAGCCTGAACCCGGCCTTCGCCCTGAGCGACGAGGTGCGCGCCCCGATGGAGCGCGGCCTGACCGCGTTTGTCGAAGGCCGCATCCAGCGCAACTTCTGGTCGCCGCAGAAAGACCTCGACGTGCGCAAGCTCGCCGCCATCGAGGCGCTGTCGCGCTACGGCAAGGCGCAGGGGCGGCTGCTGGGCAGCCTCACCCTCGCGCCCAACCAGTGGCCCACCAGCGCGGTGATCGACTGGATCAACATCCTCAAGCGCGTGAGCGACGTGCCGCAGCGCGAGCAGCGGCTGGCAGAGGCCACGCAGATCCTGAAGTCG
>JAKPJZ010000112.1 GCA_029553955.1 Chloroflexota bacterium
GAGCGGCTTGCTCAGGCATGCCTCCGCACCGTAGTCGCGCAGACGGTCGCGCAGCGTCAACCGCCCGAAGTGATCAAGCAGCGCGCGGCGCGCGGTGCCGGCATGGGCGCGCAACGTCTCCGCGAGCGCCGCCGGGGCCGCCGCCTCCAGCGTGCCATCAATGAGGAGAAAATCGTGGTGCCCCAGTGCAGGCCCGAGCGCGCACAGTTCGGCGACCGACGCCACCTCGCGCACCCGCACGCCCCAGGGCTCGACCAGCTCGCGCACGCAACGGCGCACCGTGGCGTTGTCGTCGGCGATCAGCAATTGCTTGCCCGCCAGCGCCGCCCGCGGAGCAGACCAGGGCGAAGCGACTGGCGCCGCCGCCTCCGGGCAGGGCAGCTCGAACCAGAAGGTGCTGCCGTGCCCCGGCTGGCTGCGCAGACCGATCCGGCCGCCCATCAACTCCACCAGCCGCCGGCTGATCGCCAGCCCCAGGCCCGTGCCGCCGAAGCGCCGCGCCATCGACGCATCGACCTGGCTGAACGGCTTGAACAGCACGCCCTGCTTTTCCGGCGCGATGCCGATGCCCGTGTCGTGCACCTCGAATCGCAACTGCGGCCCCGAGGCCGACGGAGCGACCGACAGGTGCACCAGCACCTCGCCGCGCTCGGTGAATTTCACCGCGTTGCCCAGCAGGTTGACGCAGATCTGCTGCAAGCGCGTGGGGTCGCCCGCCACGACCTCCGGCACGCCGGGCTCGATCTGGTAGAGCAGGTCGATGTCCTTTTCCACCGCGCGCGCCGCGAAGAGGTGCAGGCAATTCAGCAGCGAGGCCTCCAGCGGCACCGGCTGCACCTCGAAATCAAGCTGGCCGGACTCGATCTTCGAAAAGTCGAGAATGTCGTTGAGCACCTTGAGCAGCGCCTGGCCCGACTGCTGGATCGTGCGCGCACACTCGCGCTGCTCCTCGTCGAGCCGCGTCTGCAGCAGGAGGCTCGTCATGCCGATCACGCCATTCATCGGCGTGCGGATCTCGTGGCTCATCGTCGCCAGGAATCGCGACTTCGCCTGGTTGGCGGTCTCGGCCGCGGCCTTCGCCTGCGCCAGCCGGCGTTCGGCCGCCGAGGTGTCGCGGAACACGCTGACCACGCCGCCATCGGGTGTGCGCCGCTCGGTCGCATTGACCACGCGCCCGTCTTCGAGCTGCTGCTCCCAGACCTGCTCGCCGTCGGCCGGCAGCTGCCCGCGCAGCGTCAGCCACGACGCGGGCGCGGCGCCTTCGTCGCCATGAACGATGGTCGGCGCGGCCTGTGCGGCCAGGCGCTCGAACGGTACGCCGGGACCGATCACCTCGCGCGCCCACGGGAACATCGCGAGAAAGCGCGCATTCCACCGCAGCACGCGGCCCTGGGCATCGCACAGCAGGAATCCGTCGGCCATCGAGGCCAGTGCCTGATCGAGTGTCGCCGCGGACAGGGCGAGCGCCTGCCGGGCGCGCACCAGGCGGCTGAACTGCCACTGGGCCAGGATGCCCGCCGACAGCACCAGCGACACGAACGCGAGGGTTCCGATGAGCAGGTTGGCACGCGACTGCCGCCAGGCCGCCAGCGCGTTGTCCAGCGGCAGGCTGACCACCACCAGAAGGCTGCGATGCAGGGTGGGGCGCGCGGCGACCAGGGCGGGCACGCCGGTGA
>JAKPJZ010000141.1 GCA_029553955.1 Chloroflexota bacterium
CCATCCGGGTAGCTGCCGGCTGACACGCTCCGCAGCCTCCCGGCCCTGGCCCGGAAGGGGTCTTTTTGGCGGGTTGGCCAGAGCCGTGGCCGCCCGCGGGCGGCCACGGCTCTGGCCAACCCGCCAAAAAGACCCCCCAAAGGGCTCCGTTCTGGCTATGCGCGAAGCCCAGATAGTGCGCCGCTACGGATAAGTACGGCTGTAGCACTAATGGATCGTGTTTTCAAACCCAGCAGAGGCGGCTCCATGCCGCCGGGCTCAGTCGGTGGCGGAGGGCGTCTTGCCCGGCGGCAACCGGCGGCGTGGGAGCCGCCTCTCTGCTTGGCGCGGAAGACAGGCTCAGGAACTTGGGCTCGCACCAACCACCATCCGACAGAGGAGGCAAGCGCGCTATGCAGGAATCGGTTGTCCACCCGCGCGTGCGTGTGCTGCACGCCGCACCCGACGCCCCGGCGCTCGATGTGCACATCGATGACTCCCTACGGGTGCCCAACCTGGGCTACGGCAAGATCTCCGACTATGTCTCGCTCTTCCCCGAGCGGCACCGGTTGCGCATCTTCCCTACCGGCACGCGCCGGCCCGAAGACGTCTTGGTCGACGACGGCCTCGAGCGGCTCAGGTCGGGCCTCGATTTCACCATCGCGGCTACCGGCAGCTTGCAGGACTTGCGGGCAGTCATGTTTGTCGATAGCGCCCCCCTGCCGGTCGAGGGCCGCGAGAGGCGGCTCGCACCCGGGCGCACGCAGCTCCGCGTGTTGCACCTCTCGCCCGATGCCCCAGCGATCGACGTGGGCGTCACCGGCAACCCAGCCCTCTTCCTGCAAGTCGGCTTTACCGAGGCCACGCCGTTCAAAGAGCTCGAGAGCGGCACCTACGACATCCAGGTGCGCCGCGCGGGCCACGATGCCATCATCGCCACGCTGCGCCAGTACGCCGTCGCCGGCGGCTGCCGCTACACCCTGGCGGCCCTCGGGCTGGTCGATGGGCAGCCTGCCTTCCAGGTCATGCCGCTCGTCGATGCCGTCGAGGTCTGCCCGGCATGATGCAGCCGTTGTAGGCTCGCGCCATGTGCCAAGGGCTCGTAGTTGGCACCAAGTCGTTGGGTCAAGGCGCTCGAGCGCCAACTACGAACCGGGCTGCCCGTTCCAGAGTGCGCTGACATGCCGATGCCTGGTCGCATCCTGCCGTCGGCCACTGGCACGCGCCTTGCTGGCCTACGGTGGGGCCGCAGGCCACGTGTGACCGCATGACCCTGCCAGCGACGGCACACGCCTTGCCAGACCCGATGGCAGGGGCCGGCCCTGCGGCCCCGCTTCTCATCCGTGAGAAGCGGTAACCTGGAACCCATGGAGGGACCCCAATGAAACGCTGGAGCATGATCGCGGTGGCGCTGGTGCTGGCGCTGGCGTTGGGCCTCCCAGCCACGCTGACAGCCCTGAGCCAGACGCCCACGCCGACGACACAGCCAGGCCAGGCCAACCAGGCCATGGTGCGCGCGGTCAATGCCGCGGTCAATGTGGGGCCGGTGAACGTAACGACCGGCACCGGGACCACGGCATTCTGCAACCTGGCGTACAAGGGCGTGACTCGGTACATCGCTGCGGCGCCCGGCGCGTTCAGCTTTAGCATCGTCCCCATCGGCGCCGCCGGTGGCGTTGGCGGAGCGGCAACCGGCACGCCAGCGGCTGGCACGCCGTCGGCGACTGCGCCAACCTCGGCAATGACGCCCACGAAGGCCGCGACTACGACCGCGACGATGACGGCGACCGCCCGCGCGACGATGACAGCGACCGCGGCCATGACGGGCACGGCCGCAACGCAGGCTGCGCCTTCGGGCGGCGGTGGCGGAGCTGTGGTGGGGGGCGCCATCCCGGGCAGCACGACGGTGGTGGCCGGCCAGGCCTACAGCCTGGTGATCGTAGGCACCCCGGCCAACGTGCAGACCCTGACGCTGACCGACAATCTCTCGGCCCCGCCTTCCGGCCAGGCCAAGGTGCGCTTTGTGCACGCTTCGCCTGATGCCCCGGCGGTGGATGTCAAGGTGGCCGGCGGTGCCACCCTCTTTAGCAACATCGCCTTCAAGAGCGCGAGCGACTATGCCACGGTGGCCGCCGGCACGGCAACCCTGCAGGTGACCCAGGCCGGCAGCAACAACGTGGTCCTCACGCTCCCCGTCAACCTCAACGCCGGCACGGTATACACCATCTACGCGGTCGGCCTGAGCAGCGGCCAGCCGCCGCTGCAGGGGCTCGTGACGGTCGAGAGCGTCGGCGGTATGCCGGTCCCAAGCAACCCGGTCAACTAAGCACTTGCTCTTCGGCCCTGCGCCGCAAGTTGCGGCGCAGGGCCGTATGCGAAGACTAGCGATGCGCCGCATTGGCTCTGACGGGCGTAGTGGGCGTCGGAACCCATCAAGACCAATGCGGCGAGCCACTGGTCGTACTTTGTCACTATGCCTTGCGAAGCGGCTGGCCAGGTTCGTAGTCGGCGCTCAAGCGTCGACTACGAACCCATCATACATGGCGATGGCCGAAAGTAGTACTGGCATGGGAGGTGGACCTGTGTCCACAGAGAGAGGTAACCCCAATATGCGCGTCCTGCACGCTTCGCCCAACGCCCCGGCGGTCGACGTGTTTGTCGACAACGTGCTGAGCATCGCCAACCTGGCGTTCGGCCAGGTGAGCGACTACCTGGCGCTGGCGCCCGGCGGCCACGTGCTGCGCGTCTTCCCCTCCGGGGCGGGCAGCCAGGGCCAGGAAATCCTCAACGCCCAATTGCGCGACCTGCAGGCCGGCCAGGACTATACGGCAATCGTCGTGGGCATGCTCGAGCACATCCATGCCATCCTGCTGCACGACAGCACCCCCGAGCCCGCCGCCGGCCACGCCAAGGTGCGCGCCGTGCATGCCTCGCCCGATGTTCCCCCAGTCGACGTAGCCCTCGCCGGACGGCCGGCCGTCTTCCGGAATCTGGTGTTCAGGCACGCCACGCCGTTCCAGGAAGTGGAGTCTGGCACGGTGGATGTGGAGATACGCCCGAGCGGCCAGACGGAGACGGTGATGGTGCTGCCCGACTTTAGCCTGGCCGGCGGCAACCTCTACACTTTTGTGGCGCTCGGCCTGCTGCAAGGGCAGCCGGCATTCATGGTCATGCCGCTAATCGAGGCCGTCGAACTGCGCCAGCCGCTGTGATCGGCCGGCGCGCGCATAGGCACGTCGGGCTGCTGCCATCGCCGCCAGCCAGCCCAGCGCGTGCACCAGGCCACACAGCCAGAGGTTCTCGGCATAGAGGAAGACCAGCGACGTGACCAGTGCCAGCCCGGCCGTCAGCAGGGTGCCGGCGCGCACCTCGGCGTCGCCGATGCCCTCCAACCGGCCCGGGCGCAATAGCCACGTCGCACCCAGCAGCGCCAGGCCCAGGAACACCCCCGCATAGAGGCCGGCGAAGCGGATCGCTGCGCCGCGCACGAACGCCCAGCTCATCTGCAGGCAGAGCACCTCGGCCACGAATGAGGCCCAACCCCAGGGACTGCGCAGCGCCTGCCACGCGGCGGCAAAGGGCGGCAGATGCGCCCCCCGGCGATAGCTGACGGCCGCCACCCGGCCCCACGACCAGGCCAGCAGCCCCACGCCCGCCAGCCCGGCCACCATCCCAAGCGGCAGTTGCGGCCACAAGGGCAGGCCGGCGAGCCCAAGGCGCCTGGCATCGGCCACGCCCAGGAGGAGCGCCAGATAAGGCGCGCCCACGCAGTAGACAAGGCGCCAGGCGACCGCCAGCGTCGGCACGCAGCGCGCGCCGCGCACCGAGGCAGCCCAGACACCCGGCCGACCCGACCACGTGGCCGACCACCTGGCGAAATAGCCCCACGCCGGCTGCACGGCCAGATAGATGAGGGTGACGGCGAGCCAGGCGATTCCCGTGTTGGCGAAGGGGATCAATAGATGTGCTCCAATCGCGCCCGGCCAGGCAGCCTCCTGGCCAGGCAGCGCACTGCTGTTTGTTGCCAGAGTAGCATAGAGTGAGCATGGTGTCAAAAGGGCTTGGCCTGGGGCTGCCGCTTTGCCAAAGGGCAAAGACTCCCACGCCCCTTTGTGATACCCTGAGCAATAGAGTACACGCCGTGGGGGCCGTGTGTTGCCGGCCGCCGGCCCGATGAGGGACGCTGCTGGCCTGGCGCAGGCGCTCGGAGTGCCTGCTCCTTTCGACCCGCGGCCTGCTAAGGAGTGAATAGATGCCAAAACCGCTTGTGCTGGCCGTGATGACGTTCCTGCATGACCTCTTTACTGCGGTCTGGGTGGGTGGGCTGATCGCGCAGGGGCTGGTCATCCTGCCGAGTGTGCGCGACACGCTGGCCCCCGGCCCGCAGCGCAAGAAGTTGCTGGCCGCGATCGGCCGCCGCCAGGGCCTGCTCGTCTATGTGAGCATCGTGGGGTTGATCGTCACCGGGCTGCTCGAGGCGCGCGCCAGCGGGTCGTTCCTGGGCCTGTTGAGCACCGGCAACGCCTACTCGGCCGTGTTGGCGGTCAAGCACGTGCTGGTGCTGGCGATGATCGGCCTGGCGCTGTACCGCAGCCTGGCGCTGGCCAGGCAGGGCGGCGTGCCAGGACGCGAGCGGCTGAGCGCCGGGCTGCTCCTCGCCAGCATGGCGCTGGGCGTGGCGGTGCTGCTCTTGAGCGGCATTGGCGCCACGCTGCCCGCGGCCCCGCAGCTGCCCGGATAGGCGC
Organism: Chloroflexota bacterium; assembly: GCA_029553955.1. Lineage (GTDB taxonomy): Bacteria > Chloroflexota > Anaerolineae > SpSt-313 > SpSt-313 > JAKPJZ01. The sequence continues at coordinate 4,725 of JAKPJZ010000141.1, forward strand.
ACTGTAGGGGCGGTTCGCGAACCGCCCCTACAGTGCGCGCTCGGCCATCTGGCGCAGGCCGGCTTTGTCCTGCAGCGTCAGTTCGTTGCGCGAGAGGCCGATCAGGCCCTGGTCGGCCAGGCGATAGAGGGTGCGGCAGGCCATCTCGCGCGTGGTGCCGGCCCAGGCCGCCATCTCGTCGAGCGTGAGGTCGCGGGGCAGGCGGTCACTGCCGGCGCGCTCGAAGCGGCTGAGGAGCAGGCGGGCCAGCCGGCCGGCCACCGGCAGGAAGGCAAGGCCCTCGAGCATGCCACTGGCCCACTCCATGCGGCCAGCCTGCAGGCGACACAGCTCCCAGAGGGCGGGGGCGTTCTGCAACAGCAGCGGCTCGAGCAGATCGCGCGACCACAGGTAGAGCGTCGAGGGCGCACGCGCCTCGAGGCGCACCGGCATTGGCGCCTCCTCGCGAAAGAAGGCCAGGCCCCAGAAGGTATCGCCTGGCTCGAGCGTCATGACGATAAGGCTGCGACCCTCGCGCGACTCCTTACAGCCGGCGATGCTGCCCGCGGCCACCAGCAGCAGGTAGGGCCACACCTGCCCGTGCTGCGCCATAGCCTCATCCTTCGCATACTCGCGCCGCAGCGCCCGTTGCGCCAGTTGCGCGCGGCCGGCAGCGCCAAAGCGGGCAAAGACTGGGTTGCGGGTGAGCAGTTCATCCAAAGGCCGCATGGTGCCTCCCGTTGCGGCGTAGACAGTACGGCAGTTGAGAGTATACCAGCGCATCGGCAGGAAACCAAGTGGGGATGGGTATGTCCCATCATCGTTGGTGACCGGCTCTTGGGCTTCGCACGAACCCGGTGCGAGCCTTTCGGGCAGGGCCGGGCGCACGAGAACATGAGCCTGTGCAGGCTTGTCCGCGCCCAAGGGGTGGCAGCGGAGCAGAGAACCCGGCCATTGCCTGGGTGCCCCACAACCGTGGGACATACCCAGTGAGGATGGTGGTACGGCCGCCCCCGCCGCTTCGGGGGTCAAGCTCACAAGGAGGCCTCAGGTGTCAGAGAACTGGAGACTGGGTGCGGTGCTGTCGGCAGTGGGCGCAGCCGTCGGGCTGCTCGCCTTCTACCTGTTCGTGACCATCTACAACCCCATGATTGGCGTGGAGCTGGCGGCAGGCCGGCCCGATGAGGGGATTGTCGTGCGTTACGTCTTCCCGCTGTTGGGCTACGTGGCCATCACAGCCGGGGTGCTGTGGCTGCTGTCGCTCTACGGCTTCCTCACGCGCGAGCGCTGGGCCTGGCCCCTCGGCCTCACCGCTGGCACCCTCAGCCTGCTGGCCGGCTGGTTCCCCATGATGCCCGCGCTGAGCCGCGGCGTGGCGCCGGTGACGATGGCGGTCTTCTTGCCCAACCTGATCCTCTGGTTCGGGCTGCTCTGGGTGCGGCGCATCGACTGGCGCCTCGGCGCGTTGGCCTTCGCCGCCGGGCTGGCCTTCGTCCTGTCCTTCATGAGCGGAGTAGCCGCCTTCAACAAGATGAACGTCACGGCCGGCAAAGGCACCCTGAACGGCATGTTCGTCATGGTGCAGCAGATCAACTGGTGGGGCAGCGCGGCCTGGGCCGTGTTCATCGTGACCATGCTGTCGGGCAAGCCCTGGGCGCGCATCGTGGGCCTGGGCGCAGGGCTCATGGCCTGCTATGGCGGTTATCCCGTAGGCATACTCACCATGTCAGAGATGGGCCGCTTCTCGCTCTTTATGCCCTCGCCCCTGTTGAGCACGGCGCTCGTCGTCATCCTGCTGCTGCCGGCCACGCGCAAGCTGCTGGCGGGCCAGAGCGTGCCGCAGTAGAGTGGTTGTTCCGGCTGTCATTGCGAGGAGGCCCTTCGGGTCTCCTGACTTGAATGGGACTCCGATTCACCGCAGAGGACGCAGAGGGCGCAGAGGCTTGAGTCATCTCTGCGCCCCCCGTGCTTGCACGAGGCGTCCTCTGCGGTGCAAGGCCCCGTCTTCATCGCTTGTGGTGCCCCTCGGGGCATGTCGTCTGCTGCTCAGAAACTTGGGCCTGTCATGGCGAGCACCCCGTGCCGCGTGGCGGCATGGGGTACTCGCCATGACAGCCGGAGAACGTTCGGCGCGGCTACTTGAACTCGATGCTGCGGATATCCTTCACCCAGGCGCTGCTCGGCTGGCCCGAGAAGACGCCGCTCAGCACACCATCCTTGATAGCGATGCCACAGGCGTCGCACGCCGCATCAGCCAGCGCGATCGTCGCGGCAAAGCCGTCGCCGGCGGTCAGCACCACCTCCTTGGCGTCGCTCTTGGCCGCGGCGTGGGCAAGCAGAGTCTTGAATAGCACACCCTCAAAGTCCTGCATCCCCTTCTTCGGGTGCTCCGCCTGCCACTTGATCGTACCCAGCGCCTGCAAAGCATCGAGGCTGAGCGCGAGCTCCTTTTCCACCTTGCCCTTGATGACCAGCGCTGCCACAGCACTGCCGGCCTTGGCATCGCGATAGGCCTGTGAGTCGGGGTAGAAGAGCGGCTGCCCGTACTGGGCAACCCCGAACCCGGCGATCTTTTCCTGCACCGGCACGGAGGTCAGCCACTCCTGGAATTTCTTTGCCAGGTCGGCGTTGACACTGGCGTACTTGGCCGGGTTGACGGCGATCACGCCATAGGGGTTGAACATGGCCTTGTCGCCTTCCATCAGGATCACCAGCTCGAGCTTGCCCTTCTGCGCCAGGTAGGTGCCTCGGTCGGCGAGGGTGTAGGCCAGCCGCTCGTTGGCCATGTTGAGCACAGCCCCCATCCCCTGGCCAGCCGATACATACCAGGCCCCGCTGGGCTTGATGTTCACCGCCGCCCAGAGTTCCTTCTCCTTGACGTCGGTGCCCGAGCCGTCGCCGCGCGAGATGAACATGGCCTGACCGTCGGCGATCTTTTTGAGCGCGGCGGCCCCCTCCTTCATGCCCTTGATGCCGGCGGGGTCGTTGGCCGGGCCGACGATGATAAAGTCGTTGTACATTACGTCGAGGCGGTTGATGCCAAAGCCGTCGGCAACGAACTTGTCTTCCAGGGCGCGCGAGTGCACCAACACCACGTCGCAGTTGCCGTCGCGGCCGATCTGAATCGACTGGCCGGTGCCGACCGACACAATGTCGACCTTGCAGTTGTTCGCCGCCTCAAACTCGGGCAAGATGTGCCCGAGCAAGCCCGAGTCGTAGGTGCTCGTCGTGGTCGATAGGATGAGGTGGCCCGCCTGGCGCGCGACCGGGGTGGCGGTGGGTTTAGTCGGTGCAGGCGTCGGGGGCACTGCAGTCGCCGTCGGGGGCGGCGCCGACGTGGGGGGCACTGCAGTCGCCGTCGGGGGCGGCGCCGACGTCGGGGGCACAGTCGTCGGGGCGGCCTGGGCGGGCGGCTGGGTCGGCGGGGGCACCGCTGTGGGCGCGGGCGCGCAGGCCGCGGCCACCAGCGCCACGAGCGCCAACGACAGCACGAGACGGGCAAGCTTTGTGTTCATGGGATCCTCCTTCTAGAGCATGCTATACGGATCGCGGTCAATAGATCATGTCGCCGCGGACGAAGGCGCATGCTTCCTCCGTCTGAGGGGACTCGAAGAACTCTTGCGCCGGCGCTACCTCCACCAGCCGGCCACCGACGAGCAAGCCGACACGCTGAGCCAGCCGGCGCGCCTGAAAGACGTTGTGCGTCACGATGACGACCGTCGTGCCGGCGGCCTGGTTCGTCTCCATGATCATGGCTTCGATGGCCCGGACGTGCGCCGGGTCGAGGTTCGCGGTCGGCTCGTCGAGCAGCAGCACCTCCGGCTCTACGACGAGGGCGCGCGCCAGGGCCACGCGCTGCAGTTCGCCGCCCGATAGCGTGTGGCTTGCAGCGCGCTTCAGGTGCAGCAGGCCGATGCGCGCCAGCACGGCCTCCACCGTAGAGCGCACGTTGCGGCAGCCGCGGATGCGCAGGCCATAGGCCACGTTGTCAAAGACGCTCCCCGAAAGCAGCACCGGCCGCTGAAAGACCAGCACCGCGCGGCGGCGCAGGGCCAGCGGCAGTGTGTCGGGCTGGCCGAACCAGCGGCCGGCAAAGGCGATGCGCCCGGCGCTGGGCGCTTCCAGAAAGTTGAGCAGGCGCAGGAAGGTGCTCTTGCCGGCGCCGCTCGGCCCCACCAGGCCCAGGATCTCGCCGCGCTGCACCTCGAGCGCCGGCACGCTGAGCACCTGGCGCCCGTTGTATGACTTGACCAGACTGTCCACCTGGTAGATGAGATCAGCCATCAATCGAACGCCTTCCCCTGGACGCGCAGGACCACGAAATTGACCATGAAGGTCAGCGCCAGGAGGATCATGCCCATGGCCAGCGCCAGGTCAAAGTTGCCTTTGCCCGTCTCCAGGACGATGGCGGTGGTCATGACGCGGGTCGAGCCCTCGATATTGCCGCCGACCAGCATCACCGCACCCACCTCGGAGACGACGCTGCCAAAGCCGGCGACGATGGAGACGATCACCCCCACCCGCGCCTCACGCAGGATGGCCCAGGTCGCCTGCCAGGGCAGGGCGCCCAGCGACGTCAATTGCAGGCGCAGGTTTGGGTCCACCCCCATCACCGCCGCCATAGTAAAGCCCGAGATGAGCGGCGTGGCGATGATGACCTGGGCGATGATCATGGCCGCGGGGGTGAAGAGGCGCGGCAGCCAGGGCCAGTTGAGGGGCCCGAGGATGCCGTTGCGCGAAAGCAGGAGATAGACAAAGAGGCCCACGACCACCGGCGGAAAGCCCATGCCGGTGTAGAGCAGCGCCACCACCAGCCGCCGGCCGACAAAGCGCTTCAGCCCCAGCCAGCACCCAAGAGGGATGCCGACCAGCGCGGCGAAGGCGATCGCGGTCACGCTGACGCGCAACGAAAGCAGGACGATCTCTAGCAGGGCCGGGTCGCCGCTGGAGAGCAGGTGCAGCGCCTGACGCAGCGCAGAAGTCAAGGCTTGCAGGGGAACACCCTCCGCGCAAAGCAGAAAAGCCGGCCCCACTCAGAAAGAGGGACCGGCTGCCAAAAGCGCGAAAGGACCTGCGCTCGCACGCCATTCTCCTTTCCAAGTGCGGGGGGTATGGTCGTTTCCAACCATGCCGTTGGCCCCGGATGGGGCACTGTGGCCGGCGACCATAGGCTTTGCGCCTGCCCTTAGGTCGAACGGCTCGGAGAAATGGGTATGTTCTACTTACCATCTAGTATACAAGCAGAATGGGCTTTGTGCAAATCTGCCCCAAGAAGGCGCCTAGTAGTACTCTGTCAGTAATCGCCATGTGCAATGGGTTCATAGTCGGCGCTTGAGCGCCTTGACCCCTGCGGACTGGCGCCGCATCCGCACTTGGCGCCATGTTGGAGCGTCAAGGCGCTCAAGCGCCGACTATGAACCTGGCCAGCCGCTTCGTACGGCATAGTCACAAAGTACTACTAGTAGTTCTCGGCCGCCAACTCATAGTAGGCCTGCGGGTGCCGGCAGGCCGGGCACTCTTCGGGCGCCTCGCTGCCCTCATGCACGTAGCCACAGTTGCGGCAGCGCCACCTGACCACCGTGTCACGCTTGAAGACCTTGCCACTCAGGACGTTCTCCAGCAGCGTGCGGTAGCGCTTCTCATGCTCCTCCTCCACCTCGCCGATCTCGGTAAAGGCGACGGCCACCGCAGCAAACCCGTCCTGCCTGGCCGTCTCGGCAAAGCTCGGGTAGAGCGTGCCCCACTCCAGGTGCTCGCCATCGGCCGCCGCCTCGAGATTGGCGACCGTCGTGCCGATGACGCCGGCGGGGTAGGCCGCCGTGATCTCGACGTCGCCGCCCTCGAGGAACTCAAAGAACACCTTGGCATGCTCGCGCTCGTTCTCGGCCGTCTCGGCAAAGATGGCTGCGATCTGCTCATAGCCCTCTTTCCTGGCGACGGAAGCGAAAAAGCCGTAGCGGTTCCTGGCCTGAGATTCGCCGGCAAAGGCGGCGAGCAGGTTCTTTTCGGTCTGGGTGCCCTTGATCGTAGCCATGATCATCCTCCTCTATCGCTGATAGCACGCCGGTCAAATGGTCACCGATACACCGCAGCATCGCCTCTGCAGGCGCTCTGACAGGCCCAAGGAGGCCTTGGGCCAATGCTGTTCAAATAAGGGAGACTTGCTTTCTGCCATGCCTTGAGTTCCCTCACCCCCTGCCGACGCAACGGCTGAGATCGTGCCCCCTACTTGAACTGTATTGGGCCTTGGGCTACTGCTGACGGTGCGACGATGCGGCCAGCCGATCCAAACATGGGCATCCTACATGAGTCATGCAATCCCGTCAAGCTCTGCAGCGGCAGCAAGCCGGATGGCCGCTGTTCAGACGGTCATTGCGAGTACTCCAGGGTCTCGGAACCCTGTGCCATACAGATGGCGTCGCACTGTAGTGACACTCTTTGCCGGATACGGCTTTGGCAAGGACCATGACGAAGAGCGCGGCCATCTGAACAGCCTGATCGATGTGCGCACCACCAAGCGGGTGAACGAGGCGACGCCCGGCACCTGCTACTCGTGCAAGGGCGCCGACACGCCCCGGCTCTGGGCGCAGATGGGCATGGCCGAGTTCGACGGCACCGCCTTCAGCCAGCTCACCCCGCAGATCCAGAACCCCATCGGCTGCGCCAACTGCCACGTGGAGTACTACTTCTCGGGCGAGGGCAAGCTGCTGACCTTGCCCTCGCCCAGGGGAACGCGCGTCGAGGATATCGCAGCCTGCTACCAGGAGCTCGGCTTTAGCGACTGGCAGAGCCCCAGCGACGGCGCAGCGCTCGCCAAGATGCAGCACCCCGAGTACGAGCTCTACACCGCCGGCAGCGCGCACTATACGGCCGGCGTCTCCTGTGCCGACTGCCACATGCCCTACACCCGCGACGGCGCAGCCAAGTTCTCGACCCACAACATCGCCGGCCCCTTGCTCAACGCCAACGTCGCCTGCGCCACCTGCCACACGAATGTGAGTTATGTCACTGCCCGCGTCAAGGACATCCAGGCCCAGGTGCGCAGCACGATGGACGCCGCGGAGGACGCCCTGGTGGCCGCCAGCGGCGCCATCGGCCAGGCAGGCGCAGCTCAAGGCGCTGCAGGCCGCTGGGGCACAGCGCGCCGGCCACGCCGTCTTGCGTGGCCAGCGCGCGCATTCCACCGGATTCCAGTTTTTGACAGGACCCGGATGAAGTGGTAAACTTTGTGAAATGGCTCACAATGTGCTGCGGACTGTGCGCCACCGCAGGAGGAGCCTATCCGAAAGGTTGTAGCCTAGCCCCCCCGTAGCCGCCACGGCGAGACGAAACGGGCACAAGGCCCTCGGCTACGCGGCTCTTCGGATAGGGTCTAGGCCGGGGGTCCTGAACCAAAGGCCACACAAGGCAAGAGCCTATCGGGCAGGCGGGCCGCGCCCACCCGCCCGATAGGCTCTTGGCATGCTCCGCGGTAGTATCCGCTCCTCAGAGGAGGCCGGGTTGAGCAGGGTCATCTTTTGCAGTTGGGACAACCAGGTAGTCGACAACAGGGGCAAGGGCGCCGGGGCCACGCCGGTGCCTGTGCTGGAGGGGCTCGACGAGTTCGAGCCGGGGAACAAGATCCTGGCCCTGGTGGGATGGAACGGTGCCATCATCTACGACGAGCGGGTCGACGTGGTGGATATGGCCCGCGCCTACCTTGATGTGGTCCAGGGCGAATCGTGCGGCAAGTGCACCCCCTGTCGCATGGGCACGCGCGTGGTGGCCGATACCCTGGCGCGCATCGCCGTGGGTCGCGGCGTGGAGGAGGACCTGCCGACCATCCGCCGGCTGGCCGAGTTCGTGCGCGCCGGGTCGATGTGCGAGCTGGGCCATACCTCAATGACCGCGTTGCTGCACCTCCTGGATCACTACGAGGCCGAGTTCTGCCGCGCCATCGCCGAGGGCCGGCGCCGGCTGCGCGGCCACTACCACACCAAGGTCACTGCGCCGTGCATCGAGGCCTGCCCCGAGCGCCTCGACGTGCCCCGCTACATCGAGTACATCAAGTCGGGGCGCTACGCCCAGTCGCTCTCGGTGATTCGGCAAAAGAACCCGCTCTCGGCGGTGTGCGGGCGCGTGTGTGTGCGCTTCTGCGAGTTCCAGTGCCGGCGGGGCCTGCTCGACGACCCCGTTTCCATCAAGCACCTGAAGCGCTTCGTCTCCGACGTGCAGATCGAGGGGGCCGTGCGGCACGAGCCGCCCCCTTCGGCAAGGCGCAACGGCCATCGCGTGGCCATCATCGGCGCCGGCCCCAGCGGACTCACGGCGGCCTACAGGCTGGCGCGCAAGGGCTATGCCGTCGAGATCCTGGAGGCAATGGGCGAGCCGGGCGGCATGGCGGCCATGGGCATCCCCGACTACCGGCTGCCGCGCGAAGTCCTACGCACCGAGGTGGAAGAGATCGAGCGGCTGGGCGCCAAGATTCACTACGGCCGGCGCCTGGGCCGCGACTTTGACCTGCAGTCGCTGCGCCAGGAGGGTTTTGCCGCGGTCTATGTGGCCATCGGCGCTCAGAACAGCCACGCCCTGGGCGTGCCCGGCGAGAGCGCGCAGGTAGCCGGCTATGTGCCCGGCATCGAGTTCCTGCGCCGCCTCAACCTGGGCGAGGACCCGGCTGTGGGGCAGCGGGCCGTCGTCGTCGGCGGCGGCAACGTGGCCATCGACTGCGCCCGCTCGGCGCTGCGGCTCGGCCTCAAGGACGTGACTCTGGTGTACCGCCGAGGCCGCGAGGAGATGCCGGCCGACAGGGTGGAGGTGCACGACGCCGAGGCCGAGGGCATCCGCTTCGAGTTGCTGTCGAACCCCACCCGCATCATCGAGCACGAGGGCCGCGTGGTGGGCGTCGCGTGCGTGCGCATGGCATTGGGCGAGCCCGATGCATCGGGCCGCCGCCAGCCCCGGCCGGTCGCGGGCTCCGAGTTCATCATCGAGACCGACATGGTCATCCCGGCCATCGGCCAGGTAGTGGACCTCTCCTTCCTCAAGGAGCGCAACTACCTCGAGACCACACGCCGTGGCACGATCAAGGCCGACCCCGACACGCTGGAGACCAGCGAGGAAGGCGTCTTCGCCGGCGGCGATTGCGTCAGCGGCCCCAGGACCCTGATCGAGGCGATGGCGGCCGGGCTGCGCGCCGCCAATTCGATCGATCAGTACCTGCGCGAGGGCAAGGTGACCCTGAGCGAAGACGAGCGCATGAGCCGCGTGCTCAAGGCCATCCACGCCTTTGACAACGAGTCGGTCGACCGGCTGGGCGGCCGGCACCGCGTGCAGCCGCGGGAGCGCCCTACCGCAGAGCGGGTCGACGACTTTGACGAGGTGGAGCAGGGCATCACCCCCGAAGAAGCATTGATGGAAGCCGACCGCTGCCTGCGCTGTTATCGCATCATGCTTGTGGCGACAGAGAGATAGGTAAACCCCATGTTGGATGCCATCGAGAGCAAACGCAAACGAGCCATGGTGAGCCTCACCATCGACGGCCAGCCGGTGGTGGCCCGGGAGGGGCAGACAATCCTCGAGGCCGCGCGCCTGGCGCGCATTCGCATCCCCGCCCTGTGCTACCACGAGCGGCTGGAGCCCATCGGCGCCTGCCGGCTGTGTGTGGTGGAGGTCGAGGGCACGCCGACCCCGGTGACGGCCTGCACGACGCCGGTGCAGGCGGGCATGGTGGTGCGTACGCACACGCCATTCCTCGAGGAGATGCGCCGCGAGACGCTCAAGCTCCTCTTCTTGCGCCACCCCTTCAACTGCGGCGCCTGCGACATTAACGGCGCCTGCCAACTGCAAGACCTGGCCTACGAATACGACATCTCCCACCAGGACCTGCACGACTATTCCGTCAGCCCCCTCGCCTTCGCCGAAGAGCCGTGGGCCACGCCGCTCATCAAGTATCACGCACGGCGCTGCATCCTGTGCGGGCGCTGCGTCAAGGCCTGCGAGCAGATCGCCGGCGTGGGCGCCATCACCTTCAAGGGCCGCGGCGCCACCACCGGCATCGCACCGGTGGACCCGACCCCCGATTTCAGCCCGCAGTGCGTCTCGTGCGGCGAGTGCATGTCGGTCTGCCCGGCCAACGCCCTCGTCGAGAGCATGGGCCAGCCCAGGGGCAAGCCGTGGGAGACGCGCCGCGTCAAAACCGTCTGCACCTACTGCGGCGTGGGCTGCGAGCTGGCACTCGACGTGCACGGCGAGCAGGTGGTGGGCGTCACCCCAAGCTACGACGGCGTCAACCAGGGATCGCTGTGCGCCAAGGGGCGCTTTGGCTACGGGTTCATTAACCACCCAGACCGCCTGAAGCAGCCGCTGGTACGCAGGGGCAGCTACCTCGAGGAAGTCACCTGGGGCGAGGCGCTGGATCTGATCGCGCAGAGGCTGAGCGCGGTGATCGAGCGGCACGGCCCCGATGCCGTGGCCGGCTTGACCTCTGCGCGGGCGACCAACGAGGAGAACTATCTCTTCCAAAAGCTGATGAGGGGGGTGGTAGGCACCAACAACGTCGACCATTGTGCCCGCCTCTGACACTCCGTCACGGTGGCCGGTCTGGCTGCCTCGTTCGGCAGTGGCGCAATGACCAACTCTATCGCAGAGATCGAGAGCACGAACCTCATCCTGATCGCCGGAGCGAACCCGACAGAGAACCACCCCATCATCGGCAACATCACCAAGCGGGCGGTAACGCGACGACGGGCACGGCTGATCGTGGCCGACCCGCGCCGCACCGAACTGGTGGAACTGGCCCAGGTGTGGCTGCGGCCCCGCCCGGGCACCGATGTGGCCTGGATCAACGGCCTGATGCACATCATCATCGCCGAGGGCCTGTGGAACAAGACCTACGTGGAGACCCGGACCGAAGGCTTTGAGGAGCTGAAACGGGCGGTGGAACCGTTCACGCCCGCGTACGTGAGCCAGATCACCGGCATCGCCGAGACCGACCTGGTGCGTGCGGCGCGCATGTACGCCACGGCCGGCAAGGCGATGATCCTCTACGCGATGGGCATCACCCAGCACACCAGCGGCACCAACAATGTCAAGTCGCTGGCCAACCTGGCCATGCTCTGCGGCTACGTGGGCCTCGAGGGCGGGGGCCTGAACCCCTTGCGCGGCCAGAACAACGTGCAGGGCGCCTGCGACATGGGCGGCCTGCCCAACGTCTTTACCGGCTACCAGCCGGTGAGCGACGAGCGCGTGCTCGGCAAGTTCGAGCGCGCCTGGGCCACCGGCGTGCGCCTGTCGAGCAAGCCAGGGCTCGCCCTGACCGAGATGCCGGCGGCCATACTCGACGGCCGGCTCAAGGCCATGGTCATCATGGGCGAGAACCCCGTCCTCAGCGACCCCAACGCCGCCCACCTGGAGGAGGCGCTCAAGGCGCTTGACTTTTTGGTGGTGCAAGACATCTTTGTGACCGAGACGGCCCAACTGGCCGACGTGGTGCTGCCTGGCGCATCGTTCGCCGAGAAAGACGGCACCTTCACCAACACCGAGCGGCGCGTGCAGCGCGTGCGCAAGGCACTGAACCCACCCGGCAACGCCATGGCCGACTGGGAGATCCTGCGCGACCTGAGCGCCCGCATGGGCTGCCCTATGCCCTACCGCTCGGCCGAGGAGGTTTTTGCTGAAATGGCGGCGCTGACGCCCAGCTATGCGGGCATCAGTTACGAGCGCCTGGAGAAGGGCGGCATCCAGTGGCCCTGCCCCGACCGCTACCATGGCGGCACCAAGTTCCTGCATAAGGACCGCTTCGCCCGTGGCCTGGGCAAGTTCCACGCCGTCGAATTCCAGCCACCCGCCGAGCTGCCCGATGATGAGTACCCGCTCCTGCTCTCGACCGGTCGCATGCGCTATCACTACCACACCGGCACCATGACCCGGCGCTCGCGGGGCCTGCAACACCTGGCACCCGAGGAGCGGCTGCAGGTACACCCCGACGATGCCGCTCGGCTGGGCATTGCCGACGGAGACCTGGTGCGGGTGGTTTCGCGGCGCGGCGAGATGGCGGCCCGGGTGCGGGTGAGCGAGCGACTGATGCCCGGAATGGTCTTTGGCACCTTCCACTTCCAGGAGGCGCCAGTCAACCGGCTGACGAACGATGCCCTGGACCCGGTGGGCAAGATACCTGAATACAAGGTCTGTGCAGTGCGCATAGAGGCGCTCTAGGTCGTGTTTGCAAAGTGCGCCGAAACCTGACAGGTCTGCCGAGACCTGTCAGGTTTCGGCTAGGAGGAGAGGCACAAGTGGTCGTGGTGACGGTGTGTGTGGGCAGCTCGTGCTACGTGCGAGGCTCCGACCGGGTGGCCGAGGCCTTGCAGCAGCTTATCGACGAGCATGGCCTGCAAGGCAAGGTCGAACTGAGTGGCGCCTTCTGCATGGAGCACTGCTCCCTTGGCGTGACCGTGCGTGTGGACGATCGCGTCTACTGCCAAGTATCGCCTGACCAGGTCGACACCTTCTTTGCCAACGAGATCATGCCGCGAATGAGCGCCCAGGCGACTGTGGAACCGAGAAGCTGAGGGCAGTCCCTGCCCCGTCCAGCCCGGTCTGGCCTTCTCGCACAGCGCGCCCCGTCGCATCCCTCCGACTGCGCTCTGGCGGCTGCCCGCCCTGGAACCAAACCGCCCCGTCTTGCGTACAACAGAGTGAGGGCACTCGCTTCTCTTCTCCGGCCACGCGGCGGCCCAGCGCCGGGCCGTCCGTCGCCATCCGACGGAAGAGAGCACGCAAGAAAGACGGTGGCTGAACAATGAACATGCTCAAGGATCGCCCGAGCACCCGGCATCAATCGGAACTGCGGCAGAGACTGGCCGGCCTGGCCGGCACCCTCCGCCCCGGCCCAGCGGCGTGGCAGGGCGCGGCGCTGGCGGTGCGCATCGGGTTCGCCCTGCTGGCCCTGATCGGCGCCTATTTCCTCTTCGCTCGGGCCGGTTGGTTGCCTGCTCTGCTCGGAGGGGCCGCCTTCCTGGGCTTGATGGCGCTGACCGCCTCGCTGCTGGACCTCATCGCCGGCATCCTGAACCGCATCCCCAAGGTCTACGGCCTGGCGCTGGCCTTCTGTCTGCCGGCGGCGCTGCTGCTCGTCCCGCCCGGGTCGCCGGTGATCGTCAGTGGGGTGCTCGTGCTCCTGGTGGCCCTGGCACTCTTGTCGCTGCTGGGGGCCGGCCTGGCGGGCCTGCGGCCGGCGCGGTGGAAGGCGCTCTCTCGCCTGCGCAGGTGCGTCTCGGCGGTCGGCCTGGTCGCCGGCGCCGCCGGCCTGGTCGCCTGGTCGGCGTTTATCGTCAGCGATGGCTACCCGGCCCCGGCGCTGCCGGAAGGTTGGAACTGGGGCTCGGACCTCGTCGCGCCGCTCTCGCTCCCCGATCCCTCTCAGCCGGGAAGCTACACCGTCAAGAGCCTGACCTACGGCAGCGGCACCGACCGGCGCCGGCCCGAGTTCGGCCCAGAGGTCAACCTGCAGACCATCCCGGTGGACGGCACGAAGCTCGTCGGAGGCTGGTCGCCATTGCGGTCGAGCTATTGGGGCTTTGGCCCGCAGAGTCTGCCGCTGAATGGGCGCGTCTGGTACCCCGAAGGGGCCGGGCCGTTCCCGCTGGTGCTCATGGTGCACGGCAACCACGCGATGGAGCAGTATTCCGACCCCGGCTACGCCTACCTGGGTGAGCTGTTCGCTAGCCGCGGCTTTGTCGCCGTCTCGGTCGACGAGAACTTTCTCAACGGCTCGTCTGCGGCGGACCTGCTCATGATCAGCCCGCTCACACAGGAGATGGACGCCCGCGCCTGGCTGCTGTTGGAGCACCTCAATGCCTGGCGAGGGTGGAACGCGACCCCCGGCAACCCCTTCACAGGCCTCGTGGATCTGAACAGGGTCGCCCTGATCGGCCACTCGCGGGGTGGTGAGGCCGTGGCCCTCGCCGCGTTGTTCAACGGGCTGCCCTGCAGCCCCGACGACGCCGCCCTGGCTTTCTCCTACGGGTTCGGCATCCGCGCCGTCGCGGCCATTGCGCCGTCGGAGGGCCGCTACCTGCCCGGCGGCCGCCAGGTAGAGATCGAGGACGTGAGCTACCTCGTCGTGCAGGGGGCGCACGACATGGATGTAACCACATTCATGGGCTACCGGCAATACGAGAACGCCCGCTATAGCGGCCTGGTTGACGCCTTCAAGGCCAGTCTCTACATCTATGGCGCCAATCACGGGCAGTTCAGCACGGTCTGGGGCCGCAAGGACAATAGCGAGCCCCTTATGCGCTTGTACAACCTGAAGCAGCTCATGCCCGCTCAAGAGCAGACCCGCATCGCCCAGGTCTATCTCTCGGCCTTCCTGGAAGACACCCTGCACGGGCACCAGGGCTACCGGCCGCTGTTCCAAGACGCGCGCACTGCGCCGAGCTGGCTGCCGGAGACCCTCTACCTGAACGCCTATCAGGATGCCTCCACCCGCCTGATCGCGACCTATGAGGAGGACTTGCACCTGCAGACCCTCACCCTGCCGGGCGGCTCCTTGCAGGGCGAGGGGCTCACGCTGTGGAAAGAGGTGTTCGTCAAGGGCAAGTCGGGCAGCTTGGGCACCCACGCCGTCGTGCTGGGCTGGGATCACGGGGCGGGGCCGGCGGCCTACACCGCCCAATTGCCCGATGCCGGCCTGGCGTGCACTGCGGAGAGCGCGCTCGTCTTCTCTCTGGCCGATGCCGGGGTCGACCCCAACCCGGGCCGGCCGGCCGGTTCGCCGCGCGCCCGCCTCGACTCCGGCGAGCCGATCGACTTTACCCTGGAGCTGATCGACGCCGCCGGCAACAGCGCCCGCCTGCCACTCAGCCGCTACGCGCCTCTGCTGCGCCAGGTGAGGGCTGACATCGCCAAACTCAAAGCGCTGGGCACAACCAACCCCAGCGCCGAGCCGGTGTTCCGCGACTATGCCTTCCCGCTGTCGGCCTTTGCCGAGGCCAACCCGCAGTTCAGCCCGGCCAGGCTCGTCGCGCTGCGCTTTGTGTTCGACCGCACTCCCGACGGCTCGCTCCTGCTCGACAACGTGGGCTTGCGCCAGCCTTGACAGTACAAGGAGACTGGATGGTATGCAGATGCCTGGTGCGGGCAGGCACCAGGGGTAGCCCGAGGCTCCCGTGACAAGCCTCGCACGACGGTGGCGCCAGAGCTGTCTGGAAAGGCGCAGTTGTAGCACCCATAAGGAGCAGACGGGATGACAGATCAACACGAGCCCGACTCGACGGTTCACTTTCAACGGATCACCGCTAACACAGTCGTCGACATTTGCAAGCTGAGCGCGACGCTTTCTCCGGCGCAAAGGGCCATGGTGGCCGACAACGCTGTCTCTATCGCGCAGGCGCACTTTTCCGAGAGCACCTGGTTGCGCGTCATCTATGCTGGCCGCGACCCCGTCGGCTTTATCATGCTGCATTTCGGCTCGGATTATGACGATGGCATCGACTGCCCCGGCGTGTTCCTGTGGCGGCTCATGATCGCCGGTCCTCACCAGGGCAAGGGCTACGGCAAGGCGGCGTTGGCCTCGCTGCTGCAGCACCTCAGAGCGCAGGGATGGCGCGAGCTGTTTACCTCCTGCGGCCGCGGCGAGGGCAGTCCGGAGGGCTTTTACCTCAAGCTCGGCTTCACCCCAACCGGCGATTGGTACGATGACGAGATCGAGCTCGTACTGCCCATCACATCCTCGGAGTAGAGCCTCGTTCGTACTCGGGCGTGTTTGCAAACCCGTAGCATAGCCCCTTGTGGGCGCCTTGGGCGGCGAGACTGGTGCCACAGAACGGCAAAACGGGCACAAGGCCCTAGGCTACGACGGTTTGCAAACACGCCCTAGTGCGTGGCGCTGGGCGCCCCGTTCTCCTGCCTGCCGGCCCACCTTTGCGGCCAGCCCGGCAGGGCCATGCTCAGCGCCAGGGCCGCCGCAGACAAGAAGAAGGTGAGCCGGTAGGCGCGCTCAAAGCCGGTGATATTCTCCTCACATGCCCTCTCGAACAGCGCCGCCGGCACCAGCTCAGCCGCGGCAGCCGAGCCAGGCCCGGCAGGCGCCACAGAGGCGACCGCCTGCGGCTCGCAGATGCCTGTTCTCGTGCCCCCCGGAGCCGTCGCCATCTGCAGTTGCATGGCCTGCACCTCGGGCGATAGCGCACCGGCCAGCACGGTCGCCAGGATGGCGACGCCGATAGACTGCACGACCAGGCGCGTGGCGTTGGTCAGCGACGACCCGCGGGCCAGATCATGCTTCGCTACCACCGAGAGCGCCGTGACCAACGTCGTCTGCACCATCAGGCCCAGCGCAATGCCGCGCAGCACCAGCAGCAAGAGGATCCAGCTAATCGCCGTATCGGCACGCAGCAACGATAGTTGCCAGGTGTTGACCATCAGGATGGCAAAGCCGGCGGCGAGCAGCGGCCGGGGCCCAAAGCGATCGTACAGGCGGCCGGAGATCGTCACCACGACGCCGCCGGCCAGGGCCATCGGCAGCAGCGTCAGCCCCGTGCTCAGGGCCGCGTAGCCGCGTAACGACTGCAGGTAGAGCGGCATCAGGAATTCGGCGCCAAAGAGCGCCACGGTCGCCACCCAGCCCAGCAGGCTGGCGTCTACAAAGACCCAATGGCGGAACAGCCGCAGGTCCAGCAGCGGATCCTTGGCCACAAAGAGCTCGACCAGCACGAAAGCGATCAGGCCCGCCGTGCCAACCGCGAACCAGGTCAACGTAGCCGGCGAGGTCCAGCCGCTATCGGCGGCCAGCGAGGCCGCATACAGGATGGCTCCGAAGCCGATCACCTCGGTGACGACGCCGGCGACATCGAACGAAGGCTTCACGGGGTCGATCTGTTCGCGCAGCGAGCGCATGCCGAGCAGCACCGCGGCCAGGGCGATCGGCGGGTTGATGAAGAAGATGACGCGCCACAGGTGCTGATCGACCAGCCAGCCGCCCAGCACCGGGCCCAGGGCGGGCGCGACCAGGCCGGCGATGCCAAAGATGCCCAGCGCCCGGCCGTGCTCGTGGTGCGGGAACGCCTGCAACAAGAGCGCCGTGCCCAGGGGGATGCCGATACCGCCACCCACGCCCTGGATGCCACGGGCCACGATGAGCATCGGCAGGCTGGTGGCAGCGCCGCACAGCAGCGAACCCAGGCCGAACAGGGCCAGGCCGCCCAGGTAGACCTTCTTGGAGCCGAAACGGTCGGCCAGGAAGCCGGCCAACGGCGTGCTGATACCCAAGGCCAGCACGTAGAGGCTGAGGACCCACTGCGCGTCGTTGATGCTGCCGCCAAACTCGCTGCGCAGCGTCTGGAAGGCCACATTCACGGCCGTCGTATCCAGGATGGCCATAAAGCTGCCAAAGATGACGGTGCCGAGGACGCGCCACTTGTAGTTGGCAGGAAGCAAGGGCTGGGCGCCCTCAGACGCGCCCGGCAGGGCCCGGTCACTCACGCTGTCTCGCCTTTCGTTTGGTTCGGGCAACTACTCAGCCCACCACGCCGAGTCTTCTGAACCGCGAAGAACGCCAAGGGCGCGAAGGCAAGTCGCCGAAGGAGGGATCTATCGGTCTCTCTTGGCGTCTCCTTCGCGTTCTTGGCGCCCTTCGCGGTTCAAGGTACCAGCTCGCATCAGCAGGCTGAGCAGTATTTGTTCGGTAGGGCGGCGCAAGCGGCGCCGCTGCGCACCATACTACACCGTCCTGGCGCCGCGTCAAACGGTCCCTCGTCCGCACCTGTTCAGGCTCGGCTATGCAGAGGATCCGCACCACTGTGCACCCTTGCGTGGGGTCTCCGCCTCGGGCGCAGGGAGAACGCAAACAGGGATACGCAGGATGAACAGGATGAGAAGCCATCATCCTGTCTATCCTGTCTACGTCGCCCCGTGTCGGGGTGGCAGCCGCGGCGAGGGTGCGGGGTGGCGGATCCTCTCTACCGTCGAGTCCGAACAGCTCCCCTCGTCCCGCCGGGGGGTGTAGTTCAAGTTTGTGACGGATCGCGCGACGTACCTGGGCGCACACCGCAACGCGGTTTGGAGCACGGAGGCACGGTTTGGACCAGGAAAACACGGTTTGGACCACGAAAACACGAAAGCGATGAAAACGCGAAAGGGGAGGGCGCGAAAGGCACGAAAGGGCACGAAAGGACGCGAGAGGAAGGGGGGTCATAGGCGCCTCCAGCCGCGGTGGTCGTCGGGGTCGTGCTCTTCGTAGCCCTCGAGCTCCTCACAGGGATAGTCGACGCACCAGTCTGGGTCGTCGAGGATGTCGGGGGCGGGGATGATGATGGACTCGCAGGAACCCCAGCCCTCGTTCTCCAGAACGGCACACAACGCTGCAGAGACTAACAGGTCGTCGTGGCCGCGGCCGGGGCGGGCGCCCCAGCGGAGGCGGCGGCCTGGGCCCGGGAGCAGCCCGTACTGGGCGGCGGCGACCTGCTGCCAGAACTCGGCCTGGGCGGGCGAGCCGTCGAGGGCGTGGTCGCGGAAGCGGGCGGTGTCGCAGATGCCCAGGAAAGCCCAGCCGAGCTGTGATTTGGTGGCCACGGTGAGGGTGAAGGGCATGACGCGGGCGCCGAAGCGCTGGGAGAGGAAGGACGCCAGCCCGGCCCCCAACCCGGTGGCGTCGACGACGATGCGGCGCGGTGTCCACGTCTCGATGATGTTGGTGAGGCGTTCGTAGAGCTCGGCCTGGCCGACGCCGCGCCACCACCAGCGCCCGACGACGCTGTAGCGCGGGCGCCCGGCGAG
>JAKPJZ010000271.1 GCA_029553955.1 Chloroflexota bacterium
CAATCCGTGGCGGTGCCGGAGGGCGCAAGCGTAAAGTTGGCCCGTGCGTTAGCCGGCGCGGATGAGCAACTCGCGCACATGGCCGCAGCCTGGGAGCTGGCGGATCTTGGCGAGGAGAGTGGCCTTGTGCAGGCCGAGCTCGCTGCGGACGATGGAGTGCGAGGCGAGAATGAGCAGGCGGCCGCGCGGGTCGATGTTGGCGACATGTGAATAGCTGGCGTTTGCCGGACCGACGAACTCCGCCCACTTCTCGCGCACGCTATCCTCCGGGGAGCGGGTGCCGATGTGGTGTTTGACCAGCAGCTCCTCGATCAGGTCTTTCAACTCGCGCGTCGGCCGGCGCTTCATGCGTGCCGGCTCCTCCAGCGGGATGCCGCGGAAGTCGCCGATGAGCTCCTCGGCGAGTTTGCTGAAGGATTGGGTGCGGTTCGGCATGTCGAGCGTGTCCGATGAGGCAACGGCGTGCCGCCGGGCGCAAGCCTCGTCGCCACCCCTCTTCGGCGTGGCTGGGGCGATCAGCGCACGGCCGATTTGCGGAAGAAACCGGTGCCGGCGCCGTGGTAGGACAGGGTGAAGTAGAGGGTGACGGCGACCGTCGTCGCGCACAGCCCGATCCAGTAAACGGGCCAGTGGGTGACGCCGTCGGTGGTCATCCGGTGGTACCACCAGCCGGTGCCGAGGTAGCCGCACAAGTTGCTCACGCCGCCGGTGAGCACGGCGAAGAGCGCCTGGGCGCGCGCTTTCATCGCGGGGTCCACGCGCTCGGCCAGATAGATCTGCGCGGTGACGTTGTAGAGCGCGTAGCAGGCGCCATGGAGCGCGATGCCGCACAGGAGCGCGGCCGAGTGATCGAGCGAGAAAAGCGCGTAGCGGAGGATGCCAAAGACCAGGCCGGCGAGGATCACCCATTTCAGTCGGATGGTGCGCGTGAGTGTGGCCAGGAGGAGCAGACTGGCGACCTCGCTGGCCTGGCCGAGCGTCATCGTCGCCGTGGGATGGTCGAAACCGAGCGCCGTGAGGTGGAGTGGCGTAAACGGATAAAACGCCGCGACCGGGATGCCGAAGAGCGTGGCGGTGAGGAGAATCGTCCGGTGATCGTGGTGTTTAAACAACTGCCACGCATCGAGGCCGAGCCGCTCGGTCCACGTCGTGGCGCGCCCGGCGGTGGCGGGCTTGAGCCCCGGCAGAAAGTAGGTGGCAAAGCCCAGGCCGACGATGATGGCGGCGGCGGTGTAGCCGCATAGAGGAGACGAGTCGGCGACAAGCACCCAACTGACGACCCAGCCGGCGACGATCCAGCCGCCGGTGGCCCAGGTGCGCAGCGGGCCAAACTCAGCGGAGGGCTTGTGCAGCTCGGCCAGCGCGATCGTGGTCACGAGGCTGGTGGTCGGGCTGAAGCAGAGCGAGTGCATCTGCATCAACGTGAGCATCGGGCCGCCGCCCCAGCCGCGGTCGATGGCGAGAAACATCAGGCCGAGGAGCACGCCGGCCGACCAGTACAGCCAGCGCAGGAGCTTGATGGGCGAGACGCCGCGGTCGGCCATCGCGCCGACGATCAGC
>JAKPJZ010000247.1 GCA_029553955.1 Chloroflexota bacterium
CGTCGGCGCCATGAGCCTGATCAAGGGCGGGCCCCATCCGGAGGAGGCGAAGAAATTTTTTGAATGGGCCTTGTCCCCTTCCGGCCAGCGCGTGGCGGCCACCTCCCGTTCGTACCAGTTCCCGTCCAACCGCAACACACCATTGCCGGAAGGCGCGCCGAATGTGAAGGGCGCGAAGTTCATCAACTACGACCTGGCCAAATACGGGGCCAGTGCCGAGCGTCGCCGCCTGATCGCGCGCTGGGAAAAAGAGATCCTGAACGCCCCGCGATAAGGCTGCGGCGGTGATGCCGCGGGTCGGCATGTCGCACCGAACCCAAGGAGCTCACGTTCACAGGTTCGCTGCCCGATCCAGCCCTTGAAAGGCAAGCTCCGTCGCCTCACGCGCCAGCCCTGCAATGCGCGCCCAGTCGCCCTGCGCCAGGGCATCGGCCGGCGTCAGCCACGAGCCCCCGACCATCGCCACATTGGGCAGCGCCAGAAAGCTCGCCAGCGTTGCCGCACTGACGCCGCCCGTGGGGCAGAACTGCACATCGGGCATCGGCGCACCGAGCGCCTGCAGCATCGCCAGCCCGCCGGCCTGCGCCGCGGGAAACAGCTTCATCAGCGTGAAACCGTGCTCGCGCGCCGCCAGCACCTCGCTGGGCGTCATCACGCCCGGGATGAAGGGCAGGCGCGCCGCGCGCACCGCCTGCACCAGTGCCTCGGTGCAGCCCGGCGACAGGGCGAAGGAGGCACCCGCGTCGATCACCCGCTGCACATCGGCGGCACGCGTGACCGTGCCAGCGCCGACATGCATCTGCGGCACCGCACGCGCCACCGCCTCGATGGCCGCCAGCGCGCTGTCATGGCGCAGGGTGATCTCCATCACGTCCACGCCACCCTCCAGCAAGGCATGCGCCAGGGGCACCGCCTGCGCCGCATCCGTGAGCACGATGACGGGCACCACGCGCGAGGTGAACGCGGGGCGGTCGAAGCAGGAGCGGGGGGCGTCGGTCATGGGGTCCTGGTCGGCATCGGATCGGTGAAGAGCGGCAAGCGGGGTTTCGGGATTCTGGATTCGGGTCACCGATCACGCCAGCAGCGGCGAGGCACCCGCCTCCGCGGTGGCCGCGTGGCGGCGGAACAGGCCGAACAGTTCACGGCCCGTGCCCTGTGCGTGGGCGCTCAGGTCGGGCACGACCGGGCTGCGCGCGGCCAGCGTGGCGTCGTCGACCTCCAGCTGCAGGATGCCCTGCTCGCAGTCCAGCGTGATCCAGTCGCCCTCCATCACGCGGGCAATCGGCCCGCCGCCCAGCGCCTCCGGGCTCAGGTGGATCGCCGAGGGCACCTTGCCCGAGGCCCCCGACAGGCGGCCGTCGGTGACCAGCGCCACCTGAAAGCCCTGGTCCTGCAGCGCGCCCAGCGGCGGCATCAGCTTGTGCAGCTCGGGCATGCCGTTGGCCTGTGGTCCCTGGTAGCGCACCACGGCGATGAAGTCGCGCTGCAGCCGGCCTTGCTGGTACAGCGCCAGCAGCTCCTGCTGGTCGGCCACCACCACGGCGGGCGCGCGCACCACGCGGTGAGCGGG
>JAKPJZ010000267.1 GCA_029553955.1 Chloroflexota bacterium
CGACATGCTGCACGTCAAGCTCTACTCGCCGAAGGACCAGTTGTTGGGGCAGCCGCCCACCAAGGCCCTGGAGACCAGCATCAACGCATTCAACGCGGTCGCCGCCTTCTCCTATCAGTTCATGAAGCGGGGCGGATTGCCGGCGGGCATCCTCAAGGCGACGGGCTCACTGACGACGGAGCAGCAGAAGGACCTCCAGGCGCAGATGCGACAGTGGCGCTCCGCTGCCTCCGGCGACAGCACCCTGACGCTGGAGGGCGGGATGGACTGGACCGCCGTCGGCGTCTCGCCCGACCAGGTCCTGGCCCTCGCCTACCCGGCGCGCCTGCGGGAGGAAATCTGCGCCTGCTACGGTGTGCCGCCTGCGCTGGTGGGGGTCTACGAAGACGCCGACTACGCCAATGCGAGGGCGCAGCGTAAGCTCTTCTGGGAAGAGACCGTCAGCGACTACCTCCTGCTCCTGGCCGGGGCCATCAATGAGCAGCTTGCCTGGCAGTTCCCCGGTGGCCCCTGGCGGGTGCGCTTCGACCTCGCGAACGTGGAGGCCCTGCAGGAGGACAAGGAACTTGCCGCCACCCGGCGCCGCGAGGACGTCCGGGCGGGCCTGCGGACCATCAATGAGGTGCGCAAGGAGGAGGGCCTGGAGCCGGTGCCATGGGGTGACGTCTGGTGGGGGCCGCTCAGCACCATCCCACTGGCGGGGCCCGAGGGCGCGGAGAACGTACCGCAAGCCGTGACGCCTGCGCCTGCGGAACCTGAGCCGAAGCCCGAAGAGGATGCGCCTGCGGAGGAGGAAGACGAGGAGGAAGCCGCGCCCAAGGCGTCGCCGATCCTAAGCATCAAGGCCGCCCCCAAGCGCCTGTCTCCTGCGGTGCGTCGTCGCGTCAGCCTGGCCTTCAACAGACAGCGCGCCGCCTACATCCCGCCGATCCGGGAGGGCGTGGGCGGCTGGTATGATGACCTCGCCAAGGAGGTCCTCGCCAACCTGCGGGCGGCCAACCCGGCCCCGGTGCGCGCGAAGGACCCCCAGCTCGCCACGCTGCTGTTCAACGTAGTGGACGCGGGCAACCAACTCTTTGCCATGCTCAAGCCGATCATCAGCGACGAAGCCGATGAGACCGGGCGCGCGATGCTGGAGACGCTCGCCATTGACATCCCGTTCAATATGCCCTCCGCGCGCCTGGAGGAGCTACTGGCGAAGCGCGACTTCGCGATGCGGACGGTGGCGCAAGATGCACATGACCGGGTGTACGCCTCCCTGGCGGAGGGGCTGGCGAACAGCGAGAACATGCAGCAACTCACGGAGCGGGTGCTGGAGTTCGCC
>JAKPJZ010000016.1 GCA_029553955.1 Chloroflexota bacterium
GTGCCCGATGCGGGGGATCGCCAAGGCGGCCAGGTCAGCGGACGTGCGCAGTGGTGCGCCCACGTGGGCGTTGATCCGCGAGGCGAGGGCGAACGCCGCGACGAGCCGAGAAGCTTTGGCGCTGCCCACCCCGGGCGTCCGTGCCAACTCATCGACCTCAGCTCGCGCCAGGCCGCCCACGCCGCCCCAATCGGCCAGGAGTGACCTAGCCAGTGTCAATACGCCAGCGCCAGGGCGCCCCGTGCCGAGGTGGATGGCGACGAGCTCAGCGTCGGATAGAGCGCGGGCGCCAAGCGCCATCAGCCGCTCACGCGGCAGATCCGAGGGGCTCGTTATCGACACATGGGGACACTAGCGAGGCGCGGGCATCGTGGTGCGCGTCATCCACAGGGGTCAGGAACCACTCACCGGCGGGTGGGGGCGTTGGCGGGGAGGAAGAAGGCGGCGGCAACCGCGCCGAGCAGGATGACGACGGCGGGCACGAGCACCGAATCGGCCATGGCGGCGCTGAACCCGCCCTGCAGCGCCGCGGGAAGCGCTGACCCGGCCATCTGGCTGACCCCGTGGCCAGCAGCCTGCGGAAGGTGCTCGACGACACGGTTCTCCATGGCGGCGGCGATGGCGGCCGAGCCCAGGACGGCACCGATTTGGCGGGTGGTGTTCTAGCCGCGCGGCGTACTTCCCGTCCGACCGAGCCACATGACAGGCTGGCGCCATGCTCCTGCGCATCGCCGAGCGGACCGCGGTGCTCCTGGTGAGCCTCGGGGTCAGTTCGGCGTTGGTGTTCGGGTTCATGGTGCTGCTCCCCGGTGACCCGGCCCGGGTGGCGCTCGGAGTCAACGCAACCGAGGCCGACGTGTCGCGGCTGCGTCTGGAGTTCGGGCTGGAGCGGCCGCTGGTCGAGCAATACCTCTCGTGGGTAGGCGGATTGGTTCATCTGGACCCCGGCATCTCCTACGTCAGCCGCGCCCAGATCGGCCCCCAGATCGCCGATCGCCTGCAGGTGAGCCTCATCCTGGTCGCCGCCTCGATGACCATTGCCGTCGCGCTCGCTCTGCCCTTCGGGACCCTCATGGCGGTCCACCACCGCAAGGCCTCCGGGTTGGTCCTCTCGGCCCTGTCGCAGGTCGGGGTCGCCGTTCCGGCGTTCCTCGCCGGGATCCTGCTCATCACCGTTTTCGCGGTCCAACTGCGGTGGCTGCCGGCGAGCGG
>JAKPJZ010000022.1 GCA_029553955.1 Chloroflexota bacterium
CTCTAGCAGAGGCGGCTCCCACGCCGCCGGACCCCCAGACGCGGCGCCACCTGCGCTGGACAGGCCCGTCGTGCACGGCCACCGCCGCGGGCATGGGAACCCGCTCTGCTTCTACTCTAGCAGAGGCGGCTCCCACGCCGCCGGACCCCCAGACACGGCGCCACCTGCGCTGGACAGGCCCGTCGTGCACGGCCACCGCCGCGGGCATGGGAACCCGCTCTGCTTCTACTCTAGCAGAGGCGGCTCCCACGCCGCCGGACCCCCAGACACGGCAACCCCACGTAGTGGCTTCCCTCCAGCCAACTCACTCCGATTGTCTGCGATACCGCGAGAAGAGCTCCAGCATGGCCTCTTCGCCCTCTCGCTCTATCCATTCCTTGATATCTGAGAACGGATACAGGTCAAGAGGCTCCCGTACCAGCCTCGCCCGCCATGGATTGAGCAGCACGTAGGCGATCTTCTGCCAGTACATCTCCTCACTGCGGATGACTTCGTCCCACGGTCGCCCCTGCCAGACCTTGACCTTTCTCTCCCACTTGCCGAGATACTGGTTGACGAGCGTGGCCACGTACGAGTCGACCACATGGAGTATCTCCGATATCGTCTTCCGCTCACCGACACACAGCACGACATGATAGTGGTCGGGCATCACGCAGTAGGTATCGAGATGGAAGCCATAGTCGCACTCATAGTGCTTCCACTGGTCCACGACAATCTGGGCAAGCTCAGCCTGGGCGAACCATCGCTGGCGGTCATAGGCCGTCGTGGTGACAAAGTACGTCGCGCCGGAGATGATCGGCCGATGCGTTCGCCCCATGTCTGCCCTGTCTCGCCACCTTTCCGAGGTCCGTCACACGCCGACTCCGGCGGCGTGGGAGCCGCCTCTGCTTGAAAGCAGAGCGGGCTCCCATGCCCGCGGCAGGGGCCGTGCAGGACCGCCCTGTCCAGCACACCTCTCGCCGCGTCCCCAACTCCGGCGGCGTGGGAGCCGCCTCTGCTTGAAAGCAGAGCGGGCTCCCATGCCCGCGGCAGGGGCCGTGCAGGACCGCCCTGTCCAGCACATCTCTCGCCTCGTCCCCGACTCCGGCGGCGTGGGAGCCGCCTCTGCTTGAAAGCAGAGCGGGCTCCCATGCCCGCGGCAGGGGCCGTGCAGGACCGCCCTGTCCAGCACACCTCTCGCCGCGTCCCCAACTCCGGCG
>JAKPJZ010000026.1 GCA_029553955.1 Chloroflexota bacterium
TCTCCAGCGGGGCATCCTTGGTGACTCGACCCCGACGGCCACAATGGTGCCGACGATGACGTGTCTCAATCCCCTCTCCAGCGGGGCATCCTTGGTGACGCCTGCAGAGCGGTGTGCGCCTGCGAGAGCGTGTCGAGTCTCAATCCCCTCTCCAGCGGGGCATCCTTGGTGACGCGAGGCTTACCGTTGAGCATACCGCCCTGCAGCAGGCACGTCTCAATCCCCTCTCCAGCGGGGCATCCTTGGTGACGAGGACGGAATTCAGAAAAAGGGAAAGCCAGTTGTAGGTCTCAATCCCCTCTCCAGCGGGGCATCCTTGGTGACTGTCAGTGAGATCAACCAGCGGACGGAACCTGGGTGGTCTCAATCCCCTCTCCAGCGGGGCATCCTTGGTGACCGTGTTCATGTGCCTCGGACTAGCAGGAACGATATGTCTCAATCCCCTCTCCAGCGGGGCATCCTTGGTGACCCCACGGCTACTACGTCGTCGGCCAAGACCTACACTGGTCTCAATCCCCTCTCCAGCGGGGCATCCTTGGTGACCATGTGCGCCTGTTGGCACCCGTCGCAACACGAGAGGGTCTCAATCCCCTCTCCAGCGGGGCATCCTTGGTGACCATTCTGGGATCTGGTGTACCTTGTGGTCAGTGAAGTCTCAATCCCCTCTCCAGCGGGGCATCCTTGGTGACGTCGAGGCCAAGGGTACGTTCACGGCCAAGACCGCCAAGTCTCAATCCCCTCTCCAGCGGGGCATCCTTGGTGACGGGCAGCCCGGCGATTCCTGGGTCACCTGGCGTGACGTGTCTCAATCCCCTCTCCAGCGGGGCATCCTTGGTGACTATTGGCCCTGGTGATCGGCGCGGCCATCCTGGTTGGTCTCAATCCCCTCTCCAGCGGGGCATCCTTGGTGACGATGAGCACAGAGATCATTGTTGAGTCGGTGAATGGTCTCAATCCCCTCTCCAGCGGGGCATCCTTGGTGACAGCCCGTCAGCTTGACGGGTGTTATCTCGCGCTAGCTCGTCGAATCGCGTGTTTGCTCGCGCTTTCACCAGGCTCGCGAACGACTCGACAACTTGACCAATAAACGTACCAAATCGTTGCGCTCTGGTATGATACCACTCCTGCCTGACGCAGCCCTGCCCACGGCCTCATTTGGCCACCCCCACATCGGTCATGGGCTGCTCTTGCCACAGGATCTGCAGGATGACGCCGATCGCCAGGCTGCATGGAGCGAGCAGGGCGGCCACAGTCGGATAGTAGTTGCCCAGCCCATATGCCGCGAGTATCCCGCCGAGGCGAACGGGGTCGACATCAGGCGGCACACGGGCGCCAGCGATCAGTACAGGCTCAGCGAGGATCCAGGAGAACAGCGCCGCCAGGGCCACCGCCTGCGTCAACCCCAAGAGCAGCAGCCTCACGCTGCGCCACAGGCGTCGGCGCCGGCTGAGATGGGGCGTACCCGCCTCCCACTGCAGGTAGAGCAGCGCTACCGCCAGCGAGGCGACGACGAGCAGCGCCACACGAGTATGGCCCCCCACAGCGCCGAGCGAGAGGGCCAGCTCGCCAAAGCCACCGATGTTGAGCAGGCCGGCCAGGCCCACCAGCGTCGCCGCCGCCAGGCGGGGCACATGCAGATAGATCGCCCGCTCGCCCCAGCCGACAAACTGGCAGACGAGTAGCAGGCCCCAGAGCACGCCATAGCCCAGGAACAGCTCGAAGAGGCACCCAGAGGCGTTCGCGCACCAGGCCAAAAACGCCTGCAGGCCGGGCGCCCAGCCGGAGCTGTCGAGCCCCCCGAGCAGCGCGGCGATCAGCGAGCCCCAGGTGAGAACAGCCATGATGACGGCAGGAGCAGCGCGCCAACCGGTGCTCGCCGGCGACAAGATGAGACGGAGCCGGCTCGCAGCCCTCTGCCGCAGCATCCGCAGGCGCTGCCGCTGCCTGCTCAAGCCGTTCTTGCCTTCGCGCGCCGCCTCTTCGGCCACGCGCGCCGCTGCCTGTCCGCGCAGAGTGCACTCGGCCCGGCAAACGCCGTCCAGCAGCCGGTCGGCCGCTCCCAAGTCGTAGCGGCGCAGGAACCAGAAGCGCAACAGGTTATCGACAAAGCGCAAATCCTGCTCGTCTTCCGCCAGGCGGAGCTCGGCTGGGCGGGCGCTATTGTCGAGCAGAGCCAACGTCATCTCGCTCTCGCGATCGGCCCCTTTGGGCGGCGCCAGGAGCTCAGGCCGCGGGCAGAGCTGTCGTATCTGCTCCAGCGTCGCCGGGTAGAGCGCCTCGTAGCGGCGCGCGCCGTCTTCGAACAGCGTCGCGCTGCCCTGCCTGCCCAGGGCGGCGACCCAGGCGCCCAGCGCCAGCCGGCAGCGCTCTGCGGCCAGGGCGCGTTGCTCCCGCTCCTCTCTGCGCCGGGGGGTCCGGCTGCGCTGGCCCTCCCACACCTGCCAACAATCGTAGAAGAGCAGGCGCCGCAACAAGAGCCGCGAGAGGCGTTGCCATCCCTCTCTTGCACCTCTGGGCATGGCCGCCAGCACGACCTCCGCCAGGTGGATGCGCAGCACCCGGCCGCCGGCGCCATTGAAGAGGGCGGCCCCAGGCCACTTGGGATCGACCAGGAGCAGCGGCAGATAGCGCACCAGGCGGCGGAACTCTTTGTTAGCCCACAGCCTGCGCGCCTCTGCCGTCGCGGGCGTGGCGTCCCAATCCCAATGGCCGATACTGCCGAGCTCCCAGCTCAGCGCCGGCCGCGTATCGCCGATGGCGCTCTCGAGCCACAGGCGCCAGGGGTCGTCGGACAGCCGCACCCGCTTGCGGAAGCGCTCGTAGCTGGATTGTCCATAGTCGGCCGACAGGCTCACCCCTCAGCCCCTCCTTCCCACTCAGAGCCTATCCCAAGAGCCGCGTAGCCCGGTACTACAACCGTATTCGGCGCCGCCACTGCCGGCTGATCCGCTGCGCGTCGGCCCCGCCCTGGCCCGGAAGGGGTTTGGGTGGTTTGGCCCTGCTGGCTGCCCCTGGCGCGCCCGCAGGCGCGCCAGGGGCAGCCAGCAGGGCCAAACCACCCAAACCCCACCTTAAGCTACGACTTTTCTGATGGGCTAGTGGCACTCCAGGGCGATGCGCAGCGCCTCACCCAACGCGGTCAGGCGGGGCTGGCGGGCGTTCAGATCAAAGTATGGCTGCAGCTTGTGGCGCTCGGCATTGGGCGACGGCCGGCCTTGCCCCACGCATTCTTCGACCTCCACCGGCGGCACCAGCCGCGGCACATCCAAGAGCAACAGCTCCGGCGAATCCTCAAAGAGATAAGCCAGCCTGACGCCATCGTAGAGCGAGGCCACGAGGACGATGAACGGGATGGCGCTCTTGAGCCCGCCGGTGATATTGCAGATGACCTCGGTCTGCGGCTCGCGATGGCAGATGAGGTTCGAGACCATCTGCGCCAGCATGTGACAGCCCGTGGTTCTGAACAGGGTATCGGCGCCCTCGTTAGATGCGAGGCGCGCATCCCAGGTGAGACCTGCGACCAGCGCGATCGCCAGGTCGGCCTCGAAGAGCGGCTTCGGCAACTGCGGCCTGAACGACTGGCGCCGCTCCGCCAGCCGCTGCCCCATCTCGTCGCGCCGGTCGGCCTGTGGCCCCTCGGGCAGGGGCTGCAGCAGGCGCGGGGCCGCGGCGCAGAGCAGGGCCACACTGCGCGCAGCCACCACGCCGCGCACGGTGTCGCTGGCCAGCAGGACGATGCGGTCCTCCGGCTGCGGGTTCAGCTTGCGCAGGCTGGCGACCTCGGCCGAGATGTGATGCTCTCTGTCTGTGCGCAGCCACCCCTGGTAGAGGCCGAGCAGCGCGTTCTCATGCCTGTCGAGTGTGGTCATGGCCCCGGCGCCCTGGTTGGGCCGGGCCAGCGCATCCCAGGCGCGGGTACTCTGCAGACCCGTGATGTGCTGGGTGGCCTCCTCGCCGGGCTGCCGCTCCTCGGCGCTGGCGTCCCTCCCGCCGCCCTCGAACAGCGAGGTGCCGACGGTCGTCAGAATCAGGCGGCCCATGTCAGTCCCTCCCGTCACGGGTGATCAGCGGCAGCCCCTTGTCATCTTCGGCCGGCGGCAGCACGTAGTGGTTCCCTCTGCGCTGCCGCCGTTTGTTGCCCACGAACCACTCATAGTTCCTGCCGTCGGGCAGAGGGGCGTCACTCCACTTGGCCTCGTCGGACGGCGGGCGCGGGTAGTGGATGAGCGGCCGGCCGCGCCGCTCGCGGGTGAGCATGGCCCTGAGGTCACGCACGTTCTCCAGCTCGTCAAAGGGGCGTCCGTAGGTCTGCGCCATAGCCGCGGTGAACGCGCTCACGTAATCCTGCACCACCGTGGGCAAGGCGTCGCCGGCCACCGCCTCCTCGCCGCCGCCAGCGCTCAGCTCGACGTAACGCTCTCTGAGGCGCAGCAGGCGCAGGCCGGCGACGGCGATGCTGACGCTGCCCAGGCCCAGCGGCTTGCCCAGCCCCAGGCGGTGCACGCAGTTCTTGTCGAGCTGCAGCGACCAGAGCAGCGCGCCCAGCTCGATGGCCGACAGGTTGTGAAAGTCGATGGTGAACTCGAAGGTGGTGCCGGTATCCCGTGCGCCGCAGATGGTGCGGTTCATCCCGTTGGCCGCCTGCGCCTTGTACTCCAGTTCATTCAGCCCACCGGCATGATGGTAGTAGAACTTGCGGCCGCGCAGCCGGTACGCCCCCTCCTTGTACAACACGTCTTTGTCCCTGTACGGCGGCTGCCCGCCGCTTGTCGCCAGGTAGAACGGGGTCGTCGTGGGCTTGGGCTCGCCCAGGATGGCCAGGATGATCTCTTCGAGCGGCTCCTTGCCGCCTTCGGAGACCATCCGGCCGTGCGAGAAACGCAGCCGCCCGGCGTAGGCAACCTGTGTCTTCTTGCTGCTGGGGTCGGGCGAGCCGCGCACCCAGCCGAAGAGGCGGCAGGCCGGGCACAGCTCCTTGGGTCTCTCGCAGGGGCGCAGGTGCTCGGGCAGCAGCTTTTCGCGCGGCGAGTCGTGCGGCAGCCGGGGCAGGCTCACCGGCCGCAGACAGGTGGCCTGCCCGCCTTCCACCTTACAGTAGACCAGCGAGCCGGGCCGCAGCTCGTGGCCGCCGGCGACAAAGCTGCTCGGCTTGGGCCAGGCTGCCGGCGCCTCTCGGCCCTCCCGACGCTCGAGGTAGCCCCTGATGTGGCGGTTGTACTCTTCGCGCACGGGGTTGGCAAACGGCACGATCACGTCCTCCGGAATGCCCTCGATCGCGGGCCTCTCCGGATCATCGTTGTCATCCCAGCGGAAAAAGACGCGCTCATCGTGCTTGCGCTCGATATTGGGCCCGGTGCGGTGTAGGTAGCCGTAGCGGATCTCACAGCCGGCGGGCGCCGGCTCCAGCTCATGACGCCGGCTGGGCGGGAGGATTCTTTGTATTTCGAAGTAGCGGTAGTTGGGCCTGCCGTCCCGGTCTCTGTGGGGCACGACCTGGCTCCCGATCAGCGCCGCCACCCGCGTGCCATCCGGGCACCTGGCCTCATTGGGCAGTCGCTCTTGCATGCCACCAGGATACCTGCCGACCTTGGGCGAGTAGGCACGGATGAGCCCGGCGCTGAGCACGCCTTGGCCGTCGCCGCAGCCCGAGTTGGCCGGGGCGCGGCGCCGGCAGTCGAGCAGCTCCAGGGTGCCGTTGCCTTTTTTGTCGATGGCGACCACCCGCGCCGGCGTCAACTGCGGGTCTTCGCTCACGCGGTACTCGAGCCGCTTGATGCCATCGCACTCTAGCGTGGAGAAGCACGAGTTGGTGACGGCCTCGAACACCGAGCGCACCACGCCGCGCAACGTTGTCGCGGGGATGGCGTCACGGCCGCCGTAGCGGAAGAAACGGTATTTGAAGTGCTTCTCGCCTGTCGCCGTGGTGACGGGATCAACGTCTTCGGAATCGGCCACGAACACGGGGGTCTCGGCCGTCACCTGGCAGGTGATGCGGCCGTTGAGCCCAACGTAGCGGTCGTGGGGCGGCGGGGCCATGCGCCCCAGCAGGCGGGCCAGCCCCTCGGCAGCCGGCTTGCCCAGGTAGCGCACAAAGTTGTAGGGGTTGAGGAACCACCGGTCGTGCTGCGGCCTCGGGTTGCCCTGGCCCTGTGCCGCCGGTGGCTGGGCGCCGCGACCCGGTCTTCCACGGTCTCTCATGCCACTCCCTCCAATCGCTGCAGCCGGACGAACTCGATCCGCCCGCCGTTCATGTACACCAGGTAATGCAGCAGCACCCGCCGGCAGCCTTCGCCCAAGGGGTAGAGGAGTTGGGCGCGTGCCACCCGGTCGTCGTAGTAGCGCTCGCCCCCGCGGCGCTCGCCCCACAAGAGCGCCCGCTCCTGGTACGCGCGCAGCGGCGGCCGCCCAGGCGCCCAATAGGGCACCACGTCGCAGCCCGGCGGTTGCGAAATGCCCGCCGCCCCGACAAAGCTCCACTGGAACTGCCGGCCGTCACGCCGCAGCGCCAGGTCGCCCTGCCCGCCAAAGACCCGGCCCCGCTCCAGCAGCTCCAGCTCTGCCGGCAGGGTCTCCTTCTCCAGGGTCA
Source organism: Chloroflexota bacterium (assembly GCA_029553955.1). Classification (GTDB taxonomy): domain Bacteria; phylum Chloroflexota; class Anaerolineae; order SpSt-313; family SpSt-313; genus JAKPJZ01. The sequence continues at coordinate 6,587 of JAKPJZ010000026.1, forward strand.
GGCGGCTGACGTGCTCCCACAGGCACCAGGGCATGTCGTGCCGCGGTAGGCCCCAGGCCGCCAAGAAGCTGCCCAACTGGCTGTCGTCGAACTTGCCGCCCCAGATAGTGAGGTCGCCGGGCCCCACGGCAGGCGCCTCCAGCACCCGCGCCAGTTCCTGCTGCAGATCACTGTCGGCCATGGTGCTCCTCCTCTGCCGGGTAGAGTTGCGGCAAACCGTCTGGGCTGCCAAAGTAGGTGTCGCGGGTCAGGGGCAGCTCCTCGGAGCGCGGGCGCCGGCGCACCTCGCTGACCAGGCTGCCCGCCCACTCCCTGCCGGCCAGCGACCACAATTCGGCCAGGGCCGGCCCTTCTCTCGAGAGCGTCCGCGTCTGGTACACGCCGCTCTGATCGCCGGGCAGCTCTAGGATGGCTGCCGGCAGGCCCGCGGCCGCGGCGTCCTCCCCCTGCAGGAAGCCGAAGCCCAGGTCCAGCCGGTCGATGGCCAAGGTGCCGAACCCCTTCGACTTGCCGAACCCAACCGGCAGCAGACCACCGTGCAGATCGCGCAGCACCAGGGCCAGCCAGCCCAGCTCCCACGGCTGAGGGTTCTCCAGCAAGAGCCGCACTTGGAAGCGCGGCTGCCACAGCACGACGGCGTCGAACTTGGCCCCATCGCGCCCGCCGCCGGTGAAGCGGTCAATAGCCAAAAAGTCCTGCGCCTTGCGCGCGTGCTCGGCCTCTTCCTCAGGCGGAGGCAGGTAGATGCCGTCCTGCACCCGCAGGCGGCTGCCCAGCCAACTGGAACCAAAGAGGCGGCAGGCCAGGCACAGGTGCTGCTCGGCCAGGGCTTCTGCGATGACCCGGCGTTTCTTGGTGCCCTCCATCGCTTCCAGCAGCGTGCTGCAGGAGGTGAGCGGTCCCTCCGCCCCCACCAGCGGGTCACAGGCAGGGCAGCGACGCCCGAACTCGCGCGCGGCCGCGTCATCGGCCGGCTTTTCGCGCGCCACATCGAGGGTGGTGATGGTGCGGGCGATGCGCTCGGCCTGAGCGCGCAAGGCGCCGCGCAACCCCGAGCCGGGCAACACCGGCTCGCCCCGCTCGTCATAGACCTGCAGCAGCGGGGCATGGTCAAAGCCGTGCATCGCCGCCAGCGCCACGTCGTTGGTCAGGAACGGCCCACTGGCGCGCAACACCATCGTGGCCGCGGCCCACGAGCGCGCCACCAGCGCCGGGTCCACGCGCTTGGCCGCTCGCCCGCTGGGCTGCACGGTCGAGCGCGCCTGCTGCAGCGCGCCGCCGAGCCAGGCCTCCGCTGCACGGCCCTGCCACCAACGGTCGTCGCTGCGCAGGAAGGCGTCGAGGCCGGCGGGCGTATCCAGGTCGCAGGCGCGCGCGGTCAGGCCTTCCAGCACCAAGGCCCCCATGCCGCGCGCCGTGCGCCCACCGATGGCCCCGCGCCCGGCCTGCCATTCGGCCAGGACGGCCGCCAGCAGCGCTTCGGCCGCGCCGTCGCCGGCCTCCATCTCCAGCACCAGGTCAAAGGCCGCGCCTGCCGGCAGGACCTCGAGGTCGAACTTGATGCGCCCGCCGCTTGCTGCGGCCCCGGTCGCGCGCTCGATGCCCACGCCGTCACGCAACACCGGTCGCTGGGCGCTCGACTCATCGAGACGGGCGTCGGCCACCCAGATGGCGCTGGCGCGCGCCTGCGACCTGGCGTCGTCGATGGGGGTCACCGTGCCGAAGAGGCGACAGGCCAGGCAGGTGCAGTTGTCGGTGGGGCGCTCCCCGGTCAGGGCCTGGCACACCTGGCCCTCGGGGTCGAGGCGCGGCGCCAGGCGCGTAGCCAGGGTGCGCAGCGCGCCGGCCAGGGCCGACCCGGGGATGATCAAGCGCCCGGCCGCGTCTCGTCGCAGCAGGGCATCGGCCCGCTCGCTGGCCGCCCCTGATCCCACCGCCAGCGCACTCTGCAGGCGCAGCGTGCCCGTGAAGGCGAGCCGTTTCATCGTTGTCCTCCTTTCGGCACCGGCAGGCCGGACTGCCCGGCCACCCATTCGGCCAGCATCTCAACCGCCTGCCGCTGCAGGTGCGGCCCCTGCGGTGCCTGTTGGCCGGGTCTGCCCCTGAGGCCCGTTTCGCAGTCGCGCAGCAGGCGCAACACCAGCGCCATCCCTGCTTTGCCTTCCCCATGATAATGGTCGGGCTTGGTGCGCGCTGGCAGGGGATCTGCGACCAGGCCCCGCGGCCGGCCCATCTCTTCCAGTTGCCGGCGTATCTCGGCGAACGGTTCGCCGGCCAGATGGTGCAGCAGGCGCGCCACCGGCAGGAAGTGTTCGCCACGGCACTCCTGCGACGCCTCCTGCTCCAGCTTGCGGCCCCATTCCTGCAAGAACTCGGCAGCCGGGGTGAACGTTTCCTCCCCGGCGCCCGAAGGCCAGCACAGCTTGTCGATCAGGCTGATGCGGTCGTGGGTCAGCCCGCCCAGGTCCTGGTAGATGGGATGGTTGAAGGCGACCACGCCGAACCCCTCGTTGCGGCGCAGGCCGATGCCCTCCCGTTCGATCTCCTTCAGCCGCTCGAGCAGCCCATCTCTCCGCTGCGGCAACCTCAGGCTGATGCTCGACCCGGCCACGAGGGCGATATCGCGCGTGCGCGGCAGGCCGAGGTGATCGTTGAACGTGTCGACGGTCCGCGAGGCGCAGAAGGCGCGCTCGACCAGGAGGTCGGGCAGGCCCAGCGCCGTCGCCGGGCAGCCGGCTTCGAGCCCGGTCAGATAGCGGCCCCAGTCGTCCACCAGGATGGCATCGCTCAGGAGCGTCAACACCAGCCGTTGCGCCGGCTCACCACCTGGGCTCAGGCGGCCGGCGATCGCCTGGCCGACCCACGGATGGACCTCAGGATCGGCGCGCCGCGAGAATTGCAGCCGCACCCTGCCGTGCCCGCGCCGCTGCGCCTTGCCCAGGCGCAGCTCCAGCGGCTCGCCATCCGGCTCGGGCAGCGCACACAGCTCCACCAGCGCCTGCCACGCCTCCTCGCCGCTGCACGAGATCTCGCCCACGAAATACTGCCCCGCAGCCAGCACCTCATAGTCGAACAGGTCCCCTTTGCCGACCCGCCCCGTCGCGGGGTCGATGCGCTGGTGCGCCTCCGAGGCCCGTGTCGGCTCCAGCCCCAGGAGTTCGCCGCTCAGGGGCACCAAGCCCCTCACAGCGGTCATTTTCGCATGGCTGCCGTTCCTTCCACAGACCTCGCACTGCTCAGGTACAGCGGCCCCACCGCTGCGGAAGGCGTGCGGGTGCGCCTGGCCACCCTCAGCCGTAAAGGCCGGGTAGGCCGAGCAGCACACCAGGTCCCTGGGGGCCACGATAGCCGGGCACACGGCTCCTTTCAGATCCAGAGCGGGCATGAGCGTCGGAAAGCGCACGGCGTCGCGCAGGAACAGCTCGACAAAGCTGCGATAGGCGGCCCCGGTCGTGTCTGTCAGATCGTAGCGCGCGGCCAGGCGCTGGGCCAGCGCACCGCGCAGCACCGAGCCTGGGATCACCCGCAGCGTCTGGAACTCGTTGCCGGCCACCGCGCGGCGGGCAATGAGAAGTGGCTCTTCGGTGCGCAGTGCGACGACCATGTGCCAGTCATGCTGGCCCTTGCCCGAGCCGAGCGGCCGCTCGCGCGCTGCTGCCAGGGCCGGCGCCCGCTGCCACTCTGCCGGGGTGCCGCCGTCCAGCCATGCTTCCTTGAACTGCTCGAGGGCTGCCTCCTGCGCGGCTGGCTGCCACTCTGCGATGCCGCGGCAGGCGACCAGGTTCAGCACGCAGCGGCCACGGCCTCGGCGCCGGCCCGCCCCCACAGCGCGCACCATGCGCGCTGCCGCCACCAGCATCGCCGCTTCACACGCCGGCGGCGTGCCCGGGGCGACAAAAGTGGCCGTGAAGCGGAACGCCAGCCGCCCATCACCCTCCTCGCGCGCGAACAGCTTGCCCTCTTCGGCCCGGCGGGTGCGCGGGTCGATGCGCACGCGGGCCACGGTCTGCGCCGCCAACTGCTGCTGGTGTCGTGTGCCCCGCAGCTCCGGCAGGTCGGCCGGGCGCGCCTTGGAGATAGCCCAGCGCTTGGGTTGCGCGGGCGAGCCCAGCATATAGCACACCGGGCAGGGTTGAGCGGTCGGGCTGTGCTGGCCACAGTAGCCATCGCGCGAGTTGGCGCGCGCCGAGCGCCTGCAGGCGCGGTGCTGCTCGCCCAGGGCCCTCGAGCGCAGCAGGCGATACATGCCTTCGGCCAGCAGGCCGGCCAGCGTCGTGCCGTCGATGGCGGGCCAGCCGTCTTCATCCCGTTTGAGCGCCGCATCGGCTCCGCTTTCCAGCCCGTATCCGGCGCCGATGTGATAGTCTGACGCCAGCTTGAGCTCAAAGGTCAGCTCGACCGTCATCGCTCGTCCTCCTGTCCTCCATAGACCGCTGGATCCGCCTCCAGCAGCCAGGCATAGTCCCACATCGCCAGCAGGTCCGGCAGCCCGTGGGCCAGGTGGATGCTCTGGTCGCGCCACACGGGGCGCCAGTAGCCCCGGTCGGGCCGTACCGCCGGTGGCAACTGGTCTGAGACGGCGCCTCCCTCTCCGGCCGTCAGGCCGAGCTCTGCCAGGGCCTGGCGCAACGGTGCGATGCGATCCTCCTCGCCGTGGGCGATGCGCGCCAGGAGCTGCTCCAGCCGAGCATGCCACGCCCTCAGCGCCCCGCCGGCCTTAGCCCAGTCTCCTGGCCTCGGCCGGTCGGCGTACAACGCGCGCAACTGCTGCAGGCGTCCTGTAGGGAGCTCGCCCTGCAGTTTCTGGCGCCAATGGAGAAGGGTGCCCAGCTCCGCGCCGCGAGCGGCCAGCGCCGGGCTCAGGCCCTCTGCAGCGACAAAGTAGGGCCGCAGGCTGCCCCAAATCGGCGCCTTGGCCCCCTGGGCGTCCTCAGCCAGCGGGTTGCCGGCTATCTCGGCAAAGCTGATGGTCGACACCGCCTCTTGGCATTCTGCGGCCACTTTTTTGCCCAGGCGCTTGGCGTCTTCCATCAGCTTGGTGGCCTCGCGATGGGCCAGCGCGTAGGGGTACGAGCTCTTGCAGATCAGCACCCCCAGCGCCACGGTGACCCTCTCACCGGCCATCGCCGCCATGGTCTCCTCGAACGTGCTGGCAAACGTGCGCGCCACGTCGAGCGCCCAGTGGGCCGGCATGAGGGCGAATACATCGTCGCCGGCCATGATCAGGGGCAAGAGCGGCAAGAGCCCGCCGGCCTTCTCTTTCGTCCAGCGATACAGCCCGGCTGCCGCCTGCCCCAGACCCTCGGCCACCGCCAGCCTGAGGGCGTCCGAGAGGTCGCGGCTTTGCTGTGCTGATGAGCTGTGGCTGAAGAGCACGCCCAGGTCGTTGCCGTCGGCCACCATGTAGGCCACATAGTGGTGGGCGTCGAACTCGGCGAGCGTGTCCACTTCGGGGAGGCCGGCCTCCTCCGGCAACTCTGGCCGCGCGCCGCGCGCGGCCTTGACATAGTCGCTGAGGAACTCGCGCCGCTGGCCCTCGCGCTCAGCGGCCCTGGCGGCACAGGCGCCGCAGCGGTAGTCGGCCTCGTCGGGCAGTTCGGCCCGGCTGCCCACGCAGCGTTCCTTGGCCAGCGACACCCCACAGGAGGCGCAGAGGGCGCACAGCGGCAGGTGCGCGCTGGCCTCGGCCCCGCCACGCTCTTCCTTCGCCCGGCGCAGTGCGCTCTCGGCCCGCTCCGCCAGCGGGCGGTAACGGGGCGGCTGGCCCACTTCTCCCTCGCCGGGCTCGGCCTCCACCACCGCCACGGTGAGGTGGCCGCCCAAGGCCCGAGCGTACATCTCGGCCAGCAGGCGGCCGAACTCGGCCACCTCCTCCCTGGTGCCCGACTCGAAGAGGATTCTGAACGCGCCACCCGCATTGATGATCACCTCCGGCCCGCAGGCGCGGAAGCGATCGAGCAGCGCTGGGGTCGCAGCGGTGCAGAACCGCTCCAAGAGCTGGCTCCCCCCCACTACCTCGCGCAGGTGCGAGGAGCGGAAGATCAGATCCTGGATCTTGTCTGCCTCCGCCGTCAACAGATATTGGGCCATGTCGCCTCCTTCTCAGCGGCCTCAACGCCGCGCGGTACTCCAGCCGTGCATGGTGCAGGCGTTCGTGAGTGGTCCGAGTGGCTGCCGGCTGACCTGCTGCGCTTCCGCCCGGCCCTGGCCCGGAGGGGGATTCTCGGTGGGTTGGCCGTCGTATGGCCGCCCGCAGGCGGCCATACGACGGCCAACCCACCGAGAATCCCCCCTTGAGGGTTCCGTTCCGGCCGCGCGCGAAGCGTAACGCCCGGATGGCATGCCTCTTGAGTCATGGACGGCTGAAGCACTACCCTTGCCCCCACTCCAGCCGATACAGCCCATTGCCGGCATCGCACTTTTGCCCCACGTGGATCAACGAACCCAACAACAAGAAGGGGAGAAACGGCCTCAGGTCGCCGGCGTAGCGCACGCGGCCCAAGAGCCCGCCATAATCCAGGTCACGGCCCTGGCGCGTCGAGGTGCGCGTCCAATCGACCCAGTGGGTATCGTCCGCCGCCTGCACCCTCGCCGCCGCTTCGTAGAGGCCGTCGCGGTTGTCGCTCCACACCGTGCCGCAGTGCGTGCGGTACAGCAGCGCGATGCGCTTGAATAGGTTGTCGACGAGGATGGGGAACGCCGGCTCGGCGGCGATGCCGTCGTGATCGTGCGCCGCGGCCAGCCCGGCCGTACGCCGGCTCAGGCTCAGCCGCAGGGGGGTGGCCAGCGAGAGCGTAACACCGCCCGCGGGCAGCGCCTCGGCCATGGCCGCGAGCTGCGGAAAGGTGACGCTGAGGTCCGCCGTGGCAGGCTGCCAGGCGCCGTCGGCGAAGAGCGGCGCCGCGGCGCCGCTCAGCGGTGAGACCGCCTCCACCAGCGCCGGCTCGCAGCGCCCCCACGCCTTGCCCAGCCCCGCCTGGCCTGCATTGACATAAGCAGCAAAGAAGTAGGGCAGGTACCCGATGGCGCGGCCGATGAGAGTGATCGCGAAGGTGAGCGTATCGCCGGCCTGGTAGTCGGTCTTGCCGTCGAGCGGCGGCTCGATGGTGTAGGGGCGGGGCATGTCCGCACCCTGGCTGCCGGTGGCCTTGCTCGAAGAAGTCTCGAAGAGGTAGGCGTAGGGGCAGGGGCCATGCAGCACGCAGGTGCGGCACGGCAGGTCGCTCTCGGCGCCGAACCAGCAGACGCGCTTGAGCGCATAGCCCAGCGCGCCGCGCAGCAGGGCGCCCTTGAACTTGGGCAGGTGGACTGCCTCCAGCAGGCGCAGCGTGAAGCGGTATTTGGCGACCCGGAACCCCTCGAGCATGAACGCCCCCAACGGAGGATGGAACGAAGGCCGGCAGCAGTAATCCGAGGAGTGTAAAGAGTCTGTTGTTATTTTAGCACTTTACTCACCGTGTTGTCAACCGGCATAGCCCTGCAGCGCTACCTTCAGCACCGGCTCGCCGCCCCGCCGCCCGAGCAGCCCCAGCGCCCGGCCGTACTCCGCCGGCGGGAAGCGCTGCGTCACCATCCTGTGCATCCTGTCTATCCCTGTTCGCTCCTCGCCACTTTCGACGCGAGAGCCGCGGGCAGAGGCGCGGCCGCATAGATCCTCTTTGCGCTCGAGTCTGGATTTGACAGAGTCGCACATTTGTGCTATCATGCCTGCAGAGGCTCGGCACTGCAGTCCCGGCCGCTTGACCATGCCGCCGGCCACCGTGCCGGAGGAGCTCTACACCGTGCTCGAGATGCCCGTGCTCGCCACCTCCCGCGCCCTGGCTGCCTCTCGCCCTGCACGTGTGGCGGCGAGGTCTCCTCGCCCTCCTCATGGGGCACAGCTGCGAGGCCCCACAACTTTTTCTGCCGAACGAACCCATTTGTGGCCGAGGCTGCGTATCGCGCCGGCAGCCAGGGGTGGCCCACCGGCGCTTTCGCAGAACGAACCCATATCTGGCCCGGCGGCACACCTGACACACCAATTCCCCTGGCGGGTGGTCAGCGCCGGCTCTCTGGCAAAAACTCGGTCCGGCTCGCGCCGCTGCTGACAGGCGATCCCGCCTCCCGCAGGGTGGGCCCCCCTACCGTTCCCCCGTCGCGGGGGAATTGGGCTGGCTTTCGCCACCCCTCACGGCGCGTTTGCCGCTTCTTGGCCACACTGGACGCAGTCGTGCGCCCCAATTCCCCCGCGACGGGGGAACGGTAGGGGGCCCTAGCCGCCGGCATGGACAGGCCCCTGACGGAGTTTTTGCCAATCGCTGTGCCGCCATGGAAATTGGTGTGACAGGTCTCCGCAGACCTGTGCAGACCTGTGAGGTGTGCCGCCCCGCTCGGGGCAAACAAAAGAAGCCGGCCTGCTGATTGCCATCAGCAGCACCGGCTTCTGGTGAGCCCTGGGCGACTCGAACGCCCAACCCAGTGATTAAGAGTCACTTGCTCTGCCATTGAGCTAGCGGCGCAACGAGCGGAAACTCTACACGCTGGCCCGGGATGATCGGAAATCGGTGCTGGACCGGTGCCTCGGCGCAGCGCCGGACCTAACGACGCGCGCGATCCCACGCGACGAGACCGACGGCGGCGGCAATCAGGACACCCGCGATGATGAAGCCTGGCACCCTGCTCGAACCAGTGGGGGCGGGTTGCGCGGCCTGATCGGTCGCCACCGGTGCCGCCGACGTCGGTGCAGACGAGGGAATCGGCGTCGCCGACGCGGTCACCGACGGGGTGGGAGCCGCCGCCGAAGTGGTCGCCGCAGGCCCCGTGACCGTGAAGCGGGTCTCGCCGGAGATCGGGTGTCCGTCGGCGCTCACGACGCGGAAGGCGATCCGGTATGCCCCGCCACCGAGGGGCGGCGCGGAAATCTGCGCCCGGACCTCCGGGCCCTTGACCGCCACGGGGGCGAGGGCGACCGCCGCGTCGCCACGCGTCAGCGCGACCTGGGTGAACGACGCGTTGATGTTTTCGTTGAAGGTCAGGACGATCTCCGTCGGCGGCGCGGACAGGGTGGCGCCGTCGGCGGGCACGGAACTCACGAGGGCGCTGTGCGCGGGCGCCAATGCCACGACTTCGGCGACGGCGGGGCCGACGGCGGGTGAGTATGCCGGTCCGGCGAGGTCCGGCGCGGCCAAAGCCGGCGCCGCGGCATACCCCGCGAGAGCGGCGGCCACGGCCCAAGCGGCGATCGTGCTCTTGGTGCGGCGCATCGTGCCTCCTTGAGGTCCCTCAAATGACGAAGCGCGCCGGGGGGACCCGACGCGCTCGTCAGCTGGGGTGAGTGACGGGACTCGAACCCGCGACGTCCTGGACCACAACCAGGTGCTCTACCAGCTGAGCTACACCCACCATGGCGCGGCGAGCGCCACGCACAGCCGCCTATCGTAGCGGGTCGGACGCGATGCTCGTGACCGGTCGGACCCGCGAGGTGCGCCCGCTAGGGCGCGGGGGCAGGGCGCACGGCATACGTCTCGCCGAGGGCCTTGGCGGTCGCGGAGTCGGGGCCGGGCTGCGGCACGAACACGGCGGCGCGGTAGTAGCGCAGCTCGGCGATGGACTCGCGGATGTCGGCGAGAGCGCGGTGCCCACCGCACTTGACGGGGGCGTTGAAATAGGCGCGGGGATACCACCGGCGCGCGAGCTCCTTGATCGAGGAGACGTCGATGATCCGGTAGTGCAGCCAGCTCTCCAGCTCGGGCATGTCGCGACCGATGAAGGCCCGATCGGTGCCGACGGAGTTGCCCGCGAGCGCGGCCTTGCGGGGCTCGGGCACCCACTCCTTGATGTAGGCCAGCACCCGCTCCTGCGCAGCAGCCATCGTCGTGCCGCCGTCGAGTTCGGCGAGCAGGCCCGACGTCGTGTGCATGTCACGGATGAAAGGGTCCATTTGCGCCAGGGCCGCAGCCGGGGGACGGATGACGATGTCGACGCCGTCGCCGAGCTGGTTGAGTTCATAGTCGGTGACGAGCGCTGCGACTTCGATCAGGGCGTCGGCGTCGAGCGACAGCCCCGTCATTTCGCAGTCGATCCACACGATCCGGTCGGCGAGCGATCGGTCGGTGGGTTTGACGGTCGCCGGGGAGTCGAGTGGGGGCTGGTCGGTCGCGCCGGCGATGCTCATTGGGTCAGCCTAGATCGCCGCAGCCGCCTCAGGCGCGCTCGACTAAGGTTGCGCCATGTCGTCAGGGGGCTACCAGCCGTACTCGTCGCCTCAGGGCCTCGTGCTCGCGAATCCGACGTCCCGGCCGTTGCTGCGGCGAGGGCTGCTCGTGGGGGCGGCCGTCGTCGTCTTCCTCCTCGCCGGTGGCCTCATGCTGTGGTTCCTCGGGAAGGCCTTGGGGTGGCACACCGTCGCCGTGAGCGCTGGACTCGCGGCGATCCCCCTCTTCATCGTCGTGCCCCTGTTCCTCTGGCTCGACCGGTTGGAGGCCGAGCCCAAGCGCTACCTCGTCTTCGCCTTCCTGTGGGGAGCCCTGTGCGCCACGCTGGGGGCGCTCGTGCTCAATACCGGTTTCCTCGCGGTGCTCGTCCGATCGGGGGTGACTGACTTCGACACGGCCCAGGTGTATGCCGCAGTCGTGAGCGCCCCGCTCGTCGAGGAGTCCCTCAAGGCCTCGGCCATCCTCATCATCCTGCTCGTGCGACGCCGGGAGTTCGATGGCGTCATCGACGGCGTGGTGTATGCCGGCATGGTCGGCTCCGGGTTCGCCTTCGTCGAAAACATCCTCTACTTGGGGCAGGCCATGACCGCAGGTGAGGAGGTCGTCGTGGCGGTGTTCTTCTTGCGTTGCCTCATGGGGCCCTTCGCCCACCCGCTCTTCACCGCGGCGACCGGCATCGGGCTCGGCCTCGGGGTCGCCCACGCGCGGTCGACATGGGGCAAGGCGGGGTATGCCCTCGGCGGCTTCGCGGTGGCGGTCTGCCTCCACGGGATCTGGAACCTCAGCGCGTCGATGGATGTCTTCGAGCCGACGTATTTCGCCTTCCAGGTGCCCCTGTTCATCGGGTTCCTCGTGATGTTCGGGCTGCTCCGGCGGCGTGAGAGCCGACTCGTCGGCACCTACCTCTCTCAATACGCCGACGCCGGGTGGCTCACCCACTCGGAGGTGTCGATGCTCGCCGGACTCGGCCCCCGGCGATACGCCCGCCGATGGGCGGAATCGGCCGGTGGAGCCCCCGCGAAGGCAGCGATGGTCGCCTTCCAGGACACCGCGTCGGCGCTCGCTCTCCTGCGCTCCCGGGTGGTGACCGGGTCGGCCGGGCCGACGGCTCAGCAACACGAGGCGGAGCTGTTGACGCAACTCACCGCCCAACGGGCGGCCTTCCTCGGGCGCTGACCCGCGGCGCGCCCACCAGGGAGCGGCGGATGGGCGTTCCATGCGCCCGATGCCTACACTTGGGCGAGGCAGTCCAGGCCCGGACCTTGCCCCCGTAGCACAACGGATAGTGCAGCGGCCTTCTAATCCGCAGGTTGCAGGTTCGAGTCCTGCCGGGGGCGCGGGAAGGCCGACGGGAGCACCGTCAGCCTGGATGTCATCACTGCCCTTGATGAGAGGACGACGCGTGTCGGTCACACCGGAAGCCGCCCCCGCTGGGGAGCTTTCCGCGTTGTTGACGGCGGTGACCGGCTTGCGTGAGCAGGTCGCCGAGTCGGCACTCCCGCTCAGCCTGCCCGGAGCTGCGGCCGCCGACGTCACCCGCACCCAGTTGCTCAATCAACTCGACGACTACGTCCTGCCTCGTCTGCGTTCGCTCGACGCGCCCCTGTTGGCCGTCGTCGGTGGCTCCACGGGCGCCGGGAAGTCGACGCTCGTCAACTCGATCGTCGGCTCGACCGTCACGCGACCGGGCGTCCTCCGTCCGACGACCCGCTCGCCGGTGCTCGTCCATCACCCCGACGACACGAGGTGGTTCGTCGGAGATCGCGTGCTGCCTGGTCTCGGCCGGATCACCGGAGCGCCCGCAGGAGCGGGCCAGGCCGGCCTCGAGGACATCTCGGCGGTGCGCCTCGTCGCGGTCGACAGCCTCCTGCCCGGCTTGGCCCTGCTCGACGCTCCCGACATCGACTCGGTCGTGTCGAGCAATCGGGATCTTGCGGCTCAGCTCCTGGCCGCCGCCGACCTGTGGCTGTTCGTCACGACGGCGGCCCGCTATGCCGACGCCGTGCCTTGGGGTTTGCTGCGGCAGGCCTCCGAGCGCGGCACCTCTGTGGCCGTCGTCCTCGACCGGGTGCCACCCGAGGCGGTGGCCGAGATCCGCGACCACCTGAGCTCGATGCTCAAGGAGCAGGGTCTGTCGCTCGCGCCCGTCTTCACGGTCCGCGAAGTGCCGCTCGACCCGGCTGGACTGCTCCGCCCGGAGGAGATCGGTCCGCTCAAGGAGTGGCTCACCGCCTTGGCCCGTGACGCCCGAGCGCGAGGCATGGTCGTGCGGCATACCCTCAGTGGCGCTCTGGACTCGATCGACGGACGGATCGACGAACTCGCGCGCGCCACGACCGAACAGCACTCAGCCACCCGCGCGCTCTCGAAAGTGGCCGACACGGCCTACGCCGCCGCGGCGGTGGGCGTGGAGCGGGGGATGAGCGACGGCACGCTCCTGCGCGGCGAAGTGCTCGCCCGCTGGCAGGAATTCGTTGGCACGGGTGAGTTCTTCAAACAGGTCGAGTCCACGGTGTCCCGACTGCGCGACCGGCTCGTGGCGATGGTCAAAGGGGAGCCGCCCCCGGCGGCCGAGTTGGGCGAGGCCCTGCACTCCGGGGTCGCGGCGCTCGTGACCGCAGAGGCGGCGGCGGCCGCCTCGACGACAGCGCGGTCATGGCGAGGTATGCCGGGTGGCACCCTCCTGCTGTCCCAGCGCCCCCAGCTCGCGGGCTCGTCGGACGACCTGCCCGATCGCGTGCAGCGGCTCGTGCGCGAGTGGCAGGACGACGTCCTCGAGCTCGTCCGCAACGAAGGCCAAGACCGGCGCACGACAGCCAAAGTCGCGGCATACGGGGTCAACGGGGTGGGCGTCGTGCTCATGCTCGTGACCTTTGCCCACACGGGAGGCGTCACCGGCGCCGAAGCCGGGATCGCGGGCGGCACGGCGGTGCTCGGACAGAAGCTCCTCGAGGCGATCTTCGGCGACCAAGCGGTCCGCTCGCTTGCGGCCAAGGCGCGTGCGGCCCTGCACGACCGGGTCCAAGAGCTTTTCGGTGCCGAAGCCGCGCGCTATCAGGAAGCGGTCGAGTCTGTCGAAGTCCCGCGTGACCAGGGTCGGCGGCTCATGGCCGCCGCGATGGGGGTGAAGGCGGCCCGATGAGTCCGATCCGCCCTGGCACCGCTCGCGTGTCCGCGACCTCGGCGCTCGAATTGGCCGAGCAGGCCGCTGCGCTAGGCGACGCGGTCGATGCGGGTGGCCGCGAGCTCGATCCGTCGCAGGTCGACCACGCGGTCAACCTCGTCGAAAAAGTGCGTGAGCGCACGTCGATCGCTGGCAACCACACGGTCGTCGCCTTGGCCGGCGCGACCGGCAGCGGCAAGTCGTCGCTCTTCAATGCCCTTGTGGGGGAGCAGGTTTCCCGGATCGGTGCCAAGCGACCGACGACCGCCGCCCCGACCGCGGCCATCTGGGGGCGCGAGTCGGCGGCAGCTCTGCTCGACTGGCTCGGGGTCAAGGCACGGCATACCGTCGCAGAAGACGGCCCCGCCGCCGCCGAGGTGCTCGGTTCCCTCGACGGGCTCGTCTTGCTCGATCTGCCGGACTTCGACTCGCGGGTCAGTGCCCACCGGCAGGAGGCTCAGCGGATCCTCGACCTCGTCGACGTCTTCGTGTGGGTAACCGACCCGCAGAAGTACGCCGACGCTCTCCTGCACGACGAATACATCGCCGCGCTCTCGGGGCACGGCGCCGTCACGCTCGTCGTGCTCAATCAGAGCGACCGGCTCGCCCCCGAGGCGCTCGCGGCCTGTCGCGAGGACCTCCGCGGGCTGCTCGCCGCCGACGGGATGCCCGCAGCGACCGTGCTCGTCACCTCGGCCGTGACCGGCGCCGGGGTCCCCGAACTCCGCCAGCGGTTGGCCAACGCCGTCGCGAGCGCCGACGCGGCCCGCGCCCGGTTGTCTGCCGATGTCGTGGCGGTCGCGACCACCCTCCGCACCGGCGTCGCCGACTCCGAACCCTCGCTCGATGGAGCGGCCGACGGTGATCTCGTCGCGGCGCTGGCCCGCGCTGCTGGTGTGCCGGTCGTCGTCGCGGCCGTCGTCGAGGACTACCGGCGTGAGGCGACGAGTCACGGTGGGTGGTTGTTCACTCGCTGGCTTGCCGGATTCCGCGCTGATCCCCTTTCTCGCCTGCGGCTCAGCAAGACCGCCGTGTCGATGCGCAAGGTCGACGAGGCCGACATCCGCGCCGTCGTCGGGCGTTCGTCGATCCCGCCGCCCTCTCCGGCGGCCCGCGCTGCCGTGGCACTCGCGAGCACTGCCCTCGCCGACCGAGCCGGTGCCGGTCTCCCGGTGCGCTGGAGCAACGCCGTCGCCGATGCCGCGGCGCCGGGCGCCGAGTCCCTCTCCGACGCGCTCGACCAGGCGGTCATCCACACGCCGTTGCGGGCCCGACAGCCAGTGTGGTGGCGGGTCACCGCGGCCCTGCAGTGGCTCTTCGGACTGGCCGTCATTGTCGGTGTCGCCTGGCTCGTGGTCCTCGGGGTGATCGGATGGCTCCAGTTGCCGCCCCTGCCCACTCCCAAGATCGGCGAACTCCCGATCCCCTTCCTCGCACTCGCCGTGGGTGTGCTCGGAGGGTGGCTGACGGCACTGGTCAACCGGGTGTTCGTGGGGGTCGGGGCCCGTCGTCGCGGCCGGCTCATCGAGGGACGGCTGCGCACCGCTATCGCCGGGGTGGCTCGCGAACGCATCGTCGACCCGGTCGCGGCGGTCCTCGCTCGGCACGCCCGCACCCGGGATCGGCTCGACCGGGCGCGCCGCGGCTGACTTGCGCTGACCTGGGCTGATTGCGCTGACTTCGCGCTGTCCCCATCCGTGGCCACGCTGGTCGCGTCGTCCACAGGCTCACGACGGGGTATGCCGCTCGGTGACCTGGGGTCGTGACAGTGGTGTGCGAGGCGCCGCCTCGCCGCCCGGCATACCCGGGTCGGGACGTGAGCTAGAGACCAGGGGAACGAGCCATGAACGAGAGCTACCTGACCATCGCGGGCAATGTCACCGCCGATCCGGTCCTGCGCCAGACGAAGAACGGACGGCCGTTCGCCACCTTCCGGGTGGCCTCCACGGCGCGTCGTTACGACCCGCAGACCCGCGGCTACGTCGACGCTGGCACCAACTTCGTCTCGGTCGTCACCTTCAACTCCCTCGCCGCCAATGTCGTCGCGAGCGTGTCCAAGGGTCAACCGGTCGTGGTCCACGGGCGGCTGCGGGTCAACGTCTGGGCTGTCGGGGGTGATGAGTCTCGCACCAACACCTCCGTCGAGATCGACGCTTACCACGTCGGGCATGACCTCAGCCTGGGCCAGTCCCGGTTCGCCAAGGCCGCGCGGGCGCAGTTCGACCCGACCGACCGCATGGCCGAGCCCGAGATCCAACAGGCGCTCGCCGAGCACGAGGGGTATGCCGCGGCATACGGCGCCGAGAGCCCTGAGGGACTCGCAGGCTCGCCGGGCGACGGCGTTCCGGAGGGCCCGGAGGATCTGGCCGAGACCGACCTTCCCTTCGACCTCGCGACCGCCGACCCGGAGACCGACCGCTATGTCGTGACTGTGGCCTAGCGTGGGTCGGGCGGGCAGATGAGGCGATTCGGCCGGGATGCGCCTGGCCGGATAGCCTTCCCCGCATGGCCGAGTTCATCTACACCATGACTAAGGCGCGCAAGGCGGTGGGCGACAAGCTCATCCTCGATGACGTGACCATGTCGTTCTTCCCCACCGCCAAGATCGGCGTCGTCGGTCCCAACGGCGCCGGCAAGTCGACGATCCTCAAGATCATGGCGGGGCTCGACCAACCGTCCAACGGCGAGGCTCGCCTCTCACCTGGTTACACCGTCGGCATCCTCCTGCAGGAGCCGCCCCTCAACGAGTCCAAGACCGTCCTGGGCAATGTCGAAGAAGGCGCCGGGGAGATCAAGGCCAAGCTCGACCGGTTCAACCAGATCTCCGTCGAAATGGGCGAGCCCGACGCAGACTACGACGCGCTCCTGACCGAGATGGGCACGCTCCAGGAGGAGATCGACCACGCCAACGCGTGGGACCTTGACTCTCAGCTCGAGCAGGCCATGGACGCCCTCCGTTGCCCGCCGCCGGACGCCGACGTGACCGTGTTGTCCGGTGGTGAGCGCCGCCGCGTCGCCCTGTGCAAGCTCCTCCTGCAAAAGCCCGACCTGCTCCTGCTCGACGAGCCCACCAACCACCTCGACGCCGAGTCGGTCCAGTGGCTCGAGCAGCACCTCGCCCAATATCCCGGCGCCGTCCTGGCCGTCACCCACGACCGCTACTTCCTCGACAATGTCGCCCAGTGGATCGCCGAGGTCGACCGCGGCCGGCTCTACGGCTACGAAGGCAACTACACGGCATACCTGGAAAAGAAGGCCGAACGACTCAAGGTCCAGGGCAAGAAGGACGCCAAGCTGGCCAAGCGGCTCGCCGACGAGCTCGAGTGGGTCCGCTCCAACGCCAAGGGTCGCCAGGCCAAGTCCAAGGCTCGCCTGGCCCGCTACGAGGAAATGGCGGCCGAGGCCGAGCGCACCCGCAAGCTCGACTTCGAGGAGATCACCATCCCGCCGGGGCCGCGGCTCGGGTCGCAGGTCATCGAGGTCAAGAACCTCCGCAAGGGGTTCGGCGACCGGGTCCTCATCGACGGCTTGTCGTTCACCTTGCCGCGCAACGGGATCGTCGGGGTCATCGGCCCCAATGGTGTCGGCAAGACGACGCTGTTCAAGACGATCGTCGGGCTGGAACAGCCCGACGCTGGCGAGGTCAAGGTCGGTGAGACGGTCAAGATCTCCTATGTCGACCAGTCCCGCGCCGGGCTCGACCCCGCCAAGACGCTGTGGGAGGTCGTCTCCGACGGGCTCGACTACATGAAGGTCGGCAACGTCGAGATCCCGTCGCGCGCCTACGTCTCGCAGTTTGGTTTCAAGGGGCCCGACCAGCAGAAGCTCTCCGGCGTGCTCTCCGGTGGAGAACGCAACCGACTCAACCTCGCGCTCACCCTCAAGCAGGGGGGCAACCTCCTGCTCCTCGACGAGCCCTCCAATGACCTCGACGTCGAGACCCTCGGCTCCCTGGAAAACGCGCTGCTGGAGTTCCCGGGCTGCGCTGTCGTGATCAGCCACGACCGGTGGTTCCTCGACCGAGTGGCGACGCACATCCTCGCCTACGAGGGCGACGAGTCAGACCCGGCCAAGTGGTATTGGTTCGAGGGCAACTTCGAAGCCTACGAGAAGAACAAGATCGAGCGCCTCGGCGAGGAAGCGACCCGACCCCATCGGGTCACCTATCGCAAGCTCACCCGCGACTGAGGTCGGTCATCGCCGCTGGCGTCAGCGCTTCTTTAGAACGGCCGACGCCAGGACGACGAACAGCACGATGAGCACGATGACGGCGAGTGCTCCGACGAGGCTGTAGCGCTTCCACAGTTATCGGGTCGCCGAGCCGAGCGGCCA
>JAKPJZ010000037.1 GCA_029553955.1 Chloroflexota bacterium
GCCAGGGCCGCCCGCCAGGAATCGGGGATCCAACTCAGGCCAGTGGCTGGCGCAATCGCTCGGCCAGGTCGGCCACCCCCACACACTCGAACGCCTTGTCGCGGATCGGTGTGAGCGCACGGTCCCGGCGCAGGTGATCCAGCAGGCTCTGGCGAAACTGGCGCAGCAGGCGCTGGTGGGTCTTGCGTTCAGCGTCACCGGGATCGTCCTCGAAGCCGTCGCGCGAGGCCTGCAGGTGCTTGAGCAGCCGTGGTGAACGGCGCAACGAAAAGACCGTGCTGGGCACATCGATCAGCAGCGATCCGACGTGGCGCACGGCCAGGCCACGGATGTCGGAGTCGGCGAGCTTCAGCTCGGTCGATTCGAGCTGCAGGCCAAGCGATGTGACGAGGGCCTCCACGTCCTCGATCTGCTGCGCCGCCGTCGTGTCCAGATCGGCGGGCAGCACGGTGATCAGCCGCTTGAACCGACCGCCGGAGCGCGCCAGGTAGCCGTTGCCCTCGCGCAGCACGCGGTGCACGAAGTTGTCGTAGTAGCCTGCCGCCAGCCCGGCCGCGGCCGAGATGTCGATGATGGCGGCGCCGTCGTAGTAGCCGGACACCGCGTTGTCGGCGAAGTTCTGCCGGTTCTTCGGATCCAGGTAGGCCGCGAAGGGGCCGTGCAGCTCGGCCGCGGTGGCTTCAAGCTTGTCGTAGGCCGCATGGCGCACCCGGTCGTGGGCGACGTAGAACGGCGCCGGATCCATGGTGCTGCTGATCAGCATGAAGGGCAGGCCCAGCGCGTGGACCAGCGCGAGTTCGTACATCACATTGGGCGAGGGCGCCGTGGTGCCGGGGCGCGACGAGAGGTCCAGCACCACCAGATCGGCCTTGTCCAGTTCACGAAACACCTCGTTGGCGATGCGGTTGCCCTGGAGGTGCTCGGGCGCGGTGACGTTGAAGCGCTGGTAGCCACAGGCGCGCAGCCGCTCGGTGAACTCGGCCCGTGCAAGCAGCTCTTCCACCGCCGCCTTCAGGCGCACGCAGTTCTGTTCGGACGGCGCGACGCCGGCGCCCATCGGGCCAAGGATGAGCACGTCCAGCGTGCCGTCGTTCATGGGGTGGAGCATGGATTCGGTCTACTTTGAAAGGCGGGGGAACGCGCAGGGCAGGCGGCGGGGCAGCGCGGATTGTGCACCGGCGCCCGGTGTGCCTGCGGGCCTGCCGATAATCGCTGTCTGTCAACCAAACAAGGCGAAGGCGGTTTCATGAGGCTGGTGCCCTGGGTCAAGGCCCGCGAAAAGTTGATTGCGCCGCTGTTGCTGGTGGCGGCCGCCGTGGCGTGGGGGGTGGCCGTGGTCTGGCATGTGCTGGCCGCAGGGCTGCCCCTGTGGTCCATGGAGGCGGCCCGCTCGATCTATGAGTTCGGCTTCGGCGGCAAGACCGGCGAGCCGCCCGAGGCCGGCCTGCTGGCGCTGGCGGGCTACCTGGGCAAGGGGGGCGCGGCGCTGGCAGCCCTGTACGCGTACTTCAAGGTGCTGGACCTGAGCGCCGATCGACTGTGGCTGCGATTCATCTACCGCAATCACGTGGTCATTGTCGGCCTGGGGGAGAAGGCGTCACGGCTGGCCCTCAGCCTGCGCGAGGCGGGCCACCGCGTGGCGGTGATCGAGCTCAATGAGAACCATGGCGCGGTGCCCGCGCTGCGCGCCGCCGGGGTGGCTGTGCTGCCGGGCGACGGCCGGTCCGCCGACGTGCTGCACCAGGCGGGCCTGCAACGCGCCGATGCGCTGGTGTGCCTGACCGACAGCGATGCCGCCAACCTGCGGGTTGCGCTGGCCGCGCGCCAGGCCAGCGAGCGCCGGCGCCGCCGCGCCCCTGTGCGCTGCTACGTGCATGTGGCCGACCGCAGCCTGCGCCAGATCGCCAGCGAGGCGCCGCACTACCGGCAACAGGACCGCCATTTCGACGGGCGCGTGCTTGACGTGGTGGACGTGGCCGCGCGCGTGCTGCTGACCGAATGGGCGCCGGACCGCGTGGCGCCCCTGCATGAGGCGGGGGCCGAGCGCCTGCATGTGCTGGTGGTCGGCGCCGATGCCCTGGCGCGCGCGATCGTCGTCAACCTGGCACTGCAGGCCCACTACGCCCAGCCGCAGCGCCCGGTAGTCACACTGCTGGATCCGCTGGCTTCGCAGGCGCTGGTGCAGCTGACGGCCGAGTACCCGGCCCTCTCGACGCTGCTGGAGGTGCGCGCGCAGGATGTTTCGCTGCCGCACCTGTCGCCTTCGCGGCTGACCGAGCGCACCGGACAGGCCCCCGACGGAGCCGCCAGCCTGCCGACCCTGGCTCTGGCCTTCGTCACGCTGGAGCGCGACATCGACGCGCTGGCCGCGGGCCTGCACCTTTCGCGCCTGACCCGCGGCTGGCCGCGCCGGCCCCAAGTGGTGGTGTGCATGCCGCCGCACTCGGAAGTGATGGGCGCCGTCGGTGTGGACAACACCGCCGAGGCCCTGGGTTTTGCCACCTTCGACCGCTACAGCGTCTGCTCCGGGGCCTATCTGCTCGGAGACGCCATTGACCGCGATGCGCGCCAGCGCCACGAGGCCTACCTGGCGAAGATCGAGGCGGCGGGCCGGCCGCTGCGCAACAAGCCGACCCAGTTCCCCTGGGACGAGCTCGACGAGATGGTCAAGGCGTCGAACCGGCGTCAGGTGGAGCACGAGCCGGTCAAGCGACGGGCGCTTGAACAACTGGGGAGCTCGGTACAGACCGTCGAACTGCTGGCCCGGGCCGAGCACCGGCGCTGGATGGCCGACCTGCTGATGGCCGGCTGGAGCTACAGCCCGCAATACGACTGGGCGCGACGGCGCCACAACAACCTGGTGGCCTACGAGGAGCTGGACGAGGCCACGCGCGAGTTCGACCGCGCAGTGATCCGCCAGATGCTGCCGGATGCCGGGCCGCCGGCGGCCTGAGGGGCTCAGCGAACCTTGAGCGCGCCGAGCACCCGCTCCGCCGTCGCGGGCGCGTCCATCCGGGCGGTGCCGTCCCCGCGCGCCGCGGCCACGGCGTCGCGAATCGCCTCCCAGACGCTGATGGCGAGCATGAACGGGGGCTCCCCGACCGCCTTGCTGCCGAAGACGTTGTCCTCGCGGTTCGGCTCCGGCCACAGGTCGACCGTGAAGCGCGGCGGCACATCGCCCGCCGTCGGGATCTTGTAGGTGCTGGGCGCATGGGTGGCCAGCCGGCCCTTTTTGTCCCACACGAGTTCCTCGGTGGTGAGCCAGCCCATGCCCTGGATGAAGGCCCCTTCGATCTGGCCGATGTCCAGGGCCGGGTTCAGGCTGGTGCCCACGTCGTGCAGGATGTCCGCCGCCAGCACGCGGCTCTCGCCGGTCAGCGTGTCGATCACCACCTCGGTGCAGGCCGCTCCATAGGCGAAATAGTAGAACGGCCGCCCGGTCAGCGTGGTCTTGTCGTAGTGGATCTTGGGGGTGCGGTAGAAGCCGTCGCTCCAGAGCTGGATGCGGTTGGCGTAGGCCGCCTGCACGACTTCCGCGAATGGGCGCGAGGCCTTGGGCGAGATCACCTGCCCGCCGGCAAAACGGATCGCGCCGGCGCCGCAACCGTCCAGCCCTGCCGCGAATGCGGCCAGGTTGTCGCGCACATTGCGCGCTGCGAACTGGGCGGCGCGGCCGTTGAGGTCGGTGCCGCTGGAGGCGGCCGTGGCGCTGGCGTTGGGCACGCGGGCGGTGTCGCTGGCCGTCACCTGCACGCGTTCGAAGGGCACGCCCAGCTCGTCGGCCACGATCTGCGCCACCTTGGTGTGCAGGCCCTGGCCCATTTCGGTGCCGCCGTGGTTCACCATCACGCTGCCGTCGGTGTAGACATGCACCAGCGCGCCGGCCTGGTTGAACAGCGTGGCCGT
>JAKPJZ010000093.1 GCA_029553955.1 Chloroflexota bacterium
ACGGATGGCTGGACCCGGCATGCGCTGGAACAGGAAAGGTGCCGAGCGCGTGATCCCAGTCCGGGCAGCTATCCTCAGCAATCGCTTCGACGGTGTCTGGGAGACTGTCTACAACTTGCCCCAAAACTGAACTACACCCCCTCCAGCGCCCATGGTTGCCTCACGGCCCGGATAGGCTACAATACGAGTCATACAGCCATGCCATCAACGAGGAGGAACACCCCATGCCCGAGCTGACCCACTTTGACGGCGCGCGCGCCTTCGCCCACCTGCGACATCTGGCCGTGGAGATCGGCGGCCGCCTGGGCGGCAGCCCGCAGGAGAAGCAGGCCGCCGCCGCCATCGAGGCCCACTTCCGCTCGCTGGGCCTGAGCACGCGCCGGCAGCCCTTCCCGGTGCGCACCTACGGCGCCGTGGAGGCGCAACTCGAGATCCTCGACCCGCCCCTCGGCCGCATCCCCTGTGAGATGTTCTACCTCTCACAGGATACGCCGCCTGAAGGCGTGACGGGCGACATCCACTTTGCCGGCTCGGGCGGGGTGGAGAGCATCGGCCCCGAGTGGCGCGGCAAGATCGTGGCCGTGCTCGGCGGCCTGCGCGGCGAGGCCCACGACCTGGCGATGCGCTTTGCGCCGCTGGCCATCATCTCCATCAGCGACCAGCTCGCCACCCCGCCGATCCGCGTGGAGCAACTGCCCGAGGTGCGCGCCAAGGTGGGCGCGGTGCCCGAGGTGCTCATCGCCCACAGCGATGGCCTGCACCTGGTGCGCGAGGGGGCGCGGCGGGCGCGCATCGTGGCCCGCTCACAGGAGGGCGAGGCCACCTCGCAGAACGTCGTCGCCGAGCTGCCCGGCGCCGTCTACCCCGACGAGATCGTTGTCATCGGCGGCCACTACGACAGCTCGCTGGCCATCCAGGGCGCCAGCGATAACGCCGGCGGCACTGCGCTCGTCATGGAACTGGCGCGGGTCTTTGCCGCGCGCGGCTCGGCGCGCACGCTGCGCTTTGTGGCCTGGGGCGCCGAGGAGCTGGGCCTGCGCGGCAGCGTGCACTATATCAAGGCGCTCAAGGCCGCCGACAAGGCCGCCCGCGAGGCGCCCGGCTTTGTGCCCGGCCGCGACCACACCGAGCTGGAGCAGCACCGCCTCTGCGTCAACATCGACGTGCAGGGGGCGCTCTTGGGCCAGAACCGCTCCCTGGCCCTGGGCCCGCGCGAGCTCGCCGCCGCGGTGACCCTGCTCGCCAAGGAGCGCGGCCCCGCCTTCGAGGTCAAGGAGGACGTCTACTCGTCGGACGGCACGCCGCTCTCGGAGGCCGGCATCCCCTCCGTCTCGTTCGTGCGCTCGGGCGCCACCACCTCGTACCTGCACACCCCCGGCGACCTCATCGACTACCTCGGCCCCGAGCCGCTGGCCGTGCAGGGCGCGTTCATCGAGACCTTTCTCGAACGTTACGTGGCCAGCGCGCGCAGCTTTCCCTTCGAGCGCCAGGTGCCGGAAGAGATGCAGAAAAAGATCCGCGAGTACTTTGAGAAGCGGCTGCGCATCGACTACTACGAGGAGGACTGAGAGGGCGCGAAAGGAGCACGAAAGGAGCGCGAAAGGAGCACGAAAGGGGCGCCATCTTTCTCGCCCCTTTTCGCGTCGCTTTCGCGCCGTTTCGTGCCTTTCGCGCCCTCTCGCCCCTTTTCGCGTCGCTTTCGTGCCGTTTCGTGCCTTTCGCGCCCTCTTGCGCCTTTCGCGCCCTCTTGCGCCTTTCGCGCCCTTTCGTGCCTTTCGCGCCTTTCGCGCCCCCTCAGTTCTCTCGTCTCTGCAGGGCGAGTATCCCCTCCACGGCCTCCGCGAACAGCTCGCCCATCACCCGCTTCTCGCGCACAAAGCCCTCGAGGTGGATGTCGTCGATGTACACATAGAGCTGCAGCGAGACGCCCTTCAGGTCCACGTGCGCGGGCTGCACCAGGGGGCGCTTCCAGGCGGGCGTGATCTGCTTGAAAGAGCGGGGCAGCCACTCCATCAGCTCGACGATGAGGTCGTCGAGGCGCTGCGCCTGGTAGAGGTCGGGGCTGTGCAGGTGCTTGCGCAGGCCCTCCAGGCGGCTATCGAGGGCGCCGAGCCGCATCTCGGCATCGCTCAGCAGGCGCTCGCGGTCGTCGGGGTAGCTCGCCAGCCTGGGGTCGGCCGCACGAGCCTGCGCCCACGCGCGCATGGCACGCACCAGATGATCGGGGTAGGCGTGCATGGCGTTGAGCTCGGCCATCAGATGGCGCAGCTCCTGTACCGAAAGGCCGCTGCACTCGGCACGCCGCACCTTGCCCAGCAGGTCGGTGAGCGACTGCTCCACCTCCGCCAGGTAGCCGTCGAGCTCCCGCTCGCGCTCCAGCGCGGCGAGGCCCCACTCCAGCTCGCGGGCCCGGGCCGAGCCCGGCTCTGCCGCCTGCAGGGTGCGCCGCATCGCCTCCTGCTTCTCGGCGGGGCGCCCCAGCACATAGGGGTTCGCATCGGCCAGCGCGAGCAGCAGCTCCGTCCCGGGGCCAATCAAGCGCGGGTCGGGCAGCGGCACGATGACGCGCACCTTGAGGTCGGGGCTGGGCCGCGTGAGGTTGGTCAGCTTGGTCGTCGCCAGGATGCTGTTGGCCAGGTAGACCTCGGCGTGGCTCTCGGTGTTGTACAGCGTGGTGACGCGCAGGCCGATCTGCTTGATCTGGCAGACCACGCCGTCGATGACGATGAGGTCGCCAAAGCGGAAGGGGGTGTCGACCAGCAGCATCACGCCGCCGAGGATGTTCTTCAGCGTATCGCCCAGCGAGAGCCCAAGGAAGAGCGCCGCGCCGCCGGCGGTGACGACGACGGTGGAAAAGTCGGCCCCAAGCAGCCGCAGCATCAGCACCGCGCCGGTGACGATGATGACCACCGGCGCCAGCACGTCGAGCACGGGAAAGAGGACGTCGTCAAAGTTGGCCTCGGTGCGCCGCGCCAAGCGCCGCCCGTAATACAGCACCGTGTCGCGCACCAGACGCCAAACGCACCAGGTCACCACGCCGATAAGGGCGATGCCCGCGCCCCGGCGCACCACCTCCACCACGCCATCCGGCAGCTCGCTGCGCCCGCTCAGGTCGATGGCGGCCCATAGGCTCAGGGCCAGCACCGCCGGCCACTGCACCACGCCCACGATGACGTCGTCGATGTCGTTCGGCGTGCGCCGCGCCCACCAGGCCGCGATCCAGAAGAGGATGACGTAGGTGCCGACAATCGCTCCCAGCCACGCCAGTGCGATGTTGTGCGGAGGCATGAGGCGATTCTCCCTTTCAGAACGCGGCCGGCACTTCAGGCCGCCAGTCAGCGAAGCTGCGCTCGACCAGACGAAGATAGCCACCGCAGAGGCGCAGAGGACGCAGAGAAGATCATTAGCGCCTCTGCGCCCTCTGCGCCTCTGCAGTGAGATCCTGACTCAGTCATTGAGCATCTTCGGGGGTGCCTAGATTACCCCCAGCCGCCTGCCGACGCGCTCGAACGCCGCCAGGCCGAACTCCAGGTCGCTCTGCGCGAGACCGGCCGAAATCATGACGCGGATGCGCGCCTTGCCGCGGGGCACGGTGGGGAAGCCCAGGGCCATGGCAAAGACGCCCTCTTCGAAGAGCTGCCGCGAGAACTCTTTGGCCAACGGCGCCTCGCCCAACATCACCGGTGTGATCGGGGTGACGCTCTGCCCGGTGTTGAAGCCCAGGCGCACCATCTCGGCCTTGAAGGTGCGCGTGTTCTCCCACAGCCTGTCGACGAGGTCGGTCGACTCTTCGAGCACGTCGATGGCCGCGATGCACGCCGCAACATCGGCCGGCGTGGCTGCGCTCGAGAAGAGGAAGGGCCGCGCGCGCTGTCGCAAATAGTCGGTGATCAGCTTCTTGCCGGCCACCACGCCACCCATGACGCCGAACGCCTTGGAGAGCGTGCCCACTTCGACATCGACCTTGCCGTGCAGGTGAAAGTGATCGGCGATGCCACGGCCGCCCCGGCCCATGACGCCCTCGCCGTGAGCATCGTCGACCATGAACAGGCAGCCGCAGCGCTCGGCAATCTCGTACTCTTGGTCGAGCGGGGCCACGTCGCCGTCCATCGAGAAGACGCCATCGGTGATGACGAGGGCGCGACGATACTGCCCGCGCTTCTCTTCGAGCACCCGCGCCAGGTCCTCAGGGCTGCAGTGCGCAAAGCGCTCGATGCGCGCCCCCGACAGGCGGCAGCCGTCGATGATGGAGGCGTGGTTCAGTTCGTCGGAAAAGACGCCGTCTTCCTTCCCCACCAGCACCGGGATCACCGCCAGGTTGGCGCAGAAACCCGACTGGAACGAGATCACGCCCTCGGCGCCCTTGAAGCGCGCCATGCGCTCCTCGAACTGCAGGTGCAGGTCCATGGTGCCGGCGATGGAGCGCACCGCCGCCGGGCCCACGCCATACGCCTCGATCGCCTTCGCGGCCGCTTCCTTCAGCCTTGGATGGTTGGCCAGGCCCAGGTAGTTGTTGGTGCAGAGGTTGAGCACCCTCTTGCCGTCCACCACCGTCCACGGCCCCTGGGCCGACTGAATGGTGCGGATGTTGATGAACAGCCCCTGATCCTTCAGGGCAGCGACGTCATCGGTGATGAAAGCCAGCTTGTCGGCGGTCACGGATTCCCTCCTCGAAATTGCACGCGCAGCGTACTGCGTACTACGTACTGCGTGACTGCGCGCCATTACGCATTACGCAGTACGCCTCACATCATGACCACACGGGCCACTCGGCAACGCCTCACTCGGGGCACTGGATGGCAATGAACGACAACCACTGCTCGATCTGCTCATAGAGCTCCGGGTCGAGCGGATCGGCGTTGATCACGGCAGCATAGGGCGCGCCGAACTGGTCGAGCACGAAGACGAGATGGCTCGTGCCCGTGTCGCCCGCCAGCAGGGTCTCATAGCTCTGGCGCATCCGGCCGCCCTCATCGGCCACCACCGGAAAGTGATAGGCCAGGCCACGATCGCTGCCCCGGATATCGTCCGCGCTGCCGGACAACAGCGCCAGCACCACGGAGCCCTCGCGGCTGAGCGCCTCGGCATGCTCCGAAAACGCGCGCAGCGCCGGCGTCCACTCGGCCGGGCCCGACCCCGTCACGAAGAACAGCACCTGCTTCTGTCGCTGCCGGTAGATGCTCGCACAGATGGTATCGCCCGTCGCGGAGGCCAGGCAAAAGTCGGGAGCGGGCACCAGGGCCTCGGGCCTCTGGAATGCATGCACCTTCACCGACCGTACCCCCTTCACGTGCAGAGTATGCCGCCTCCGACGTCTATGGATACATCACAATCTTGGCCGCCACACGATCGGAAGCGGTCATGAGGTCAAAGCCGTGCTGGAACTCGTCGAGCGTGATGCGGTGGGTGATCACCGGCTTGGGATCCAGCGCGCCCGACTTGAACATGCCGGCCATCTGGTACCAACTCTGCCAAAGCTGGCGGCCGTTGATGCCATAGATGGTCGCGCCCTTGAAGATGATCTGCTTGTTCAGGTCGAGCGTGATCGGCTGCGAGGGGATGCCAAAGATGCTCACGCGCCCGCCCTTGCGCAGGGCGGAGAACCCCTGGTCGATCGCCGTTTGGCTGCCGGTCATCTCGACGACCACGTCGACTCCGACCCCTTGCGTCGCGTCCAGCAAGGTGCGGACCACATCGGTGCCCGGCTCGGTGATGTTGAGCGAGATGGTCGCCCCCAGGGTCTTGCCGATGGCCAGGCGTGCCGGATACTTGCCGACGTGGGCCACCAGGCTGGCGCCGGCCGCCTTGGCCACGCCGACGGCAAAGAGGCCAGTCGGACCGTCGCCGAACACGACCACCGACCTGCCGGCGACCGGCTCGGCCAGCACGGCATAGACCGAGTTGCCGCAGGGGTCCTGGATGGAGGCAATGGCAGGGTCCAGGTCGGGATCGTTGACCCAGGCCGAGGTCTCGGGCAGGGCCACGTACTCGGCGAAGCAGCCGTCCACATCCACGCCAAAGATTTCGAGGTTGGCGCAGATGTGTGCCTGCCCGGCGCGGCAGACGGGGCAGGTGCCGTCGAAGCGGTGCGAGTCGGCGGAGACGAAATCGCCCACTTGGAGCGAGCGCACGGCGCTGCCGACCTCGACGACATCGCCACAGAACTCGTGGCCGATGGTGTAGGGCATCTTTTTGATGCGGCCCTGCGCCCAGGCGTCCCACTTGTAGATGTGCACGTCGGTGCCGCAGATCGAGGTCGCGCGAACCTTGACCAGCACTTCGCGGGGGCCAATTTTGGGGATGGGGACCCGGGCCATCTCGAGGCCCGGCCCCGGCCGCGGCTTGATAATGGCGCGCATTGTTTCGGGCATGGCAACCACTCCCTTCGAGCGTCCACAGGGTGAACAGCCGGCAGGGCCCGCGCCGCTCGTCAAGGCGCGAGCAGTGAGCCCTCTCTTTCGAGTATATCACTGCGGCTGAGCGGGGTCAAAAGGGAACACGAGCTGTCACACACGCATTGACGACAGACAGGACTCGTGGTATCATGCAGAACGTCGGTTCTGTTCATGCCGCCGGCATTCGACGGCATGCTTGCCGGCCCCTGGGCCACCAAGGAGGACAGATCATGAAGCCGGAACTCTGCCTCGACCGCCTGATCCTCGAACGCGCCAAGCTCTACGACACCCTGCTCGGCCTCGACGAGGCCACGCTCAGCACACAGCCCCTCTGCGGCGCGTGGACGGCCAAAGACGTCTTGGCGCACATCGCCGGTTGGGAGGCCCGCGCCGCCCGCCGCCTGCCCGACCTGGTGGCCGGCCGCGGCATGGAAATCGCCGACGTGCCCGACGTCGATGCCTACAACGCCGAGCTCGTGGCCCAGCGCCAGGACCTGTCGCTTGCCGGCGTGCTGGCCGAACTGGAAGAGACCCTGCGCAGCCTCGCGCGCACCTTTGGCGAGCTGCCCGCAGCGCAGCAGGCAGAGCAGCACCGCGTGCCCTGGGGCGAGGTCAGCGCCGCCGGCTGGGTTGAGCTCGAGGCCGGCCACGATGCCGAACACGCCGCCGCCATCGCCGCCTGGCGCCGCGAGGCCCAGCCTACCGCTGCGCCCGGCCCCAGTTGCCTGCTGCAGGCGGCCATCCGCGATGCCCGCTGGGCCGTCGCCCGCCTCACAGGCCACATGCCGCCCAGCGCGCGCGACACCATCCCGCTCTGCGGCCAGTGGACGGCCAAGGACGTGGTAGGCCACCTCGCCGACTGGACAGCCACCATGGCCGCTGCCGCCGCACAGGCGCCCCACAGCGGCACGCTGCCCGCGCTGCCGATGGATGACGAGGCGCTCGAGGCCTGGAACGGCGAACACGCCATGCGCCGCGCCATGCAGCCCTGGCATGCGGTGTGGGCCGACTATGACGCCGCCTGCCGCGAGTTGCTCGCGACCGTCGAGGCCCTCGGCGAGCAGGGGCTGGCCCAGCACATCCCCGGCGCCACGCCCCCCGCGCTCTACCAGTGGTTAGCCCTCAGCGGGCACGACGTCGAGCACGCCCGCCAGATGCTGGCCTGGCTGCAGCAGGCGTAGGCCCCTGAAGGCAGCGGGGCGGCTGCCACGCCGCCGGAACCATTCGCAGCCGCCTCCGCTGGATTTCCGCCGGAGTCGCCGGGTTCCCGGCCCCTTATGTACAGCCCCTGTCACGGTCGGCTGCCGCCGGGGCGCCGATTCTGCCCTTCCAGCCCCGGGCATCGGCGGCTCGCAGCCCCCTGCCCACTCGCGCAGGCCGTTGGCGACTTGCCGATTCCGTTATGTCTGCAACCTTTTATGGTCCATTCAGGCCGCCTTTGCAGGATTTACCCTACTTTTACGCTGCTTATGTTCGCTCGCCGGCCCCCCGCCGGCCTTTGCCGGGCCCTGCCACGGGCCCCGAGGCCCCGCGATGGCCGAATCTGGGCCGTGCCCCACGTTCTGGGCACTGCCACGCGCCGCGCTGGCGGCGCTACACGCCGAGCGCCACCAGGCCCCCGTCGGACGATTCCGCGCCTCCGGCAGCACCCGAAGCCGCTCGCCGGCGTCGCTCTGTGGCCACACCGGCGCCCTTTGTCCATCCTGTGCACCCCTTGGCGCCCCGCAGCCACCCCGATGCGTGCGGTTTGTGCACGCCGTGCAGCCATTGCCGCCTGTTGCGGCGGCTTGTGCTCACCGCGTGCAGCGGCGCCGCGCCCAGCCGGCCTCCCCTGCTAAGGCCACCCCCCCACCGCCCAGGGGCGGCCCACAAAAAAAGCGCCGCTGCCGGCCCCTGCACGGGGCTGGCGACAACGCTCGCCTCCCAGATCTCGCCCCATACCTTCGAAAGATCGCCGGCGCAGCGCACGCCGTGCTCGCACCGGTCCTTCACTCGCAGCCTGGCCACATCGCCCTGCGCCTGCGCCCCCGCCAACCCGCCCGCACAGCCTCACCCTGCCGCGCCGCGCCGGCACATCTTCACCACGCCAGGCATGGCCTACACACGAGCGCTATCTGGGTGACCACCCGCATTACCCTCTTCTCGTGAGGGCTTGAGTCCCTGGCACCGCGTGCATCAACGTCAGGCCCAGCGGCTCAAGCCGCCACTACAAAGGGCGCAGCCCCCCGCTTCGTAGTAAGGGCTTTAGCCCTTTGCGCAGTTGTCGCAACAAGGCACGACGGGCGCGCCGTCGGGGTCGCCGAAATAGCCCAGGAGCACCCGACGCCGGCAACCCTCCGTCTCGGCGTAGCGGATCATCTCGTCGAGCAGCGCGCGCTTGTGCGCCCGAAAGCGCTCGACACGCGCCATGATCGCCTCGGCCTCGAACGGCACGCCCTCCGCCAGCGTGAACACCAGGTCGCCGCCGTCGCGGCCCTGGTCGTCAAGCACGCCCGCCCCCTGCAGCAGGCTAATGCCCACACGCAGTTTGATGTCGCTCAACCCCACCCGGCGCCGCAGCTCCGCCTCGCCGGCCGTACGCCGCCCATCGCGGCCTACGCCGGCCCGGCCCAGGGCCTCGTGCAGCCGCGCCAACCGGTCCGCATCGGGCGCGTCGTTGTTGATAAACCACTCCTGCAGCGCGCGATCGGCCGCCGTGTACAGCAGCAGGCAGCGCGCGGGCTTGCCGTCGCGCCCGGCGCGTCCCGCCTCCTGGTAGTAGGCTTCGGGGCTGCCTGGGATATCCCAATGGATCACAGCGCGCACGTCGGCCTTGTCGACCCCCAGGCCGAAGGCGTTGGTGGCCACGAGCACCTGCACCCGGTTCTGCATAAAGCGCGCCTGCACGCGGCGCCGCACCTCCGGCTCGACCCCGCCATGATAGTACGCCGCGGCCAGCCCCTTCACCTCGCCGATGATATCGGCCAACTCCTCAGCCGCCCGCTTGGTGCCGGCATAGACGATGGTGCTGCCCGCGTTCTCGGCCGGCAGCGCCGCCAGCAGCTGCTCGAGCTTGGCGTCCTCGTCGGGCGCGTGCCTGACCTCGAAGAACAGGTTGGGGCGGTTGAAGCCGGTCACAACGCGCGCCGCACCTTCGATGTGCAACTGGCGCAGGATGTCGTCTTGCACCAGCGGCGTCGCCGTCGCCGTGGTCGCCAGCACCGTCGGCTGCCCCAGCGCCTCCCAGGTCTTGTGGATCTCCAGGTACGCCGGCCGAAAGTCGTGGCCCCACTGCGAGATACAGTGCGCCTCGTCGACCGCCAGCATCTGCACGCGCCCCACCGGCAGCGCCTGGGTAAAGGCGGCGCTGCGCAGCCGCTCGGGCGCCACGTAGACCAGGCGGTAGAGCCCCGTAGCCATGCGCCGCAGGATCGTCGCCTGCTCCTCGGCGCTTCGCAGGCTGTGCAGCGCCGCCGCCGCGATGCCGCGCCGCTCGAGCGCACGCACCTGGTCCTGCATCAGGGCGATCAGCGGCGAAATCACGAGCACCACGCCCTCGTTGTCGAGCACAGCCGGCAACTGGTAGCAGAGCGACTTGCCTGAGCCGGTGGGCATGACCAGCAGCGTGTGGCGGCCATCCAGCACCGCGTCGAGTGTTTCCAGTTGGCCGTCGCGAAAGTGCCGCAACTGGAAGCGTTCGCGCAGTGTCTGCAGCAAGAGTTCAGGCGAGGCAGTCACACAGTCTCTCCCTCAGCAAACATCGGTCGGACCGCCCACGTGTGAACGCGAGCGTGGCACCATCTGCTGGGTGTATCCAAAAAACGTCGACGCCACCTGCTTGTAGTACCGATATCGCCCATGATTCTGTGACTTGGCCATCTGTTTCCCCAAGTGCAAGAATATGCTATAATACTCATAGAGCCTCGCGCCTGCAGCCCTGCGTGGGTTCGCAACCCAATGCCCGGTACCCCGGTTTCTCACCCTGGCGGTTGTAGAGAAGTGAACCTCGGGAGAACATGAGGAGACCGGCATGCGCAACTTTGACATGGTGAACAGACTGCTCTTCGTGGCCATCATCCTGTTGATGGTGCTGGTGGCTACGGCGCTCCTGTACACCTTTCTCACCTTCGGCGTCCTCGGCCTCATCGGCGCGCTGATCATCGGGCCGGCGTCGGTGTTTATCACCATCAAGTTCTTCCGCGCCAACACGGTCACCGTACAGGAAGGCACCGTCAAGGTGGTCGAGCGCCTGGGCGCCTTTAGCCGCATCCTCTACCCCGGCTCGTCGCTGCTCCTTGACCCCTTTGACCATGTGCGCGCGACCATCGAAACCAGCGAGCAGCAGCACGAGTTCCTTGCCGATGAGGTGCTCGTCGGCAGCTCGGCCACCCCCAAGCTGCGCATGCTGATCCGCTACCGCATCCTGCGCCGGGAGGTCGACGGGCGCGAGAGCGCCGACGAAGAGGCCATCTACAAGGCCGCCTACGAGGTCGATAGCTGGAAGGACGCCACCAAACGCCAGGCCGAGGCCACCCTGCGCGACGTGCTCGGCGAGACCGGCTGGCGCGACGAGTTCATCGGCGTCACCTCGGAGGGCGATACCGCCATTGCCCGGCCCCGCTCGCGCCTCAACGCCAAGGTGCGCTACCTGCTCGACCAGCAGACGCGCCGCTGGGGCGTGACCATCACGCGCTGCTCGGTGCAGGTGATCCACGTCGACGCCGCCGCGCTCGACGCCGCCTTTGCCGTGCGCCGGGCACGCAAGCGCGCCGAAATCGCCTCGATCGACGCCCAGAGCGAGAAGGAAGTCGCCATCCGCCGCTTCGAAGCCGAGCTCGCCAAGATCAAGATGCAGGCCGCGGCCATCCGCGAGGGCCTGCCGACCGTCGATTTCGTGGCCCTCAAGTGGATCGAAGCCATCGAACGCCTGGCACAGGACCCGCAGGCCAAGTGGGTCATCCCGGTCGAGTTCCTCGAGACCGTGCGCCAGATTACCGGCATCATGCAGCAGCGCGCCGCAGGCGGCGGCGCGCTCATCCCGCCCCCGGGGCCGGAGGAAGGGACGTAAAGCGAAAACGTGAAACGTAAGGCTTGCCTGCCTGCCTGTTGCGTATTGCGTGTTCCGTCAGTGTGAGCCGACAAACGGAACACGCAACACGCAACGGGCAGACGAACAAGCCTTACGTTTTACGCTTTGCGCATCACGTTTCACGTCTCCCGCCTCACGTCAGCGACGCCAACTGCGCCACCGTCACCCCGTCGCCGCCCTCCTCGCGCGCGCCGGCCTTGTGGGAGGTGACGAGCGGGTGCTGCGCCAGCGCTTCGCGCACGACCTGGCGCAGGGCGCCGGTGCCCTTGCCGTGGATGATGCGCACGTAGGGCAGGCCCGCGAGGTAGGCGTTGTCGATGTACTTGTCGAGCTCGGGCAGCGCGTCTTCCACGCGGCGGCCGCGCAGGTCCAGCTCTATCCCCGGCGAGGGCGCGGCCTGCGTGATGCGCGTCACCGCGGGCACCGTCTTGGCCTCAATGGCCGCCTTGTGGCGCAGCTCGAGGCCTGCGGCGCGGGTGCGCAGGCGAAAGCTGCCCACCTGTACTTCGGCCTCGTCGCCGGCGAGCGAGACCAGCTCGCCCGTCTGCCCCAGGCTGGGCACGAAGACCGTATCGCCCACTTCTGGCGCTCCGCCGGGCGCAGGCGCAACGATGGGCGCCGGCGGCGTGGGCAGCGCCTCCTTCTCGAGCTGGCGCACCCGCTCGGCCGCCTGGCGCAGCCAGTCGTGCGTCAGCGTCTCGGTCGCCAGGCCCGCCGAGATGGTGCGCAGCTCGGCGCGCACAGTCTCCAGCTCGCGCTGCACCTGGGCGCGCGCCTCCTCGATCACCTGGCGCCGCGTCTCGTCGATGGCCGCGAGTTCCCCGGCCAGCGAACGGCGCAGCGTCTCGGCCTCGGCGCGCTGCGCGCGCGCCCCCTCCACCGCTTCCTGCGCCTCTTCGCGCGCCGCCTTGATCTCGGCCAGCAGCGCATCGGCCTGCAGGTCCTCCGGCGCCACCAGCGCCGTCGCCTCGTCGATGATCGCCTGCGGCAGCCCCAAGCGCTTGGCGATGGCCAGCGCATTCGAGCGGCCCGGCAGGCCGATGGTCAGCTCGTACGTCGGCGAGAGCGTCTCCACATCGAATTCGACCGAGGCGTTGCTCACCCCGGGCGTGGCATAGGCGAAGAGCTTGAGCTCCGAGTAGTGCGTCGTCGCCGCGGCCAACAGGTCGCGCGCCAACAGCGTACGGATCACCGCCTGCGCCAGGGCCGAGCCCTCCACCGGGTCGGTGCCGGCGCCTAGCTCGTCGAGCAGCACCAGCGACCCCGGCCCCGCACGGTGCAGGATGTCGATGATCGTCGTCATGTGCGACGAAAACGTCGAGAGGCTCTGCTCGATCGACTGCTCGTCGCCAATGTCGGCATAGACGCCGTGAAAGACCGGCAGGATCGAGTCGGCATCCACCGGCAAATGCAGCCCCGCCTGATGCATCAGCGCCAGCAGCCCCATCGTCTTGAGCGCCACCGTCTTGCCGCCGGTGTTAGGGCCGGTCACCACGAGCACGCGGAAATCGCCGCCCAGCCAGACGTCGATGGGCACCACCGTCTCGGGGTTGAGCAGCGGGTGGCGCGCGCGCAGGAGCGTGAGCGGCGCCCTTGGGGTAGGCTCGCCCGCGGGCTTGCCCTCCTCCCACAGGCGGGGCTGCACGGCGCGCAGCTCATAGCTGTAGCGCGCCTTGGCAAAGGCCAGGTCGAGCTCGGCGAGCACCTCCACCGTGCGCTGCACCAGCGCGCCGTTCTCGGCCACCTGCGCCGAGAGCGCCGCCAGGATGCGCTCGACCTCGTGCTGCTCCTCCAGCTCCAGCTCACGCCAGCGGTTGTTCAGCTCCACCGTCGCCAGCGGCTCGACAAAGAGCGTCGCCCCGCTCGCCGATTGGTCGTGCACGATGCCCTGCACGCGGCCCTTGGCCTCGGCCTTGATGGGGATGACATAGCGCCCGCTGCGCTGCGTGATGAGCGCCTCCTGCAGGTAGGGCGCGAGGTCCGCGCTCACCAGGCGTTGCAGGCGGTCCATCAGCCGGTCGCGCGCGCCCGCCAGCTCCTGGCGGATGCGCGCCAAGGCGGGGCTCGCCGCGTCGACAACCTCGCTGCGGTCGTTGATGCAGCGACCGATCTCGTTCACCAGGTCGGTGCACTCTTCGATCCACTGCGCGCGGCTGGCCAACAGCGGGAATTGGACCCCCAGCCGCGTGACGGTGCGCTTGAGCGTGCGCCCGGCGATGAGCGTCTCGCGCACTTCCAACAGGTCGCCGGGCAGGAGCGTCGCGCCCACAAAGGCACGGCGCACCAGCGGCCGCACATCGCGCGCCCCGCCCACGCCGGCATCGGGCTTGATGTCGTGCAGCGCGCGCGCCTCGCTCGTCTCCTGCTGGCGCTGCCGCACCTCCCCAGCCTCGGTCGCCGGCTCGAGGGCCAGCGCCAGCTCGCGCCCGGCCGAAAACGACGTCAGCCGCGCCAGGTGCTGCAGGATCTTGGGATACTCCAGTGTCTCCAGGTATTTAGTGTCCATGATTATGATTCTTGACTCACAAAAAAGCCCGCAACCCTGCGGGCTTGATGGCATGTTTGCTACTTGTCCCAGCGTGATTATCTCACAGAATCGATCGCGCGTCAACCGAGGGGTACTCTACACAGAGAGTGTCAAGGGCCACCCTGCGGTTCCGGCACCGCCATACAGGCAGATTGACAACTGCACACTTGGATGGTATATTGAATGTATACTCTGATGTACACTGAGGTGTGCCATGGCCACAAAGATTGTCCCGGTCACCGACCTCCGGCGCGATGCCGGCGACCTGCTGGAAGAACTGAAAGAGACGGGCGGCCCCATCTACATCACCCACCGCAGCCGACCTCAGGGCGTGCTGCTTGGCTACGAGGCTTTCGAGGCCCTGCTCGCTCGCCTGCGCGACCTCGAGGCCCTGCTGGCCGGCCATGGCGAGCAACCTGCCGCTGAGGCTGAGCCTGCGACCCGCTTCTCCGGCAGCGCCACAGAATTCGCGCGGAGGCTGATCGCCCGTAACCGTTCGCTCTTCGAAGAGCTGGCGAAGTGATGGGCGCCCCACTCGAAGAGGAACAGGCACAGCAGATTGCCGATCTCCTGCTGAGAGTCTACGAGATCCACGAGGTCATTATCGCCGAGACAGGCGGCACCCCGGGCCTGCGCGATGTGGCCTTGCTGCACGCCGCCGTGGCCCGGCCATTCGCCACCTACGAAGGCCAAGAGCTCTACCCAACGCACTTTGATAAGGCGGCGGCCCTGTTCCATTCGATCATCAAGAGCCACCCGTTCCTCGATGGCGCCAAGAGGACCGCCCTCGCGGCAGCACTCTACTTCCTCGACCGTTCGGGCCTGCAGCTTCCGGAGGAGCTCCCACAGCAAGAGGCTGTGGCCTTTTGTATGCGCATCGCAGGCGAAGCCGAGGGCACTCCTGCGGCAACCGTCGCCGAGATCGCCGCCTGGCAGCGGCAGATGCTGGGTGCGGCCTCGCCCGAAGAATAGGACCCACGGTCAGCCTGAGGTGCCGGGCGAGGGTCTGTTCGTCGTGCGCTAGAGTGAAGGAGGGCTGCTAGCAGCCCTCCTTCACTCTAGCGCACGACAAGCATCAACCTTCGGCGAGCACGATGATGCGGTCGCCCTCGGCGAAGGTGATCATCTCCGACTTGATGGGGTTGAGGTGCACGCCATAGCTCTGGGTCGCATCGGCCGCTTGGGCGCGCAGACGGTAGCCCACGGCCACCTCGCCCCGCCGCGCCGCCGCCTCGACCACCGTGTAGAAATTCACCGGCCGGCCGGGCGCCACATAGTCCTCCGCCGGCTTGAGATAGAGCTCGGAGCCCTCGGGGTCAAAGATGTCGTCAAAGACCGGCGCCAGCCGCACGTTCTCCGCAAGCTGGGCCATCATCAGGCTGACCAGGCGGTCGCTGACGATAAAGTCGTCGGCGCGGGCCACCTCGGCCAGCTCACGGTTGCGCACGTCGAGCATCTCGCTGATGACGGCCGGGCGCAGGCGCCGCTGCTCGATGATGCTGCGCAGGTGCAGCAGCGTGACTAGGGTGCGCGCGTCGGCCTCCTGCACGTCGAGCTCGTCGGAATAGCTCAGCACGATGATATGGTCCACCGCATCCAGGGGCAGCGCCTCGAGCGTGCGGCGCTCGGTGGTATCGCCCTGCTGGAAGATCACGGCCTGGTGCTTGAGGCTGTCGAATTCGCGCGCGATCTGGGCGCCGACCTCCTCGTCGCCGGCCACCACCAGCAACTCTGAGCCGGGCGCCACATAGTCGTCGAGAAAACTCAGCACCGCCGACATGCGCCGGTTCCACCCCAACACCAGCGTGCGCTCAGGCACGCGTGGCCGTGGCGTGGCTACGCGCATGGCGCCTTGGTCGATGCCATAGTCGCTCAGGCCCGAGAGACGCACCGTGTCGTCATCTTCGGAGATGGCAATGACCTCATCGCCCGGCCCAATGGGCGTATCCATCGGCGGGTTCAGGCGGCTGCCGCCATCCTTACTGAACAGGCCGATGACCGCCGAATCCTCGTAGGCCAGCAGCGCCTCGTGGAAGGTCTTGCCCACCAGCCCGGGCTCTTCTTGGAAGTAGATCTCATCGCCGCCAAAGTCCATCAGCTCGGTATAGACCACCGAGAGGCCCGATTGCCGGCAGGTCTGCGCCGTGATGCGCGAGATGAGGTCATCGGCGACGACGAACTGCACTTCGTCGCGCCCGGCGATGCGCGCCACTTCGACGTTCCGGCGATCGCGCATCTCGGCGATGATGTGGTACGGCTCGGGCCGGCGCCTGGCGTTGTTGACCAGGGCCAGCAGCACCTTGATGACGCTGGCATCGGGGTCGCCGCTCTCGGGCGATAGGGCGACGATCGTGCGCGCTGCATCGGGGTTGGCGATCTCCAGGTCGCGCGCATCGATCGGGCTCCCGGTGCGACAGACGACGCGGGTGCGGCCGGTATCGCCCACCTGGGCCGCGATCTCGTCTTCCATCTCGACCTTGTCTCTGTCGGCTAGGATCACGATGCAGCCGCTCTTCTGATTCGCGTTGGCGATGGCCAGCTCCGAGACGATGGTGAACACCTGCGACGACCAGCCAAGGATGACCGTGTGCCCCTGCTCGACCACGAACGAGCGCCCCTTGCGCAGGTCCTCCAGCTTGCCCTCGATGCCACTGGTGAGCACGCCGATCAGCGTGCTGACGACAAAGACGCCGCCAAGGGTGACGGCAAACATGGCCAGCAGGAACGGCCAGCCGCCGGTATCGCCGCCCATCGTCCCCGCGTCGAGCGTCCTCATCAGGCTCATCCAGGCGATCTCGAGGAAGCCCAGCGGCGTGCCGCTCTCGGGCAGCGGCGCCATGCGCAGCACATAGACCACCAGGGAAATGCTCACGATCAACAGCACAGAAAGGAGGAACAGCCAGCTAATGAGAACGATGGGGCCTTTGGACATGGTGTTGTCGAACCGGTAGCGCAGCCGATCGGAGAACGTGACCCGCCTCATGTGCCCTCCTGGCCTGGGATGTAGGGTCCTACGACGCAACCGCCCTGCATTATGCGCTAGAAACCACGTTGGGTCAAAAGAGCGCAGACAGCGCGCACAGAGCCAACAGTGCGGGTCTTTTGCCCCGGGCGAGCGACACATATCTGGGTGAGTTCACGAGTCGGGGGGGGCGAGATGCCACGATACAAGTCAGCGGACCGCGAGCGCCTCGTGGCCGAGGCGAGGCGGCGCCTGCTCGATGCCGCGCTGGGGGAATTCGCCGCCCAGGGCTACGCCGGGGCCAACATCAACCACATCTCGCTGGCGGCCGGCTTTGCCCAGGGCACGGTCTACAACTATTACCCCTCCAAACGCGCCCTCTTCGCCGCCGTGATCGGCGACATTGCCGCGCGCCAGGGCGAGCTGGTGCTGCAGGGCGCCGCCAGCGCCCCCACCCCAGCCATGCGCCTCGAGCGCTTCCTGGCCGCGGGCCTGGCCTTCGCCCAGGGCTTCCCCGCCGCCGCGCGGCTGGTCGCCGCGACCCTCTACGGCGCCGACGCCGAGGCGCGCGCCCTCGCGCAACATGCCTACGAGCCGCTCGCCTCCTACGTCACCAAGGAGATCGTGCTCGCCGGCCAGCAGGAAGGCACCTTCCGCACCGTCGATGCCGAGCTCGCCGGCGCGGCCATCATGGCGCTCTACCTCTGCGGCTGCACGGCCCACGGCGCCCCCCTGCGCGCCAACCCGCGGGCCGCGGCGGCGCTGATACTGGAGGGGCTGAGGCGCGGCACGTAAGACGTAAAACGTAATGCGTGATACGCGAGGCGTGAGGCGTACTGCGCAACGAGTCTCGCCATGCGCATCACGTTTTACGCATTACGCATCACGCATTACGTTTCACGCATCATGCCTCACGCCCCTCCTCGCCGGTCTCGAGCTGCACTTCCTCGTCCTCCTCGGGCAGCACCTCGCGGCTGTGCGTGGGGCCTTCGGGTGGGCCGACGACGCCGCGTTCCTCCAAGAGGTCCATGATGCGCGCCGCCCGCGCGTAGCCCACGCGCAGCTTGCGCTGCAAAAGCGAGACGCTGGCGCGGTTCTGAGCGCGCACCAGGGCGATGGCCTCGTCGAGCAGGGCGTCGCCGTCGTCCTCTGCCTCAGCCGCGGCGATCTCGTCCCACAGCGGGCGCTGCACGAGCGGCGCGCCCGGGGCCGGCAGCGGCGCCTGGTTGGCCCCCTCTTCACCTGCCTGGCTCGCGCCCAGGCTGCGCCAGTAGCCGGCCAAGCGGTCGATCTCGGCGTCGGAAACGAAGCAGCCCTGCAGGCGCACCAGCTTGGAGGCGTCGGGCGCCATGAACAGCATGTCGCCGCGCCCCAGGAGCTGCTCGGCCCCAGGGCCGTCGAGGATCACGCGCGAGTCGACCTGCGTCGAGACGGCAAAGGCGATGCGCGCCGGAAAGTTGGCCTTGATGAGCCCGGTCACCACATCGACCGAGGGACGCTGCGTGGCGATGACCAGGTGAATGCCGGTGGCGCGCGCCAACTGGGCGATGCGGCAGATGGCGCGCTCGACCTCGTCGGGCGCCATCATCATCAGATCGGCCAGCTCGTCGATGAGCACGACCAGGTAGGGAAACGGGCGGTCGCCGCGGCCCGGCGCCGAGGCGTTGTAGCCCTCGATATTGCGCACGCCTACCTTGGCAAAGACCTCATAGCGGCGGTCCATCTCGCGGGTCACCCACTTGAGCGTGCCGACTACCCGCTCCACGTCGACCACCACCGGCGTGAGCAGGTGCGGGATGCCGTTGTAGGCCGTCAGCTCCACCCGCTTGGGGTCCACCATGATCAGGCGCAGCTCGTCGGGGG
The DNA here is from genome assembly GCA_029553955.1 of Chloroflexota bacterium. Lineage (GTDB taxonomy): Bacteria > Chloroflexota > Anaerolineae > SpSt-313 > SpSt-313 > JAKPJZ01. The sequence continues at coordinate 18,816 of JAKPJZ010000093.1, forward strand.
TATTGCCACAGAGCAGGCAGGCGATGACGGCGTTGATGCAGACGCTCTTGCCCGAGCCGGTGGCGCCGGCGATCAAGAGGTGCGGCATCGTCGCCAGGTCGGCGGCCACCGCCTGGCCCGAGACGTCGAGCCCCAGGGCGATGCGCAGCCGCGAGTCGAGGCGGCCGAACTCGTCGGATTCCATCACGCTGCGCAGCGTGACCGGCGACTTGTGCTCGTTGGGGATCTCAATGCCCACCATCGGCCGCCCCGGCACCGGCGCCTCGATGCGGATCGAGGTGGCCGCGAGGGCCAGCGCCAGGTCGTTGGCCAGCGCCTGGATCTTGTTGACCTTGATCTTGAAGCGCCGCATCTTGCCGTCGGCATCGCGGCGCTCCACAAAGCCCGGCTCGAGGCCGAACTGCGTCACCGTCGGCCCCTGATTCACCTCCACCACCCGCGCCGGCACCCCGAAGTTGCCCAGCGTCTCTTCGATGGTGCGCACCTTGGCGCGGATCTCGCCCTGGCTCAACTCGCGCTCTTCGACCGCGTCGAGCATGCTGGCCACCGGCGGCAACTGCCACTGCGGCGACTCGCCAATGACCCGCGGCCTCTGTAGGGGCGGTTCGTAAACCGCCCCCGTAGGCTTGGGTAGCGGCGAGGGCGGTTCACGAACCGCCCCTACAGAGGCCGCCACAGGCGTTGCCCCCAGCCGCCCCAGCGGCGCCCCCGCCGGCCGCTCGGGCTGCAGCGGCGGCAGCCCGTTCCCGACCGGCTGGTGGTGCTGCGGGCGCCACGAGGCCAGCCGGCGCCACAGCGCAGCGCCCGCGGCCACCATCTCCGCCGGCCTACGGTCGATGATCAGCAGCAGCGCCCCGCCGCCGAGGAGCAGCAGCAGGAAGAGCGCCGCTACCTCGCCCACGGCCGCCACGAGCGCCCGCTGGATAACCCCTCCCAGGTAGCCGCCGCCGCCCCCAGCCGCCGCCAACGCCCACGGCTCGGCGGTGAAGGCCAGCGCGTGCAGCAGGCCCTCCATGGCCCCAAAGAGCAGCCCCAGCCCCGCCACGCGCCGCCAACGCAGGGTCACCGGCCGCTCGATGCCGGCCAGGAATACGAGCACCCCCGCCGCGCCCATGGCAAAGGGGATCACTAGCCGCCCCGAACCGAACGCCTGGCCCAGCCTCTTCAGCCAGGCATCGGTCACGTCGCTATGGCTGATCGAAAGCAGGCTGAGCAGGGTGAGCAGCGCCGCCATGAACAGCGCCAGGCCCGCGATCTGCTTCTTGGCCGCCGGCGAAAGGCGGATCGACGACCCGCCGGCTCTTGCTTTGCTGCTGCGCTTTCTGCTCTTGGCTTTCGACATCCTCGATTGGCTCCACTCGTAGACTGGAAAACCCCGTCGCCATCGCCGGGCTGGGTAGGACGTATGTACTACACTCTCTGTAGTATAGCACAACTGCACGCCTCCGGAAAGCAGCGCGGTGAGGTGTGGCATCCTTCGCGCTCCCCCCTTGACTCTGACGCTACGTTATAGTGTACAATACCCTGCAGGAGGTTGCGATGAGGGCCTACAGCATCAGCCAATTGGCGCGCCTGGCCGGGGTGAGCGTGCGCATGCTGCACCACTATGATCAGATCGGGCTGCTCAGGCCGTCGGCCCGGACCGCGGCGGGCTACCGGCTGTACGAGGAGCAGGACCTGCTGCGCCTGCAGCAGATCCTCTTCTTCAAAGAGCTCGACCTGCCGCTCGGCGAGATCGGCCGCATCCTCGACGACCCCGGCTTTGACCAACTGCGCGCCCTCGAGCAGCACCGGCAACTGCTGCAGCAGCGCATGGTGCGGCTGACGCGCCTCCTGAACACGATAGACCGCACGATCATCAAGCTGACGGAGGACAGCATGGCACTGAGCGACGAAGAGCTGTACGAAGGCTTCGCGAAGGAGCAGATCGAGCGCTACCAGCGTGAAGCGCGCGAGATGTATGACCCCGCCCTGGTAGCCGAGGCGGAGCGCCGCGTGCGGCGCATGTCGAAGGAGCAATGGCAGGCCCTCAAGGCCGAGGGCGACGAGGTCACGCGCGGCCTCGCGGCCCTGGCCGACCGCGACCCCAGCGACCCCGAGGTGCAGGCACTCATCGCGCGGCACTATGCCTGGCTCGAGCACTTTTATACCCCTACCGCCGAGGTCTACCGCGGCCTGGGCCGGCTCTATGTCGAGCACCCCGAGTTCCGGGCGACCTACGACCGCTACCGCCCCGGCCTGGCCGCGTTCATGTGTGCGGCCATGGCCTACTACGCCGACACCGTCCTCGCCAGCAAATAGTCTGGCGCCGAGCAGCCTGTCGGGGAGCCATCCAGTTACGCTCAGCGTCCTGGTCGCAGCCGGGCACTTGCTCTGCTAGCGCCCGGCGCTCACCAGGAATGGGGGTTTTGATGGGCGGTTGAGGGCGGGCTGCTGCCCCGCGGGGCAGCAGCCCGCCCTCAACCGCCCATCAAAACCCCCAGATACCGGGCCAGTACCGGGCTCGCGCGAAGCAGAGAACCCGGCCACCACCTTGGGGAGGTCTGTGCCGGCTACGGCGGAGCAGATCGCCCGGACAGCCCGAATTGCACTGGAATCCGGTTGCAGCGCCCATAGGCCGATGGTACAATCGCACCTCAGACGCTCCGGAGGATGGCGCTTCCATGCAGGCGAACGTTCGCGTGCACGCCGGCCAGGTCATCGGCCGCGTGGACCCCAACCTCTTTGGCCACTTTATCGAGCACCTGGGCCGCTGCGTCTATGGCGGCCTGTGGGCCGAGATGCTCTGCAACCGCAAGTTCAGCGGCCCCGACGTCGAAGAGTTCGGCGTCGTCACCCCCTGGCAGTCGGTGGGTCGCGCCGCGGGTATCTTTCTCAACCACGACAACACCACCTTTTACACCGGCAACCAGTCGCAAAAGATCGTGGCGCGTACGGACCCCGGCACGCCCCACGGCGTGCGCCAGGGGCCGCTCGCCCTGCAGTGCGGCCGGCATTACCGGCTGCGCCTGGTCGTCTGCCAACAGGGGCTGCGCGGCCCGCTACGCTTCGCGCTCGAGAACGAGGCCGGCCAACCCTATCTCGAGGAAGAGTGCCTCTGCGAGGAGGGCGACTGGCACCGCCACGAGGCCAGCCTTGTCTGCCCGGTGGATGACCCCACCGGCTACCTGGCCATCACCTTCCGCGGCACCGGCACGGTCTGGCTGGGCGCCGTCTCGCTCATGCCCGAAGATAGCCTGGCCGGCTGGCGGCCCGACGTGGTGCAGGCGGTGCGCGACCTGCGCCCGCCCCTTGTGCGCTGGCCGGGGGGCAATTTCGCCTCGGCCTACCACTGGCGCGACGGCATCGGCCCGCGCGACCGCCGCCCCACGCGGCTCGACCCGGTGTGGAACGCGCTCGAGCCCAACGATGTGGGCACCGACGAGTTTATGGCCCTCTGCCGCATCCTCGAGACCGAACCCTACCTGGCGGTGAACGTGGGCTCGGGCACGCCCGAAGAGGCCGCGGCGTGGGTGGAGTACTGCAACGGCCCACCCGAGAGCGCCTTCGGCCGCCTGCGCGCCGAGAACGGCCACCCCGCGCCCTACGGCGTGCGCTACTGGGGCGTGGGCAACGAGACCTACGGCAACTGGCAGTACGGCCACGTCGACGCCGAGACCTATGCGCGCCAGTGCGTGGCCTTTGCCGGCGCCATGCGCGCGGTGGACCCCCACATCAAGCTCATCGCCGTGGGCGCCCACGAGTACGAGGCGCCCGAATGGAACCGCTCGGTGCTCGAGACCGCCGGCCGCCACGTCCAGTACCTCAGCCTGCACCACTATGTGCCCGGCGAGATGCCCCGCGGCATCGAGCCCACCCACGACGAGCTGTACCCGGTAATCGTGGCCGGGCCCGAGCGGGTGGAGGAACTGCTGCACCAGGCCGAGGAGGCCATCGCGCAGGCTGGGCTCGCCGGGCAGGTATCGATCGCCTTTGACGAGTGGAACGTATGGGTACACGCGCACTATGAGTGCGCCTGGGAAGAGCCGTACCTGCTGCGCGACGGGCTCTACGCCGCGAGCATCTTCAACGTCCTCTACCGCGAGTGCCGCCACGTGACGATGGCCAACCTGGCGCAACTGGTGAACGTGCTCGGCGCCATCTATACCACGCCGACGGGGCTCTTCCTCACCCCCATCTACCTCGCCTGCCGCCTGCACCGCGACCACAGCGGCCCGGTGAGCCTCCACACCGAGGTCGACAGCCCCACCTTCGACGCCAGGCCCATGGGCCGCTTCATGCCGCCGCGCCTGGGCGCCCGCTACGTCGACGCGGCGGCCACGCTCGACGAGGAACGCCGCACGCTCTACCTCTCGGTCGTCAACCGCCACCGCTCGGAACCCGCCGAGGTGCAGGTGCAGATCGAAGGCACCTCGGTGCAGCTCGAAGGCGCCGGCCACGACCTCAACGGCCCCAGCGCCCTCAGCGGCAACTCCATCACCAACCCCGACGTGGTCCGCGTGCAGCCCATCACCCCCTTCCTCGCGGGCAACCGCTTCACCTACACCTTCCCCGCCCACTCGGCGACGGTGATGGAGCTGCGGCTGGCGGAGTGAGGCGTGAGGCGTAAAACGTAATACGTAATGCGTGATGCGTAAGGAGCGCTGTTCGACGCGGATTGCGCTCGCAACTGCTCAGCCTGTCATTGCGAGTATCCCATGCCGCCGCGCGGCATGTGCAAGCACAGAAACTACTGCTGTCATTGCGAGGAGGCCGCAGCCGACGAAGCAATCCCCATGTCTGACGCGGAGATTGCTTCGCTGCGGCTCGCAATGACAGGCTGAGCAGTGACTCGCACTCAACCGATAGGGCTGACAGAACTCGCAACAGGCGCTGCCATCACGCCTCACGTATCACCCATTACGCACTACGCCTCCGGCCGATTTGCGGCCACGGCCAGACTCATGTATACTCACTCACAATACAGGCGTCGGGATCAGGCGAAGGCCGGGCAGACCCGGCCTTCGCCGTCCCCGACGCCCTTTTTTTACCTCCGGCACAGACGCCGGTTGGTTGCCCTCGCGATGCCCGGTCTGTGGCAGGGCGCAGCGAGTCGCAGTTGGGCCGCAGCCAAATCTGGTAAGGAGCTTACCATGACGACTCGGGCCCTCCCCCACGATAACACCTCTGCCCACCAACGCAAGCCGTCACCCGGGCTGACTCAGGCCCAGGTGACGGAGGCGCGGCGCACGTACGGCGAAAACGTGCTGCCGAGCGCCAAGGGCGTCACCGCTTGGTCGATCCTCCTCTCGCAGTTCAAGAGCCCCCTGGTCTACATCATCCTGGTGGCCGCGGGCATTTCGCTGCTGCTGCGCGAGCTCGGCGACTTTGCCATCATCATGGCGGTCGTCGTCATCGACGTGATCCTGGGCTTTGTGCAAGAGCACCAGGCGCAGCGCACCTACACCGCCCTCAGAAGCCTGCTGCGGCCGACGACCACCGTCATCCGTGATGGGCAGCGGCAGGAGATCGAGGTCAAGGACCTGGTGCCGGGCGACCTGGTCGTGCTGACCGCGGGCGAGCACGTGCCCGCCGACGGCGAGATCATCGAATGCGCCAAGCTCTCGGTAGAGGAGGCCACCCTCACCGGCGAGAGCGAGCCTATCGCCAAGAGCGACGAGGGCGAGCACAGCCGGGCCTACATGGGCACGACGGTGCTGACCGGCCACGGCCTGATGCAGGTGACGCAGACCGGCATGCGCACCGAGCTGGGCAAGATCGCCAGCAGCCTCGGCGACTCGGCCGAGGAGGAGACGCCGCTACAGGTGCGCCTGCGCGCCTTTAGCCACACCCTGACCAAGCTGGTCATCGGCGTCACCGTGGTCATCTTTGCCGTCGGCCTGCTGCGTGGCGGCCTACACCCGGCCAGCATCATGCAGAACCTGGCGCCGATGTTGCGCGTCTCCATCATCCTGGCCATCGCCGCGGTGCCCGAGGGCCTGCTCATCGCCGTGACCGTGGTGCTCGTGTTGGGCATGCGCAAGATCCTCAAGCGCAACGGCCTGGTGAAGCGGCTGCTCGCGGTCGAGACGCTGGGCTCGGTGACGGTGATCTGCACCGACAAGACTGGCACGCTCACCGAGGGCCGCATGCGCGTGACCCGCCGGCACCTGCCGCAGCCGCAGCGGGCGCTGGAAGCGATGATCCTCTGCAACAATCTCGAGGGCCCGGTCGACGCTGCCCTGTGGGACTTGGCCACGGCCGAGCTGGCCCGGCAGCCGCAGGCGCTAGGCGAGACGTCGGCCGTGAGCGGCGGCCCGCAGGCGGTCGTCGACGCCTCGGAGCGGCTGGCCGAGGAGCCGTTCTCGAGCGAGTGTAAGTTCATGGTCGTCGCCGCCCGCCTCGGCGCCGCCGCACGCGACTATCTCAAGGGTGCGCCCGAGATCGTGTTGGGCATGTGCCGCGCGAGCGAGGCCGAGCGCGCCGCCATCCTGGCCGAGGTGGAGCAGTGGGCCAGCGAGGGGCTGCGGCCGCTGGGCCTGGCCTACCGCGATGCCGCACCGCTCGAGGAGCGCAGCGGCTACACCTGGGCCGGCCTCGTGGCCATGGAGGACCCCATCCGCGCGGGGGTGCGCGAGTCGATCGCCGTGGCGCGCCACGCCGGCATCGAGGTCAAGATGATCACCGGCGACTATCGCCGCACCGCCGAGCGCATCGCGCGCAACGTGGGCCTCAGCGTGGGACCGGGGCAGATCATGGAAGGCAGCGAGCTCGCCGCGCTCGACGACGCCGCCCTGCAGGCGCGCATCGCCGATACCGTCGTCTTTGCGCGCATCCGCCCGCACGACAAGCTGCGCATCGTGCGCGCCCTGCAGGCCCGCGGCGAGGTCACGGCCATGATCGGCGATGGCGTGAACGACGCCCCAGCGCTCAAGCGGGCCAACATCGGCGTGGTGGTCGGCACGGCCACCGACGTGGCCAAGGAGACCGCCGACCTGATCCTGCTCGACAGCAACTTTAAGACGCTGGTGGCGGCGATCGAAGAGGGCCGCGTGATCTTTGAGAACATCCGCAAGGTGGTGGCCTACACCCTGTCGAACTCGTTCGCCGAGGTGCTGCTCATCTTCGGCGCCATGCTGCTCGGCTGGCCGGCGCCGCTGATGGTGGCGCAGATCCTGTGGATCCACCTTATCTGCGACGGGCCGTCGGACATTGTGCTCGGCTTTGAGCCCAAGGAAGAGGGCATCATGGACGAAAAGCCCAAGCCGCTCAGCGAGCCGATCCTGAACCGGCTGGGGCTGTCGCTCATCGGCGTCATCAGCGTGGCCAGCGCCCTCGTGGGCCTGGCGTTCTTTGGGCACTATTGGCTCTCGCACGGCAACGAGACGGCAGCGCGCAGCTTTGCCTTCGGCTCGTTTGCCATCAACTCGATGATCTACATCTTTGCCTACCGCAGCCTGCGCCGCTCGATCTTCCGCGTGGGCAGCCTGCGGCAGAACAAGCCGCTGGCCTGGGCGGTGGCTGCAGGCCTGATCACAGCCCTGGCGGCGATCCTGCTGCCGCAGCTTCGCGCCCTGCTTGGCGTCGTGCCGCTCGACCCCTCCCAGTGGGCGCTCATCGCCGCCGTGGCGCTCGGCCTGCTCGCCGTGGTCGAAGCGGGCAAGTACTGGGCGAACCACGGCTACCGGCAGGCAGGCAAGCCGGCGGTGGAGTAGGCTGCACGCCGGCTCCCCCGCTTCGCTGTCGTCCCCTGGGCGCGGACAAGCCGGCATAGGCTCATGTCCTCGTGAGCCCGGCTCCAGCCGGGAGGGGTTTTTGTGGAGCATTGGCCGGAGCGTGGCCGCCCGCGGGCGGCCACGCTCCGGCCAATGCTCCACAAAAACCCCTACAGAGGGTCCGTTCCGGTGCCGTGCGAAGCCTTTTGCCCGGATGGCGTGCCCTGGCGACAAGTACGGCTGGAGAACGGCAGCTCCGGGGATAACAAAAGGGGGCGACGTTCCCGTCACCCCCTGTGGGTCACTGCCGGGCCAACCGGCCGGCGCTGCGGTCTACCAGCGATCGCTGTAGCGGTCGTTGTTGCGACCGTTGCCGCGGCCGCGGCCGCCGAAACCACCGGAACGCCCGCTGCCCGAGCGGCGCTGCGAGCCGGCACCGCCGCCGGCGGGGCGCTCTGCCGAGAAGCAATCCGAGCAATAGACTGGGCGGTCGCCACGGGGCTCGAAAGGCACCTGGGTGGGCTTGCCACAGCGGCCACACACGGCCGGGTGCATCTCGCGCTCACGCGAGGCCGTGGGCCGGTCTTCGCCACGGGTGCTCCTGCGAGCCGCACGGCAACTGGAGCAGCGGATGGGCTCGCTAAAGCCCTTCTCAGCAAAGAACTCTTGCTCACCGGCGGTGAACACGAATTCCTGGCCGCAATCGCGGCACTTGAGGATCTTGTCTTGCACGATCATGATCTCCTGATGTATGAGCTTGTACCTTCCGCAGCGCTTGCACGATCAGGAGACATGAGTATTGCTGGTGACATTACTTCACGGACCTATCGCTCTTTGCTCTTATGCGAAAGTACAGCCTCGCTATTGTACGCCAACTGACCCCGAAGTGCAAACGGAGTACCTGCCAAATGTGTCGCCGATCTTTTGGGCGCCAACATGGCTCCGCTGTGAGACACAAGCGGCGCTCCGGTCGATGGCCGGAGCGCCGCTTGTGTCTCACGCATCACGCACCACGCATCACGTTCCCCGCGCCCTACCGCACCGCCACCTGCTGCCCTTCCTTCAGCCCGTCGAGGATTTCGGTGCTGTCGGCGTCGCTGAGGCCGGTGGTGACCTGTACGTCGCGGGTGCGGCCGTTCTCGACGACGCGCACGTACTTGTTGCGCCCACGCGCCTCGACGGCCCGACTGGGGACGAGCAGGGTATCGTCGTGGGTGAGGGTGGTGATGCGCAGGTTGGCGCTCATGTCGGGGCGTACGGCGAGGCTGCCCGGCGCGAAGGAGATGACCGCTTCATAGCCGACGGTGCCGCGCTGCGGCGTGGCGCCGGGGGTGAGGCGCGCCACGCGGCCCGAGAGCACCTGGCCGGGGAAGGCATCGAGGCGGATTTCGGCCTCCTGCCCCACTTCGAGCTCGCCTATGTCGAGCTCGTCGACCTGCGTGCTCACTTCCAGCGTGGCCAGGTCGGCCAGGCGCACCACCTGGGCGCCGTAGGCCGTCTCGCCCTCGCGCACGTTGACCTGCAGCACGGTGCCGGCAAAGGGCGCGGTGACGGTGACGGCCTCGAGCCGCTTCTGCGCGTTCTGCAGGTCGAGCTGGGCCATTTCCAGGCTCTTCTCGGCGATCTCGATCTGGCTGGGCGTGGGGCCGCGGATGGCCTGCTCGAAATTGGCCTTGGCCGTCTCATAGTCGAGCTTGGCCGACTCGAGCGCGGCCGCCTCCGACGAGCCGCTGGCCGAGCCCCCGGCAGCCACCCTGTCGTAGGCCGACTGCGCCGCCTGCAAGACCGCCGCCGCCCGGCGCAGGTTGGCGCGGGCGATCTCGATCTGCGCGGCGCTGGGCGCGGCCTTGAGATCGTCGAGCTGGATCTGGCGCACCTGCAGGTTCAGCTCGGCCTGGCGCACCTGGGCCTCGGCCTCGGCGCTATCCGTGCGGACCAGCGCGTCGCCCCGGCCCACCTGCTGGCCGGGCTTGACGAGCACCTGCTGCACGATGCCGCCCGAGCGCAGCGAAAGCCAGGCCTCGCGCGAGGCGCGCACCGCTCCCGAGGCCTCGACGTTGGAGGTGATGCGCCCGCGGCGCACGCGCGCCACATCGTTGGGCGCGGCAGGGCGCAGGCTGAGGTAGACGCCGAGCGCCATCAGCGCGCAGAGCGCCAGCGCCGCTCCATAGGCCAGCCGCCGCTGCCGGCCGCTCCATGCCGCCAGCCGTACCCGCAGTTCCGCCATTGCCATGCGCAGTCTCTTGATCATCGCCCCTCGAAATCCTGATAGCGATACGGCCGCGTCTGCAACACGTCTTCGGCCTCTTGCAGCGGGATGGCTGCCCCCGACTCGTCGAGCAACGTCACCCGCGACACGGTGTAGGGCCCATCGACCTGCGCCCCGGCCAGCAGATAGCCGGGGAAGCGCAGCGTCGCCATCTGCGTCCCTGCGTTCAGCGCCACGGGCGCCACGGCCCGTGCCACCTCGCGCCCCTGCGCATCGGCCAGCGCCGCTGCGATGAGGAAATTGCCGCGCGCCCGCACATCCACGCCCACCTGCAGCGTGAGCGCATCGTAGCGCCCGTCGCGGTCGGCGTCGTCGCTGGCCTCGGTGTACGTGCCCGTCAGCGCCGCCGTAGCCGGCGAGACGGCGAAGAGCGTCTCGGCGGTGCGCGCAAAGGCCGCGCCGCCCAGCGTGCCCTGCGCGGTGACAAAGAGGGTAAAGTAGCCGCCCCCGCTCGGCGGGCGGTAGCTCGCGCCATAGACGCCATCGTGCGCGGCGCCATCGCCGTGCTCGCCGTCGTCAAAGAGCGTCAGCGGGTCCACCTGCATGTCGGGCCGGCCGATCTCGGCCTCCACCCGCGCGCCCGGCAGCGCGCCGGCGCCGCTCTGCAGCGTGGCGGTGATGGCGACGGTCTCACCCTCGCCGAACCATACCTGGCCCGCCGAGGCGCTGAGGCTCAGCGAGGAGCCGGGGAACACCGCATAGCCGCTAAAGCGCGCCGCGCCTCCGGCGTCGCCCGGCCGGCTGACCGCCACCCGCCACACGCCGGGCTGCGCCTGCCGGATGAGGTAGCCCTGAAAGTCGGCCAGGCCGAGGTCAAAGAACTCGCCCGCGTCGCCGATGGAGGCGGCGTCGACGGTGCGGCCCTGGGGATCGGTGAGGCTGAAGGTGAGCGGGCCCGTCTCGCCGCGCAGGTAAAAGCGCACCTCGCCCGCGGTGTCGACCGTCACTGTCTGCGTCACCGTCTTGCCCGGCGCCACCTCGCCCGAGTAGAAGGGCGAGTGGCCGGGGATGGCGGGCACGGGCGGTGGCGTGGCCTCTTGCGGCGGCACCCCGGGCGGCTGAGCACCGGCCCCCAGGCGCAGCCGGTTGCGGATGTGGGCATCGTAGGTGCGCCGCGGCCACAGGTACGAGGGCAGGCCGAGCACGATAGTCTGCTCCGACCAGGCGTGCAGGTCATCGGTCAGCACCTTGTGCACCGACGGGCCATCGAGCGCCAGCGCGCTGCCCGCCGAGATGAGCGCATCGCCCGGCGGCAGGCCGCGCAACGTCTCGGGCAGTTCGGAGCCGCGCGCATCGCCGGCGATGAGGGTGTAGGGCACAAGCGCCTCGTTCTGGTGCAGGCGGTTGAAGAGGGTGGCGTACTCGGGCGTCAGCTCGATGGCCGAAGGGTCGCGCGACCACTCATGAACCTCGCGCAACAGGAAGGGGTACCAGGTGCGCACGCCGGCCTGCGGCGTGCCCAAAATGAAGGCCTGGTCCACGTCGCCGGCGTAGAGGGCCGATTCGATGTAGGTGCGTGTGTTCAGGCCGCCCATGCTAAAGGCGATGATATCGACCTGGGCCGCGCCCGTCTCTTGCTTGGCGCGGGCGATGGCGGCGGCGATGTTGGCCGCGTTGGCGTGCAGCGTGTTCTTGGGCAACACGCCCGTCGCATAGTAGACGGGGTAGCCGTCGTCGCGCAGCCAGCTCGCCAGAAAGCGGAACTCGCTATCTTCCAGGCGGTCGCTACTAGGCCCGTGCCAGCCGTGCACCAGCACCACCGGCAGCCGCCGTGTGGAGGCCACGGTGCCGGCGCCGTAGCGCGCCGCCCCCGCCGAGACGCTGCCGAACCACGTTCCATCGCGCGACACGGCGACGGCCGAGACGTAACCGTGCGCCAGCCCTGCGCCGGGCGCAGGCGATGCCGCCCCCGGGCCGTGGAAGACGGCCCAGGTGTTGCCGTCGAACACCGCCGCGCCCGCTGCCGTGCCGGCCCAGAGGCGGCCCTCGGCGTCCATGGCGAGCGCCAGCACACGGTCATCGGGCAGGCCGTCGGCGCTGGTATAGGTTTGGAGCGCCGCGCCGGCAGCGTCGAGGTGCGTCAGGCCCTTGGCGGTGCCCACCCACGCCGAGCCGTCGCCCCCCGCGGCCAGCGCATTGACAAAATCGTCGGCCAGGCCGATGGAGGCATCCAAGTGCGTCCAGTGGCCCTCCGCCAAGCGCGCCACCCCGTGGCCGTGCAGGCCCACCCACAGGGCGCCGTCGGGCCCTGCAGCAAGCGCAGTCACGTAATCGGCCGGCAACGGCGAATTGCCCGAGGCATAGCTCTGCCAGCGGCCGTCGTCGAAGACGCTCACGCCGCGGCCCCAAGTGCCGCACCAGAGCCGCCCCTGGCCATCGACGGTCAGGGCGCTCACCCAGTCACCGGCGAGGCCCGAGTTGGCCGCGGTGTACGTCTGCCAGCGGTCGCCGTCGAGCACGGTCAGCCCGCAGCCAAAGGTGCCGAACCACACGCGCTCGCTCGCATCCACCGCGAGCGCGGCCACCCATTCGTTCGCCAGACCATCGGCTTGGCCGTAGCTGTACCAGCGGCCGTCGCGGTAGAGCCCGGCGCCATGGCTCGTACCCAGCCAGACGTCGCCCTGGCCCGCGCTCACAGCAATGGCCCACACCGTGTCGGAAGGCAGCCCGTCAACCGTGGTGAACTGGGTCCAGCGCAGGCTGTCGGGGTTCGCGGCGCCCCGGCTGGGCATGGCCAGCAGGGCCACCAGGAACACGGCCAGTGCCACCGTATGCCAACGCACATGGCGCATTGCAGACCTCGTCTAGGCCCACGGGCTGTAGGGGCGCGAAAGGACGCGAAAGCCCTCGAGAGACGCGAAAGGTAGCTTTGCGTTTTCGTGCCTTTCGCGCCCTTTCGTGCTCTTTCGTGCCCAGTGGGCGCAGTGATAATAGCATCGGCTCTTGCCCGTGTCAATTGCGGGTTTGTTGAAGTTGGCGGCGTGGCCGCATTCTGCTATAATAGTCAAGTGGTGAGGCGCCTGTGGGGAGAGCATGTAGCGGGTTGGCCGAACCTGCCGCCCGCAGGGCACCTGACACACCAATCTCCCTGGCGGGTGGCCAGCGCCTGCATTCTGGCAAGAACTCGGCCCAGCTCGCGCCGCGGCTGACAGACGGTTTCTCCTGCTGCAGGGTGAGCCCCCCCTGCGGGCCAAGCCCTCGGGGCGCAGGCCTGCCGTTCCCCCGTCGCGGGGGAATTGGGGCGCTCGACCGAGTCCTGTGTGGCCAAGAAACGGCAAGCGAGCGATCTAGTGCCGCGGAAGACAGCCCAATTCCCCCGCGACGGGGGAACGGTAGGGGGGGCCCCGCCCGTGGGTATGGGCAGGCGTCTGGCTGGGTCATCGCCAATCGCCTTCCTGCCATGGAAATCGGTGTGACAGGTCTTCGAAGGCCCGTCATCTGACCCGCACCCCCTCCGGGCACATTTGACGTAGTGTAGAAGCGATTTGGACCTTATGCAAAGTGGTGGTAGAATAAGGTGTCAAGGGCAGTGATCTCGGGGAGCATGGCCACGCTAGAAGGGGGACGAGAGGAATGGACGAAGAGATCGGAGGATTTCTCAAGTCGCTTGAAATCGAGAAGGGCTACTCGGTCAACACGCTGATCGCGTATCGCAACGACCTGCAGCAGTTCCTGCGCTTCCTGAAAGACCAATCCTCCCGCAAGTCGGCGGTCGCCTCCTGGTCCGATGTCAACAAGCAAGACTTGATCGCCTTCATCCTCTACCTCAAGAGTGAGCGAGAGTACTCGTCGGCCACGGTCGCGCGCAAGGTCGCCGCAGTCAAGTCGTTCTTCCACTACCTCGTGACCGAGCACCGCCTGCCCGACGACCCCTCCGCCACCCTCGACTCGCCCAAGGTGCGCAAGTACTTGCCCAAGGCTATCTCCAAGGAAGAGGTCGACCGCCTGCTCGCCGCGCCCGCGGCCATCGACAGCGCCCGCGGCCGCCGCGACCGCGCCATCATGGAGCTGCTCTACGCCACCGGCATGCGCGTCAGCGAAGTGGTCAACCTCGACGTGGGCGATGTGGACCCGGCGTCGGGCACTGTGCGCTGCCTGGGCAAGGGCAACAAAGAGCGTGTGATCCCCATCCACGACCGGGCCATCCTTGCTGTGGAGAACTATCTCGAGCGCTCGCGGCTGCAGCTCCTCAAAAAGCCCGACCAGAAGGCGCTCTTCCTGAACCATCGCGGCAACCGGCTGACCCGCCAGGGCCTCTGGCTGATCATCCGCCGCTACGTGGAGCAACTGGGCATCAAGGCCCCGGTGACCCCGCACACCCTGCGCCACTCGTTCGCCACGCATCTGCTCAACGGCGGTGCGGACTTGCGCAACGTGCAGGAGCTGCTCGGGCACGCCAACATCTCGACCACTCAGGTGTACACCCAGGTCTCCAGCGACCACCTGCGCTCGGTGTACGACGCGGCGCACCCCCGTGCGCGGCACGCGGCCGAGGATGAGGACGAAGACTAGCAGCCTGTCGGCGAGGGAACTCGCCACCCGCGGCCGGTGAACCTGACACACCGATCTCCCTGGCGGGTGGTTGGGCTGCCTTCACTGGCAAAAAACCAGTTCGCCGCCGGCAAGCTCGTAGTGCGCACGCCTGTGCGCACTACGAGCTCCGTCTTAGGCTCGCCAGCCTTCAGCGAGTTTTTGCCAATCGATACGCCGCCAGCAAAGTCGCTGTGTCAGGTTTCACGCCGCACCGCAGGGTAAGGGCGAGAGGTGACCCCTGCGGGCCAATGATCCGTGCGAGCACGGAGGGCGCGAGCCTTGCCCCTGCCACCTCTGCGTTCTCTGCGCCTCTGCGGTGAGATCCCGCCTCGTTCGTTCCGTACTCTAGGTTGAGGGTACCCCGAAGGAGCTTTCACATGGAAGGACCCCTGGGCCAGCCGTTGTACAACGCCATCGCCGCGCTCATCCGCCAGCAGATCGCGACCCCGCCCGATGTCGGCATCATTCTGGGCTCGGGCCTGGGCGCCGTCGCCGAGCAGGTGGAAGGGCCGGTGACGATCCCCTACCATACGCTGCCGGCATGGCCCTGCTCGACCGTCGCAGGGCACCATGGCGAGCTGGTGGTGGGCCGCTGGGCCAACCATACCGTGGCCGTGCTCAACGGCCGCGCCCACTATTACGAAGGCTATTCGATGGGCGAGCTGGCCGTACCCGTGCGCGTGCTGCGCACTTTGGGCGTCACGCGCCTCATCGTCACCAACGCGGCCGGCGGCTTGGAGCCCGGCTTCCGCGCCGGCGACCTGATGCTGATCACCGACCACATCAACTTGGCGGGCATGGCCGGCCCCTCGCCCCTGCGCGGGCCCAACGATGCGGCGTTGGGGCCGCGCTTCCCCGACATGACCCGCGCCTACGACCCTGCGCTGCAGCACCTGGCGCGCAGCGTGGCCAAGGCCAAAAAGATGCGCCTGCGCGAGGGCGTCTACGTCATGCTGGCCGGCCCCGCCTACGAAACGCCGGCCGAGATTCGCTTCCTGCGCCTGATCGGCGCCGACGCCGTCGGCATGTCGACCGTGCCCGAGGTCGTGGCCGCCTGCCACGCCGGCATGGCCGTGCTCGGCATCTCGGCCATCTCCAACGTGGCCCACTTTGCCCCGAGCGCCGAAAAGGTCTCGCACGACGAGGTCCTCGCGGCCGGCGCCGCCATCGGCCCCCGCATGCGCGACCTGATCGGCGGCGTCCTCGCGCAGCTATAGGCCGGACTCCACAATCGTACCTGGTGCGGGCCGTTGCAGACGATCCGGGTGGCTGCCGGCTGATCCGCTGCGCTTCCCCCGGCCCTGGCCCGGATAGCAGGCCGGCCCCAAGTGTTTGGCGCCGCTGCTTGCCTGTGCTATACTCAGGGCCTGCCCGGTTTCGCCCCTTCGACGCTGAGGAGGGCGCGCCGGCCCGCCCACGGGTTGCCCCCAACACGCTCCCATCCCTCGGCCACCGCGACACCATGCTGCCCCGCCGATTCCCCCGGGCCTGCCCTGCCGGGTATCGTCCGTGGCTCAAAAACCCGGGTTCGTCACCCCTGTCCGGAGGAAATTCTTGGAGCATCGCTGGTTGTCGTGGCTCAGACGCCGCTGGCTCTTGCTGTTGGCGCTCACCGGCTGCATCACGTTGGGAGTGTTTCGGCTCGACGAAATCCGCCAGGTAATGGCGACGCTGCTGCACGGCCAGTTGCAGTGGGTGCTGGTGGCGGTAGCGCTCCAGGTCGTGTGCTTTGTGTTGTACGCGCTGCTCTACCACCTCAGCTTTGCGACCGTCGAGGTCGAGAGCCGTTGGCGCGACCTGGTCCCCGTGCTTTTCGCTTCCATCTGCCTCAAGACGATGGTGCCGTCGGGTGGCGTCAGCGGCGTGGCCCTGTTCGTTGACGATGCGGCCAAGCGCGGCCAGTCGTCGGCGCGGGCAGCGCAGGGCGCGCTGCTCGTCTTGGCGGCCGACCTGGTCACCATGACGCCTATCCTGCTCTATGGACTGCTGTACCTGTCGGCCCAGCGAGCCCTGCAGTTCTATCAGATCATCGCCGTTGCCCTGTTCATTGCCTTTGCCGTGGGCATGGGGGCGCTGCTGCTGCTGGGTCTCTGGCAGCCCTGCCTGCTGCGCAGCGCGCTGCGCGCTGCGCAGCAGGCCGCGAACCGGGTGGCCGCCTGGCTGCGGCGGCCGCCCTTCCTGCCCGGCGACTGGGCGCGCCACAATGCCGACGAGTTCGCCGGGGCGGCCGCCGGCATCGCGGCCCACCCGCAGCGCCTGGGCCCCGCCCTGGCCCTGGCCCTGCTCATCCACGTGATCGACGTCATCGGGCTCTATGCCGTCTTCTTGGCCTACCGGCAGCCGGTCGCGTTGGGCGCCGTCGCCGTCGGGTTCGGTATGGACGTCGTCTTCTCGGTAATCACCTTCATCCCCCACGGCCTCGGCGTGGCCGAGGGGGTCATCACGGTGGCGCTGACCTCGCTGGGCATCCCGGCCGCTACGGCGCTGGTGGTGGCCCTGGTCGCCCGCGGCCTCAATATCTGGCTGCCGTTCATGCTGGGCCTGGTTTCTCTGCACCAGGTGCGCTCTTTTGGCGCAGCCAGGCGAGCCGAGCAGTGACGGCCGGTTCGCAGAACAGTTGGAATAATCCCCCTTGCGCGCTATAATTGACGGCGGACGGTGTTGTCCGTTGGCCCCTCCGGCCCAGCGATGCAAGGTCTAGTGCGGAGGCATATGGAGACAGTCGAAGCCAGTACCCTGGCCCGGCGCATCCGCGATGCCCTCATGGCACGCATCCTCAACGGCGAGCTGGCGCCGGGCGAGCGACTCAAAGACAGCGAGATTGCGGCCCGCTATGGCACCAGCCATACCCCGGTGCGCGAAGCGTTGCGCCTGCTGGCGCGCGATGGCGTGGTCGAGATCCTTCCCTATCGCGGCTGCGTGGTGCGCCGCATCGACGAGCAGGAGATGGCCGACATCTTTGAGGTGCGCACGCTCCTGCTCGGCTATGCCGCCCGCCGCGCTGCGGCCCGGCTGACGGCCGGGCAGTTGCAGCAGCTCGAGGCCCTGGCCACCGAACACGAGCAAGCGCTGGCGGCCGGCGAGCTGGAGCGCGCCGCCGAAGCCGGCCGCCGCTTCCACGAGGTGCTGCTCGAGGCGGTCGGCAACGGCTTTCTGACACGCTTGAGCCGCCACCTGGGCACACGCGTGCGCCTGGCCCGCCGGGCGTACCTGCGCAGTGCACCTCTCGACGCCGCCTCCTGCCACGACATTGTGGAGGCGCTACGGACACGCGACGGCGCACGCGCCGAGGCCCTCATCAGCGCCCACATCGCCAGTTCGGGAGACCACGTGCGCCAGGCACTGCGGGCGCAGGGGATGCGTGATGCGTGATGCGTGTTGCGTGAGACGTACTGCGCACTCAGTAAGGCGTACTGCACGAAGGGCGTTGTGTATCACGCATCACGCATCGCGTCTCACGCAAAACGCAACACGCAACACGCTTTACGCATTACGTAAGGAGCACATCATGGCACAACAATCCGTCCGCACGCCCAACGCCCCCGCCCCCATCGGCCCCTACTCGCAGGCCGTGGTGGTGAACGGCTTTGTCTACGTAGCCGGCCAGGGGGCGGTTGACCCGGCCAGCGGCAAGCTCGTCGAGGGCGGCGTCGCCGAACAGACGCGGCGCGTCTTTGAGAACATCAAGGCCATCCTCGCCGCCGCCGGCTGCACCATGGACGACGTCGTCTCCAACACCGTCTACATGGTCAACCTGGCCGATTTCACGGCCATGAACCAGGTCTACGCCGAGTACTTCCCCGGCACGCCACCGGCGCGCACCACTGTCGGCGTGGCCTCGCTGCCCGGCGGCACGCAGGTCGAGATCACGACCATCGCCGCGCTGCCGAAGAGCTGAAGGGGACGAGCACCACAAAGGGCACGCCGGTTTGACGCCATGCGGGATTGCTCAAGGCGCTCCAGCGCCGGCTACAAACCGGCCCGTGCCGCGCCGGCCGGCTCGGGCTCCCACTCCAGCCACTCGCGGTGGAACTCGGTGCTGTCGAAATGGCGGCTGGTCTTGTACAGCTCGTACTGGCCCCTGGCGGCGGGCTGCGCCGTGCGAGCCAGGAGGTCGGTGACCTGCTCCTCGCTCAGCGGCCGGAAGGTGCGCGCCGCCTGCAGCGCCTGCTCGAGGATGTCCAGGGATTCGCAGCCGGTGATGACCACCGCGGCCGGCAGGTTCATGGCATAATGCAGGCACTCGCCGGCGGTGACGGCGCCGCTCTGCAGGATGTGGCCGCCGCCCAGGGGCTTCATCGCCAGCACGCCGATGCCCTGCTCGAGCAGCACCGGCAGCACCTGCCGCTGGAAGCTGTCATAGTGGGCGTCCATGACGTTGAGCGGCAATTGCACGGTGTCGAAGGCGACGCCGTGCGCCAAAGCCGTGCGCAGCATCGCCAGGTGGATCTCGGGGCTCTTGTGGCCGGTAAAGCCGATGTAGCGCACCTTGCCCGCGCGCTGCGCTTCGAGCAGCGCCTCGATGCAGCCGCCCGGCGCAAAGACCCGCTCGGGGTCCTCGGGACGGATGACCTCGTGCACCTGCAGGAGGTCGATGGTATCGACGCCGAGGCGGCGCAGCGAGTCCTCGATCTGCCGCAGGGCGCCCCCGCGGCGGCGCGAGTCGAACTTGGTCATGACAAAGGCCCGGCGGCGGTAGCCGTCCCTCAGCGCCTTGCCCATGCGAGCCTCGCTGACCCCCTCGCCATAGTCCCACGAGTTGTCGAGAAAGTTGATCCCCTCGTCGAGGGCGGTGCGCACAATGCGGATGGCCTCGGCCTCGCTGGGCCGGATCAGGTGCGCGCCGCCGAGGCCGATCAGCGAAACCTGCTCCCCCGCGCGGCCGAGGGTGCGGTAGGGCATGCTGCCGGTGGCCATAGGCGTTCCTCCGCGGACGGGTTGCCCGACGACGCCGCAAGAGCCATGCCACAGGCCGTTGCCGGCTGCTGTGCTCCGCATCCGCCCGGCCCCAGCCCGGAAAGGGGTCTTTTCAGCAGCATGGCCGGAGCCATGCTGCTGAAAAGACCCCCCAAAAGCCCTTCGCCGGGTTAAGGAACCCGGCCTACCGTTACCGCTTGGCGTCTTGGCCCCTTTGCGGTGAACCCCGTTACCGTACGACGATGTTCACCAGTTTGCCCGGCACATAGATCACGTCCTTGATTGTCTTGCCGTCGATATGGCGCTTGGCGCCATCCGAGGCGACGGCGAGCGCCTTGGCGTCGGCCTCCGAGATTTCCGCGGGCACCTCGAGCCGCGCGCGCACCTTGCCGTTGATCTGCACGATGAGCGTGATGACCTCGTCGGCGGCCAGGTCCTCGCGCCATGCGGGCCACGGCTGCTGGTGCACGCTGTAAGGCTCGCCCAGGCGCGCCCACAGCTCCTCGGCCAGGTGCGGCGTGATCGGCGCCAAGAGCAGCGCCAGCGTGTGCGTGGCCTCGCGCCACGCGGGCGTGCCCGCGGCCGCCGTCTCCCTAAAACGCAGCAGGTGGTTGGTGTACTCCATCAGCGCCGCCAGGTAGACGTTGAAGCGGAAATGCTCGATATGCTCGCTGCAGGTGCGGATGGTCTTGTGCGTATAGCGCCGCAGCTCCGCCACCTCCGGGCGGGGCGACCCCGCCCCTACTCCCTCTCCCTCGGAGGGAGAGGGATGGGGTGAGGGTGAGCCTTTGTGCAGTGCTTCCCCCCTCACCCCCTGCCCCTCTCCCCGGGGGGGAGAGGGGAGGGCTTCGGTTACCAGCCCCCACACCTTGTTCAGGAAGCGCGAGATGCCTTCGATGGAGCGCGAGTTCCAGCTCCCGCCGAGCTCCCAGGGACCGATGAACATGATGTAGGCGCGCACGGCGTCGGCGCCGAGGGCGCTCACATAGTCGTCGGGGTTGACCACGTTGCCCCGCGACTTGGACATCTTCTCATTGTCCTCGCCCAAGACGATGCCCTGGTTGAAGAGGTTCAGCATCGGCTCGCCGTGATCCAAGAGCCCCATATCGCGCAGCGCCTTGGCAAAGAAGCGCGTGTAGAGCAGGTGCATGCAGGCGTGCTCGATGCCGCCGGTGTACTGCTGCACCGGCAGCCACGTCTTGGCCGCCTGGGGGTCGAACGGCCCCTGGTCATAGTGCGGGCTGGTGTAGCGCATCTGGTACCACGACGAGCAGACAAAGGTGTCCATGGTATCGGTCTCGCGCTCGGCCGGGCCGCCGCACTGCGGGCAGGTCGTCTGCCGAAAGCCCTCGTGATACCTGAGCGGCGACTCCCCGGTGGGCAGGAACTCGGCGTCGCTGGGCAGCAGCACCGGGAGCTGCTCCTCGGGCACCGGCACCGTGCCGCACCGCTCGCAGTAGACGATGGGGATGGGCGTGCCCCAGTAGCGCTGGCGGCTGATGAGCCAGTCGCGCAGGCGGTAGCTGACGGCGGGCTTGCCCAGGCCCTTCTCGGCCAGGAAGGCGGTGACCGCCTTGATGCCCTCGGCGCTGCCCATGCCGTCGAACGGGCCCGAGTTGACCATTGGACCTTCGCCGGTGTACGCGGCCGCCAGCGACCAAGCGTGTTCCCTCTCCCCCTCAGGGGAGAGGGCTAGGGTGAGGGGATCTGCGCACTGGTCGACGCGTGACCTCGCTTGCCGCCTCTCACCCTCACCCCTGCCCTCTCCCTCGCAGGGAGAGGGGGTAGGAGGGGCGATGACCACACGGATGGGCAGGTCGTATTTCCGGGCAAAGTCAAAATCGCGCTCGTCGTGGGCGGGCACGGCCATGATGGCGCCGCTGCCATAGCCCATGAGCACGTAATCGGCAATCCAGATGGGCACAGGCACGCCGGTGGCCGGGTTGACGGCATAGGCGCCGCTAAAGACGCCGGTCTTTTCCTTTTCGGCCGACAGGCGAGCAATCTCCGTCTGCCGGGCGGCGTCGGCCACGTAGGCCTCCACCGCGGCGCGCTGCTCGGGCGACGTCAGCCTGGCGACGAGCGGGTGCTCGGGCGCCAGCACCATAAAGGTGGCGCCGTAGACGGTGTCGGGCCGGGTGGTAAAGACGGTGATGTCGTCGCCCTGCTCGCTCTTGAAGATCAGCTCGGCGCCCTCGCTCTTGCCGATCCAGTTGCGCTGCATGGTGATGACTCGCTCGGGCCAGTTCAGGCCGTCGTGGTGCAGCAGCTCCTCAGCGTACTTGGTAATGCGTAGATACCACTGCGCCAGGTCCTTCTTGACCACCGGCGTGCCGCAGCGCTCGCAATGGCGGTCCTCACCCCACACCTGCTCGCGGGCCAGCGTGGTGTTGCACTGCGGGCACCAATCGACGGCCGACCTGCTGCGGTAGGCCAGGCCGTGCTTGTAGAACTGGAGGAAGAACCACTGGCTCCAGCGATAGTACTCGGGCTGGCAGGTGACGACCTCGCGCTGCCAATCCCACATGGCGCCCATCGAGCGCAGTTGGCCGCGCATGCGCTCGATGTTCTTGATCGTCCACTCATGTGGGTGGGCGCCACGCTTGATGGCCGCGTTCTCGGCGGGCAGGCCAAAGGCGTCGAACCCGATGGGGAACATGACGTCGTGGCCCTTCATGCGCATATAGCGCGCGCGGGCGTCCGACGGCGTATAGGCGAACCAGTGGCCGATGTGCAGATCCCCCGATGGGTAGGGGAGCATGGTCAGGAAGAAGTAGGGCTTTTTCACGTCGTCGTTGACGTGATAGAGCTGCGTCTCCTCCCAGCGCTTCTGCCACTTGGCCTCGATCTTTCGTGGGTTGTACTTGTCGGTCATCATGGCTCCTCGGATTCGTGATGCGTGATACGTGATGCGTCAGCGACGCCGCGTGTTGCGCCTGGCGTGTGCCGTCAACCTGGCCGACGAGACGGAACACGCGTCACGTAACACCATCACGTGTCACGTTTCACGCATCACGCCGCGAGAGTCTGCCTCTTTCGTGATAATTTGTCAAGGAGCGCACCTGTTCAGTCTGTCATTGCGAGCCGCAGCGAAGCAATCTCCATGTCCGAAGTGGGGATTGCTTCGCTGCGGCTCGCAATGACAAGTCAAGGCTCTGTGCTGGGCAGAGTTCGGAGACCCTGGGTTACTCGCAATGACAGACTGAATGGGGACAGAGGCGGTATCGGCTGCTTGACGCTCACTGCCTGCGGCTGTATGATAGAACCACAGGTAATGCCCGCCACGGGATTTCACCATCGTTGGATGAGATGAGGTGGCGTATGATTGACGCTTTCTACCAGAGGCTGGCCTCGCCGGGCAGGGCCAGGCAGGTCTTGCGGCAGACCACGATCGATGAGAACGGCCCCGGCACCATCCTGCGCGATTTCGACACCCTGCTGGCCTACGTCATGGAACACCCCCTGCAGGTGACGGCCACGGGCCTGCCGCCACTCGGCGCGCTGCAGGAGGTCAATGCGCGGCTGACTCACCCCCTCGAGCACGGGCTGCGCCGGCCAGTGCTCAAGTCGTTTCCACACCTCGAGGGCCTCTATCTGCTGCTGCGCGCCTCGGGGCTGACCTACATCGACACCGCCGGTAGAAAGCCAGTCCTCGCCGTCGACGAGCAGGCGCTGCAATCGTGGCAGCGCCTGAACCCCACCGAGCGCTACGGCAACCTGCTCGAGGCCTGGGTGCTGCACGGCAGGCCCGAGATCATCGGCGAGCGCGGCCCACGCTACTACCGCATCCCCGACCACTTTCGCGAGGCGCTCTACTTCCTGGCCAAGGTCTCTGAGGACGGGCTGCAGGTTGCCGGCGACCCAGGTGTCGAAGACACGATGCTGAGATACTACCCCGGTGCCTACAATGTAGCGCTGCTCGAGCTGTTCGCCATCGTCGATGTGCAGCATGCCGCCCCCGAGCCAGGCAAAGGCTGGCGCATCGAGTGCATTGCCCGCACGCCCTTCGGTTGGGCGCTCTTTTCGCTGCTGCAGGCCCAGTTCTTTGGCGATCTCAGCAACATCTTTGAGCTCGACAAGCCAGGGGAGGTCCCTTTCGGCGTCTTCCAGCCCATCCTGCAGCCCGCCCTGCCCGAGTGGCGGAACAACCTCACCATCCCGCCGTGGGCCTTCCGTGAGGGGGCGCACATCTTCAAGGTTTCGCTGGGGCGCATCTGGCGGCGCATCGCCATCCCAGCCCAAGCGCCGCTGGATAGTCTGGCTTCGGCCATCCTCAACGCCTTCGATTTCGACTACGACCACCTGTACGGGTTTGTCTACACTGATCGCAGCGGCGCTGAGGAGCGCGTCGTCCATCCGGCGATGGACGAGGGGCCGTACACCGACGAGGTACGCGTCGGCGACCTACCCTTGCGCATCGGCCAGACCATGACCTATGTGTACGATCTCGGCGATTGGTGGACGTTCACAGTGGCGTTGGAGCAGGTCGATCCTGCCATGGACATGCGCACCCCCAAGAAGCTCGCGTCGCACGGTGAGGCGCCACAGCAGTACCCGGACTGGGAATAGGAAGAGTACGAAGACAGTGGTGATGCCTGACCCGGCTGGCGATCGGCGCGCTCTTTGTCGTCAGGACGTCCAAGGAAGACTGCATGCTGCGGCAAGAGCTGGCGGGCTATGAGGAGTATGCCGCGCGCGTGCGCTACCGGCTCCTACCGGGAGTCTGGTGAGCCGGCCGGCTACAACCGGGTTGCACGCTCCGCAGCCTCCCGGTGCCGGCAACGGACACCCTCCAAAACCCCTACTCCGGGTCAGGGCCCCGCGGCAGTACCGCGGGTGGGTTCGAAAGGAGCAGGCCCATGTCAGTCCTCAGTCGTCTGGCTTCCGCCCAGGGCGTGCGCAGCGACGCGCCCAACCAGGCGCTGGCCCGCGACCTCGCCCGGACCCAGGATCGTGAGGGCATCCGCGAGGTGGTGGCCGGCCTCACCAGCCGCGACCGCCGCGTGCAGAGCGAATGCATCAAGGTGCTCTACGAGATTGGCTATATCGACCCCGAGCTCATCGCCGAGTATGCCGCCGAGTTCTTCCGGCTGCTGGGGAGCCGCAACAACCGGCTCGTCTGGGGCGGCATGATCGCGTTGTCGACCATCGCGCGGCTGAGGCCACAGGAGGTGTTCGACGGCATGGCCGGCATCCTCGAGGAGATGGCGCAGGGCTCGGTGATCACCGTCGACGCCGGCGTGGCCGCGCTGGCCGCAGCCGCTGCCACCGGCGCCGAGCGCCGCGCGGCCATACTGCCCTGCCTCCTGGAGCATCTGAGCAGTTGCCGGCCCAACAGCGTGGCCCAGCATGCAGAGAAGATGCTCGAAGCCGTCGACGCTGCGCATTGCGAGCGCTTTGTCGCCATCTTGCAGGCGAGGCTGCCCGAGCTGACAGCGTCGCAACAGACGCGCGTGCGCCGCGTCATCGGCAAGGCCGGCAAGCAGGGCGTATGGGAGGAGGGCCGGGCCTGCCGAAAGGCCGGCAGAGCAAGTCTCTTGCGCGGCACGATGCCGCGGCTACAGCTGAATTGAGCGTTCGACTCATGAGTGCCAGCCTGGGTGCCGCTCCTGCAGGATAAGGTGGAGGCCTAATCTCCGAATGAACCTGATGATCTGTCTGACCGGGGAATCGGAACAGCTCGCCTTCCTGCCGGAAATCGCCACACTCGGCGCCGGCATCGAGCTCGGCAGCTACGGCTTGACCGGTGTGCGGTCGGAGCGGGATTGGGAAGCGCGGCTCACACTGCACAAGGCGGTCCGCGCCCAATTCCGGGGCACGCTTGCCGTCCATGGGCCCTTTATTGGGATCGAGTATGCCCATGTCGACCACCTCTTGCGCGAAGCGGTCAACCGCCGGCTCGACATGACCTTTGACATGGCCGTGGGGCTGAAGGCAAGCCGGGTTGTCCTGCACAGCGGCTACAAGCCGGAAGTCGACCTCTTTGGATTAGAGGACTTTTGGCTCCAGGGGTGTACCGAGTTCTGGCAACGGGAAATTCGCCGTTGGGCCGATGCCGGCATCGCGATCGTCATTGAGAACAACACGGAAAGAACGCCGGACTTGCTCATCCGGCTGGTGGACCAGGTGGATCACCCCTTCCTGGGCCTGTGCCTGGATATCGGGCATCAGCACCTGTTCTCCGACCTGGACGCGCTGGAGTGGGTGCGCAGGATGGACGAGCGGCTGCTGCACATCCATCTGCACGACAACGACGGTAGCGGCGACCGCCATTGGCCCCTTGGGCGCGGGACCATCGACTTGGAGCCCTTCTACACGGCCATAGCGAGGCAAGTTCCACAAGCGACAATCTCCCTCGAAGTCGAAGATGCCATGCAAGTGAAGATGGGCGACCTGCGCAAGCTCGCCGCCCGCTTCGCGCCGGAGCGCGGCTGAGGAACGGAGACAGCGGGAAGCTGGGTTACCGGCCCGAGCCGGGGCTGTACTATTCGGTGCGCGATCTCTGAGGGAACAGAAATGGGCAACGACCAATCGGCCGCACGCCAGGCACGGGGAGAGTCCGTGCCGTTCGCCATCTGGCAGACGGGCGGCGCGACGGAGCATCTGGGCGGCATCTATGCCACGCGGCGGCTGCGGCAGATGTGCCCGCTGCGGCCCGGCCAGTTGCTGCTCGATATCGGCTGCGGCATGGGCTACACGGCCTGCTCGCTGGCGCGCGAGCACGGAGCGCGCGTGGTGGCCGTCGATAGCGGCGCGCGCAGCGTGGCCGAGGCGCGAGGCAGAGTGGCGCGCGCGGGGCTGGCCGGGCAGGTGCGCGTCGTCCGCGCCGACGCCCACGACCTCCCTTGCGCTGCCGGCAGTGTGGACTGCGTGATCGTGGAGTCGGTGCTGGTCTTTTGCGATGCGCCGCGGGTGTTGGCCGAGGTGCGCCGCGCGCTCAAGCCGGGCGGCTTTGTGGGCGCCAACGAGCTGACGCTGCTCAAGCCGCCGACGCCCGAGCTGCTGCGCCTGCTGGCCGAAACCCTGAGCATCCGCACCTTCGCTAGCGACGGCTGGCGGGCGCTCTTTGCGCAGGCGGGGTTCGTGGATGTGCGCGCTGCAGTGAGCCGGATGCGCCTGCGCGAGCAACTGGCCAGCCACATCGCGGTCGACGGCCTCGGCGGCTACCTCGCGGCGGCCGTGCGCGGGCTGGCCGACGCCAGCATCCTCAGCGCATTCATCAACAGGCGCATGCTCAAGGCGGCGCGGCAGTATGCATCGTCGGTCGGCTATGGGCTCTACGCCGGCCGGAAACCGCTGTGAGCGCGCAGGCACTACAAGGGTTAGCTCCGGCCCCGCGCGAAGCGCAGCGCCCGGATAGCCTTAGGTGACAGTACTTACGCGGTTGCTCGGAACAGCGCCAGCCACTGCGGGGTTCCCATCCCCCCACCCCCGCGCCGGGGGCGGGGGTGGGGGGGTCCTACCGCGCGCGAGACCGCCGACCGCGTAAGTACTATTAGGTGAGGCATTGCGACAGCGCCGGGGCTGAAGGCAGGCTGTGGGAGGTTCTGCAATGGAGTTACGCATTCCTCCGGCGACGATCGGGCTCTTGTGCCTGGCCAACCTGAGTGAAGTGCTCCTCGGCCTGGCCCTGCTCGTCGACTGGATCCGCAACTGGCGCCATGTGAAGGCGTACTGGGCCTGGGGGGTTGGCGCCGCCGGGGCGGTACTGGCCGCAGGCATCCTGCAGGTGGCCCTGGTGGCGTTGGCTGGCCTGCCCAACTGGCGCAGCTCTCTGCCCCCCGGCTTGACCGGCAGCGCCGCGCCGACCGAGGAGCAGGCGCTGATCCTGCTGCTTGCCGGCCTGCTGCTCATGGCGCTCGGCCTGCTGGGCATCGCCATCGCCGTCAGCCGGGTTGCCGGCTATACGATGCTGGGCCTGCACCATGCCGCCTCGCTGGGCCACCCGGGCTCGCGTCTGCTACAGCGCCGCAGCGTGCCGGCCACGGCCCTCGACGACAAGGTGCTGCCCGACTTGGGTGCAGACGCACTGTGGCCGGCTGAGGGCGCTGCGCCACCGGCCCCAGGGCACTGCCCGGCCCGCGACTATGCCCTGAGCACGCTCGCCGTCGCCGCCGTCGGGGTCGCCTACTCGGTGCTGCTCTTTCGCCTGACCTCGCCGCGCATCGCCGAGGTGCTGACGATACTGCCGAGCTACAGCGCCGACACCGCCCGTGCGCTGACGCCGGCGGTGGTGGTGGCCATGCTGAGCGCAGCCCTCAGCGAAGAGCTCATCTACCGCCTCGGCATCCAGGGCTTCCTGGCCCGGCACCTCGGCAGCCGGGGAGGCCGCTACTGGCTGCCTGTCGTGCTGACTTCCCTGCTCTGGACGATGCAGCATGCGGGGGTGATGGAGCCCGGCTGGGTCAAGCTGGCGCAGATCTTCCCCTTCGGCCTGCTGCTGGGCTGGCTCTACCGGCGCCACGGCGTCGAGAGCTGCATCCTGGCCCATGCGCTCTTTAACATCCTGCTGGCGCCCCTGTCGTCGTTCCTGATCGGCATGTAGCTGGCAGACCTGACAGGTCTCGGAGACCTGTCAGGTCTGCCAGCCTGCCGCCTACAGCCCGCGCCGGACCTCGTCGAGGGTGGCCTTGGCTGCGGGCACAAAGCCAAAGAAGCGCTCCAGCTTGGCGCAGCCCTCGTACTCGGCGCAGTGCGCGCAGTTGGCCACCTGGCGCGCGATGGCGCAAGCGCGGATGTCGCACTCCAGGCAATGGCCGCCGGCGTGCCCCTCGAGGTTCGTGCAGCCGTCGCAGGTCACATAGGCGGCGGTGATGCCGGGGGCCTGGTAGAACTCGCGCCAGTTGGCGGCGATGCGCTCTTTCTCCGCTTCGTCTTTGGCCTGGGTGGCCAGGTAGGCTTCGCAGGTGGAGCAATCGAGGCCGCAGAAGGCGATCTTGAGGGTCATCGGGGGCTCCTTTCTCGCGCAACAACAGTGGTGCCGGCGCGCGCCGGCCTCGAGTGTATGATAGCACGAATGTTCGCCATGCACAAATCGCACACACCTCAGAGAGGGGTAATCGTGGCAGCACAGAGCCAGACGTTCACAGCGATCATCCAAGATGCAGGCCGCGGGGGCGCCTACGTCACTGTGCCGTTCGATGTGGAGCAGGTCTTCGGCAAAAAGCGCGTCAAGGTCAAGGCCACCCTCGACGGCGAGCCATACCGCGGCTCGCTGGCGCCCATGAGCGGGCCCTGCCACATCCTGGGCGTGCTCAAGAGCATCAGGCAAAAGATCGGCAAGGACGTGGGCGATGAGGTCCTGGTCACGGTCGAAGAGGATAGCGAGCCGCGCGTCGTTCAGGTGCCACCCGACCTGAAGCAGGCGCTTGCGAGCAGCCCAGAGGCCGAGGCGCTGTTCGAGAGGCTCTCGTACACGCATCAGAGAGAGTACGTCAACTGGGTTGAGGAGGCCAGGCGAGAGCAGACACGGCAGGAGCGAGTCGCACGGGTCGTCGAGCTGCTGCGGCAGGGCAAGGCGCCACGCTAGCCGTGTGTTTCCTGGCGCCCGCTCTCCCGTGCTGCCAGCATGCGGCACCCCTAGCCCTGAGACATACCGGGCGTACCCCAGAATCGTCGGTGACCGCTGGGTCCGATCACCACAAAGGGCTTCAGGAAAGCCAGCCCGCCCGCCGAACTTCTACCCGAAAGGCCCGCACCGGGCTCGTGCGAAGCCCGAGCCGGTGACCAACGATGATGGGACAAACCGACATGCCCCGTGGCTTGGCATGATGGAGTCGGAAGTGTATAATGAGCAGGCACCTCGTTATCGCACGGCAGCAAAGAGATACGCATACCTCCATGAAAGCGACCGGCATCGCGCTTGCCGCGGCCCTGGGCATGGGCCTCGCGGCCCTCATGGCTCTGCTCATCGTCACCTCTCTGCTGCACCGGCTCGCGCCCCTGGAACTGGGCCCCTTCCTGCTGCTCCTGTTCCTGGTCTACCCCGCGGTGGCTTTCCTGCTGGGCGTTGCCGCCGGCCAGTTGGCGGCCCGGCCCTGGATGGTGCTCCTGGTCACACCACTCGTGTTCCTGGTGATCGTGGCCGTGTGGTACAACGAGACGGCACTGGTCTACATTCCGGCCTACACGCTCGCGAGCGCCATGGGCCTCGTGGCCTCGCGCCTGCTGCGGCGCCTGTTGCGCCAGGCCGGCAGGCAGGAGGGCGGCAGCCGAGGCGTGTCGTGAGGAGATGACGGTTGGGATGAACCCCGACCCAGGGGCGGTCTACCCCCGGGCGGTGGGGATGATTGAGAGCAATGGCTGTACACTCGGGGAAGGACCTCGTGTTGGAGATGGCCGCAAAGCAGAGGAGATATGATGGAAAACAAGTTCAAGGTCGGAGGCACGTACTGCAATCGCAGCGGCCAGTATGAGGTCGTCGAGCTCGACGAACCATACATGGTCATTCGCTACCAGGATGGCCGGCAGATCGAGACGACAACCACGCTCCAGGGGCGCATCCGCGGCAACATGCAGGCCGAGCAGCAGCGCCGGCAGGAGGTTCTCCGCGCCAGTGCGCGGCGCAAGGTGGGCACGGCCCGCACGGGTGCGCTCTCACGGGGCGCCAAGTTCACAGGCTTGCTGCCAGGCGATTTCCAGCGGGGCATGACGGGCACCACGTGGCGCGCTCGCCCCTACCTGGGTGGGCTGCTGGCCGAGCGCCTCTCGGCGGCGACACAGCGAGCTTTCCTGTCGTACGCCATCTATCGCCGCGCCGAAGTGCATATCGTGCTGCCTGAGCGCTATCATAACACCCAGAAGGATCGTGCGCGTGACGCCAAGCTCGTGTTCGAGCTGGATGTGACGGGCGCCCGCTATGGCTTCTACATCGAAAAGAACAACGGCCCCATGGACGGTGCGTGGCACTGGCTGAACATGCTCGCCGCGCTCGGCAGCGATGAGGCCCTGCAGCAGGCGACCTCGAAGGCCATGCGCCGCCAGAGGCTGCAGTGGGAGGTCTACATCGCGCCAACCCTGGAGGCGACGGCGCTGGTGGCCGCGGGCGAGGGCGGGCTCGAGTGGCGGGGCCAGGGCAACGACGAGGCGGAGAGCCTCTCCTGGCCGCAGTTCGCAGAGCGCTTGTCGGCGATCGACGCCGATGCCTGGTGCAACCTCTACCTCTGCGCGCGCATGACGAAGGAGGAGGGGCTCGCGGCCAGTGCGGGCATCGCGGGGCCTGTGGTCGAGGCCTACCGGGCGCTCTTGCCGCTCTATGATGCGGCCACGACGGGCGGGGCGCAGCAGGGCTGAGGCACGTTCGGGCAAGGTTGGCACACGTCGGAGTCCCCGACTTGTCGGGCGGGGGGCGGCCCGAACAAGTTCGGGAGTCCGGGCCGCGCATACAGGAGAGATAGCCTTGGCACCGTTTGAAGCGGTCCTCATTCGTGACCTGCCGCAGTCGCTGGCCGGTTTTGTCGCCCTGCGCGACGAGGTCGCGCGCACGCCGCAGGGCGGGGCCGCGCTGCTTGCGGTGGCCCTGCTGCTCTACGCCGGCGATGAGGCACTCGGCGCGCAGTGCCTGGCCGCCGCACTGGATCAGTCGCTGCTGCGCGCTGGGCCGGAAGGGCGGCAACTGGACCCGCAGGATCTGCAGCGCGTCGAGCTCCAGGTGCGCAAGCAGCGCTATCTGCCGCGCGCCTACTTTAGTGGCGCCGTGCCGCACAATGGCTACGCGCTGCCCGGCCCGCCATACGAGGTCCAGTGCAGCGGCAGCCCCGCCGGCTGGTCGCCGGAGGCGGGCAGCCTGACCGTGTTCGTGGCCTGCTCCGGCGCCAGCCCACGGCCGGTCACGCTCAAGCGCGACGAACAGGGCCTGTGGCAGGCCGCCGAGTACAGCAGCCTGCTCGTCGGCATCAGGAACCCGGCGTAGTGCAGAATCGGGAAACCTGAACGGTATTGCCCGGGCGCCGCAGCCAATGCGCACAGGTCTCCTGCTTCGGCAGTAGTTGGCCGGGAGCGAAGAGAGAGAGCCATGATCAACGTCGCCGGCGGACTCGTGCTCCTGGCAGCCGCGGTCGGCTGCCTGCTGGCCGCATGGCGCGGCCTGCGCGGACCGGCGCGGCGGCCCCTGGCCGTGGCCGGCCGCGTGGCCGCGGTGACCCTGGTCGTCACCCCGCTGCTGGCGTACGGCGTCTGGCGGCTGAGCAAGTCGCGCAGCTTTCAATTCTTCGGCAGCCTCGTGCAGCGCGTGGAGACGGCTGAGCCGCTCGTGGCTCTCACCTTCGACGACGGCCCCACGCCCGGGCACACCGAGGAGGTGCTCGCCCTGCTGCGGGCGCAGGGGGTGCGAGCGACCTTCTTCCTGATCGGCAAGGAGGTCGAGGCCAACCCCACGCAGGCACGCCTGATTGTGGCCGATGGGCACCAGGTGGGCAACCACACCTACAGCCACGCCACCATGGTCGCCCAATCGCTTCCCTTCACCCGCCAGGAGGTCGAGCGCACCGACGAGCTCATCCGCGCCGCCGGCTACCAGGGCCAAATCCTCCTCTGCATGCCTGGCTGCAAGCGGCTGTTCCTCCTGCCCCTCTACCTGCAGCAGACCAACCGCACGACGGTCATCTGGGACGTCGAGCCCGAATCGTACCCCGAGGTTGACGCCAGCACCGAGCGCATCGCCGCCCACGTGCTCGAGCGGGCGCGCCCCGGCTCCATCATCCTGCTGCACGTCATGTACAGCAGCCGTGCGCGCACGATGGCAGCCCTGCCGGCGATCATCGAGGGCCTGCGCGCCAAGGGCTACCGCTTCGTCACAGTGTCGGAACTGCTGGCGGCGGGGCGCTAGCATCACTCTGCTGGTGCGACTCACGGAACGGGCAACCTGCACATGGCATGAACCGACAAAGCAATGCGAGGTCGCTTGACAGGGCCGAGTGTGCAGGGTATGCTGTGTCTGCATGCGACCCGGGAGTCCGGGCGGCGAATGACTATGCCCTTGGGCCTCTGCGCGCCGCCCTGACGGTTTGCAGGAGATCGATGCCATGCAAGCATACTCACACAACGAAGCCCTGCCCCTGTGGCCCTCGCCGGAGGGGTAAGGCCCCCCTTGCGTTCCCCCGTCGCGGGGGAATCGGGTTGGGGTTCGCCGCGTTTGGAGCTCCTGCAGCAGGCGGAAGGGCTAGTTGGCGCCGCGGTCCTGTCGTGGCAGCTCGGGAATGAGGTCGCTGCCCGGTCGGGTTGCGCCCTCATCGCAGGGGTAAGGCCCCCCTTGCGTTCCCCCGTCGCGGGGGAATCGGGTTGGGGTTCGCCCGTTTGGAGCTCCTGCAGCAGGCGGAAGGATTGGATTGGCGCCGCGGTCCTGCAGCCCCATTCCCCCTCGCAGGGGGACGGTTAGCGAGCGGCTGCCGCCGCAAGCGGACTCCTCTGGACGACAAGGAGGCGCGCAACGTGCCATCGCAAGGCATCGTCTCCGGCGACAGGGTGACCGCTGAGAAGATGCGCCTGGCGCGTGAGCTGCGGCGCCACATGACCCCGGAGGAGGCAGTCCTCTGGAGGCATCTGCGCGCTCACCGGCTGCGGGGCCTGCACTTTCGCCGCCAGCAGGTCATCGACGGCTTTGTCGTCGATTTCTTTTGCTTCGCGGCCAGCCTCGTGGTCGAAGTTGACGGCGGCGTGCACAAGGCGCAGAAAGAGTACGACGCCCAGCGCGACCGTGCACTCGCGCAACGCGGCCTGCGCGTGCTGCGCGTCAGCAACGAGGACGTGAGGCGTGATATGGACGCCGTCCTCGCGCGCATCGCCAGCCTGGCCGCGGAGACTCCTCCTACGGGGCAGGCGGGAGAAGAAGCGGCAGGGCCTGCGCAAGAGACCCCATTCCCCCGCGACGGGGGAACGCAAGGGGGGCCTTGACCGCAGCCAGCGGCGAGCCGCGGTCCTGCGACCCCATTCCCCCGCGACGGGGGAACGCAAGGGGGGCCTGAGCCGAAGCTGGGAACCTTCTGCCCCCTTCTGACGTCATAGGTATGAGGCGCTGGCGGCCCTCCCGCCGTGGTCCGCGTGGGCCTCTCTGACTGACAGGAGGCAGGCAATGAAGAATCGTACCTTCCGGTGGCTCTTATTGGCCTTGGCGCTGGGCGTGATGGTGGCGCCGCTCGCGGGCTGCGCAGTGGGCGTGGCCAAAGCCGACGTCGTCAAATCCGACAAGGCGCGGCTGCAATCGCCCGATGCGGCTGATGTGCCGGACCTGGTGGCGGGCAACACGCAGTTCGCGCTGGATCTCTACGGTGTGCTCTACGACAAGGGCGCCAACCTCTTCTGCTCGCCCTACAGCATCTCGCAGGCGTTGGCCATGACCTACGCCGGCGCCAAGGGCGCCACCGCGCAAGAGATGGCCCAGGCGCTCGCCTTTACCCTGCCGCAGGAGCGGCTGCACCCGGCCTTCAACGCGCTCGACCAGGTGCTGGCCTCGCGCGGCGCCAACGTGGCCAAGGACCAGGGCGAGCGCTTTAGCCTGCACGTGACCAACGCGCTCTGGGGGCAGCAGGACTATGCCTTCCTGCCGGCGTTCCTCGACGTGCTGGCCGAGAACTATGGCGCCGGCCTGCGCCTGCTCGATCTCAAGGGGGCGTCGGACGCCTCGCGCCAGACGATCAACCGTTGGGTCGAGGAGCAGACGGCAGAAAAGATCAAGGACCTGCTGCCGGAAGGGTCCATCGACAGTCTCACGCGGCTGGTGCTCACCAACGCCATCTACTTTAACGCCGGCTGGAAGAACCCATTCCAGGCCCAGGCCACGCAGGAGGGTGCCTTCCATCTGCTCGACGGCTCGAGCGTCACCGTGCCCATGATGCGGCAGGGTGAGCGCATGGGCTACGTCGCAGGCCAGGGCTGGCAGGCGGTGGAGCTGCCCTACGTGGGCGACGAACTGTCGATGGTCGTCGTGCTGCCGGCCGAGGGCCAGTTCGAGGCCGTGGCCCGCGGGCTGGATGCAGCCACGCTGGCGACGATGACCCAGGGGCTCAAGCCCACAGATGTGGCGCTCGCGCTGCCCCGCTTCAAGTTCGAGGCCAAGGCCGAGCTGAAGGAGGCCCTGGTGAAGCTCGGCATGGCGCAGGCCTTCAGCCAGGATGCCGATTTCAGCGGCATGACCGAGCGCCCCGAGCTGTACATCGACCAGGTGTACCACAAGGCCTTTGTGGCGGTCGACGAAAAGGGCACCGAGGCTGCCGCCGCCACAGCCGTGGCGATGAGGGTCACCGCCGCGCCCGCCGAGCCCAAGCAAGTGCGCGTCGACCGACCCTTTATCTTCCTCATCCGCGACGCGGAGACCGGCGCCATCCTCTTCCTGGGCCACGTGGTCAACCCGGCCCAGTAGCGAGGCAGGGCAAACCCGGCTTCGCGGGCAACCGCAGGCGATCCGGGTGGCTGCCGGTTGACCCGCTGCGCTTCCGCCCGGCCCTGGCCCGGAAGGGGAATTTCTCGGCGGGGTAGCCGGCCCATGGCCGCCCGTGGGCGGCCATGGGCCGGCTAACCCGCCGAGAAATTCCCCCCTTAAGGGTTTGGTTCCGGCCACGCGCGAAGCGTGAAGCCCGGATGCCCGACCACCACGGACAAGTACGGTTGCAGTATTCGTGGGCATCCACTTGGGCCAGATGTCAAGGAAAGAGATGGAGTACTGCCATGCCGCAACCAGCGAGGCGTCTGCTGTACTGGGCACCCCGAGTGCTCGGCGTGCTCTTTGCCATCTTTGTGAGCGTGTTCGCACTCGACGTCTTTGGCGCGGGCTACAGCTTCTGGGAGACCCTCCTCGCCCTGCTCATCCATCTCATCCCCACCGGCCTGCTGGCCATCGCGCTGGCCATCGCCTGGCGCTGGGAGTGGGCCGGCGCGCTGATCTTCATCGGCCTGGGCCTGGCCTACATGGCGATGACGATCAGGGCGGCAGGGGCCGTGTTCTCGGTGCTCGTGGTGCCGCTCTTCCTGATCGGTGGGTTGTTCCTGGCCGCCTGGCTGTGGGGGCGGCCGCGGCGGGCCGCCTGAGCGCGCAGCCGGCGCTTGACGCAGGCACGATGAGCGCATATCATGTGTAGGGTCTGTTGTTGCCTTCCTTGGCCGCGAAGTCACTGCTCAGCCTGTCATTGCGAGCCACAGCGAAGCAATCTCCAACGTGGCCGTGACGCGCATGGCTGGGGATTGCTTCGCTGTGGCTCGCAATGACAGGCTGAGCAGTTGCGCCGCGAATACCACTGGGGAGATGAGTCATGGGTAGAAAGGCATTCCGCCTGCTCTCGCTGGCCGTCGCGCTCGGGCTGCTGGCGGCACCGCTCTTGGGCTGCAGCGTGTTGGCGCCAGGCGGCGAGGTCAAGGCTGAGGAGCTCACGTCCAGCAAGTCGCGGCTGGCCGCGCCGAGTGCGGCCGATGTGCCGCAGCTCGTCGCCGGCAACACCGAGCTCGCGCTGAGCCTCTACGGAGCGCTGTTCGACCCGGAGGCCAACCTCTTCTACTCGCCCTTCAGCGTTTCGCAGGCGCTGGCCATGACCTACGCCGGCGCGCGGGGCGACACCGAGCAGCAGATGGCCCAGGCGCTGCACTTTACCCTGCCGCAGGAACAACTGCACACGGCCTGGAACGCGCTCGACCTGGCGCTCGCCAACCGGGGCACGGCCGGCGCCGAGGAGGGGCAGCGCTTCCGCCTGCACGTCGTCAACTCGCTCTGGGGGCAGGCCGACTATGGCTTCCGCCCCACGTTCCTCGATCTGCTGGCGCTGAACTATGGCGCGGGCCTGCGCACGCTCGACTTCAAAGGCTCGCCCGATCCCTCGCGCGAGGCGATCAACCGCTGGGTAGAGGAGCAGACAGAGCAAAAGATCAAGGACCTGCTGCCGCCCGGCTCGATCACCCCGCTCACCCGCCTGGTGCTGGCCAACGCCATCTACTTTGACGCGGCGTGGCAGCATCCCTTCCAGGCCACAGCGACGCAGGATGGCCCCTTCCACCTGCTCGACGGCACCAGCGTCACCGTGCCCATGATGCACGAGAGCGAGCGGCTGGGTTACGACGAGGCCGAGGGCTGGCAGGTGCTCGAGCTGCCCTACGTTGGCGGCGAGCTCTCGATGGTCATCCTGCTGCCAGAGGCGGGCACCTTCGAGACATTCGCCCACGAGCTCGACGCCGCCAGGCTCGCTGCCATGCTCGAGGGCGTGGCGCGCACGCAGGTGGCGCTGAGCCTGCCCCGCTTCACGTTCGAGTCGGGCATGCGCCTCAAGGATGCGCTCAGCAAGCTCGGCATGACGCAGCCCTTTAGCATGGCCGCCGACTTTACCGGCATGGCGGCGCGCCCCGAGCTCTTCATCGACGACGTCTACCACAAGGCCTTTGTCGCCGTCGATGAAAAGGGCACCGAGGCCGCCGCGGCCACCGGCGTGGTGATGGACCTCAAGGCCATGCCCGCGAGGCCCGTAGAGGTGCAGGTCGACCGGCCCTTCGTCTTCCTCATCCGCGATGTGCAGACCGGGGCCATCCTCTTCCTGGGCCACGTCGTCGACCCGGCCTGATATGGGGCAGGGGTTTTGGTGGGTGGGTTGGCGGCATCGCGGGCCACCAGCCCACCCACCAAAACCCCGCCTCTCCCTCCTTGACGCGCCAAGCCCCCTGCATATCATATCCCTATTCCAACAGTATGGAGGACGCGATGCCTGAAACCACGCCCTCTCTCGACGATTGGCGCCGGCTCTACCAGGCGGCCGGTCGGCTGAAGGAAACCGCTCCCTGGCAGTGGATGGAAGAAGTCGACATCTTTGGCGTGCAGGATCCCGAGACGGGCGAGCTGGGCTTTGTCAGCATCATGGGCCTCTTGGGCGAGCACTACGCCCTGGCCCTCTATCGAGGTGCCGAGGGGCTGTCGCGCTTCTGGGACTACCAGGAAGCGGCCAGCACCATGCCCCCCGAGGAGCTACTCAACATCCCCAACATGCAGGCCTCGTTCGAGGATCGCGGCGAGCTCTTCGACCGCGACCGCGCGCAGATCAAAGAGCTGGGCCTCAAGTACCGCGGCCGGAACGCCTGGCCCATGTTCCGCGACTATAGCCCCGGCTACTGCCCCTGGTACCTGGAGCCGGCGCAGGTGCGCTTCCTGACCCATGCCACTGAACAGGCCGTGGAGGTGGCGCTGCGCTTCAAGCAAGACCGTATAGTGGTCAACCTGCCCGACGAGGATACCTACCTCGTGCGCGTGCCGCGACAGGAGGCCGGTGCCCTTGTCTGGGAAGACCAGGTGATGGCCATCCCCTACGTCGAGCCCGAAGGCATCCGCATCGTCATCGACCGTGGCGCACTCGAGGCCGCGAGGCGCCTGCCG
Organism: Chloroflexota bacterium; assembly: GCA_029553955.1. Taxonomy (GTDB): domain Bacteria; phylum Chloroflexota; class Anaerolineae; order SpSt-313; family SpSt-313; genus JAKPJZ01. The sequence goes on from JAKPJZ010000093.1 coordinate 56,566, forward strand.
CGCAGCGGGCTCAAGCTCGAAGCCGACCTCTTCATGTTCCCCGGCTGCATTGGCGAGCGTGGCGAGCGCCCCTACTACGCCTACAACCTGCTGGTGGTCGAGAGCCAGCGAGGGCTCATCATCGGCACAGAGTTGCTGGACCCGCGGCCGGGCCTGGCGGCGATGCGCGGCCTGGCTGCACCCAAACTGCTGGCGTTGCTCATCGCCCTGGGGCGGCTGCCGGCCAGGGTCGCCGTAGCCAACGAGCTGCTCTTCCACCTGCTCCAGCCGCTCGGCGCGGAGCTCGGCTTCCAGGTTGGTGTCGGGCCTGTTCCTGCACTCGACGAAGCCAAAGAATCGATGATCGGCAGGCTACTCGGCCGGCGTTAGCCTGTTCTTCTGATGCTGGCGGTGGGAACAGACAGTCGCACGCTGTCGAGCGCCTGGCCGAGCGTCCACAGATCGTGCTCGTGGCGCTGCCCAGCTATGCACCGAAGCTCAGCTTGCAGGACTCATCTGGCGCCGGCTGCGCCATGATGTGACACACAGCCACCTCTTTGGCTCTCTGGGGGATAGCGTGGCCGCCGTCAAGCGCTTCTTCGCTAGACTCGCTGAGCAGCGTGACCCCGGCCTGCAATGAATCGGCATGTCCGTCGCCCCGTAGTAGACAGTTCTTCCCACTTTTGATATTTGTGGGATCCTCCGAGACTGACCCCACCTTCAGGACATCCGTTGCGGCCCCACCCCTCTGGACAGGACCATGCAGTGGCGCGAGTTGGCGACCAAGAGGGCTGGGCAGACTAAAGTGGTGTCTGCCCAGCCCAAGCTCTGCACATCCGAGACCGTCGCGGCTTTGCAGACCGTCCTTGCAGAGGTCAGCCGCCCCTCATCGATCAGGAGGTCATGCTGGCCCTGCGGCATCGCGGGGTCCTGGTCTACGATGGCAATCTCACAGGGCATCCGGTGTCCAACACCAGTACCAGCTACCCGGATGCCGCATCCGGATGGATGAGTGATGAGGTGCGACTGGGCTGCCAGGTTGCCCCGGTCTGCATGCACAGTCTGACGTATGGCCGCTTGTGGCTATCGCAGCAGCTGGCCCAGTACGAAGAGGACAACCGTCACAACAACGCGCCGATCCGCGCCATCTTCCGCCTGGATGCTGGCCTTGGCCGTAGCGCCAACACCGCTCTGCTGATCGAGATGGACTATGCTAGCGTTGTGGCAAGCTAATGTAACGCATCGATGTTTTGCAAGACTCCGCAGCGAGGGATAGACTCCACGTGCAACCCCAATGGGCTGCCTAGATGGAGACCCTCGTGGCGTATCGCTTCGTTCGGCGGCTCAAGGCCGATGAGTACACTCAGTTGAAAGACACGTTCAAACACAGTAAGGACGTTCGTCTCGTGCACCGTTGTCAGACCATCCTGCTCTCTGCGGATGGCTGGCCGGTGCCCAAGATCGCCGAGTTGTTGCGAGTTGATCAGTCTACTGTCCATCGTTGGCTTGATCGCTTTGAAGCGGTTGGTGTCAAGGGCCTACCCATTCAATGTGGCGATGGTCGCCCGCCTGGATGGGATGAAACTTACGAGTCCCTGTTGGTCGAAACGGTACGTCATGATCCGCGTTGGTATGGACTGGAGCAGTCGGTCTGGACCTGTCCCTTGCTGGCCGGCTACCTGGCCAAACGGACTGGCGTGACCTTGGGTGCGGAGCGTGTGCCTGTGCTCTTGCATCAGCATGACATCCGTCTCAAGCAGCCCACGCCCGTCGTGCACAGTCGGGACCCACAGTACGACCCAAAAGGATAAAGGCGGAGAAGATCCGCGCGACCGACGAGCCTACAGTAGCGGTGTTGGACGTGGACCAGGCCGAATTGGCTCTGAATCCAACCCGCACCCGGGTGTGGGCGCCCATTGGCGTGCCGATAGAACTCGAAATGCCCGGCGACAACCGGAAGCAGGTGATGTTTGGCGCTGTCAACAGCCGTACTGGCCAGACGCACTTTGCCTTGGCCGAGCACAAGCGCAGCGCCGACTTTCAGCAATACGTCGATCGCGAGATCATCTCCGCCTATCCAGAGGCCGATGTCATCTTTCTGATCGTCGATGGCGCATCCATTTACACATCAAAGAGCACTCGAGCATGGCTGGCTGAGCGTCCACAGATTGTGCTCGTACCACTGCCCAGCTATGCGCCGAAGCTCAACCTACAGGAACTCATCTGGCGCTGGCTGCGCCGTGATGTGACACACAACCATTACTTCGGTTCGTTGCAGGAAAGCGTAGCCGCTGGTAAACGCTTCTTTGCCAAGCTTGCAGGACAGCCTGAAGCTGTTCTGCAACGAATCGGTATGTCTGTTGGTCCGTTGGATCGAGCCCTTACAAACATTACTTGAGACACATTAGGGCTTGACAGCATCCACTTGTTCATGTATACTGTATACAGAAGACTGGATCCACGATCACGTTCAAATGGACCTTTTGACCTACGAGGTGAGCACCATGGGCCTCCGCCTGGGGCAAGAAACCAAGCCATTCCCTAGTCGTCAAGGCTTCGTCACCGACCGCCTGCGCGACGCCATCCTCAAGGGCTATCTGACGCCGGGCCAGCGCCTCGAGCAGAACGAGGTGGCTTCCCTCCTGGGCGTCAGCCGTAGTCCCGTCCGCGAGGCCATGCAGGTTCTGGCTGCCGAAGGCCTCATCACCCTTGAACCCCATCACAGTGCAGTCGTCGCCGAACTCTCCCCTCAAGAAGTCGTGGAAATCTACCACGTGCGCGGCATTCTCGAAGGCGGTCTCGCTGCCCTCGCCGCAACGCGCATGGATGCCGCTCGTATCGCTCATCTGCAGTGCGTCCTCGACGAAATCAGCACCGCCACCGAGCCCGACCACTGGCTTGAGCTCAATCACGAGTTTCACAACACCATCTACCAGGCTGCTGGCCGGCCGCGCACGCTGGCCATCGTCGTCAGCCTGCGCAACACTGCAGCCCTTTTCATCCGCTCCTTCGTTACCTCCCTCGAACATCGCGAGGACTCGATCAAGGGGCATCGCCTGATCTTTGAGGCGCTCGCCAACGCCGATGCTGCGGCCGCCGAGGCCCAGACGCGGCAACACCTGCAGTTGGTCTGCGATGGCGCCCTGGTTTGTCGGCGGGTGGATTAGCCAGAATCCGCCTTATCGTGGGCGTCTCGCTCGAGTTGGAGGTGAAGTCAGACACACGACGATAGCTTCTGCCGCACAATACCCACGTTAGCATCCGATCGCCTTTGTTACGCCAAGTAGGAGGGAATCGTGGAACCGAGAAATGTCGACCACTTGCTCAGAAGGCGCAATCAAAGCGAGACTCAGGGCGCCATCGATCGTCGTAACTTTGTCAAGTATGCGGCCGGTCTGATTGTCGGAGGCAGCGTTTCTTCCCTCTTAACCTCATGCGCAGCTCCGGCGGCTACGCCCGCTTCGGCTACCGGCAGTAGCGGCCTGATGGGGAACGGGGAAAAGTACCCCTATATCTACTACCTGACCAGCATTTCCTACTGGGATATGCATCTTAAGGGGATGGAGGACGCGTGTAAACTGCTCAATGTGACGTTCGACAAGGCAGGGCCCGCCGGAGCCGACGTCGAGGCTGAGGTCACAGCAATCGAGCAGGCGATCTCCGAGAAGGTCCCCGGCCTCATCGTCGCAGCAATCGTCGACGACGTAATTGCCAAGCCCATCAACCAGGCCATTGATGCGGGCATCCCCGTCGTCACTTGTGACGCGTCCTCGGACACCAGTAAACAACTCTGCTATGTGGGAACCCCCAATGAGGAGGCGGGCTACCTGTCTGCCAAGAGGCTCATTGAGATGATGGGCGGCCAGGGCAAGATCATTCTGACCACTACCACGGTCGCGGCGCCAGCGAAGGCTATGCGCGAGATTGGCTTTCGGCGTGCTGTTACCGAGACGAATGGCGCAGTCGAGATTGTTGCCAAGGTTGACGATGGGGATCGCGCCGAGGTCGCCGTCCAGTCCGTCGGTCAGGCGATTCAGGCCAACCCCGACGCCAACGGTATCTTCACGATCAGCGCCGGGGCCGGCCTGGGCACCATCAAGGCTCTTCAGGAGGCAGGACGCGACGACATCAAGGCCGGCGCCTTTGCCAACGACCAGGCGGCCTACAAGCTCACCAAGGAGCGCCCCGGCACCTTTATCGCTGCCCAGGATGGTTACAAAATGGGCTTCATGTCAATCCTCTTGGTCCACCTGGCTGCCAAGGGCCTGATTGTCCCGCGCTACGGCTTCAAGGAACTGGGGCTCTCGCCGCTGCCTCCGTTCGTGAGTTCCGACATCCTGTTCATCGACGCTGACAACGCCGATCAGTACATTGGCTGCGAGGCCTGCTAACCGTCGTTGGCGTGCCGGCGGTTTTCCTCTCCTTCCGCCCACACGCGGTTCTCGCTCCACAATTCTCCTAGTGTGCTCTCACACAACAGTCCTTGGCTCTTCTAGCTTACCACTGGCTCGAAAAGGTCGAGGTCTGTTGTGTGAGACGGCACTAGAGCCTGTCCTGGACTTCAGACCATCAGGTGAGCCACGTTCTTGAGCACAAAGATTGCGAAGATGAGCGAATGCAAGCCTGCCCGTGTCTCGGGCAGTCTCCAGTCACGCGCCAAGCGGCGAAATCTGGCTACTAAAAATTGCGCTCGACCACCCAGCGACGTGGCCGTAGGACGACTCCTCTCCTGGCTTGCGACAGTCTGACTACTGCCAACTGCGGGCCTTGGGCGGCTGGGTCTTGCTCAGGCTGTTGCCCGGTGTATCCTTGGTCCACATGGGCCAGTTCGACCGATTGACCAGTGACCTGCTTGACCTGCTCGGCCAACCGCTTGACATACAGCACAGCAAGGCGCGCAGTTCGTGCACCTGGCATCATAGAGGCTGAGCTTGAGCCAACGCTGGGTCTGCTGGCAGACGGTGTGCCAGACCGCCAACATCACTACGGTTGGGTTCCCGTTCCTGCCCCGAGCATAACAAGCCCGGGGCAGTGAATGCAAGTGCATAACAGACTTGGGAGGTCTCAGAGATGGCTGATCGGCAGCTCGAGGAACTCGTACGTCGCTTGCAGGTCATCGAGGACGAACAGGCTATCCAGCGGCTCGTCAACGAATACGCCTGGCTATGCGATGACGCCTACAATCCGGACGGTCTAGCAGCCCTCTTCACCGAGGACGCCAAGTGGAGTTCCGCTTCGCCAGATGGGCAGGTTGACTTTGGCCACTTCCAGGGCCGCGAGGCGATTCGCGAGTACTTTGCTGGTGCTTCCGCCACGATCGGCCCCATGACGCTGCACTACGTCATGGCGCCGCACATTATCCTGCACGCAGACGGCAAGACCGCCTCGGGGCGCTGGTTTTCGCTCACCTATATGCAGAGGCAGGTGGCGGGATCAACTGAATCCGAGACGGTAGTATTAGGCTCGACCTACGATGACGACTATGTCAAGGTCGATGGACGTTGGCTCTTCGCCAGGCGCGATTGCACAATCAGCTTTGATGCACCGGTCTTTCCCTCATAGGCCACGCGAGAAGGGAGGCATACATGCTGCGCCCCATGAACAAGCGCGACATCGAGCACTATGCTGCACAGGCGGGACTGCGCCTGGATGACGATGAGCTGGCCGAATTCGCCATCGTTGCAGAGTTCATGCTCAGCCAATTGCGACCTCTCGACACTCAGCCCGCTCCCTCCGTGCCGCGTGTCGAGGCGGTGCGTGACGTCGGGCGCCGGGCGACCCGATCCGAAGATCCGCGCAACGCGATCGTACGCTGGTGCAAGGTCAAGGGCTTCAAGGATGGCATCCTTTCGGGGAAACGGGTAGGGCTCAAAGACAATTTCGCGATCTCCGGAATCCCTATGACCTGCGGATCGCAATTGTTCCAGGGCTACATCCCGGAGAGCGACTCCGTCGTGGCAGAGCGTCTACTACAAGCAGGCGCCGAGATCGTTGCTACCCTCAACATGGACGACCTGGCCTTCTCCGGTGGCGCCGACCTCAGTGCCTACGGGCCGATCCTCAACCCCATCGATCCGACGCGCACTTCTGGCGGGTCGTCTGGTGGAGCGGCTGTCGCTCTCTACTATGAAGGCATCGACATCACCTTCGGGGCTGACCAGGGTGGCTCTATCCGTGAACCGGCTTCCTGGTGCGGGGTTCTCGGCCTCAAGCCGACATTTGGCCTGGTGCCCTATACCGGCATCCTCGGGCTCGATGCCTCCCTTGACCACGCCGGCCCACTGGCACGCACGACCGAGAACCTAGCCCTCGGACTCCAGGCGGTCGCGGGCAAGCACGAATCCGACCCGAGGCAGGTGAATGTGGTGACCGCCGACTATGTCGCCGCTGTCCGTGATGCGCCAACCGATCTCAAAGGCATCACCATCGGCCTGGTGAAGGAGGGTTTTGATCCTGCCAACGTCGAAACAGAAAGTATAGAAGCCACTCTTGAGGCGGTAGAGCGCATGCGCCGACTCGGCGCCCGCACTGTTGACGTGAGCATCCCCGAACACGCAACGGCCGGCGGCATCAGTTTCGCCACTTTCCTCGAAGGCGAAATCGCCTCGCTCTTCGGGTTCGGTAACGGTTATCACTGGCAGGGCCGCTACGACCTCACCCTGCCCATCGCGCTTGGGCAAGGCCTGCGGACCTTCTCCGACGACCTTCTTCCACAGCTCAAAGCTGTCCTGATCGTCGGCAGTTACCTCCACGACCACTACTTTAGCTACTACTATGCCAAGGCACAGAACCTGCGCCCCAGCCTACGTGCAGCGTATGATGCTGCTCTCAAACACGTTGACTTTCTCGTCATGCCTACAACTCAGGTCCGTGCCCACAAGTACGAGGCTGAGATGTCAATCTCCCGCCGGATCGTCACCGGCTGGGATATGCTCGGCAACACCTCGCCCACCTGTCTGACCGGACACCCGGCTCTTTCGATGCCAGCGGCCGAGGCGGAGGGGCTGCCGGTTGGGACGATGCTGATCGGTCCGATGTTCTCAGAAGCTCGCATGCTCGCATTCGCTCGGACCTACGAAGGTGCCTTCGATTGGTGTCCATCGGCTGCTCAGCGCATCAGCCGGCCTCGCAGGGAGGTGGAATCAGGTGAGAGTCACCGACAATGCCCTTAACATGTCGGGCATCTCGAAGAGCTATGGAGCCGCGCGCGTGCTCGAAGATGTCTCTCTGTCGGTCTGCGCCGGAACGATCCATGCGGTCCTCGGCGAAAACGGCGCGGGCAAGAGCACACTGATCGAGATCCTGGCTGGCAACGTGCTGCCCGACAGCGGTGAGATCCGTGTAGACGGGCAGTCCGTGCGTTTCTCCTCGGCTCGCGATGCCATGCACCACGGGATTGCGGTGGTTCATCAGCACCTGTCCCTTGCCCCAAATGTCACCGTCGCTGAGAACCTCCTGGTATCGCGTATGCCCGGCGGTCGCGCCCTGATCGACCGCCGGGCCATGAACAGCATGGCGCGAACTTATCTCGACCAGTGCGGTGTGCGGGCTGGTCCCGACTCCATCACTGGTGAACTCTCTCCCGGCATCCAGCAGCAGATCGAGATTGTCCGGGCTCTCTGCATGAACGCGCGCGTCATCGCCCTCGACGAGCCGACCTCTTCTCTGAGCATCGCCGAATCGCGTGCTCTTTTCCAGCAACTACGCCGCCTTCGCGACGACGGCGCCGCGATCATCCTGATCACGCACTTTCTCGAAGATGCGCTGCAGTTGGCCGATCACATCACGGTGTTGCGCGATGGGACCAATGCGGGGTTCTTCCATCGTGGGGCCGCTACGGTCGACGAGATCGTCAAGGCCATGATCGGCCGCCCAATCGATAAGGTGTATCCGCCCAGGGCGGACCCAGACAAGCTCGCGCTTGCCCCACGGGTACTGCAGGTGACCGGCCTCACCAGTGGCACCCGTGTGCGCGATGCGACGCTCACAGTCCGCAGGGGCGAGATCGTCGGCCTCTATGGCCTGGTCGGCGCCGGCCGCTCCGACTTGCTGCAGGCTCTCTTCGGTCTGCGCTGGCGTGATCGAGGCGAGATCACCGTGGCAGGCAAGACTCTGCCACCTGGCCACACCCCTATCCAAGCGATCCGGGCCGGGCTCGCACTGTTGCCCGAAGACCGTACAACGGAAGGCCTGTTCGAAGACCGCACGGTAGCCGAGAACATCTGTGTTCCGCGCCTGGACGAGTTCGGCGGTTGGCTGCTGGACGATAAGGCCGCCAACGACGAAGCTCGCGCCTGCGTGGACAGGTTTGAGATCAAGGGGGAGGCCTCCGACCGGGTGGCAGCCCTCAGCGGCGGAAACAAGCAAAAGGTCCTGTTCGCTCGCTGGTTCTTGACTGCACCGGCCGTCTTCCTTGCTGATGAGCCCACAAGGGGGGTGGACGTTGGGACCAAAGCGCGTATCCACGCCGAGTTACGGGCGTCCGCCGAGTCGGGCATGGGCGTCCTGATGGTAAGTTCTGAACTGCCCGACGTCTTGGGCCTGAGCGATCGTATCTATGTCATGGCGGAAGGGCAGTTGGTCGACGAGGTCGACGGCTTGTCAGCAGACGCGACGCGTCTGCTGACAAGTGCCTCTCAGCTGGCGATGACCGGAAGGAGAGAGCTTATCCATGAGTGCGAAAACTGATAGAGACGTACCAGCCTTGGCGGCTGGCCTCGGAATGGGCGGGGCCTTGGCCAAGCTGCGCCAGATCCGCGAGTTGGGCCTGGCTGGACTGATCGCCGTCGTCTTTGTGCTTCTCGCCTTCACCAACAGCGCCTTCCTTAGCAAAGGCAACCTGGCGGCGACCGGAAATGGCATGGCCCCCATACTAATCGTGACAATCGGCATGACCATCACCCTCATCTCTGGCGGGTTTGACCTCTCAGTGGGCGGCGTAGTGGCCCTCTCGTCCGTCCTCATGCTCGTGCTCGTTCAGGCTGGGTTTCCCGCTGGCCTCGGGTTGATCGTCGCCATCGTAGCCGGTATGTCTGTCGGGCTGCTCAACGGCTTTCTCATCACCAAAGTCGGCATCAACCCCCTGATCACCACCTTGGGTACTCTCGGCATGTCGCGCGGCATCGCCGCCGTCATCTCGCGTGGCACCATCGTCAGTCCCGGGCCCGTGATACCGGATTGGTTCCTCTGGGTTGGGCAGTCTTCGATCCTGGGCGTTAGGACTTTGATCGTCTTGCCACTTGTCATCGTTGTGGTCGTCGACTTGCTGACCCGCAGAAGCCGTTTCTTCCGCAAGCTGTACTACCTGGGCGGTAGCGAGCGGGCTGCCCAGTTTGCTGGAATCGACGTAGCCGCGATCAAGATGGTAGTCTACTGGCTCAGTTCCACGCTGGCCGCCCTGGCAGGCTACCTGCTTGCCTCCCGTTTCGGAGCAGCCGCTGCCGACTTTGGCACGGGCTACGAGATGCAGGCCATCTCAGCAGCCGTGATCGGCGGCGCCAGCCTCACCGGTGGTGCCGGCTCCATCGTCGGCTCTTTCCTGGCTGTCCTTCTGCTAGCGCTGGTCCAGGATGCCATTCTGCTCTATCGTGTTTCCGTCTTCTGGCAAGACTTTATCTCGGGCAGCATCCTGATCATCGCCGTTGCCGTTCCCGCCATCAGCGCCAAACGGGAGACTCTGGCGCGCACTTGGCGCGCCTGGCGTCGCCGCAGTCCGGACAAGCGCCCCAGCTGAGCCCTTGCGTCCTGTTGCGTATTCGGAGGTCTGTGTTGGCCGTGTTCAGCGAATCTGACAGATTGCCATCGGCCTGGGAAATCGCGGAGAGTGTGCGGGCTGGCCGCATCACAGCTCGCAAAGTCTTGGAAGTGTTCCTTGATCGTGTCCATCGACTGAATCCTGGCCTCAATGCTATCGTCACGCTCGCCGAGGATGACGCCCGAGTGGCTGCCGATGCTGCGGACCGGCGCGCAGCCCAAGGACACTTCGATGGCCCTCTGCACGGTGTGCCGTTCACCGTCAAAGACTCCATCGCCACTCGGGGCTTGAGAACCACTGCGGGCAGCCTGTTGCTCGCAGATCATGTGCCTGCAGAGGATGCCCCTGTCGTTGCTCGGCTCCGTGCGGCTGGCGCGATCCTCATGGGCAAGACCAACTGCCCCGAGTTCGCGCTCGACATGCACACCACCAATCGCCTCTTCGGCCCAACACGCAACCCGCTGAACCTGGCTTTCACTTCAGGAGGGTCGAGTGGCGGCGAAAGCGCAGCTGTGGCCGCCGGGCTCAGCGCCTTCGGCATCGGCACAGACTTCGGGGGCTCCATCCGTTGGCCGGCTCACTGCACGGGCCTTGCCAGCCTCCGGGCTACGCCCGGCCTCATCCCCAGCACCGGCATGCTCCCCTATCCCGGCTTGCGGGAGCCGCCCGGGCGCTTGCCGGCGCCAAACTCCATGTCGATGCTGGGGCAGCTGCACGTGATTGCTCCTATCGCCCGCAGCGTCACCGACCTCCGGATCCTTCTCCAGGTTATGGCCGGGCCCGACGGGCGCGATGTGCACACAGTCCCTGTCACGCTCGGCGATCCGGCGCGGGTGGACCTTTCGCAGCTCGCCATCGCCTGGTGCGATGGCGAGGGCACGTTCCCGGTGCGTAGCGACCTGGTCTGCACCGTCCAGGAAGCAGCGAGCTACCTGGCCTCGACTGGGATGAAAGTTGACCGGCGTCGGCCACCTGGTCTGGAGGCCGCTCTATCGATCTACTCGGCCATGCGGGCTGCCGACGGACTACAGGACGTTGCCGAGTTGGCGGCTGGTCGTGAGGAGAAGCTCACCCCAGGTATCCAGGAGTGGCTGAGTGGCAATCCCACACGAGGCCTGACCACCAACAGTAAGGCGACCGTGGCAGAGTACAAGCGGGCCGCGGCTCAGCGCGACGCCCTGCGAGCACAGGTGCTCACGTTGTTCGAGTCCTTCCCTCTGCTCCTACTGCCGCCGGCCGGCATTCCGGCGTTCGAGATCGGACCTGGCGCGGGCCCCGGTCCTCTCAGTTTTACCATCGAGGGCGTCTCTGTCCCTCGCTATGGCATCCTGGGCTGTTGCGCTGCTGTCACGCTTCTAGCCCTGCCGGCGGCAGTAGTGCCCATCGGCCGTACCCACGATGGTCTGCCAATCGGTGTGCAGGTTGTCGGCCGCCCGTTCGCGGATCACGAGGTGCAAGCGGTTGCGATGGCCCTCGAACGAGGGTTCGGCGGCCAAATAGTTCAAGGAGGCTTTCATGTCTAGCGAACCGTGGAAGACCGAGCAGTGGTTTGTCAGCCCGTGGAATTTTGCACCCGAAGTGATGGCCAGCCTGCGGTTCCCCGACCGCATCCTCATCCATGATGTGACGCTCCGCGACGGCGCACAGCAGGCTGGGGTTGTCTTTACCAAGGATGACAAGCTTCGGATCGCCGAGAAACTCGCAGAAGCTGGCGTTCACCGCATCGAAGCAGGCCTACCCGCCATATCGCCGCAGGACGACGCTGCGATTCGCGAGATTGTGCGGCGTAACCTGGGTCCACAAATCTTCGGCTTCTCGCGGTGTATGGTCGAGGATGTCAAACGGGTGGTCGCCACCGGCGTCACCGGCGTGGTCATGGAGATCCCCTCCAGCAAGCACATTATCGAGAAGGCCTATCGCTGGCCGCTTGAAAGGGCGATTCAGGCCTCGATCGAGGCAACCGCGTACGCACACTCTCAGGGCCTTGAGGTAGTCTTCTTCCCTATCGACTTTACCCGGGCGGACCTCGACTGGGTCTTGAATCTGATCACGCGCGTCGCCACTGAAGGACACATGGACGCTCTCGGCCTGGTCGACACCTTCGGCGTTACCTCGCCCCATGCAATGCCGTACTTTGTCCGCCAAGTCCGCAAGCGGGTGGACAAGCGCCTTGAGGCCCATTTCCACATGGATTTCGGCGTGGGGGTCGCGAACACCATCATGGCGCTGGCTGAGGGCGTGGAAGTGATCCATTCCACCGTCCTCGGTATCGGTGAACGAGCGGGCAACACACCCCTTGAGGAAACAGCCCTCGCCCTGCTCACCTTGTATGGCATTGATCTAGGTATTCGGTATGAGAAGCTGTACGAGCTCGCTCATCTTGTGAGTGAGTTAGCTGGTCACCCGGTGCCCAGCAGTCATCCCGTGATCGGATCGGGACTGTTCGACATCGAATCTGGCATCCTTGCCAGTTGGTGGAAGAGTTGCCGTGATGCAGACCCGACCGAGGTTTTTCCTTTCCTTTGGAACGTGGTGGGTGGCCATCCCGGCAGAGTCGTGATGGGACCTGGTAGCGGGCTCGACTCCGTCCATCTATGGTTGGAAGAACTCGGTCTGACTGCCTCCGACGCACAAATGACAGAGATCCTCGCAAAGGTCAAGCAGTTCGGCTACGACCACAAACGCTTGTTGAGTTACGACGACTTTCAGGCGATCGCCGCTCAGGTTCTCGGTCTCGAGCCTGCTTGAGCCATGTCATAGGGAGAAGGCTACCCGTGTACATCAGAACAGAAATCTGCAATAACTGTGCAAGCTGCATCCCCACCTGTCCGGTGGGCGCAATCTACGTCGACCGCGCGCGCAAACACGTGACGATCGATCAGGAGCTTTGCGTTGAATGTGGCGCTTGCTACCGTGCCGGCGTCTGCAAAACCAAGGCCCTCACCCAGCCACAGCTTACCTGGCCTCGTAGTGTGCGTGCCGCCCTCAGCGACCCAGTGACGGTGAACGCCGATACTCGCATCGCCGGCCGGGGCACAGAGGAGATGAAGACCAACGATGTCACCGGCCGCTTCCTGCGTGGCTATGTCGGCATCGCCCTGGAACTGGGCCGGCCCTGTCTGGGCGCATCCTTCGCCGACGTGCAGGTCATGTCGCGCGTGTGCGCCCAGCACGGCGCCGAGTTCTGCGCGAATAACCCTGTGACCAAACTCCTGACCGACACCACCACCGGCGACGTGAACTCTGAGGTGCTGAACGAGCGAGTGTTATCGGCCATTGTCGAGGTTACCGTTCCGCTTGAGCGAGTGCCTGAACTCCTGACCGCCGTGATCGAGGCTGCCAGCACTCTCAAGACCGTCTGCTCGATCGATGCCGTCAGCCTCGTGGAACCAGACGGGAGCATTCCTCTCCGGGCAGTTCTGGCCAAACTCGGTCTCCACCCCGCTCCTAACGGCAAGAACAATATGGGCCTCGGCCGGCCGGCCTTCGATTTCTTTGGAGGAGATGCGCTATGACACACACTCTTCACCGCCTTGGGACGCCAGAGAGCCTGCATGATGACTATGTGGTGCTGGCCATGTCCGGGAAGGGGGTCAACGAAACCGGTTCTCATGTCCCCCTCCGTCGGTTCATGGAGATTGCGCTTGAGTTGAATCCGGTTAATGCCGGCGAATCACGCACGGGCAATATCCTGACCCGCTCTATTGACGAGGTCATGGCGGGCATAGAAGACATCAGCACTATCCACGCTGTCTACACTGACCCCGCCTCCGTGGCCACCCTCCTGCGCAGGGTCAGCGAAGAACAGTTGGGCATTTCGGTGGTCGTGAGCGGTCTCTTCGACCGCGTTTGCTCGACTGCGGGCGAAGCCGGGGTGCGGCAGCACACCGTCGAATACTCGTTGGGGGTGTGGGGACAGGTGGACCGCCTCCCCAACACCGACGTCCTTCAGATTGTCACTATGTGCGGCCACAACATGGTGACAGCCGAGAGCATCGAGCGGGCCGTGCGCGACATACGCCAGGGCCGCGCGACGCCACTCGACGCCGCTCGGGCGCTGGCGGGCAAGTGCGTCTGCGGCATCTTCAACCCCGTCCGTGCCGCCCGCCTTCTCAAGAACATGGCTGATGGGTCGGCCCCTGCTGCCCGTCCAATGTAGCGCATCGACGTCTTGCAAGACTCCGCCACGAGGTATAGACTCCGCATGCAACCCCAGTGGGGTTGCATGCGGAGTCTATACCTCGTGGCGTATCATTCGGCGGCTCAAGGCCGATGAGTACGCTCAGTGCTGGTCGAAACGGTGCGTCATGATCCGCGTTGGTGCGGGGATTGACACACAGTCACTTCTTTGGCTCTCTGGAGGATAGCGTGGCCGCCGCCAAGCGCTTCTTCGCCAGACTCGCTAGCAGCGTGACGCTGTCCTGCAGCCCGACGTAGCGGAGCACGTCTTGCGCCCCCTGTGCGAACTGGTCGAGGAAGGCGCGACCCGCCGCCTCAGCTCGGTTCAACCATCTGCCGGACTGTGAAGGTGCAAGACGTCTTGGTGCAGCCAGTGCCACAGCATCTCAATCCGATTAGCCCATGACGCGTATGTGGGCAGTTGGCACAACTGGATCGACAGGTTGTAGGCCTTTGAGAGACCACTCGGCTCTGTTGACCACCAACTCGGTACATGCGTTAGCCATGTGAGATCCTGAGGTTGCAGAGCAGCTAGGACGTCTGGATGAAGGTGGATCGACCGGTTGTCTTGCACCACAGAGATCATCTTGGCGGGTGGGTACGCCTTACAGACCCTACGACTGCAGAGTTCCATTAGTCGTCCCCAGAAGGGCGGCCAACTGTGTCCAGGGTGCAGCGGCACGGTCGTGGTCTACCGCACCGAAGAGCCTGCCTGAGCACAACGAAGGGGTCTGGATGTGGTACCGGCAGAGTTGACGCCATTGGGCCGCCGGCCGGCCGCGCCTCGCAGACATGGCCGACGCTGTGGGCCCACCCACCGCGAAAACGGAGGCGACCATGAGCCATGCCTGGGCGCAGGTACTCAAGCTCGACCCCCTGCCCGCCTTGCTGGCGCCGGGCGACGAGGCGCGGGCCTACTGCGTCCGGCGCGACCTCCTCGGCGAGGCGCTGGGGCCGGTCGAGGCGCTGTGGCAACTGCCCGCGGCCCGCAGGCTCGTGGCCGCGCAAGGCGATGACGGCGCCTGGCCCTACCCCGGGGCCAGGCCCGATGCCATCGCCAACTATGACCTGGTCGAGACCTACCGCAGCCTGCGCCTGCTGGTCGACATGTACGGCTGCGACCGGCGCCACCCCGCCATCGAGCGCGCCGCCGCGTACGTCTTTTCTTGCCAGTCGCCCGAAGGCGACATCCGCGGCATCCTCGGACCCCAGTACATGCCCTACTATCACGGCGCCATCCTCGAGTTGCTCGTCAAAGCCGGCTACGAGGAGGATACGCGCGTCGTGCGCGGGCTGGAGTGGCTTCTCTCGATGCGCCAGGAGGACGGCGGCTGGATCGTGCCCGTGCAGGCGGTCGCCGCCAGCGAGCGCACCCAGGCGCTGTGGCGTGGCGCACCCGTGCCGCCCGACCGCGCCCGGCCCTCGGCCCACCTGGCTACGGGCATGGCCCTGCGCGCCCTGGCCGCCCACCCCCGCTACCGCAGCCGGCCCGAGGCGCAGGCGGCCGGCGCGCTGCTGAAGGGCCGCTTCTTCAGGGCCGACTGCTACAACGACCGCAAGGCGCCCGCCTACTGGCTCAAGTTCCAGTACCCCTTCTGGTGGACCAACCTGCTCACCGCGCTCGATACCCTCTCGCTCCTGGGCTTTGCACCGGATGACCGCGATATCGGCCGGGGCCTGGCCTGGTTCCTCGAGAACCAGCAGGCCGATGGCCTCTGGCCCACATCCTACGACAAGGGCAAGCAGGCCGCGGCGGCGCGGTCGTGGGTCGGCCTCGCCGCCTGCCGCGTGCTCCAACGTTTCTACCCAGGGAGGTGACCGCATGCAGGTCAGCCGGTGCGTGAACTGTGAGGCATTCCCGTGCGCCGACGTACGCCACGAGTGCTACACCGTGCCGCCGATCGACGTGCGGCCCGAGCAGGTCTCCATCATCCTCATTTCCGAGGCGGCGCCCGTGGACCCGGCCGAGGGCTACTATGCGCCGGGCGAGCCGCTCTTCGCGCAGACGACGGTGCAGGCGTTCAACGATGCCGGCGCCGCCGTGGCGACGATCGGCGACATCCTCGGTCTCGGCGTCTACCTGACCACCGCCGTCAAATGCGCCAAGACCGGCTACGCCATCGCCACGGCGACGGTCGCGCGCTGCTCGTACCTGCTGGAGCAGGAGCTGGCCCTCTTGCCACAGGTCCGGGCGCTGCTCCTGATGGGCGACGTGGCCATCAAGGCCGTCAACGCCATCGCGCGCCGCGCCGGCGAGCCGCGCATCATCCCCGCCGGCTCGACGTACAAGCTGCGCGGCCAAGCCTACCACTGGCGCGGCCGGCGCGTCTTCCCCTCCTACTTGCAGGCGGGGCCGAGCTTTTACATCGAGAAGAGCAAGCGACGCATGATCGCCGAGGATATTGCGGCAGCGCTACGATTGGTTTCGTAGTGGCGGCCCAGGTCCCTCAAATAACGAGGGCTCAGGAGAAGCAGAGAACCGCTGAGGAACAGAGGCACGTAGAGGCAACGGAGGGGACAGCAAGCCTTCCGCGCATTCTAGAAAGGGATTCTTGTGCAAACCCACGGTCGCCCCTATTCAAGTGTCGAAGACCTGTCTTGTATCGCCGCCCTGACCCGGCGCGCCTACGCCCAGGCGCCCGAGTGCAACGCCTGGAGCGTCGCCCGCTTCGACATCTGGGCGCGGCACCGCCTCGCCGACGCCGAGTCCTTCGGCCGCTGCGCCTGGCAGGGCGACATCCACCTCTGGCACGACGCGGCCGGCACCCTCTTGGGCGCTGCGCTCGTCGACGGCAGCCGCGAGGCTGCCCTCATCCTAGACCCCGAGCGCCGCGACCTGGCCGGGTCCCTGCTCGATTGGGTCGAGGCGCGCGTCGCCGCCAAGGGCCTGGCCGAGCCCATTGCCATCGAGGTGCTGCAGGGGCACACCGGCCTGGTGCGGCTGTTCGAGGCCCGCGGCTACACCCGTTCCTCCGACTATATGGTCCACCGCAAGAAACCGCTGGCCGGCACGTCCGCCGAGCCTGTGCTGCTGCCCCCGGGCTATACCATCCGGCCCCGGCGCACACCGCAGGATCTGCAGCAGCGCCTGGTCGCCGACAAGGCGGTCTTTAACTACGAAGGCACTGTCGAGGACTATCGGTCTCTCCAGCAGGCGCCCTCCTACCTGCCCGAGCTGGACCTGATCGTTTTCTCGCCCGCGGGCGAGGCTGCTTCCTACTGCAGCGTTTGGCTCGACCAGGCCAACAGTGTCGCCGAGTTCGAGCCGGTGGGCACGCTGCCCGAGCATCGTCGGCGCGGGCTGGCGCGCGCCATGATGGCCGAGGCCTGCAACCGCCTGCGCGCCATGGGGGTACCAACGGCCGCCGTCGACTCGTGGAGCGAGTCGCCCGCCGCCAACGCGCTCTACGCCGGCGCCGGCTTCGAACCGTGGGACCGGGCATATGGCTGGGAGAGACGCTAACAGAAACAGGCCGGGGTGAGGATTTGGCCATGCGAGTTGCTTGACGAACAGCATTCCTCGGTGTATGATGTCTGTGTAATCGACGCCATCCCCTGGTAGCCCCTGCGTCGATGGTGCACCGCGTATGCCCCATGGGTCCCGTCTCGGCGGTGATCAGGCCGTTGCAGGGCCGTTCCACACAGTGCACTCGAGCGAGAGAAGGAGCTACGAGATGGAATTCGTCGGCTATTGCGTCAAGTGCCGCAAGCAGATGCAGATCAAGCAGGGCAAGGTCGAAAAGACGGCCAAGGGCCGGCCGATGGCCAAGGGCCAATGCCCGACCTGCGGCACGACCGTGACCCGCTTCCTGTCGGAGAAGGAAAGCCAAAAGTAAGCTCGCCCCCGCGCTGCTCAGGGGCTTGGCACAAGCGCCGGGTGGGGAACCTTGCGAAGGTTCGGAACCTTCGCAAGGTTCCCTGCGCGCCCTGCCGGCAGGGAGGTTCCATGCGCACCTGGCTTGCCCTGCTGTTCGCACTGCTCCTGGCTGCGGCCTGCAGTTCGACACCGACCGCCACGCTGCCCACGCCCCCGGCGCCCAGCGCCACGCCGGAACCCCACGATACGCCCACCGGCATCGCCGCGAACGAACGCTGGATCGAGGTTGACCTGGCGGCCCAAAAGGTGCGCCTGCACGACGGCGATCGTTTGCTGGCCGAGTACCCGGCAGCGGCCGGCGTCGGCACCTCGCCGGAGACGACCACCTACCCGGGCGTGTTCGAGGTGCGCATCATGACCCGCGGACCCATCGAGAATGTGCCCGGCGTTTTTGTCTCCGACATCGTCGAGTTCGACCTGGAGCACCACAATGGCCTTCACTCCCTGCCGATGGATGCAGAGGGCCAGATTCTCGATCGGACCCTGGGCCGGCCGGCCACGGCGGGCTGCGTGCGCCTGGCCGAGTCGGCGGCGGTGTTCGCCTTTGCCCGGCCTGGCATGAAGGTGTGGGTGCACTGATTCAGCGGCGCCCCCCGCCTGGCCAGCGCGCTCGCGCTCGTGCACGACAAACAGGACGCCAACGGCCGCTGGGCGCTGGAGTACGACTATGCGGGCAAGACCTGGGTCGATTTCGGCGCCAAGAAGCAGCCCAACAAATGGGTAACGCTGCGTGCGCTGCGGGTGCTCAAAGCCACGGGCGAGCGCTGAGCGGCGCCGCTACCCGAAAACCTGCTTGGCCAGGACGTCGACATAGTCGGTAACCGGCGCATCCTCCAGGTTGCTCAGGATGATGATGGTCACCCGCTCAGCGGGAAAGCGGGCGATGATGCCCGAATAGCCGTAGAGCAGGCCGCTGTGCGCGATGCGCCGCCGGCCCGAGATATCGCGAATGACCCAGCCGTAGCCATAGCCGAAAGTATCCGTCACCTTGTAGTGCGGGCTGAACATGGCATCCAGCGACGCCTGGCTGCACAGCTCGGTGGTGTAGAGCGCCTGATCCCAGCGGTAGAGGTCCTCCACCGTCGACGACAGCCCACCCGCGGCATAGCCCACAGAGAGATCGACATCGGGGGCGCGACGCCAAGCCGTCTCATAGCCCACGGCGCAGGCCCCCGGCGGGCACGACGCCCCGTAGCTCGTATCGGCCATGCCGACGGGCGTCAGGATATTGCGCTCGATCCCGTTGGCATAGCTCTCGCCCGAAGCCTGCTCGATGATCTCGCCAAGGACGACATAGCCCGAGTTGCTATAGCTGCAGCCCGCCCCCGGCAGGAACAGCAGCGGCCGCTCGCGGAACAGGCCCACGATCTCGCCGGGGGTCACAGGGCGCGTCAGCAGCGCGTCGACGCCCTGCAGGTCGAAATAGTCCACCAGGCCGCTCGTATGCGTCAGCAGTTGATCGATGGTGATCGCGCGCCAGTCGGGCGGGCTGTCGGGCAGAAAGCGCGCGACGCGATCGGTCACCTGCAGCGTGCCGCGCTCCTGGAGCTGCATGACCGCCATGGCCGTGAACTGCTTGGTGAGCGACGCGATGTGAAAACGCGTCTGCGGCGTATTTGGCAGCCCCCGCTCGCGGTCGGCCAGGCCATAGCCCTTCCTGAGCAGGATGCGGCCCTGCCGCGCCACCAGCACCGCCCCGCTGAAATGGCCTGCGGCCGTCTCTGCGGCCAGGTAGGCATCGGCCTCGGCCAGCTCGACGACCGCCGCCGGCGGGTTCGCTATCGCCTCAGCATTGGGCGCCGGGGTCGCCACGGCGGTCGCACCTGGGTTGGCCTGCGACCCCGGCGCGGGCCTGGGCCGGATACAGCTCGCCAGTACTAGCGCCAGCAGCGCCAGGCCGAGCCACTGCCAAGCGCGATTGGCCGGAGATAGCATCGTTCTCCACTCTCCCTGCGAGGATCGTTGCGATGACAGGGGGCAATGATACTCCAGCCGCGCTGGGCAGGCAAGTAGATGTATGGGCGCCAGGCCTGCCCGCGGACGCTCGACGGCCAAAGAGAAAAAGAGGCGCCGGCCCGGCTTGCCGCCGGTGCCCGCCCTGCACGGCACCCCGAAGCCATACGCTCCCAGCCCGAACTGCGATCTGAAAGAGCCCTACGCCGACGGGTGTATCCCATAGCCGGCGCAGCACCGGCAGCCGCCAATCATGCATGCAGGCCGAGCGCAAGGCGCTGTTTAGGTGTGAAGTGATCGGCATAGTCTTCGATAAAGTACACGCTGCGCTGGTAATCCGTCTTGGTGTCGGCGTCGCGGCGGATTTCTGCCAGGTATTCAGCCGAATCGCCGTTCAGCGGGTGCCATAGTATCATCTGGTACTGGTCGGTGCCGGAGACGAGCACGCTGACTTCCAGCATCCATAGGAGCGTGCCGTCGGGCCGGAAGAACGGCACGGGGATGCCGACGGAATGTCCCCCGGCGGTCTCTGCCGGTGTGGCGCATCTTTGCCACATGGCCGAAAAGCCGGGCGTCTGGTGCAGTAGCTCGATCAGCGCCTGGTAGCGCGGGTCACTCTGTTCCATCAGCGCCTGCGTAGAGGCCTTGAACCTGGCCATTTGTTGGCAATAGTAAGAGTCCGCGTATGGGCCCCGCAGGGAGCGCATCAAGCTATCCGGCTGATACTTTGGTTTCCCGCTCTTGCTGGCCGTCAACCGGTGCCACCACGTCCAGTTGGCGGCTTCGCTCTCTTCGTAGCCGACCAGCGCCATCTCATAGGAGGTGGTTGCCTGTACGCACCAATAACGGTCCATGACGAACGAGAAGACGGGCCATTCCGCGAGGCGCTTCTTCCAGTCGTCGGCGAAGGTGAGAGTCGGCTCGCGCTCTCTTGTCTCGATCTCCAGGTCGTGGAGCATTGACTGCAGCTGCAAGCGGTTCTTGACCGAGATGTCGCGGTACAGGGCGATGAGCTGGCGCAACTCGGCCGTCCGCACGATGGGGCGCACGCGGTGGCGGTTCTCACGCAGGAACCAGCGCACTAGGGCCACCAACCTGTTGCTGCGCACCTGGTTCGTCGACCCGCTGACTCGCCGGGCGGACTCGCCGTCGCTCGTCCACTGTCTGAAGGTCTTGAGACCGATGCCCTCGGTGTCGATGCCGAGCCTTTGCATCTCATCGACCACCACCCGGCTCTCGACGCCGCTGCGCTGCAGCCATCGGGATAGGATGCTTCCGCTCTGCCGGTCCACATCCTGGAACTGACCGATTCCGCTCTCACCACTGGCTGGTTCCATTTTTCCGACCTCCCTGCGGAATCCGTGGCCATTGACGGGCGCCCTATCGCCAAGTAAGATGATTATATCGGTATGTTCGCTCACGCGCAAGGAGCAGAGGAATGAAAAGGATTGCTGTCGTAGGCTCCAGCGGTGGCCATCTCTATGTGCTGGGCGGCAGGGACCCCAAGTCACTCCTGGAGGAGATCACCCGCCAGGCAGAGGGCGCCGGCATTGAGGTGGCCAGCATCGCCTTCGTAGCGGCATCGTCGTCACTCGATCACGTGACTGACGAGACGGGGGGGGCTCTGTGGGTGCAGAGCGAAGGCGGCCCGAAGCCCCGGCTAGAGGGCAAGCTCAAGGGGGTGAACGAGTCGGCCAGGGAGGATAACCAGGCCATTGCCGACGCCATCCGCAAGGGCGAGATCGACGGCGTGATCCTCGTCAGCGCGGATCCGAAAGGGGTGAACAAGCCCGTCATCGAGGCCGCGGCGGAGAAGGGGATCCCGGTTGCCGGGACGGGCGGCACTTCGATGGCCGATGCCCGCGCGTTGGGGGCAAGAGTCATCGCCGCTTCGGGGACGACCGGTTCGACGAACCGAACCCGGGCCGTGGGCTACATCTCCGCGTTCGCGGGCGAGTGGAAGCTCAAGTACACCCCCGTGATCGGCAAGGTGACGGAGGCTGTCAGCGGCAGCATCTGGAGCAGGATCAACCTGCGCAGCATCATGATGTCGTCGCTGCCCGGTTTCATCGCCATGGCGCTGATCTTGGCCGTGGGCAAGATTCCCTTCCTCACGGGCTCGGTCGGGCCACTCTTCGACACCCTGATTGCTGCTCTGCCCGTTATCGTAGCAGTGGTGGCGGCCAAGCAGGTCTCGGGCCTGGAGGAAGTGGGTATCGTTGCGGGCGCGGTTGCCGGCGTCCTCTCGGTCGAGGGCGGCATTCTGGGCGGCATCGCCGGCGGTATCCTAGCCGGCATCCTGGCCAACTACCTGTTGCGCTGGTCATTCCGTATGCGCTTCCCGGCCACGACGGCCAGCCTGGTGGCAGGCGCTATCGGTGGTCTGGTTTCGGGCCTGATCATCTTCTTCGTGCTGGCTCCCATCACCCTGTGGCTGGGCAATGCCTTCAGGGGCATCATCGAAGCAGCGCTCGGCTTTAATGCCATCCTCGCTGGAGCGGTGGCCGGGCTTCTGATCTGGCCGGCGATCATCGGCGGCGTCTATCACGCGGCCATCTTGCCGATCATACTGCTGGAGATGGAGACCCAGGGCAACAGCTTCCTGGGGGCGGTCGACATGACCGGCCTGGTGATGGTCTCCGCCGGCATCACGCTGGCCAACATCATCGCCCCTCGCGCCAAGAGCGATGCTTCGGTGGCTGCTCCCGGCTTCCTGGTCAACATCGGGTTCGGCACCTTCGTCGAGGCGGCCTACCCGTTCATGTTCGCCGACAAGCGCATCTTCGCTACCGCACTCTTTAGTGCCACGGTGGCCGGCGCGTTCTGCGGCTTCTTCAATGCCCGAGGCTCGGGCTATGTGCCGTCGCTGGTAGCTCCGGGCCTCTCGAACAACCCGATTGGCTTCCTGGCTTCCATGCTGGTGGCAATGGTTGTTTCGTGCCTGCTTACTATCTTCTTCAACAAGACGGCGAAGAAGCAGGTACCAGAGGCTGCATAGGGAGGATCGACTATGATTACTGGAGACATGGCGCGCAAGCGCGAGGCTGCCCTCAGGAAAGTGACCGACGCTATCAAGCTGCACGGCGGCACCACGCTCCTGGCCACCGGCATCACGGGCGATGATAGCCGGCTTGCCCTGGCAGCCGTGCAGGCCGGGGCGCGCCTGCTCGAGCCAAACCACCCGGCCATCGCTCTGGCCCGCGGCTACCAGGGCGTCACCTCGATGCATGCTGCCGAAGACGTGCGCCACCAAGTCCCGATGGAGGAGATGCTCAGAGTGACAGCCGGCGTACGGGCGGCGGTTGGCCGTGACATCTATATCACTGTGGGCGTGCCGGGCTCCTTTGCGGAAACGCTGCCCACGCCCCTGACTGATGAGCAGGTCTGTGCCCTCAGCCGCGCCGGGGCCGATGGTATCCACGCGCACAAGACGACTTTCGAAGACTTGAAGGACGTCGTGGATCTGTGCCACAAGTATGGCCTACTGGTAGATGCCTACATCGCCCACCCGTCCGACCGGCATCTCTTCGGCATCCCAGCCGGGGCGCCTGCCGAGGTGGCCGAAGCGGCGAAGATGATGCAGGAGATCGGGGTCGACCTGATCGGCCTGATGACGGGCATGAGCTATGAAGGTGTGGCCGCCGGCGAGATCGCGCCGGTGGTGCGCCAGAGGCTCGAGGCCATGCTGAAGGCGGTGACGGTGCCGACTCTGGCAGAAGGCGGCATCAACGTGACCAACTTTAGGGCCTTCATGGGGACGGGCGTGAGCATCCTCGTCGTGGGCACAGCCTTTGACGATATTGCCAGGAAGGCCGTCACCGACACCGTGGGGGTCTTCTTGCGCAGGTAGGTAGCACCGCCGGCCGCGCGGCAAGACCTGCAGCCGAGGGCTTTCGGCGGGGTGCGAGTGCAGGGCGCTCGAACAAAGTCCTAGTCCACGGTCTGGGCCTTGGTGTTCTCGAGGCTCAGACCGTGGACCAGTCACCTGGAGCCAGTGTCTTGCACCAGACAGGACCCGGACGTGCGGCCTATCTGGCAATCGGATCAAATACGGTTTACCGGGTTGAGGAGTGTCGGCCTGCGCTCTGCCCCATCTCGTCCGTCCTCAGACCTGACACAGCGATTTCCCTGGCAGGAAGGCGCCAGGCAAGAACTCGCCAGGTCTCCAGCCCCCCGAACGTCAGCCGGTCGATCTCCGCCTCGAGCTCCAGCCGCTTGACCTCTAGCGCCGCCCGGGCCGCTTGGCCGCAGCACGCCAGCGCCCACGGCCAGGGTCTCCCTCTGCCGGCAGCCCACAGCCAGCCGCGCCGATCTCGCCCGGCGCTAGGCCTTGCGAGTCGCGCCTCTCCTGCAGATCCTGGATACTCGGATGGCATGGGGAATCGAAGAGGGGCTTGCTGCGCTATCGCTCCCTCAGTACCTGCCGTAGGTCTTGGTGACCTGTACCATCTTGTCGACCAACTCGAAGCGAAAGCCGGCATCGAGCTCGGCGCTGATGATGAGCCCGCCGCCGGCCGCGCAGCCGTCGATGATGGTCTTGACTTCGCGCTCGACCTCTGCCTCGGTGCCCAGCACGAAGAGCGAGGGCTTGAGGTTGCCGAAGAGGCAGAGATGGTCGCCGAGGACGCGCTTGGCGGCGATGATGTCGCTGCGCTCGTCGAGGTGCAGATAGCCCGATTTGGGCGGCAATTCCTTCAGGTACTCGAGCAGCGGAGTCCAGTTGGTGTCAAAGTGGTACTGCAGGCGGCAGCCGGCCTCGACCATGGCGTGTGCCATGCGTACGAGGAAGGGGAGGCAGAACTGTTCAAACATCTTGGGCGACACGAAATCGGCGGAGGCGCGGGCTGAGCCGAGGACGAGCGTGCGCGCGCTCAGCATCTTGGCCTGGTTGATGCCGGCCGCGATCATGCCGTCGCAGAGGATGTCGAGCACCTCGAGCACCTTGCCGGGGCGGCGGCGCAGGTCGAGCAGAAAGTTGGTGTTGCCGCGCAGTTCTGATAGCAAGCCGAAGGGGTCGCCTAGGCCGCCGTCGATCATGAGCGGCACCTGGCGCTCGTCGCGCCATTTGTGTGCGATCTGGGCCGCCACCGGCGCCATGGCGGCCATCCTGGCGAGATCGCCGGCGCCCGCACGGCGGAAGCTGAAGAAGCGGTGGAAGCCTTCCTTCAGCACCAGATCATAGTCGGCCTCGGTCATCAGCGGCTGCTCTCGGGCGCGCTCGTTCAGGTTGGGGATGGCGTCGGGCGGGCGCTCGCGGCCGGGCAGGTGCCAGTCAAGGTAGAAGGTGGAGAACGGGTCGGGCAGGGGGGCCAGGTAGAGCGACAAGAGGAAGCCGCCCTCGGCCATGTCAAAGCCACCGTGCTTATTGTAGGCGTACTCGAAAGCCTCGTCACACTTCCAGGGGTCCGTAAGGACGTCGGCCACGCTCATCCCGGCCAGCGTGGCATAGTAGTAGCCGCCCATGGGGGCCACAGCCACGCGGTCGGGCTGCTGCAGGTTGATGTGCTTTTCGATGCGCTCGATGGCCGTCATGTCGCTCATCGCCTGGCCTCCATCATGGCGCGCACCAGCTTGAGCCCGGCATAGGCGTCGTTGGTGCAGGCATCGCAGCCGATGCGCCGCTGCCAGCGCTCGTCGACCGGCAAACCGCCGACGATGACCCGCACGCGGCTGCGCAGGCCGGCCTGCTCTAGCAGCCACACCGTCTCGGCCATGGGCTCGATCGACGTGGTGAGGATGCCCGACATGCCGAGGATATCGGCGCTGTTGCGCTGCACATGCGCCACAAAGGTCGCAGGCGGCACGTCGATGCCCAGGTCGTCGACGGCAAAGCCGTCACTCCGTGCCAGGGCCACGAAGATGTTCTTGCCGATGTCGTGCAGGTCGCCCTTGACGGTGCCGATGACGATCTTGCCGGCGGCCGGCCGGCCGGGCTCTGCTTCCAGCTCCAGGCGGGGCTGCAGCTCGCACATAGCCTGCTCAAAGATCTCGGCCGCCATGACCAGCTCGGCCAGATAGTAGTCGTGCGTGCCAAAGCGCTCGCCGACGATCGCCATGCCCGCGGTCAGTGCGTCGAGGATCACCCGGGCGCGCACGCCGGCCGCCACGAGGCTGCGAACCCTGTCCAGGGTGAGCGCCTCGTCCAGGTTGACGAAGAGCTCGGTGAGGTCCGGGATTGTGCTCATGGACCTACGCTCCCGGCCGCCGCGGCGGGCGTGGCCCCACGATGCGCTGCAGCCACGGGGGCGGTGGTGGGATGACCCCCCAGGCGCCCATGAGCACCAGGAAGGCGGTGCGGGCCTGGGCGGCACTCCCGCCCAGCATCATGCGGGCAATCAAGGCGTTGCGCTTGGCGGACGGCAGGTGGGCGATGGCCCGGCCTCTTGCTTTCTCCTCTTCCAACATCGCCGCCTCCTTTCGACATGGCAGGTCGTCGCGGGTGCTCCGGCGAGGCTGCCGATGGCCGAACCCGTATTGTCAGGGAATTAGCCACTCTACATTGTACCGTGCGACGAGCGCGGTGTCAATCAGTAGTTGCCGTGTCACTGCTCAGCCTGTCATTGCGAGTATCCCAGGCCGCCGCGCGGCATGTGCAAGCACAGAAACTGCGACTGTCATTGCGAGGAGGCGGCCGCAGCCGCCGACGAAGCAATCTCCATGTCGGACATGGAGATTGCTTCGCTGCGGCTCGCAATGACGGGCTGAGCAGTTGCGTTGCCGTGACAATCAAGAGAAGCAGCGAGGCCCCGGGGTCACCCCCAGGGCCTCGCTGCTGGCAAGGTACGACACTCATCCCGAGAAGAGGGAGGAGGGCTCAGCGCACGACCTGCCGCCCCTGCGGGCGCTCGGGCTGGCCCATGCCGGCCTCCATCTCGGCGGCCAGGGCGGTCTCTCGCGCCTCGCCCTCCATCTCCTGCCCGGCCGCGCGCACCGGGATGTGCACCGCCTTCTCCCACTCTGGCTTTTGGATGCGCACCACCAGCACGCCGGCAGCGATGGAGGCATCGCAGGCATTGGCCTCGATCTCGCGCGGCAACTCGATGCGGCGGTGGTACGGGCCCACGTGCCACTCGTGCAAGAGATAGTCCTTGGGCAACTGCGGAAAGCCCTTGGGCCTGGCCTGGATCACGATGGCGTTGCCCTCGCAATCGAGCTCCACATCGCCCGGCTCCATGCCCGGCACCGGCGCGGTGATGACCCAGGTCTCGGCCGTGTCATAGATATTGACCGGCAGCTCCTGGTGCCAGGTCTCCTCATCCCAGCCGCGCCCACGGCCGCGCCAGGGCGCCCAACTGCGCCGCCCAGGGTACCATGGTGAGAAGCGCGCCATGCTCTCCTCCGCCTCCTTCCCAACCCGCATTGAGTCATCTGAAGGGAGCAGCGGCGGCTCCCACACCGCCTGAACCGCGGGCATGGGAGCCCGCTCTGCTCTCCGCGTAAGCTCCTAGAACATCGGTCAAGTATTCCTGCGAAGGCCCCCAGACGGCCGAATCATCGCCCTCCGACGCCCACGAAGCCGCCTGCGGCGGCCAAGGGGGGCTAGGCTACGTCGTCTATACGAATACTTGACCGATGTTCT
>JAKPJZ010000096.1 GCA_029553955.1 Chloroflexota bacterium
ACGGATGGCTGGACCCGGCATGCGCTGGAACAGGAAAGGTGCCGAGCGCGTGATCCCAGTCCGGGCAGCTATCCTCAGCAATCGCTTCGACGGTGTCTGGGAGACTGTCTACAACTTGCCCCAAAACTGAACTACACCCATGCCCCGTCGAGTGGTTGACAGACTCCGCGGAAGAGGGTATACTGGAACTGAGAGGTCGAGTACGCTTATCGGCCTCCGCGGAGGCTATGACCTATGAATGGCGTGGTCCTGCAGGCTCGGCTTGCAGTAGGCAGAAAGACATCAAGGCAGTAGTGTGCCTTGGTGTTTTTTGTTTGCTGCAGCCGGGTAGGCCGCGCCGGCATGGCGCCGGGGCAGGGCGCCGATTACTGCAAAGGGGGTAGGCGAATGGATTCCGGGATGATCAGCAAGATCCAGAAGGCCAGGCGCTACGCCGAAGAGCGCGACCGCATCGTCTTTGATGATTTTACTGTTACCTTCCGCGGCGAGCATGATACCTACCACGTGACCTACCGTAAGGGTCGCTGGTCGTGCGGCTGTGGCTTTTTTGCACAGCGGGGCCTGTGCAGCCATACGATGGCCCTCGAGCGCATCCTGCTGGGGATGCTGAACCCGGCGGAGTGGGATGAGCCCGCACTCAGCACATCCGGAGCCGAGGCAGTGGCTCGGTAGCGCGACGATTGATCGGAGGCATCGCTCGTGCATGAGGCCGCTGGGCCCCGTGCACGAGCGATGCTTCTTGTATAGACCTATCCAGGCCGGCAGGCGGCCGGTACTCCAGGCACGCCATGAGCAGGATTTGAGGATAGTGTATGAAGCGATGGTACGTCTGGCTGGGGGCAGCGATCAGCGTCGTCTTTCTCTACAGTGCGTTGCGTGGGCTGCAGCTCGATCAAGTCTGGACCGCGCTGCGCGGCGCCAACTACTGGTGGCTCGTGCCCGGCGTGGCGGTGTACTTTGTGGCGGTGTGGGCGCGCACCTGGCGCTGGCATTACCTGCTGCGGCCGGTGCAGGCGGTGAGCCTGAAGCGGCTCTTCCCCGTGCTTGTCATCGGCTACATGGGCAACAACGTCTACCCGGCGCGCGCCGGCGAGGTCATCCGCGCCTATGTGCTGCGGCGCAAGGACCACGTCGATATCTCGGCGTCGCTAGCCACCATCGTGGTCGAGCGCATCTTTGATGGCGTGGTCATGCTCTTCTTTGTGTTCGTGGCCCTGCCGTTTGCGCCGCTCCCCGAGTGGCTGCGGCAGATTGTCATCCTCTCCAGCGCCCTCTTCTTTGGCCTGCTGCTCGTCTTCTTTGCCCTGGCGGCCTCGCCGCGTCGCGCCCAGGCCATCTACACCTGGGCCGCACGCCGGCTGCTGCCCGAGGCCTGGCGTGAGCGGGCCATCGCCATCCTCGATCGCTTCATGGAGGGGCTGCGCTGCCTGCGCTCGGGCCGCGACGTGGCCATGATCTTTGTCACCTCGGTGGTCATCTGGTTGACAGAGACGGTAAAATACTGGTTCGTGATGCATGGCTTTGGCTTTGCGGCGCCCTTTTACGTGCTCATGCTCATGGCCGCCGTCGTCAACCTGGCCACCACCATCCCCTCGGCGCCGGGCTATGTGGGCACCTTCGACAAGCCCGGCATCGCCGTCCTGGTGTGGTCGGGCGTGGCCGAAGCGGTCGCAGCCGGCTATACCCTGGTGCTGCACGCGGCGCTGTGGCTGCCCATCACGCTCCTGGGCGTCTACTACATGTGGCGCGAGAGCGTGTCGTGGCGCGACTTTGCCGCAGCCGGCCGCGCGCGCGAGAGCGACGCGCAGCGTACGACGTAATGCGTGATGCGTGAGACGTGATGCGTAAAACGTAATGCGTGATGCGTAAGGGTCGCGCACGCGACGATCGCGTGCAGAGCGTCCTTACGGCCTGCGCATCGCACTCACGTATTATGCATTACGTTTTACGCATCACGCATTACGCATTACGGAACACGCTATCAGGAGGCATACATGCGTATCGGCATCATCGGCGGCGGCCTCACCGGGCTGACCGCCGCGTTTGACCTGACGCGACGCGGCTACGACGTGATCCTGTGGGAGGCCGAGCCGCGCGCTGGTGGCTTTGCTTCGGGGTTCGGCGACGAGCGCTGGGAATGGCCGCTCGATCGCTTCTATCATCACATCTTTCAGACGGATCGTGCAGTGCTGGAGTTGGGTGGTGAGGTGGGCGCCGAGGCCTACTTCCCAAGCCCGTCGACCGTCATCTGGCACGAGGACACGATGGCGCCGTTCGATAGTCCGCTGGCGGCGCTGCTCTACCCGCATCTCAACCTGCTGGAGAAAGCGCGGGTAGGTCCGGCGATGCTCTACCTGCGGCTGCTGCGCCGCTGGCAGCCCCTGGAAGCCGAGACCGCCGAAGCGTGGCTGACGCGCACCATGGGCGAGCGCGCCTATCAGGTGCTGTGGCAGCCGCTGCTCGAAGGTAAGTTCGGCGAGGACTATCGCCAGGTCAACATGGCCTGGTTCTGGGCGCGCATCCACAAGCGCTCCAAGGCGCTGGGCTACTATGAGGGCGGCTTCCAGGCGCTGGCCGATGCCCTGCTGCAGGCGGTGCGCCGCGCCGACGGCGACGTGCGCCTGCGGGCGCCGGTGCGTGCGGCGCGGCCGCTGGAGGATGGCCGCTGGGTGGTGGAGACGGCCCAGGATGCGACGCCCTGTGAGCGCTTGATCGTGACCGCCGGCCCGCAGGCCGCGCTGCGCCTGCTGCCCGACCTGCCCGCCGGCTATGCCGCGCAGCTCGGCGCGCTGCGCTCGTTGGCCGCGATGACCCTGGTGCTGGCGCTCGACCGGCCGCTGACCCGTGGCGCCTACTGGGTCAACCTGCCCAAGTCGATCTTCCCCTTCCTGGCCCTGGTGGAGCACACCAACTATATCGACCGCGCGCACTATGGCGGCGACCATATCGTCTACCTGGGCGATTACCTGAGCGAGACGCACCCCTACTACACCTTGGACAAGGATGAGCTCCTGGCCAGGTACCTGCCCTACGTGCGGCGCATCAACCCGGCCTTCGAGCCTTCGTGGATCCGCAAGAGTTGGCTCTTTCGCCAGAGCGAGGCGCAGCCCTTCACCCCTGTGGGCCACTCGCAGCGCATCCCACCGCTGCGCACCCCCTGCCCTGGGCTGTACGTGGCCAACATGAGCCAGGTCTACCCCTGGGACCGCGGCACCAACTATGCGGTCGAGATGGGCCACGAGGTCGCCCGCCTGGCCATGGAGGATGCGCCCACGGCCTCGTAGACACGCCTCGGCGAGACACCTGTGAGTCTGTCATTGCGAGTACCCCAGGGTTCGCCGAACCCTGTGCCAAGCACAGAACCTTGGCCTGTCATTGCGAGGAGGCGGCCGCAGCCGCCGACGAAGCAATCCCTTGGTTGCGAGCGGAGCGATGCAACTCCACGTCGGACATTGGAGATTGCTTCGCTGCGCTCGCAATGACAGCGCCCAAGTTTCTGAACAGGAGGCCGCAGCCGACGAAGCAATGACAGACTCACAGGTACTCTACGGCTGCCATTTTGCAGAGAAGCCCGGTTGCGCTACACTAGGTCGTGTTCGCAAACCAGTAGCCTAGCCCCTTGTGGGCGTCGCCGGCGGCGCATCTGGCGCCACGGCGAGGCCAAACGGGCACAAGGCCCCAGACCACGGCGGTTTGCGAACACGACCTAGCAGCCTATCGGAGCGCAACACCGCGAGGCAACAACCGGGCCGCACGCTCCGTGCCCCGCACGTAGCGCTCACCCGGTGCGGACCCCTTTTCAAGGGCTATTGGGGTTGTCTGGCGGCGCCGCCAGACAACCCACACCCCCCAAGGAGGAGCTGAGTGAAGTCCATCTGCGTCATCGGCGCGGGCTATGTGGGCCTGGTGACGGGCACCTGCTTCGCTGACCTGGGCAACGATGTGGTCATCCTCGATATCGACGCCGCCAAGGTCGAGCGGCTGAAGAATGGCCTCATGCCCATCTACGAGCCCGGCCTCGAAGAGCTGGTGCGGCGCAACGCCACGAGTGGCCGCTTGAGCTTTACCGCAAGCTATGAGGAAGCGCTGGCCGAAGCCGAGTTCGTCTTCATCGCCGTCGACACGCCTTCGGGCATGGAGGGCGAGGCCGACCTAAAGTCGGTGCGCGCGGCGGCCAGCGCCATCGCGGCCGTGATGGACCACCCGCTGATCATCGTCAACAAGAGCACCGTGCCCATCGGCACCGGCGACTGGGTGGCCGATATCATCAACCGCCACCGCCACGACGGCGTGGATTTCTGGGTCGTGTCGAACCCCGAGTTCCTGCGCGAAGGCTCGGCGGTGCACGACTTCTTGAACCCCGACCGTGTGGTGCTGGGCTCACTGAACCGCGAGGCGGCCGAGAAGGTGGCCCAGCTCTACCTGCCGCTGCGCGCGCCCATCATCGTCACCGACCTGCGCACCGCCGAGATGATCAAGTACGCCTCCAACGCCTTCCTGGCGAGCCGCATCTCCTTCATCAACGAGATTGCCGCCATCTGCGAGCGGCTGGGCGCCGACGTGAAAGAGGTCGC
Organism: Chloroflexota bacterium; assembly: GCA_029553955.1. Classification (GTDB taxonomy): domain Bacteria; phylum Chloroflexota; class Anaerolineae; order SpSt-313; family SpSt-313; genus JAKPJZ01. Next base: position 4,575 of record JAKPJZ010000096.1, read on the forward strand.
CGCCGGGATGGGCTACGACAGGCGCATCGGGCCGGCCTTCCTCGACGCCGGCCTGGGCTTTGGCGGCAGTTGCTTCCCCAAGGACGTGCGCGCCTTGGCGCACATGGCGGCCATTCACGGCTGTCACCCCCAGCTCCTGCGCGCCGTGCTCGAGATCAACGCCGACCAGCGGCGCTCGGTGGTGCAAAAGCTGCGCGACCTTCTGGGCGGGCTTGACGAGCGCACGGTTGGCCTGCTGGGGCTGGCGTTCAAGCCCAACACCGACGACATGCGCGAGGCGCCGGCCCTCGAGCTCGTCCACCTGCTGCAGCACGAAGGTGCGCGCGTGCGGGCCTACGACCCGGTGGCCATGGACAACGCCCGGCGCGTGCTGCCCGATATCGTCTGCTGCCCCGACGCCTATGCAGTGGCCGAGGGCGCCGACGCGCTGATCGTGGCCACCGAGTGGAACGAGTTCAAGCACCTCGACCTCGCGCGCATCCGCGACGCCATGCGCCACCCCATCTTTGTCGACGGTCGCAACATCTATGACCCCGAGCGCATGGCGGCGCTGGGGTTCACCTACCGCGGCGTCGGGCGAGGGTACGGAACGTAGAACGTAATGCGTAATACGTGAAGGTCGTGTGCAGCCAGTCGCGTCGCGTACACGTCCCTTACGTATTACGCATTACGTTTTACGCATCACGCATCACACGATCAGCATCGCATCGCCGAACGAGTAGAACCGGTAGCGCTCGCGGATTGCTTCTTCGTAGGCGCGCCTGATGAGCTCGCGGCCGGCAAAGGCCGAGACGAGCATGAGCAGCGTGGAGCGCGGCAGGTGAAAGCTGGTCAACAGGGCGTCGACGGCGCGGAAGCGGTAACCCGGGTAGATATAGAGGTCGGTCCAGCCGTCGAAGGGGAGCACCGGGCCGGCTGAGCCGCTGGCGAGGGCCGCCTGCGCCGCCGTCTCGAGGACGCGGACGGTGGTGGTGCCGACGGCGACGACGCGGCCGCCGCGGGCGCGGGTTGCGGCAATGGCCTCCGCCGCGGCCTCGTCGATGCGGCACCATTCGCGGTGGATGATGTGCTCTTCGATGCGCTCTTCGCTGACCGGCCGGAAGGTGTCGAGCCCGATGTGCAGGGTGACGGTGGCAAAGGCGATGCCCGCGGCCTCGAGGGCGGCGAGGAGCTGTGGGGTAAAGTGCAGGCCCGCCGTCGGCGCGGCCACCGAGCCCCGCGCCCTGGCGTAGACCGTCTGGTAGCGCTCACGGTCCTCGAGCGGCGTGTGGATGTAGGGCGGCAGCGGCACCTGGCCGAGGGTGTCGAGCAGGTCATCGACCGCGGCCGAGAAGCGGATGAGGCGGCCGCCGGAAGCCGTCTCGCCGATGATCTCTGCCTCCAGCATGGTGGGGCAGGCGTCCTCGCCTGCCGTCTCCGTAGGGCGGGCTTTCGAGCCCGCCGGCATCTCGATGCACAGCCGGGTACCGGCACGGGCGCGTCGCCCGCCGACGAGCGCCTCCCAGGTGTACGGGTCGTGGCGCGTCAGCAGCAGGAGCTCCACGCGGCCACCGCTGGGCACCTTGCGCGCCTGCAGCCGGGCCGGGATGACGCGGCTCTCGTTGAGCACCAGCAGGTCGCCGGCGGCCAGGTAGGCGGCCACATCGCGAAAACGCCGGTGCTCGAGCGTGCCGGCGGCGCGCTGCACCACCAGCAGCCGTGCCGCGTCACGCGGTTCGATGGGCGTCTGCGCGATCAGCTCCGGCGGCAAGTCATAGTCGAATTCAGCCGTTTTCATGCCCTGGAGTCTAGCGCAGAGTTGCCTTCCAGGCAAAGCCCAGCACGTTTGTAGTGAGGGAGAGCGTACACGGGGCAGCCCATGGGCTGCCCCGTGTACGCTCTCCCTCACTACGAGCATCGTAGCGCACAGACTCTACTACTTGTCAAAAGCCCCCGCTCATGATAGAATAGCGCAGGCTGCGCAAGATGCCTTGCCCAAGAACCCGCCTCCCGCGGGCTCGCGTGCCGGCATGCTCCGGCGATTCGCATTATCACCGTGGGAGGCTTCCACTCCAGCGGCATTGGCCGTGGCCTATGAACCGGGGGTGCGCTGATCGCTGTTCCCGGTCACCTCTCATCTGGTCTCATAGCACCACCTGTCACTGCCATCTTGGACGAAGTACAGGGGGGCGCGCTCATCCTACACGCCGACCTGGAGCCCCCTGGCATAACCCTATGAAAGGACACAAATGCGATGAGGGAAGCGATCTCACCCTGGATGAAGCGCCTCAGAGTGCTCCTGGGGAATCCTTGGGCCGAGCGCGCCATCAAGTTCGTCCTCGTGCCGGTCCTCCTGCTCTGCAGCCTCTGGTTGCCTCCGGTCTCTCTCGGCGTACGCCTCTTCCACATCGACCTGCCCCAGGTGACAGCTGCCGGTGGCGTGGTCGGTGAGGAAGGTGGAGGGCGCCTGGCTGTGGCGCCGGGCGCGCTCAGCGGCCAGATGCGGCTGAGGCTGCGGACGGTGGAGCAGACCGGCCAGGGTGATGCCGCGCAGGCCCTCAAGGCGGTGCCGGCCAACCTGCAGGTGCTGGGGCCGCTCTACTTCTTTGATGCCTACGGCAGCCGGCCCAAGGAGGCACAGTTCACTGCGCCGCTGCCGGCGGGGCTGCCCGATGCGAGCGCACTCGATAGCCTCGACGTCTACGCCTGGGACGGCAAGCAGTGGCAGTGGGTGCCCAGCCAGGCGATGGGCGATACGCAGCAGGTGGAGGCGGCCCTGACGTCGCTGCCGCTGGCCCTAGCCACTGTGCAGTCGCAGCCGCAGGGCCTGGCCATCGGCGTCGGGGCGCCCGATGTGGCCGCGGTGAACGCCGCGCCGCTCGACGTGGCCGCCGAGCTGTACCTGGCCGGCCTCTCGCTGGGCGACGGCGGCGCGGTGAGCGGTGAGATCGCGCTGAGCTCGGCGCCCGAGCAGTTGCTGGTGCTGCCGGCGCTCTCCAACCGGGTGAACGGCGTGGCCCGCAGCGACTGGGTGGCCAATATCCTGGTCGACGCGAAGGCGCGGGCCGACCACGTCAAGGCGATCGTCGCCGCGGTCAGCAAGGGCGGCTACAAGGGCCTGAGCCTCGAGTACACCGGCCTCGACGAAAGCCTGCGCGACGATTTCTCGGGCTTTGCTGCCGAGCTGGCCTCGACCCTACGCCAGTCGGGCAAGGTGCTCGCTGTGCGTGTCGACGAGCCCAAGCGCACCGCCGGCGGCGCGTGGAGCACGGCCGGCTACGACTGGGCGGCGCTGGGCGGGGCGGCCGACATCCTGCGCGTCCCGGCGATGAGCGACGCGGCGGCCTATGGCCCTGGCGGTGCGATGGAGGCCTGCCTGCGCGAGCTCATCCGCCAGGTCGACCGGCGCAAGGTGCAGCTCATCGTCGATGCCAACGCGGTCGACCAGGTGGGCGATACGCGGCGCCCGCTGGTGTATGGCGATGCGCTGTCGCTGGCCGGCCAGGGCGCCGTGGCCCCGGATGACGGCGTGGTCTTGCCCGGCCAGCCCCTGGCGGTGCAGTTGCCGCAGTTGGGCTCGGGCTTGCAGCGGAATGCCGCGAGCGGCCATACCTACTTTACCTTCAAGGATGGCTCCGGCGCTCAGCACCAGGTCTGGGTCGAGAACGCCTCCAGCGTGCAGGTCAAGCTGGCGCTGGCCCAGCAGTTCTCCCTGCACGGCGTGGCCATCGACAACCTGGCCGGCACGGCCAACGATGCCCACATCTGGGAGACGGTGCGCATCGCACGCACGCCCACCGGCCGTGGCGGCACGCCGGCAGTGGCCGCTGAGCGCTACTGCGTCGTTTGGCAGGTGCAGAACGACGAGGGCCAGGTGATCGACCAGGGCACGTGCCCGGCCGATGCGCCGGCGGTCACCTGGACGGCGGCCGAGGAGCCCGGCGAGTACACGCTCACCCTGGCGATCTCGGAGGACGGCGGCAAAACGACCCTGGGCACGCCGAGCACGCTGGCGCTGAACATCCCCACGCCGACGCCCAGCCCGACGCCGATCCCGAGCCCAACGCCTCAACCCAAGCCTACCACGGCGCCTGTCGCGCCCCCGGTCACTGCGCCGCCGCCACGCGCGACGGGTGGGTTCTTTGGCTACGGCATCCAGCTCGACATGGTCACCGACGTCAACTATGACAACAGCCTGGGCAAAGTGCAGGCGCTGGGGTTTGGCTGGGTCAAGCAGCAGATCGAGTGGTTCCGCTTCAACCCTGGCCCTGGGCAGTACGACTGGGGCCGCATGGACGCCATCGTCGATGCCTGCACGGCGCGGGGCATCAAGCTGCTCTTCAGCGTGGTCAAGGCGCCCGAGTGGGCGCGCCCCGGCGACGACGACAAGAGCGTAGCCGGCCCGCCAGCCGACCCCGGCACCTATGCCGAGTTTGTCAGGCAGATGGCCGCGCGCTACAAGGGCCGCGTGCAGGCCTACGAGATCTGGAACGAGCAGAACCTGTGGTACGAGTGGGGCGGCCAGGGTGGGCGCCTGAGCGCGGCCAGGTATGTGCAGTTGCTCAAGGCTGCCTACGGGGCCATCAAGTCGGTGGACCCCGGCGCCGTGGTCATCAGCGGCGCGCTCACACCCACCGGCTACAACGACGGCAACATCGCCATCGACGATCAGCAGTACCTGCGCCAGATGTACGACAATGGGCTGCGCTACTACTGCGATGCCGTCGGCGCGCACCCTTCGGGCTTTAACAACCCGCCCGATGCCGACTGGCGCACGTACCGCGACCCGGCCAACAGCTTCCAGGCCGTCGGGCACCCGAGCTGGTTCTTCCGCGGCACGATGGAAGGGTACCGGAACATCATGGTCGCTTACGGCGACGGCGGCAAGCGCATCTGGCCGACCGAGTTCGGCTGGGCATCGGTCGACGGCTTTGGCCGGGGCCCGGCCGCCGGCTACGAATACGCCTCCGACAACTCGGCCGACGAGCAGGCACAGTACCTCGTGCGCGCCTACCAGATGGGCAAGAACTGGGGCTTTGTGGGCCCGATGTTCCTGTGGAACCTGAACTTTGCGCCGCTGTGCGGGCCGGGCGACGAAAAGTCGGCCTTTAGCATCGTGGACCCTGGCTGGGGCGCGCGCCCGGCGTTCAACGCCCTGGCGGGCATGGGCAAGTAGCGCTGTCAACGGATTGTGAGAACGGATTGAACGGAGTGGCCTCGTCGGAGGCGGATAATCCGTTCAATCCGTTCCCCAAAATGCGTTGACAGCACGCTAGAAATGGAGAGGCACAGTGAAAGCGAACCGCAAATGGCGTGCGAGCCGGCGCTGGGCGTGCCATGCCATCCTGCTGGCCCTGGCGTTGAGCCTGGTGCTGTCGGCCTGCGCCCGGCCCGAGCCGACGCCTAAGCCGACCGCCGAGCCGCCGGCGACCGCTGTGGTGGCGCCATCGGCGACGAATACCGACGTCCCGGCAAGCCCGGTGCCGCCCACGGCCACCGAAGCGCCGGCCGCCGAGCAGACGGCGACTGTGCCACCCGCCGGCGCGACGGCCACGCCGCTGCCGAACCCGGCGCCGGCCACCGTCCGCCTGAACTCGCCCGAGTATGGCATGCAGGCCTTCCTCTGGTGGCGGCCCGAAGTGGCCTCGCGCGATGTGCAACTCGTCAAGAACGCCGGCTTTGGCTGGATCAAGCAGGGCATCGGCTGGCGCGAGGTGGAGCTCGAGAAGGGCCAGTTCAACTGGACGCAGCTCGACGACATTGCCAAGTGGATCGGCGAGCAGCAGCTCGATCTGATCGCGCGCCTCGACCATCAGCCCCAGTGGGCCGGCGGCGGCTTTCCCACCAATGGGCCGCCGACCAACTATCAGGATTTCGGGGATTTCGTCTACGCCCTCGCCAGCCGCTACAAAGGCCGCTTCCGGGCCTATGAGATCTGGAACGAGCCCAACCTGGCCCGCGAGTGGGGCGGCCAGCCCCCCAGCCCGGCGCAGTACGCGGCGCTGCTCAAGGTGGCCTATGCGCGCATCAAGCAGGCCGACCCCAACGCCATCGTCGTCTCGGCCGGCCTGACGCCCACCGGCACCTACAGCGCTGAGGCCATGCCCGACGACGTCTACCTGGAGCAGCTCTACCAGGCCATGGGCGGCTCGAGCGCCGGCTACTTTGACGCCCTCGGCGCCCACGCGCCCGGCTACAAGGCGCCGCCCGAGACGAGCCCCGAGCAGGTGGCGGCCGACCCGGCCTACGGCGGGCAGCGCTTCTTCTGCTTCCGCCGCGTCGAGGACCTGCGCAAAATCATGGTCAAGTACGGCGATACCAACAAGCAGATCTACATCCTCGAAATGGGTTGGACGAGCGACCCGGTGAACGCCGCGTACGCCTGGCACCGGGTGACCGAGCAGGAAAAGGCCGACTACCTGGTGCGCGCCTACCAATACGCCAAGCAGAACTGGTCGCCCTGGATCGGCCTGATGTCGCTGATCTACATCGTGGACCCCGGCTGGACGGAGCAGAACGAGCAATACTGGTGGGCCATCACCGACCCCGGCTATCCCGACGTCAAGCCGCGGCCGGCCTACACGGCCCTGCAAGCCATGCCCAAATAGCAAGACCTGACGCAGCGAGACCTGACAGGTCTTCGAAGGCCTGTCAGGTCTCGCTGCTCTTTACTCTGCCGAGCCGTGCACGCAAAAGTAGTTCGTGTCCAGCTCGTGCGAGCGCCAGACGCCGCACGTGGGGCACATGCAAGCCTTATTCACCTGCATATCGTTGCACGACGATTGGCCCTTCATCTGCGCGCAGTAGATGCCCTCCACCTGCTCGGGCGGCGGCTGCGAAGCGCAGGTGGTGAACTTTAGGCCGCCGGTCCTTTGGCTGACGCAGGTGGAGCCGTTGTGTACCTTGCAGGTGCTGCACTGGCAGTCCTGCAGTTGCTGAAAGTTGTACTCGACCTTCATCCTCGCTCTGCCCTCCAAACGCGTTTCTGTTTCGGCTGTAGCTGCTCCGCTGTGCTGTTCAGGAGCTTGTCATTGCGAGCGCAGCGAAGCAGTCTCCTATGCGGGAGGTGTGCCCTGTCGTGGCTGGAGATTGCTTCGCTGCGGCTCGCAATGACAGACCAAGGTTCTCTGCACGATACTCGGGTCGTCCAGCACGATGCGTGCCATATCTCAGGTGCTTCGTGCTCCAAACTCTGGCACGTATGTTGCTGCTGCTCCAGCCGGAGGTTGCGGCAGCATGGCGCAAGCAGGGCAGGCGAAACCCAGGATCATCGATACCGGGGTCCCCAACCTGGATCTCGTCCTCGGCGGCGGTCTGCAGCAGCACAACTCGTATATCTTTGCCGGCGGCTCGGGGACGGGCAAGTCGGTCCTGGTGCAGCAGGTTGCCTTTCACCGGGCGAGCCTCGGCGAGCGGGTGCTCTTCGTCACCGGCCTCGACGAGCCCCACCACAATCTCCTGGAGCACTTTTCTACCTTCCGCTTTGCCGATTTCAAGCTGGTGGGCCCGCAGATCGAAACGGTGAGCATGGTGCCCTTCCTCGACCGGCCGGTGCCGGAAAAGATCAACGTCCTGCGCAAGACGGTGCTCAACTCGCGGCCCAAGATGGTCATTATCGACGGCCTGCGCAGCTTTGCGGCCTACACTGGCGGCATGGAGGGCCTGTTCGAGTTCCTCTACGGGCTCACCTCCTGGTTCGCCGTCGAGGGCATCACACTCCTCCTGACCAAGACGGTGGACCCCGACGAGCCGCAGGATAACCCCGAGTTTGGCCTGACCGATGGCGTCATCGCCCTGCAGCGCAAGCTTGTCGACGGCCATACCGTACGCTGCCTGTGGGTGCGCAAGATGCGTGGCCAGAAGGCGTTGGAGGGATTGCACCCCTTCGCCATCGACGCCAACGGCATCATGCTGTGGCCCCGGCTGCAGGCGACCTTTCAACTGGAGGACCGCCCAGTCAGCCCTGAGCGGGCGCCCTTCGGCCTGCCGGCGCTCGACGCCATGCTCGGCGGCGGCCTGCCCGAGGCGACGACGACCCTCGTGGCCGGCGAGACCGGGGCCGGCAAGACGATGCTGGCCCTGGCCTTCCTGGCCGGCGGGGCCGGGCGCAACGAGCCAGGGCTGTGGCTGGGGTTCCGCGAGACCCGCTCGCAGCTCCTGGCGATGGCGGCGCCGCTGGGCGGCGACCTGGGCGGCCAGGCTCAGTTCATCACCATGGCCCCTATGGAGCTCGACCCGGATCGGCTTGGCTGGCTTGTGCAGCACAAGGTCGCCGAGATGGGCATCAAGCGGCTCGTGCTCGACGGGGCCGAGCTGCTGGCCAATGCCTTCCCCAACGGCCGCGAGCGAAGCGAGTTCCTGACCTGGCTGGCCCAGTACCTGCCGCAGCAGGGCGTCACTGGCCTGATCACGCAGTTGGCGCCCCGACCTGCCGGAGCGGCTGGCCTCGCCGACGCCGCGCTGGCGCCAATGGCGCAGAACGTGATCGTGCTGCGCCAGGTGCACGAGCAGGCCCGGCTGCGGCGGGCCATCGCCGTCCTCAAGATGGCCGGCCCCGGATATGACGCGACGATTCGCGAGCTCACAGTCGATGGGCACGGCCTCACGGTGGGCGAGCCGCTCAGCGCAGAGGGCCAACCCGCCCTGGAGGTTTGGGCGCCCAGCCGCGAGCCGGCGTAGCCTAGCCCCCTTGGCCGCCACGGGCGGCTTGTGGGCGTCGTTTCGTGCTGGGGGCCAACCCGCCCTGGAGGGCGGCATCGAGCCGGCCCGCCGGCCGGTCTAGATAAAGGTGGAGAACAGATGGCGCAGATACTGGTGGTCGAAGATGAAGTGGCGCTCGTCGATGTCATCAAAACGGTGCTCACGAGCAGCGGCCACACCATCCTGCAGGCCTACGATGGGCAGACCGGCCTCGACACTGCCCTGCGCGAGCGCCCGGCCCTCGTCGTCGCCGACCATATGCTGCCGCTCAAGACGGGGCTGGAGATGTGCCATGACCTGAAGGAGGCCAAGCTGGAGCCGCCCATCCCCTTCATGCTCATGACGGCCGGCAACGTCCCCCTGGAAGACAGTTGCCCCGATGCCGTCTTGCGCAAGCCGTTCGCCATTGAAGAGCTTGAGGAAATGGTCAACTCGCTCCTCTTGACCCGCGCGCCCAGCTTCTTCGGGTAACCCGGCGCTCGCTCTCCCGCACTACAAGCAAGGGGCTTTGGGTGTATCCTGGGGTCAACACCGTTCAGATATGGTACTCTCGCGGTCGACATGCCTCGCGTATCGCAAGCCCCCCACCCCCAGCCTGCACCCTTTGGGCGCAGGCCCTAGCCCCGCCCCCGCACCGGGGGCGGGGAAAGATGATGGGATATACCCGGGGCTTTCACATCCTTGACACAGCGCCATAGTACGCTAGAATGACTTATGTACACCGGGCGGTTGCTGTCGGAAAGGGTGTGAAGAGGGTTTGCTGGACCTGGCCGTTGTCCTTGTGGGCCATCGCAAGAACTGGAACAGCCTGGCGGCGCTCGCCGGCGCGCTGGAGGTCGATGCGCGCTTGCGCGAGCTGGCGCTGCACTTTGCCCGGCCCGGCGCGCCGGCGCTGGCGCAGGTGCAGGAACTGGCCGCCCGGCAGGCGCTCGTGGTGGTGGGCTACTCGTTCATGAGCCCCGACCTGGCACGTGTGGCCGCCGAACTGGCCGAGCTGCGCGGCATGTTGCGCGAAGGTGCGCTCGGCAACGTGCGCCTGGTGGCGGGTGGCCCCCACGCCACGGCGGCCTGGCAGAGCACCCTGGCCCTGGGCTTTGACTATGCCGTGGTGGGCGAGGGTGAGGCCGCTTTCCCCGAGCTGCTGTGCGAGCTCGCTGCCGGGCGCGACGGCTCGGCGGTGCGCGGCGTGGCCTGGCGCTCGCTGGAGGGCGCTCGCGTCTTCAACGGCCGGGCGCGCCCGGTGTCGCTCGCGGACTATCCGCCCTTTTCGGCGCGCTATCGCCGCCAAGGGCCGATCGAGATCACGCGGGGCTGCGTGCACCGCTGCCGCTTCTGCGCCACGCCGTTCCTGGCCGGGCGCCGCCTGCGCCACCGGCCGCTCGGCGCCGTACTCGCCGCTGTGGAGAGCTGCCTGCGCGAGGGCGTCGACCAGATCCGCTTCATTGCGCCCGACAGCCTGGCCTACGGCTCGGCCGACGGCCGGCCACGGCTCGACCTGCTGGAGGCACTGCTGCGCGGCGCGAGCGAGATGGCCGGCCGGGCCAACATCTTCCTGGGCTCGTTTCCGTCGGAAGTGCGGCCCGAGTCGGTCAGCGCGCCGGCGGTGGAGCTGATCGCCCGCTATTGCGGCAATGACAACCTGGTGGTGGGGGCGCAATCGGGCAGCGCGCGCCAGCTCGAGGCGATGCGGCGTGGCCACACCGTCGCCGATGTACGCCGTGCCGTGAAGATCATCCAGGGCGCCGGCCTGCGCGCCAACGTCGATATCATCTTTGGCCTGCCGGGCGAGACGGCCGAGGACCGCGAGCTGACCTTCGGCCTCATCGACGAGTTGGCCGCGCGCGGCGCCCGCATCCACAGCCATACCTTCCTGCCGCTCCCCGGCTCGCCGTGGGCCACGTGCCCGCCCGGCGAGGTGGATGCCGCGACTGCGCGTCGCCTGGGTGCCCTCGCCGGCCAGGGTGCCCAATATGGCTCGTGGCAGGTGCAGGCGCAACAGGCGCGCGAGATGGTCGAGCTCATGGCGCGGCTGGCGGCTTTGTAGTGAGCGCTTCAGCGCTTCGTCCCCTGGCCATGGTGCAACTGCTCAGCCCGTCATTGCTTCGCTGCGGCTCGCAATGACGGGCTGAGCAGTTGCACCATGGCGCGAGGCGGCCCGCCATTTGCCTGCACTCGGCACCTGTGCCATACTTGAGGGTGCGGCCAGCGTCGCTCGCATCGGCTCAGCCTCGCCCCACAAGGGGCGCTACACACGAAGGATCGCGCACCTGCATGCATCTTGCGACCGGACATGACGACCTTCCGCAGGGTCACTTCAACCCGGCGCTTGCCCTCTATCCTCTGGCGCACCTGGCGGTCGAGCTCTACAGCTCGATGCTCTCCATCATGTGGCCGCTGTTTGCCGTGCGCTTTGGCCTGACCTACGGCGCCATTGGCGCGCTGAACATGGTGTTCCGCGGCTCGATGACGCTGCCTCAGATCGGCTTTGCGCCTGTGGCCGACCGCTACGGCCCACGGCTGCTCGCCATCGCGGGCCTGCTGGTGATGGCGGTGGGCATGAGCCTGGTGGGCCTGGCGCCGAGCGTCGCTGTGCTGGCCGCCATCCTGGCCGTGGCGCCGCTGGGCTCCGCGGCCTTTCATCCGGCGGGCACTTCACACATGAGCCGGGTGCTCGCGCGACGCCGGGGCACGGCGGTGGCGCTCTTCATGGTCGGCGGCACCGTCGGCTCTTCGCTGGGGCCGGTCGTGGGCGCTTGGCTCTACACGCGGCATGGCGTCGCGGCGTCGCTCTGGCTCCTGCCCGTGGGGCTGGCGGTGGCGCTGCCGATGCTACTCTTCATCCCCGCCGCCGTGCGCGGTGCCACGCAGCGCACCGCGGCTGCGCGACCCGCGTCGCGCGTGCCAGGCGCCATCGTCTTGCTCATGGCCGCCTGTGTGTTCCAGGCCTGGCTCGAGAACAGCCTGGTCTCGTACCTGCCACTGCTCTACACCGAGCGCGACCTGCCGCTCGCCGCGGCCAGCCAGGTGCTCTTCATCTTCTCGGCCATGGGCGCAGGCGGCGTGATGGTGGGCGGCATGCTCTCCGATCGCCTGCCGCGCTGGCGGATCGTGGTCTTCGCCCAGGTCCTGTCGGTGCCCCTCTTCGTAGGCACGCTGCTTCTGGGCGGGCCCTGGGCGCTCCTGGCGCCTGCGGGGCTGGGCTTTGTCTCGGCGCTCAGCCACCCGGTGACGGTGGCCATTGGGCAGGAACTGATGCCCGACCGCGTCAGCCTGGCTTCGGCGCTGACGATGGGCATGAGCTGGGTCATCGGCAGCCTGGGCGTCACCCTCACCGGCTTTCTGGCCGACCGCCTGGGCATGCAGCCGGCGCTGCTCATGGTTGCCGTGGTGCCGCTCGTGGGCATGGCCTGCATGCTCATCCTGCGCTGGCGCACGCCGCGCCCCGCCCCCGCCGCCCAAGCCTGAGTCTTGCGGGCCGGAGTCCCGAACTTGTTCGGGCGCTGGGGAACGCCCCAACAAGTTGGGGAGTCCGGGTGGGGCGCTGGGGAACGCCCCAGTCTTGCGGGCCGGAGTCCCGAACTTGTTTGGGCGCTGGGGAACGCCCCAACAAGTTGGGGAGTCCGGGTGGGGCACTACGAAGCAAGCTGCTGGGCATGGCGCCGGCAGTGGTGGCCATAGATGGCGAAGCGGATGGCGAGCGGGAAGAGGCGTGGCCGGCGCACCAGCGTCGTCAGGACGAGCGACCAGTACTGGCGGCGCTCGACCCCGCGGATGCCGATGAGGTAGACCGAGCGGAGAAAGGCGACGACCTCCGGCAGGGTGAGCGGCCGCCGCACAGGCTCCGCGGAGGCGGCGGGGCCCAGCTCGTTGAGGAAGGCACGGACGCGCGCATAGTAGGCCGCCGGGGCATAGATCTCGCGCACGATGCGCCGGTAGCCTGCCACGAGCACGCCCGGGTCCATGCGCGGCTGAAAGTTGATGGCGCCCTCGGTGTTGTCGCCGGTGGGGTCGCGCAGCAGGCGGCCCTCGCGCTGCATGCGCTCATAGAGCGCCGAGCCGTGGGGCGCCTGTAGGATGCCCACCATGGCCACCACGATGCCGCTTTGCTGGATCAAGTCGATCTGCCGCTGAAAGATGGCCGGCGTGTCGGCGTCAAAGCCGACGATGAACCCCCCCTGCACCTGCAGCCCCGCGCGCTGTAGCCGCCGGACGCTCTCCGCCAGGTCGCGCCCCTCGTTCTGCACCTTGTGGCATTCGGCCAGCGCCTCCTCGTCGGGCGTCTCGATGCCGACAAAGACCATGTCAAAGCCGGCAGCGACCATCATGGCCGTGAGCTCTTGGTCGTCGGCCAGGTTGATCGAGACCTCGGTCTGGAAGGTGAAGCCCTTCTGGCGCGCCTTCCAGGCGAGCAGGGCCGGCAGGACCTCCTCCTTGAAGTGGCGCTTGTTGCCGATGAGGTTATCGTCGACGAAAAAGACCGAGCCGCGCCAGCCCAGGCCGTGGAGCGTGTCGAGCTCGGCGATGACCTGCGCGGCGCGCTTGGTGCGTGGCCGGTGGCCATAGAGGGCGGTGATATTGCAGAACTCGCAGCTGAAGGGGCAGCCGCGCGAGTACTGGATGCACATGTCGGCGTACCGGCGCAGGTCGAGCAGCTCCCAAAGCGGCGGTGGCGTCTCGTGTAGGCTGGGGAACTCGCTGGTGCGGTACAGGCGCTGTGGGCGGCCGGCGGCCAGGTCGCGCAGGAACTGGGGCAGGGTGATCTCGGCCTCGTTGAGCACCAGATAGTCGACGGTAGCGAACTTGGCCGGCTCCTCTGTAAAGAGCGGGCCGCCGGCGACGATCGGCACGCCGGCGGCGTTGCAGCGGGCAATCACCTGGCGTGCGGAGGCCTGCTGCACCGTCATGGCGCCCAAAAAGACATAATCGGCCCAGGCCAGGTCGCGGTCTGTCAGGGGAGCCACGTTCATATCGACCAGGCGCTTCTCCCACTCGTGGGGCAGCATCGCCGCCACGGTGATCAGCCCCAGCGGCGGGTAGGTGGCCCCTTTGGAGACGAACCTGAGCGCGTGGCGAAAGCTCCAGAAGGTGTCGGGGAATTCGGGGTAGACGAACAGAACCCTCATGCCATCCCTCTGACACGTGTGTTGCCGGGGTACGTCCATAGCAAAGAACGTGCCCTCGGCTCTCGCTCCCCTCGCCATCCTGGCCGAGGCCGGGCACCTGGCGGACCCGCCTCTCTTGGGCGCAGATAGGCCTGGGCACGCACATGCCCCATGCGCCCTGCATGGGCCAGGAAGGGGTTTTGGAGGTTGGTGGGCGTTGCCGGCGTACCCTGGCGCGCCCGCGGGCGCGCCAGGGTACGCCGGCAACGCCCACCAACCTCCAAAACCCCGCTTTAGAGGGTCCGAACCGGTCGTGTGCGTAGCGTCAAACCCGGTTGGCCGGCCGTGCCTTTCGTCTCCCGCAGCGCGTTACGTTGACGCGCTGTCGAAAACCTGCCGGAAGTGGAAGCCGTAGATGGAGAAGCGGATGGCCAGCGGGAAGAGCCGCGGCCGGCGCAGGAGCGTCCAGAAGAACAGCTTCCAGTACTGCACGCGCTCGACGCCCTTGATGCCCAGGACGTAGATAGACCTGAAGAACGCCCGCAGCTCCTCGCGGCTGATGGGGCTGTGGTGCGGCGCGGCGCGATATTCGCGCAGGAAGGTCTTGACCCGCTCATAGTAGGTCTGCGGCGCATAGATGGTCTGCACGATGCGCCGGTAGCCGGCGGCCAGGACGTCGGGGTCCATGCGCGGCACGATGTTTGTCGAGCCGTCGGTATTGTCGCCCGAGACGTCGTCGCGGATGCGGCCCTCGCCCGCCAGGCGCTCGTAGAGCCGCGTGCCGCGCGGCGCCTGGAGGATGCCCACCATGGCCGAGACGATGCCGCTCCGCTGGATAAAGTCGATCTGCCGCTGAAAGATCGATGGGGTATCGGAGTCAAAGCCGACGATAAAGCCGGCCGTCACCTGCAGGCCCGCCTGCTGCAGGCGCCGCACACAGGCCACCAGGTCGCGCCCGCGGTTCTGCGCCTTGCTGCACTCGGCGAGCGACTCCTCGTCGGGCGTCTCGATGCCGACAAAGACCATGTCAAAGCCGGCGGCGACCATCAGCGCCGTGAGCTCATCGTCGTCGGCCAGGTTGATCGAGACCTCGGTCTGGAAGGTGAAGCCCTTCTCGCGCGCGCCCCACTCGAGCAGCGCCGGCAGGACCTCCTCCTTGAGGTGGCGCTTGTTGCCGATGAGGTTGTCGTCGACGAAAAAGACCGGGCCGCGCCAGCCCAGCACGTAGAGCCTGTCGAGCTCGGCGATGATCTGCGCGGCGCTCTTGGTGCGCGGCCGGTGGCCGAAGAGCGAGGTGATGTTGCAGAAATCGCAGTTGAAGGGGCAGCCGCGTGAGTACTGCAGGCAGGCGCTGGCGTAGCGCCGCAGGTCGGCCAGCCCCCACAGTGGCACCGGCGTCTGGCGCACGTCGGCAAACTCGCTCGCGCTGTAGACACGCTGCGCGCGGCCGGCGGCCAGGTCGCGCAGGAACGGCGGCAGGGTGACCTCGGCCTCGTTGAGCACCAGGTGGTCGACCGTGGGGAACTTTTCCGCCTCTTCGGTGAAGAGGGGGCCGCCGGCCACGACCCGCACCCCGGCGCGGTTGCAGCGGGCCACGACCTCTTCGGCTGACCGCCGCTGCACAACCATGGCGCTGATGAAGACCAGGTCGGCCCAGGCCAGGTCACGGTCGTTGAGCGTCGCCACGTTCATGTCGACCAGGCGCTTTTCCCAAGCCGGCGGCAGCATCGCCGCCACGGTCAACAGGCCCAGCGGCGGCAGGCTCGCCTGCTTCGAGACGAACTTGAGCGCGTGCTTAAAGCTCCAAAAGGTGGTGGGGAACTCGGGGTATACCAGCAGGATTCTCATGGCCTCCCTCGGGCGCGATGTGATGGGTGGAGCGCCACGGCCGGCCACGGGCGGCGCCGGCGCGAGCGCCTATTGATTGGACAGCAGGGGGAGGGAGGGTGTTTCACCGAAGCGGAGGAAAGCACACTTTAATAAGGTTGCGCCCGACAATGACCGGCTTAGTACTACTACCGTACTTGCCTGGGAAGGTGCGCGGTCCGGGTACAGCGCTTCGCGTATGACCGGAACGGGGCCTTTTGGGGGGTCTTCTTGGCGGGTTGGCCAGAGCCGTGGCCGCCCCATGGGCGCAGCGCAGCCTCCGCAAGCACAGGTGCCTGTGCGCCCGCGGGCGGCCACGGCTCTGGCCAACCCGCCAAAAAGACCCCTTCCGGGTCAGGGCCGGGAGGCTGCGGAGCGTATCAGCCGGCAGCTACCCGGATGGCCAACAGTGGCAGCGTCAAGTACGGTTGTGGTATTAGGGCGCGGGGGTGAAGGTCTTGATCGCCGGCGGCGTCAGCTTGCGCTGGATGGCGGCGTTGGCCTCGCTGAGCAGCACGCGCCGCGTGGCGATGTACCAGCTCGCGATGGAGTGGAAGCGGTCGCCGGTGCTCAGCAGCGGCGGGATCTGCACGCCCTTGACGTTCTTGTCGACGGCATAGTTGTAGATCGGCTGGTAGAGGAGGAGCGCCGGCGCCTGCTCGGCAAAGCGCCGCTGGAAATCGCGGTAGAGCGCCGCGCGCTGGGTATAGTCGGCGGTGCGGCGTGCCTGTTCGAGCAGGCCGTCGCTGGTGGCGTCGGCAAAGCCGACATAGTTCTGGCCATCCTCGCCGGCCTGGCTAGAATGCCAGAGCGGGTAGGGGTCGGGGTCGGCCGCGGGCAGGTCCCAGCCATAGAGCACGGCGTCATAGTTGCGCATGTAGAGGTGGTCGCGCACGAGCGTGGTCATGTCCACCGTCGTGGCCTGGGCGCGCACGCCGATGTCGGCCCACTGCTTGGCGATCTCTTCGATCATCTGCTGGCGCACGGGGTCGTCGGCGTTGGTCAGCAGGGTGAATTCGAGGCGTGTGCCGTCCTTCGAGCGCACGCCCTCGCCGGTGTCGTCGCGCCAGCCGGCGGCGTCGAGGATGGCTGCGGCGGCGCTGGCATCGAAGGTGACCTTGGGCAGCTCGCGGTCGTAGGCCCACGAATTGGGCAGGATGGGACCATTCACCACCAGCCCCTGCCCGGCGAGGTAACGGTCGATCAGGCCCTGGCGGTCGATCGCCTGCCACAGGGCGCGGCGCACCGCGGCATCCTGAAAGACGGAGCGCTGCAGGTTCAGGAAGATCATGGTGTAGCCGGCATAGGGCGCCGAGTACAAGTTCAGCGTGGGGTCCTTCTGCACCTTCGCCAGGTCATCGGGCAGCACGTGGCCGATGCCGGCGACCTCGCCGCGGCGATGGGCGGCGAAGAGGCTGGCCCGGTCGGGGTAGAAGGAGAACTGGATGCGCGCGATATTGGGCCGCGGCCCGTAATAGCCGTGGTTGGCTTCGAGCGTGACCGACTGCGCCGTGGTGTCGACCACGCGGTAGGGCCCGGTGCCGATGGGCTGAGCGTTGAACTCGCTCGCCGGCAACTGCTTGGGGGGCACGGTCGACAGAGCGTGCGACGGCAGGATGCGCTGCGTGGTATACTCGAGGAAGGGCGAGAACGGCTCGGGCAGCGTAAAGACCACCGTCTGCTCGTCGGGCGTGTCGACCCTGATGGGGCGCCACAGGTTGCTCAGCTCGGGCGGGCCCTGGTAGTCGGGGTCCTGCATGGCCTGGATGGTGAACTTGACGTCGGTCGCCGTGAAGGGGGCGCCATCATGCCAATGTACGTCGGTGCGCAGGTGGAAGGTGTAGCGCAGGCCGTCGCTTGAGATCTCCCAGCGCTCGGCCAGGTCGGGGATGATGACCCCCTGGGCGTCGGTGGTGGTCAGGCCGTTGAAGACCAGGGCGACCAGGTCCTGATCGACCTGGTTGTATTGGCAGAGGATGGGGTTGATGGCGCTGGCCGACCCCGCCACCCCCTCGACGTACGTACCCCCCACATCGGGAATGACTACCGTTGTGAGCCGTGCGGCGACAATGCCCAAGGCGGCGATCAGCACGGCGACGGCCAGAATCACGATGATCGACCTGGAGCGGATACGCACAACCCTGCGTCCCTCTAGAAGAACTTGGGCAGGATCACACTCAAGAGCGACACGACGCCAAAGAGCACCGCCAGGGCGATGGTAAAGTTGAAGAGCGTTTTCTCCAGGCCGCGCCGCGTGCGGTAGATCGAGCCCTCGCCGCCAAACATGGTGCTCAGGCCGCCACCTTTGGCCTGGAGGAGCACCAGTCCGATAAGGGCCAGTGAGACGATGATCTGGATGATGTTCAGGTAGACGGTCACGTTCCCTCCTCATGAGGTCCGGCTCAGCCACACACGCCGGTGGCGACAGATTATAGCACAGGGCGCGTTGAAGGGCAAAAAACGTGATGCGTGAGGCGTGAGACGTATTGCGTACTATGTAGGGGGCGCCGCAGCAACGAGTCGCTCACGCAATACGCAATACGCAGTACGCATCACGTTTTACGTTTCACGTGCGCCATGCTAACATGCACGAACACGAAAGGAGGCCCGGCCCATGTATTTCGACACTCTGACCGCGGCGGCGATGGCCGACGAGCTGAATGGGGCGCTCGCCGGCGGGCGCGTGCAGGAGGTGCTGCTCGTCGACGCGCTGACGCTGGGCATGGAGGTCTATGCCCAGCACGAGCGGCGCTACCTGGTGCTGAGCGCGCAGCCGGCGCAGGCGCGGGTGCACCTGAGCGCCGAAAAGCTGCGGCGCGGGCCTGAGACGCCGCTGCCGTTGCTGCTGCTCTTGCGCAAGCACCTGCGCGGCGGGCGCCTCGAGCGTGTGACTCAGCCGGGCTTTGAGCGCATCCTGCGCTTCGAGTTCGCCGGGCTCGAGGGGCCACTGGCGCTGTACGCCGAGATCATGGGCCGTCGCTCGAACCTCATCGCTGTCGATGCCGAGGGGATGGTGCTCGAGGCGATCAAGCGGGTGACGCCCGAGCAGAGCCGGCGCCCCATCCTGCCGCGCCGCCCCTACGAGCCCCCGCCGCCACTGCGCAAAGCCTCCATCGCCAGCCTGACGCCATCTGACCTGGGGGCGCTCCTGGCCGGGGGCGAGGGTGCCCTCTGGCGGCGCCTGGTGGATGCCGTGGCCGGCATGAGCCCGCTGCTGGCCCACGAAGTGGTCTACCGCGCCGCGAGCGATGCCGAGGCGCGCGCAGCCTCGCCGGCCGAGCTGGCGGCCGCCGGGCGCGCGCTGCTGGTGGAGCTGCCGGCGCGCCATGCCTGGACGCCGTCCGTCGGCCTGGAGGAGGGGCGCGCCGTGGCCTATGCGCCGTACGCGCTGACGCATCTGCCGGCGCAGCGGACGGCCGAGAGTATGAGCGCGGCCATCGCCGCGTACCTGGCCGAGCAGGGGCGCGCCGAGCCCTACGCCGAGGCCAAAGCGCGCGTGCGCCGCTCGCTGGATGCGGCGCGTGAGCGCGAGATGCACCGCAAGGCGGCGATTGCGCGCGGCCTGCGCTCGCCCTCCGAGATCGACCGCGTGCGCGAGATGGGCGAGTGGGTGTTGGCCTACGCCTCGCAGATCGTGCCGCGGCAGACGGAGCTGGTGGTCGAGGGCGTGGCGGGCGAGGAGCTGCACATCGCGCTGGACCCCGAGCGCTCGGCGGTGGAGAACGCGCAGCGCTACTTCCGCGAGTACGACAACGCCAAGCTGGCGGCGCAGGGCGGGCCCGAGCGGCTGGCCGAGGTTGACCGGGCGCTCGAGCGCCTGGCGCAACTCGAGGCCGACCTGGCGCTGGCCGAGAACCGTGCCGAGATCGACGAAGTGCGCGCGGCGCTGGTGCAGGGCGGCTATATGCGGGCGCGCAAGGCGCCGCTGGCCGCGCGCGCGGCCGGTCCGCGGCGCTTGGAAACCGACGAGGGCTTGGTCATCTGGGTAGGGCGCAACAGCCGCCAGAACGCGCTCGTGCTCGAACGCGCTGCGCCCACTGACCTGTGGTTCCACGCCCGTGGCGTGTCCGGCGGCCACCTCATCCTCGTCACCGGCGGCCGCGAGGTGCCCGAGGCGCTTGTCGAGCGTGTCGCCGCGCTCGCCGCCCACTACTCCACGGCACGCGGTGAGGCCAGGGTGCCGGTCGACGTCACCGAGCGCCGCTACGTGCGCCCCATCCCCGGCGCCGGCCCCGGCCAGGTGACGTACCGCAACGAGCGTACGCTCACCGTCGCGCTGGCCCACGACGTGATGCGTGATGCGTGATGCGTACTGCGTGATGCGTAATGCGTACGTCACTGCTCAGCCTGTCATTGCGAGCCGCAGCGAAGCAATCTCCGTGCCAGACATGGAGTTGCATCGCTCCGCTCGCAACCAAGGGATTGCTTCGTCGGCTGCGGCCTCCTCGCAATGACAGCAGTAGTTTCTGTGCTTGCACATGCCGCGCGGCGGCATGGGATACTCGCAATGACAGGCCGGGCAGTTGCATGCGTACTATGTAGGGGCGCCGCAGCAACGAGGCGCTCACGCATCACGCAGTACGCATCACGCATCACGTATCACGTCACCCCCCGATTTTAAGGTTCGGGCTATTGACAGAAAATGGAATCTGTTATATAAGGGGGCTAGTCTATCACGTTCGGCCAGGCGCTGTGACGCGCGAAAGGAGATCTAGTTCCCATGGCGAAGGAATGGGAATGCATGGAGTGCGGCTTCGTCCATGAAGGTACCCGCCCGCCCAAGCGTTGCCCAGAGTGTGGAGCCCCCAGCGAAGAGTTCGAGCTCTACGAGTACGAAGAGGACGAAGAGCTGGAGGACGAGGAGCTTTTCGAAGACGAGGAAGATTGGGAGGAAGAGGAAGAGGACCTCGAGGAAGAGGAAGAAGACTAATCTACCCTGCTTTCCTTGTCTCTGTGCCATCATAATCCCCGATACTGCTTGATAGGGCACCCGCAGTGCACTGCGGGTGCCCTTTTGCCTCTCTTCACACCTAGTCGGCGCCCTCGATCGTCTCGGCCACGGTCGTCTCGCCCTCTCTCACGCGATAGCTCATCGCCGAGAGCACGCGCATGGGGGTGACCCAGCGGCCAGGCTCGACCTCGGCGGCTACCGCATAGTGCCCGAGTGGCACCTGGTCGAAGAGGTAGCGGCCGTCGATGCCAGTGCGCGTGACACGGCCATAGCGCGCGCTCTCGCAGGGGTTGTCGGCGAACTCTTGGCCGGCCGCCAGCTCGGGGCAGAGCGCCACGCGCACGCCGGCCACTGGCCGCCGCTGCAGGGTCACTTTGCCGGCAAGCTGGCCGTAACGGGTGGCCGCGAGCGGCGGCAGCGCGCTAGGCCCCAGGCCGGCAATGGCCAGCGCCGACACCCGGTCATCGCCCAGGCCCGAGTTGGCTTCCTGGTAGGTGAGCCAGCGGCCCTCGTCGTAGATGGCCAGGCCAGAGCGCGTGCCGGCCCAGATGCGGCCACGCCCATCCACCGCCAGGGCGGTGGTGCGATTCGCAGGCAGGCCGGTGGTATCGTCGGCGAGGGGCAGCCAATCCTTGCCGTCGAAGAACGAGATACCGTGGTAGAGGCCGCCGGCCAGGATGCGGCCGCTGGGGTCATCGGCGATTTGGCGCACAAAGCTGATGATGTCGAGCGGAAAGTGCTCCCACGCCGTGCCCCGCAGCACGCTGATGCCCTTCTCATGCGCGGCCCACAGCCAGCCCCGCCAGTCGATCAGCAGGCAGTCGACGATCACCGCGCCCGGGCCGGGCTTGTCGACATGGCGGCGCCAGGCGCGGCCATCGTACGAGGCAATGCCCTCACCGGTGGCCACCCAGACTACGCCTTGCGCATCGATGGCCAGGTCGCGCACGGTGTTGGCCCGCACCGAAGCGCCGCCGGGGAGGGGGTACTCGGTCCAGCGCCCGCCGTCGAGCATGGCGATGCCCCCATAGTAGCCGGCCCAGATGCGTCCCTGTGGATCGATGGCCACCGCATCCTGCTCGCCGCCTGGGGCGCGCGGCAGCAGGTCGCGCAGCAGGCGGCCGTTGCAGACGCGCAGGCCCGGCGCGGCAATGGCGTTGCCCTGGCTGTCGATGGCAATGTCGCGCACAATTCCCGAGAAATCGAAGGACCTCCAGCCCGTCGCACCGAGGGTGCTCAGGCACCCCTCGCCGCCGATCCAGACGACCAGATCCGCCTGCTGCGCGGGCGGCACGGCGCTGGGCGGCGGGGTGGAGGCCGCGCCGGTTGGCGGCGCCGGTGGCGTGGGGCTGCTCGCCTGTACCGAGAGCGGCGGCGCGGGCGAGCAGCCGAGCGCAAACACGCCGGCCAGGAGTAGACCGAGGGCGCACCGGGCGAGAGAGCAGCCATAGCGCACGTCTGGCACCTCCGCTTCAAGTTCTTGTTATGCAGATTATAGAGCAAGCTCACCTTTCGCGCAATGCCAACCTGTGCCGGCCCGGCAGAGCATTTCCCA
Source organism: Chloroflexota bacterium (assembly GCA_029553955.1). GTDB lineage: Bacteria > Chloroflexota > Anaerolineae > SpSt-313 > SpSt-313 > JAKPJZ01. The sequence goes on from JAKPJZ010000096.1 coordinate 26,728, forward strand.
GAACCGACGGGAGCTCTTGAACCACGAAGGCCACAAAGGGCTTTGGGTGCTTCCCTTGCCCCCTTGGTGCCCTTCGTGGTGATCGACCTCCGCCGGTTGCCGAGGATTCTGAGATACACCTGGCCCGGCGGGCGCACTTGCGCGAATCTACACAACCCCGTATCATGCGTGCGAGGTCGTTTCCCCGATTCGTCCGCCTGGCGCGGCAACCCCGCCCCTACGCAAAGGAAGATCATGCCCAAAGCCATCTGTATCCGCAGGTCCGAGGCCAAATCGCTGGCCTTTGGCGAGCTGCAAATCTGGGACTATGAGCCCGGCCGCGACCTGAGCTCTTCGCTGGCCTTGGTGCAGGTCAAGCCGGGGGCGGCGCACGGGCGCGCCCGCTCCATCCGCTGCGACAAGTACTACTATGCCCTGAACGGCCTCGTCGAGTTCCAGCTGGGCGAGATCGAGTACTGGCTGGGCCAGGGCGACCTGCTCATCGTGCCCAAGGGCGAGTGGTTCGACTATCGCAACGGCGGCAACGAGACGGCTACCCTGCTCCTGATGCACACGCCTCCGTTCACCATGGACGGCGAAGAGTTCGCAGGAGAAGAGTAGCCGGTTGCCCGCTTCGAGGCATGGCTCTTGCTGTTGCCCCATGCGATATCAATCGCATATGGAAAGGGGGAGCAGATGAGAATCAGCGCTCGGAATGTGCTGAAGGGCAAAGTCAAGCGGGTTCAGCATGGCGCCGTCAACAGCGAGGTCGTCATCGAGGTGCCTGGCGGGACGGAGATTGTGTCGATGATCACCAAGCAGTCGGCCGAAACGCTGGGCCTCGCCGAAGGCAAAGAGGTCTATGCGGTGATCAAAGCCAGCAACGTCATGGTGGGGGTAGACTAGGTCGTGTTCGCAAACCCGTAGTCTAGCCCCCTTGGCCGCAGGCGGCTTCGTGGGCGTTGTTGGCGGCGAATCCGGTGCCGCGGAGACGCGAAACGGGCACAAGGCCCTAGACTACGTAGGTCTGCAAACACGCCCTAGCAGAGCGTTGGCGCCAGGGCGAAAAAGCCGGCAAGGTTCTGCACAAAGTGGATATTGGCTTCGGCCATGACCTCGGGCGGGATGCCGCTGACCAACGGCCGCAGCACCACCGCAGGCGTGCGCATCCACTTGGTCCAGACGAGCTCGCCCATGGTGCCGCAGCTCAGACCGATGACGAGCATCACGTCGGCGAGCTGGCAGATGCGCGGGTGCTGGTCGTGCCAGGTCAGGCCGTCGATGGCCAAGTCGCAGAGATAGCGGTGTGCGTCGAGCTCGATGGCGCTCGAGTCGAGCACGCCGTTGCCGCCCGAAGGAAAGAGGCCGGTCAGCCGCGGCCCGTGCGCCTCACGGTAGGCCTGGGACGCGTATACGGCGACGCCGCGATCGGGCACGACGACCAGCTCGTAGCCGCGAGCGGCGAGCTGCGCGCCCGCCTGGCGCGCCAGGTCGACATAATCATCGGGGTTGAGGCCGGCGCTGGCGGCAACGGCAGCAATGCTGGTGGGGCCGAGCACGGCGACTTTCACTGGCTTCCTCCTTGAGCGCTGCAGAGTCTCTGGTACGATTGTACCCGCCGTAGAGCGACGTGACAAAGGGCGACTCCGCTGCGGGTGTATCCCAGAATCGTCGGCAACCGACGGGGATCGATCACCACGAAGGACACCAAGGGGGCAAGGGAGGCACCCAAAAGCCCTTTGTGGTTCAGGGGTTCTCGTCGGTTCCCGGATATCCTCCGCTGCCGCCTGCGCCTTTCGCTGGACCCCGAATTGGGCTACAATGATGCCAGACTCCAACCGAGAGGAAGGGCCGAGGGCGTCGTATGGATATGAGCCGCCGGCCTGCTGCCGGCGATGAGGCGCTGCCCGGCGCCATCCCGCTGGCAGCGCCCCAGCCGATCTATCGCTACCACGCCTATCAGGGCGATACCAACAACTGCGGCCCCTACTCGGTGGCCATCGCCGCCAACGCCTACCTGGGCGAAGCACGCTGTGACCCCCTCGCCGTGGCCGGCACGATGAACGCGCTCCTGTTCAAGGCGCGCCCGCTGCCTCACTGGGTGCTCGTCCGCCTGCGGAACGGGCCGTCCTTCCCCTGGGGCATGGCCGCCTACCTTGTCGAGCGCCTGGGCGTGCCGGCACGTTGCCGCGCCTGGTGCCCCGAGGACCTCTTGTGCGGCAACCTGGCGAGTGGGCTGATCACCATCGTCTTCATCGGCGACCTGCTGCGCTGCGAGCGCGGCCGCTACCGCGGCTGGGCCCACGCCAAGGTGCTCTACGGCTCTGACCCCGAGCGTGGCTATGCCTTTGTAGACCCGGGCTATGAGCGCGATGCGCTGGACCCCTGGGCGGCGCGCGGCATCTTTTGGCAGACGCGCGAGGCCTTTCTCGCAGGCTGGCGCGGCATGCTGCGCACAGCCATCACGGTGGGCGTGCAGAGCGCCGAAGGCAGCAGTGGCGGGTCGGTCGCGTTCACTCGGCCGCCGGAGCCTCTCGCGCCTGGGCGCGGTGCGCGGCCAGCAGCGCCGGGATGGCGAGCAACTGGATCACGATGGAAAAGATGACGAGGTAGATGCGCGCCTCGTCGTAGAGCACGCCCATCAACGCGCTGCCCAGGAACCAGGCGATGCCGTAGCCGGTATGGAACAGGCCAAAGCCTGAGGCGCGCCGATCACGCGGCACCAAATCCGACACGACGGCGCGCATGATCGACTCTTGTGCGCCCATGCCAATGCCCCACAGGGCCAGGCCGGCGAGCGCCAGCGGCAGGGAGCCCAGGAACACGAGCGGCGCGAAAAAGGCTGCGAGGACGAACACGCCCAGCAGCACGCGGAAGCCCAGCGTGTCATACAGCTTGCCCAGCACCAGGGCCGCCACTGCATCCACTGCCATGGCCAGGGCGTAGCAGACGGGAATCCACTGGTCGCCGACCAGGGCCACCGCCTTAAGGTGGTAGGCCATCAAGGCGAAATCGGCAAAGCCGGCGGCGAAACAGGCCACAGCGACCAGGTAGAGGCCATACTGGCGGCTCAGCCCCTGTGTGCCGATCCTTGGCGTCTTGCTCTCCAGCTCACTGGGCCGAGGGAAAAGGAAGCGGGCCGCCAACAGCACGGCCAGGGCGAGCAGCGCCGGCGCCAACAGGAGGGCGTAGGCGTTGTGATAGCTCGCGACGTCGACGCGCCCGCCGATCTGCAGCGCCAGCGCGCCGGCAACAAGCAGCGGCCCGGTGATGGCGCCGATCTGATCCAGGGCTTCGTGCAGCCCAAAGCCGAAGCCCCTGCCCATCTGCGAGGTGGCGTAGGAGAGCATGGCATCGCGTGCCGGGTTGCGAATGCCCTTGCCGATGCGCTCCAGAAAAAGCAGCGCAATGGCGAGCTGCCACTGCCCTGCCAGGGCCATAGCCGGGATGGCCAGCATGTTGATGGCATAGCCGATGATCGTGATTGCCCAATAGCGCCGCGAGCGGTCAGCGACATAGCCGGAAAAGAAGCGAATGCCATAGCCGAGGAATTCACCCGCGCCCGCGGCCACGGCCACGGCGGTGGCGCTCGACCCCAGGATCTGCAGGAACTGGCCGTGCAGGCTGCGCCCGCCCTCGTAGGTCATATCGGCCAAGAGGCTGACCACGCCCAGCAACACGACGAACGTGATCGCGGCGCCGCCGGCCAGCAGGGACTTGCGCGCTGTGCTGTTATTCTGGCTCACGAATGCCTCCATCTGTCACCAATGCCTGACCTCATTGTCGGCATTCAGTGCTGCAAGTCAAAAACCGCAGTTGCCCTGGCGGCCTGTCGGAGAGCCAACTCATCCGCCCGAGCATCCTGGCGATAGTCGGGTGCCTGCTTCGCCCTTGCCCGGCTCTGGGCCAGGTGGGGTTTATGCGGGTTGGTTGGCCCCGCTGGCTGCCCCTGGCGCCCCCTTGGGGGCGCCAGGGGCAGCCAGCGGGGCCAACCAACCCGCATAAACCCCGCTTTAGAGTTCCGCACCGGGGTAGCGCGGAGCGTGAAAGCCGGTCGCCACCCGCAGGGCTCCCTCCTACAGACCGCTAGCTGCCGGCGCCAGGGGGTGGCGTGCCTGCTGCCGAGGAGTCGACGATATCCCTGACGGCCTGCTGCACCTGTGCGACCAGGCCATAGACGTTCCCCAGCTCGTCCTCAGTCAGGAATACGCCACAGAGATGCCTCTGGCGGTCAATCCAGGGTGAGAAGCCGGTGTCGCCCTGGCTGCTCAACTGGATGGCGTTTCCCTGCGCGTCCACCATGTCGCGCCAGGCGCCGAGGCCATAGCGCCGGCCATCCTGATGCATGGATAGGAGGATGGGGAGGTCATCGGTCTGGTCGCGCTCCATCTCGCGCACAGCAGCAGCAGAGAGCACCCGCTGCCCCTGGAACACACCGCCGTCGAGCAGCATCTGCAAAAAGCGGCCATAGTCGCGCAGGGTCGAGGTGACTCCGCCGCCAAGCACGGGGTTGGCGGTGGCCCCGTAGGTTGTGCTCCACATGCCGAGAGGCAGCTTGAGCTGCTCTTCGAACAGGGTGGCCCATGGCTTGCCGGTGACCGCCTCGGCCAGCCACCCGGCCACCTGAAAGCCCGCTGTGCTGTAGCAGAATGCCGTGCCCGGAGCGGCGACCAGTGGGCTGTGGACGATCTCGCCGGCGCACTGGGCGAGCGTGCCGGAGCTCTCGTCGAAGCAGGGGGAGAGGTTGGGCAGGCCCGACGTGCCCGACAGCAGTTGCCGCATCGTGATCCGCGCTTGATCGCCGTCGAGGCCGGGCAGATACCTGGCGATAGGGGCGTCGAGGGCCAGCAGGCCGTCGTCTACCAGGGCCATGATGGTGGCCGCCGTCAGCCACTTGGTGCCCGAGGCGATGGGGACAGCCGTGTCGAGCGTATAGTTGCCGAAGGCCTGCTGATAGACGACGCGGCCATCGCGGATGAGGAGCAGGGAGGCGCCCTGCAGGGGCACGCTGGCGACCGAGTTCTCGACGAGCGTGGACAGCGGCGAAAAGTCTTTGGCTGCATCGCCGCCAGCGGGGGGCGGTTGCGGGCCGCCGCCCTGTTGGCCGCCGGGCAGGAAGGTGTAGGGGCCCACCCTGGCGCCGTCCCAACGCAGCCGCCCAACCGCGCCTGAATGGAGCAGAGCGACAAGAAGCACAGCGACAAGGAGCAGGCCGGCCCCCAGCAACAGGCGCCTGAGGATCATCCTCTCTCCTGATGATGGCCCCCGCCGGCGGCAACGGCCGGGCGGGAGCCGGGGCTGCGCCATCATCGGCATACACCATGCCAACGGCGGCGCAGCATGTAGACGCCGGCCGCACGAAGGCCTTACCTCACCGTGGCCAGGGGGCGCAGTTTTTCGAGGAGGGCGGGGCCGATGCCGCGGACGCGGGCCAGGTCGTCGACGGCTGCGTATTGGCCATTGGCCTGGCGGTCTTCGACGATGCGCTGGGCGAGCACTGCGCCGATGCCGGGCAGGCTGTCGAGCTCCTGGGCCGTCGCGGTGTTGAGGTTGACTGTGCCGGCCGCGTAGAGGGCCGAGGCGGCCGCTGGTGCGGCGGCGACGGCCGCATCCATGGCCATGGCGACGGGCGTCTCACCCAGGGCTGGCACGCGGATGCGCTCGCCGTCGCGCAGCGGGGTGGCCAGGTTCAGCGCCTCCTCGTCGGCATCGGGGCGCAGGCCGCCGGCCGCACGCACGGCGTCTTTCAGGCGGCTATTCTCCGGCAGGGTATAGACGTCGGGGCGCAGCACGGCCCCGGTCACATGGACCACCACAAGCGCGGGCGTGGCCGTGGGGCGTGGGGTGGGCTCGACGATCTGGATCGACGCCTGCGCGGGCTGCCGCCAGACGACGACGGCCCCCAGAATGATGGCAAAGGTCAGGGTAAGGACCAGGTAGCCGCGGCTCTTTTGCAGCCACGCATCCATCGCCATCCCTCTATCCAGCTTGCTCGCGGAGCAAGAGCCCCTCGGCGACCTGCACCGTGGAGACCTGCTCGAGGAACGCGGCGTACTGCCGGGCGGTGGCAGCGAGCGCGTGCTCGGTCTGCACGTAGCGGGCCGCCTGCCGGCTGTACGAGAGGCGCAAGGGAGGGTGGCTGGCCAGCGCCCAAAGGGCCGCGACGACCTGCGAGACCTCACTGGCGCCCTCTTCGACTTTGACCACCGCGTGATCGGGCATCTGGGCGTAGGGAGGATGGCTGGGCACGATGGCGGGCTTGCCCATGCTCATGACGCGTAGCAGGCCGGCCGGCGCCTCCCCGTGCTTCAGGTGGCCGAGCGAGAGGGCCACATCGGCGGCGGCCAGGTAGCGATAGAGCGTGGCCAGGTCGACGTGGCCGGTCAGGCGTATAGCGCCGGCAATGCCCAGGCTCTGCGCCAGCTCGTGCAGCGGGTAGCCGGGCGCCGGCTCGCCGGCCATGACGAACAGGCTGCCGGGGCGGCGTTCGCTGAGCCGGGCAAAGGCCTGCATGGCCACGTGGATGCGCGCCTCGGGCACGAGCGGCCCGACCGCAATGCAGACAAAGGCCGTGGTCGGCAGGCCGAGGGCCTCGCGTGCCTCGGTGGGGTCAATCGCCGGCGGGCGGGGTATGCCGACAGGTATCTCGCACAGAGGGGCCTCCGGGTAGTGCGCGGCCAGGTGCTCGCGGGCAGCGCGGCCGTGCACGATCACACCCGCTGCCCGCTGGCCCACCAGGCGCTTCATCTCCAGTTGGGCGAGCTGGGGTGCCGCCCACTGGCCGCGCAACAGGGCGTCGCCGGCGGTGCGCAGAAAAGGGCCGAGCCCTTCGTGGCGGCGCACCTCGCGCAGGTAGCCCCAGCCGTCGCCATGCCGCAGTGCCTTGGCCTCGAGCAAGGTCGAAAGGTCCAGCTCGTGGAGCACCACCACGCCGCCGTAGCGCCGAAAGAGGTCATAGATCGGCACGTGCTCGGGGCTGTTGCCGAGCTGGAAGACGAGCTGGTCATAGCGCTCGTGCTGGGCGGCGAAATCGCGGTAGCCGTAGAGGGGATAGATGCGCCCCACCTCCTGGGTGGCGGCGATGCGGTCATCGGTGTAGGCGTCAACCTGGATCTGCCGGCAGAGGTGAGGCAGGAGCTCTTCGCTGTAGGAACTGGTGCCGGTGCGCTGCGGCGCCAGGGGCGAGAAATAGGCAACCCTCATCGTGTGGCCCATGGATACCCCCTTCCCGGGTGAAAGAACACCGAGTAAGACCGGGGTCCCCACTCTCCCGAGGGATTGGCCGTAGGCTCACCGTGGAGCCTGGGTTCTCAAGCTGAAAGCATGTGGACGGGGCACGGAGCCAAGAATTTCACGAAGGACTCCAATGGACTTTCCCTTCGTGGTCATTCGTGGCCAAGCCCCGTCGGCCCTGCTACTCCCTTGGCGCGTGCCGCCAGGCACGGCATCATATCAAAGCGTCCGTGGCAATTGCGGCCCCGGGTCCCACCAGGCGGCTGGCCGCGAGCGGGCCAGGCGGTCGAGCTGCCCCCACGACGAGCCGGGCCGCAGCGCCCATTCGCGGTAGGCGCGCTCGAGGGCGTGCTCGAGCCTGGGCGCTGCCAGCCCGGGATACTCGACGATGGCCGGCCCGCAGGCATCGCCGTCTTCCCAGCGCGCCCCCGGCACCAGCCATTGCTTGAGCGTCGCCTGCTCCCAAAAGGGCGTGCCCGGGCGGGGCACGGCCAGCTCAAAGGTGGCGCGCTCGAGGCTCAGGCTCTTGGCGAGGGCAATCGTCTGCTGGATCGTCTCCTCCGACTCGCCCGGCAGCCCGAGCTGGAACGCGCCCCAGTTGTGGATGCCGGCGGCGCCGGCCCAGGCGACGGCCTGCTGTGCCTCGGCCGCGCGCGTGCGCTTGCCGGCGCGCCACAGCAGCGCATCGCTGCCCGACTCGATGGCCCAGGTGATGCGCCGGCAGTGGGCGCGGGCCATCGCCTGCAGCAGCTCTTCATCCACCGAATCCACCCGGGCGCTGCACGACCAGGCGACCTCCAGCGCCTCGGCTGCGATCAGCCGGCAGAGGTCCCGCACCTGGTCGCGGCAGACGGTAAAGAGATCGGCCTGCATGTAAATGTGGCGCACGCCCAGGCGCTGCAGGGCGAGCATTTCGTCGACGATGCTCTCGGGCGAACGCACGCGCACCGCCGGGCCGTAGGCGACGTGCTTCAGGCAGAAGCAGCACTCGCCGGGGCAGCCGCGCCCGGTCACGACCACGGCCGCCGGCGCCTGGATATCGGGCGCGCGGCAACTGCCCAGCGGCAGCAGGCTGTGGTTGGGCAGGGGCAGGTCGTCGAGCCGCGGCACGAGCGGCGGCCGTGGGTTGAGGATGATCTCGCCCTCGTGGCGCCAGGCCAGCCCGCGCACGGCGCCCAGGGTGCGCGGCTGTGGCCCCTGGCTCACGCTGGCGCACAGGCGGGCAATCTGTGGCGGGCGCTCCTCCCAGAGGCCTTCGACCGTATCCACTAGCTCGCGCAGGGCCACCTCCGGCTCGCCGCAGACGACGTAATCGAGCGCCGGAAAGCGGCGCAGCAGTTCATAGGCCACCGGCGTGGCCAGGGGGCCGGCGACGACCGTGGCCGCGCCGGCGCGCTTGGCCCGGGCCAGGCCCTGCAGATCGTGCTCGAGGATGGGCCCGGCAAAGTGGGTCACGTACCAGCGGGGCTGCAGGTGCGCCAGCTCGGCTTCGATGTCGCCCCAGGTCAGGCGCTGCGCGTTGGCATCGACGATGCGCACCCGGCGTTCGGGAAAGATGGCGGCGTTCTGGGCCAGGCCGGCCTGGGGCCACACCGTGCCTTCGGGCGCGCGCTGGCCGCCGCGGTGCGGGCAGCGGATCCACGTCTCACCTTCGGGCGACGGCGGGTTGACGAAGAGCAGGTCCACCAGTCGGCGGGGCGTCGCCGTGACCGGCAGGTCAGCGGGCTCGGATCGCAGCCATCCGCGCGCCTCGGGCTTCGCCATCATAGCGCCCGCTCCTCTTCGGCCCGGGGCAGCCTGCGCGCCCGCTCTGGGAGCGCCGGCCCGAGCAGGAACGACCAACCAGCCACCAAGCCGCCCACGCTGAGCAGCGCGCCCAGCCCCCAGAAGGCCCACGGGGCGTGCTGCGCCGCGCACACAGCGGCCATGCCGGCCGTGAGGCCGAGCAGGGACAGCGCCCCCGCCAGGCCCGTCGCCGCCCAGATGCGGCCCGGGTCGCACTCGTGGGCCTCGCGCACGATCGTGCGCACAAAGCGCACCCCGTCGCGCAGCACGCTGAGCTTGGAGCGACCCACCCGCTCATAGTAGGGGATGACCACCTGGCCGATGGTGACGCCGCTGAGCAGGGCGCGCACCGTCATCGCCGGCGTAAAGTCGAGCCCGGTGGGCAGGGGGCCGAGCGCGCGCCAGGTGGAGGCGTGCATCACGCGCATGCCGCTGCAGCAATCCACCGCCGGGCGGCGCGTCAGCAGGCCGACCATGGCGGCAAAGAGCGCATTGCCGATACGGCGTACCAGGGGCATCTGCGAGGCGTGGCTGTGCAGACGGTCGCCCAGCACCAGGTCCACCTCGGGCGCATGGAGCAGGCTGCGGCAGAGCTCGGGCAGGTGCTCGGGGGGGTAGGTACAGTCGGCATCGAGGAAAGCCAGCAGACTGCCGCCGGCAGCCGCAAAACCGGTCTGCAGCGCAGCGCCGTAGCCGCGGTTGGCCTCGTGTTGCAGCAGGCGCACGCGCTTGCGGCGCTGCGTGCAGCCGGCGGCGAAGCGCGCCACGGCCTGCGCCGTGCCGTCGCTCGAACCGTCGTCCACGACCAGGACTTCCAGGTCTGTGACCCCGGCCCGTTGGCGCAGGCCCTCCGCGGCGGCGAGGATGCGCTCGACCACCGTCGTGATCGCCTCTTGTTCATTCCAGGCCGGAATGACCACAGAGAGCTTGCTCATGGCTGCCTCGATGAGTGCAAAGCAACAGGTGTGCCAACGTTAGCGCGGGCGCACGCCCTCGCGGGCCGACGCCGCCTGGCGCGTGGCCGCCCGCTGGCGCTGGATGCGGCGCACCAGCCGCGCCGGCACCCCGGCGACCACGGTATGCGGTGCCACGTCGCGCGTCACCACCGCGCCAGCGCCCACCACCGCCCCGCGGCCGATGCGCACGCCGTCGAGGATGATGGCGCCGGCGCCGATCCAGGCGTCGTCTTCGATGGTGATGCCAAAGGCGCGCAGCCCCTGCTCGAGGATGGGCCGCGTGGGGTCATCGAACACGTGGTCCACGGCCATGATCTGCACGTGGGGGGCGATAATGACATTGTCGCCGATCACGATGCCGCCCTGGCCGCGGAGGACGCTGTACTCGCCGATGATGCAGTTGCGGCCGACCCAGATGCCCGATTGCTCGAGGTTACGAAAATTGTAGACGTGCAGCTCGGCGCGGTGCATGACGTAGGTGTTGGCGCCGATCTCGATGCCCGCGGGGCAGGCGTGCAGGTACACGCCGTGGTCGATGTAGGCGCCGTCGTGCAGGGTCAGGTTGGCGGCCTGGCAGATGCGCACGCCGGGCTCGATGGCCGCCCAGCCGCGCATGTGCAGGATGAGGCGGTAGGCCAGCGCCCGCAGGGCCACGCCCGGCACGCCCGGCAGCCACGAGCAGACGGCAAAGACGAGCTGCTCGAAGATGTGGGCAGCCACGCCGGTCGACTGCGCGTGCACGTAGAAGCGTAGCCGCTCCCTCACGCTCGACCGGGGCCGCGCATCCTGCGGCGCCTCTTCGGCATCACCGTGGCTCAGCCAGTCCCTCAACTCGGCCAACGGCCACCTCTCTCGCGGGCACCGCCCGCCGCCGGTGCAAAAAAGGCCGGCCTGCGCAGAAGACGCACAGGTCGGCCTCCATTCGTTGTGCCTGCTCTGCCCGGGTTGGCTCGCGAGGGGCTATTCGATTCCCCAGGGCACCTGCGGAAGAGGCCCCGCGCGAGTGACGACCAAGGGGTCAGGACTAGTACACCGGTAGTACGAACAGCCTAAGCTACGCTGCAATTATAGTACAATCTGCCCAGTCTATGCAAGTCGCAGTTCCGCCAGGTGGCGGGATTCTTGGTTACGAGATAGTAACAGTTGTGACAGAAACGCATTTGAGGCGTTGCCGGGCGCTGCGACAGCCGCCTGCCGGCGAGACCTGTGCCATAATGCGAACAGTACAGACCTGTCAGGTCTGGGTAGTGGCTTCGGCCGGAGGGAGCGTGATGAGCAAGAGCATACCTCTGGAGCCCGGCAAGTACTACCACGTCTACAGCCGTGGGAACAACCGAGAGAACATCTTCCTCGAAGAGCGAAACTACGCCTACTGCCTCAAGCTGTACGCCTGCCACATCGAGCCGGTGGCCGAGACCTTTGCCTACTGCCTCATGCGCAATCACTTCCACGTGCTCGTGCGGGTGAGGGAAGCTTTGTCGGGGGCAAACCTGGCAGGTCGCCAGGCGGTAGACCTGGCAGGTCTCCGAGACCTCTGCTAGCCAACCCCCAAGAAGACCCCCAAAAGGCCCGCTGTCCGGGCTTTGCGCTTCGCATAGGACCGGAGCGGAACCTTTTAGGGGGAATTCCCGGCTGGTTGGCTGGCCCGTGGCCGCCCGCGGGCGGCCACGGGCCAGCCAACCAGCCGGGAATTCCCCCTTCCGGGCCATGGCCGGGCGGAAGCGCGGCGGACTGGCCGGCGGCGAACCAGGTCGCCAACGGATTGTGGATGCACTCGAGCCAGGCGCTGGCGCGGAGCCGGCCGGCAACCCCTCGGCCCTTTTGCCTTGGCCTCTGGCGCGGGGTACAATGCCCGCGCTCGACCATGCCACAAGAGAGGGGATCAGAGTGTCTGTGACAGACTGGTTGCAGGGCATCAGGCCGGCAGGCGGCTCACGCTTCACCCTACAGCACAAGTTGTTGCGCCTGCTGAGTGCCCTGGCCTTGGGCGCCGCCATGGGGCTCGTGGCCAAGTGGGCCGACGGCGTGCCCGTGCTGGGCGAGATCGCCACACGTCCCGGCGCCTGGGTCCTGGCGGCGACCATTCTGGCTGCCTGGAGCCGCTCGCCCAGGGCCGCCGCGCTGCACGTCCTGGCCTTCTTCCTGGCCATGCTCGCCGCCTACTATGCGTACTCGATGGTGTTGTTTAGCTTCTTCGCGCGCTACTATTTCGTGGCCTGGGGTGGGCTCGCGCTCCTGTCGCCGATTGCGGCCTACGTGGTATGGTACGCCCGCGGCAGAGGCTGGCTCGCTGCCCTCTGCGCCGCCGCGCCGGTCGCGCTGCTCCTGGCGGAGGGATATGCGTTTCTCTACACGCGCAGCATGCCGCTGGGCTTCGCCCTGCTGGCCGCGCTCGTGCTGTTCGTGGCCCTGCCGGCCGACAAGCGGCAGTGGCTGCGCACGACGCCCCTGGTCGCCATCCTGTTCCTCCTCATCACGCAGCTTCATCTGCAGTCGCTGCTGTTTGGCGGGTTGTGAGCTGGGCTGAGCCTGGGTAGGGTCCGGGGCGTCTGCTTCACCCCCCTTAAGGTATGGCACCGGGCCGGCGCGCAGCCTTGGCCCGGTCCGGACCCCTGGCAGACCTGCAGAAAAGCCAGCGACGTAGACGGCCGCTCAAGCCCGTACGCACGCCCGCCCAGACGGCGGAACCCATACCTGCATCCTGCGTAGACGACAGTGTGGTGCAACAACAAGGGAGGAGCGTGCCATGAGCAGACCAGCTATGAGCCGGCGCCGGTTTCTTACCCTGGCCGGCATCGCCGGGGTGGGGCTATGCACCTGTGGGGGCCTCGGCGCCTGGGGCCTGAGTTCGCCGCGTGCGGCGTTTTCGCAGCCAAGCTGCGGAGGGGAGGGCACATTGGGAGAGTGGGTTCTGATCGCCTACGCCAGCAAATGCGGGTCGACCGCTGAAGTGGCCGAGGCCATCGGCCAGACGCTGTGTGCGGCCGGCGCAGCGGTTGACGTGCGCCGGGTGCAGGAGGTGCGCGACCTCACGCCCTACCGCGCCGTCGTCGTGGGCACGGCCATCCGCATGGGCGAGCCGCTGGGCGAGGCGGTCTCCTTCGCCAAGAAGCACCAAGCCGCGCTGGCGGGGTTGCCCACGGCCGTCTTTAGCCTGGGCACGGCCATGATCCACGACACCCCCGAGAACCGCGCCACCGCGGCGGGCTATCTGCAGCCGCTGACGGAGTTGGTGCGGCCGGTGAGCACCGGGCTCTTTGCCGGCAAGGTCGACCCGGCCAAGATGGAGCCCATCTGGCGCTTTATGATGTCGTTCGTCAAAGAGGGCGAGATGGCCCCCGGCGACCATCGCGATTGGGACGCCATCCGCGCCTGGGCCACGGAGCTGAACGCGGCGCTGGCCGGGGCCTAGCTGCCTGTCGGAGTGCAACACCCGCGGCCGGCAACTGGCTTACACGCTTCGCACGGGCCCGGCCCTGACCCGGAAGGGGAATGCTCGGCGGGCTGGCGGACCCGTGGCCGCCCGCCCGCCGAGCATTCCCCCCAAAGGCTTCAGTTCCGGCCGTATGCGCAGCGTCAAGCCCGGATGGCAGGCCGCCTCGCACAAGCACGGCTGCAGTGCTAATACGTCCCGGCCGAGCTGAAGGTGCCCTGACCCTTGAGATAGCAGTCGAAGAACCTCAAGCAGGCCCTGTTGATGGCCTCGAGGCAGTCTGCGGCGCCGGTGGTCGATGCGTGGCCGTTGAGCAGGCGCGTCAGGATTGGGCTGGCAAGGGAGAGGTCGGTGAGGGACAGATGGCCGACGCCGCCGATATGGACGTTGAAAGCCGCCGGATTGGTGCCGGCAAGCAGGGCGTGGTTTTCGGCGTACTGCGGCCATTCGCCGAGGTGGCCCCATGAGTCGTCGGAGTACACGTTGAGCACGGGCACGGGATACGGGGCGTCTGTGAAGGCAAACTCGCCGTTCTCGACCCCCTCGATGTCGTACATGAATGGGGATTCGAGTGCCATGACCGCGCCGATGTCGGGCCTCGCTCTGCCGATGCCAAGGGCCGCCGAGCCGCCGAGGGAATGCCCCATGACGCCGATGCGCGCGGTGTCCACGAGCCTGTACGCCCTGTCGGCAGCGCTATCTCTTGCTTCGGACAGTATGTGATCGAGCACACAGTCGATGTCGCCCATGCGTATTCCCATCCACTTCTGATAGCACGCATGGCTGAACTGCCTGTCGGATCCGTTGAGCTCGGCCATCAGTTCCTGCATAAAGTCCGGGTTCAGGAACGCCGTATGCCCGTCTTCGCCGGTGGTAAAGAAGCACTGGTAGGTGTGGTCGATGGAGCAGACAACGTAGCCGTGGCTGGCGAGCTCGGTGTAGAGCGTTTCGTTGCTCGTCTTGGTGCCGAGCGAGCCATGGGAGAAGACGATGAGTGGATACGTGCCGCCCGCATCGTCGGGATACCACAGTTCGACGTTGAGCTTTCTATAGTCGCCGGTGTTGGTGTAGGTCTCGATGCGGTTGGTGTCGGTATAGGTGTAGCTTGCGGTGGCGACCCGGTATTGGCCTGTGGGCTCGAGCGGGCTGTACTGCGGGAATATGATTGCCGGGAGTGTGACCACGAAGATGAGGGCCGTCATGCCGGCGCCCCTCACGGCGACACGCGCCGCACTATAGGCGTGTTCTTCTTCCTTCTTGCGGAGCAAGGAGATGGCGCCGAGCACGGCCAGCAGAAGCAGCAAGGCGGCCAGCGCATAGTAGCGGAAGCTCCAGTCGATGACGGGCAGCACGGCGAGCAGCACAAGGCCGGCGAAGGCTGCGATTCTGATGATGCTTCGCGCTCTTGACTGGTACGACCGTGTGCTGATGCAATAGAGTGCAAAGGCGATTTCGACGGCAACGGCCGCTAGGACAACAAGAATACCCATTGAACCCGTCCTCTGCTAGTATGACAACCGTACTTGGTGCGGGCGGTTGGCGGCGATCTGGGCGGATGCGGAGCGCCTGCCCGGCCGTCGCAGGAGCGCCGAGAGGCGCAAGCCATTCGGCCGAGGACGCCTGGCCTGCCCCTGCACAATGTCGAGAGTGGCGATGGATCGCGAACCGCCCCGACAAGGTATCTCACCGATTTCCATGGCAGGAAGTCGATTGGCAAAAACTCGGTCAGGGGTCTGTCCATGCCGCGGCCAGGGGCCCCCCTACCGTTCCCCCGTCGCGGGGGAATTGAGTCGCACGACCGCGCCCTGTGTGGCGAAAAAGTGGCAGACGAGCGGTGCGGTGCGGCGGAAGGCAGCCCAATTCCCCCGCGACGGGGGAACGGTAGGGGGGCCCAGCCTGCGGGAGGCGGAATCATCCGTCGGCCGCGGCGCGAGCTGCACCTAGTTATTGCCAGAAGGCCGGTGCTGGCCGCCCGTCATGGAAAACGGTGTGTCTGGTTGGTACGGCCGGTCATCCTTCGTGGGCTTGGTGGTTCCCCGTTTTCCCCGCCACTTCATCCACAAAGCGCGCCAGCTCGGCCTTAAAGTGCGGCACGTCAAAGGCCTCGGCGTGGCGGCGCAGGGCGGTGGGGTCGTAGCGCGCGGGGTCGAAGTTGCGGATGGCCTCGGCGAGCGCCTCGACCGTCTGCTCGTGGAAGAAGGCGCCGGTCTGGCCTTCGACCACCGTCTCCAGCGCGCCGCCGCCGGCGTAGGCGATGACCGGCCGGCCCGAGGCGTTGGCCTCGAGCGGCGCGATGCCGAAATCCTCCTCTCCGGGCCAGAGAAAGGCGCGGCAGCGCGCGAGCAGGCGCTTGCGCTCGGCATCGGAGACGCGGCCGAGAAAGCGCACGGTGGGCCCGGCCAGGCGCTCGAGGGCGGCGCGGTCGCGGCCATCGCCGGCGATGACGAGCGGCAGGCGCAGCCGGTTGCAGGCGCTGATGGCCAGGTCGATGCGGCGGTAGGGCACCAGGCGGCCCAGGATGAGGTAATAGTCGTCGACCTCGTCGCTGGGGCTAAAGGCTGCGGCGTCGACCGGGGGAAAGATCACCCGCGACGGGCGGCCATAGTGCCGGGCGATGCGCGCCTGCACGGCCTCGGAGATGGCCACGAAGTGGTCGACCCCAGCGGCGGCACGCGCGTCCCAGGCGCGCAACGGCTTGAGCACGATGGGCAGCAGTGTGCGCGCGGCGCGGCCCATCTGCTCGCGCCGGGCGTAGGCGTCATAATCCCACAGGAAGCGCGCCGGGGTGAGGCAGTAGCAGATGTGCGGCGTCGCCGGCGGCACGTGCACGCCGTGGGCAAAGGCGCTGGTGATGCTCAGCACCAGGTCATAACCCTCCAGCCGCAGCGACTCAAAACCCCAGGGGTAGAGCGGCAGGAAGGGCTGGTGGTGCCGCTTGATCAGGGGCAGCCGGTCGAGGAACGAGGGACGGATGTCCCACGTGCGGTAGCGCTCGGGCAGCGCCTCGGGCCAGTACATCGACGTGTAGACCGGCGCCTCGGGGTACATCTCGTGTACCACCTCGAGCACCCGCTCGGCCCCGCCGTATTGATTCAACCAGGAGCAGACAATCGCTACGTTCAAGGCTACCCCTCTACGACGACAACCGTACCATCCGGGTGCCCCGCTTCGCACTGTGCCGGAACCGAGCCGTTGTGGGGCGTATGAGGCGGGCGGATGCGAAGCATGCCAGCCGGCAGTTGCCCGGATGACACGCGGCAGCCAGCACCTTGAAGTGCCAGGTACGGCTAACGTGCTATTTGCCGATACAAAAGTCAGTGAATATCTTCGCCACCAGGTCCTCGCCCACCGTCTCGCCGGTGATCTCGCCGAGGGCAGCGACGGCGGCACGCAGGTCGATGGCGACGCAATCGTCGGGCCAGCCCTCGCGGCGGGCGCACGCGGCGGCGTCGACGTGCTCGCGGGCGCGGCGCAGCGCCTCGACATGGCGCGGGCGGCTGACGAGGGGCGTGTCGTCGGCCTGCAGCCGGCCGGCCAGGATGGTGTCGAGCAGGGCCTGCTCCAGCGCGTCGAGCCCCTGGCCTGTCAGCGCCGAGATGCGCACCGCGCGCCGGCCCGGCAGCAGTGCCTCGCCGCCGGTGGCCGGCGGCAGGTCGCACTTGTTGACCACGAGCAGCGCCTCGCGGCCGGCGAGCTCGGCGGCGATGGCCCGGTCGCGCGCATCGGGCGGCTGCGAGCCGTCGACGACCAGCAGCGCCAGGCCGGCTGTAGCGAGGGCGGCCCGGCTGCGCGCCACGCCCAATCGCTCCACTGGATCGGCGGAATCGTTGATGCCCGCGGTATCGACGAGCACCAGCGGCACGTCGCCCACGACGACGCTCTCCTCCAGCGTGTCGCGCGTGGTGCCGGGGATGGCGGTGACGATGGCGCGGTCGGCGCGCAGCAGCGCATTCAGCAGGCTCGACTTGCCCACGTTGGGCCGGCCGACGATGGCGGTGCGGATGCCCTGGCGGTAGGCCAGACCCCGCTCGGCGCCTGCGAGCAGCGCGTCGAGCGCCGCGGCCGCCTCGGCGAGCGCGGCCGGCAGGTCGCAGGGGGGGATCTCGTCACCGGGATAGTCGATGGCCGCTTCGAGGTGGGCCAGGGCCTCGAGCAGGCCGCCGCGCACCGCGCGCACGCGGTCAGAGAGTTGCCCGCCGAGCTGGCCCATGGCCGTCTGCAGGCCCGCCCGGCTGCGGGCGCGCACCACGTCGACCACCGCCTCGGCCTGCGCCAGGTCGAGGCGCCCGTTGAGGAAGGCGCGCAGGGTGAACTCGCCCGGCTCGGCCAGGCGCGCGCCCTGCTGCAGGCACAGCGTCAGCACCTGGCGCAGCGGCTCGGGGCCACCGTGGCAGTGGATTTCGGCCACATCCTGCCGCGTATAGGTGTGCGGCGCGGGCATGCACACTGCGAGCACCTCGTCGACCATGGCGCCGCTTGCAGGGTCGACGACGTGGCCGTAGCACAGGCGCCAGGGCTGCCACTCGCTCGCGCGCGCGAGCACGACCAGGCGGCGCACGATGCGCAGCGCCTCGGGGCCGCTCAGACGGATGATGCCGATGCCGCCCTCACCCGCGGGCGTGGCGATGGCGGCGATGGTATCATCCAGACTCCAGTCCATACCTCTCCTTCCACCGGCCATGTTACCATAGTGCCTGGCGGTGGTCAAGTATCCGTGAGCACTTCCGGTCCTGGTGGCAGCCGGGCCATGTGCGTTGCCGCCGCCCCTTGGGCGCCGACGAATATGTGCAGATGTATGCCCTCGCGCGCCCGGCCCTACGCCAGGAGGGGTTTTGGCGGGTTGGTTGGCCCTGCAGGCTGCCCCTGGCGCGCCCGCGGGCGCGCCAGGGGCAGCCTGCAGGGCCAACCAACCCGCCAAAACCCCCATATGGGGCTGAACCGGGCTAGCGCATCGCGTGAAAGCCGGTCGCCACCATACCCCTTTGGCCTGAACCGGGTGGTGGCGCAGCTAGATAGCCGGCTGTCCCCTGAGGTTGGCTATCGCTTGACCAGGCCCGCCGCCTGTGGTATACCCACGGCATTGTGGTAGGAGTGATGGGAGGCCGAGATGGAACGCATCATGACGACCCAGTTGGCCGAGCATATCGGCGAGCGGGTGCTCTTGCAGGGCTGGCGCTTCCGGCTGCGCCGGCTGGGCGGCATCAACTTTTTGGCGCTGCGCGACGGCTGGGGCATCGCCCAGGCGGTGCTCGACGAGGCCGACGAGGTGGCCACAGTGGCGCCGCTGCCCGACGAGTCGGTGCTGGCGATTGAGGGTGTGGTGGCCATTGCGCCGCAGGCGCCGGGCGGTTTTGAGTTGCGCGAATGCCGCGTGCACGTCCTCTCGCCGGCCGAGGCGCCGCCGCCCTTTGAGCTGAACAAGCGGGTGTTCAAGCCTGGCCTCGACGTGTTCCTCGACCACGCCGCCGTCGGCCTGCGCCAGCCGCAAAAGCGGGCCATCTTCCGCCTGGGCGCGGCCATCATGCACGCCTACCGCGGCTACCTCTACGGCGAGGGTTTTACCGAGATCCAGACGCCCAAGCTCGTTGGCACCGCCACCGAAGGCGGCGCCAACGTCTTCCCGGTCGACTACCTGGGGCGCACGGCCTACCTGGCGCAGAGCCCCCAGTTCTACAAGCAGATCATGGTGGGGGTCTATGAGCGCGTGTTCGAGGTGGGGCCGGTCTTTCGCGCCGAGCCGCACAACACGGCGCGGCACATCAACGAGTACGTCAGCCTCGACGCCGAAATGGGCTTTGTCCACGACCATCACACCGTCATGGGCGTGCTCAGCGGCGTGATGCGCGCCATCGTCGGCCACCTGGGTGCCCACCACGAGCAGGACCTCGCGCTGCTCGAGGCCGCGCCGCCGCACGTGCCCGAGGCCATCCCCGAGGTCTACTTCCCCGAGGCGCTGGAGATGATCTGGCGGGAGACGGGGCGCGACGTGCGCGGCGAGCCCGACCTGGCGCCGGAGGACGAGCGCTGGCTGGGCGAGTGGGCGCGCGAGCGCTACGAGTCGGACTGGGTCTTTGTCACCGGCTACCCGATGGCCAAGCGGCCGTTCTATACCCACCCCAACCCGGCCGACCCGGCCTACTCCAACAGCTTCGACCTGCTCTTCCGCGGTACCGAGCTCGTCACCGGCGGCCAGCGGCTGCACCGCTATGAGGACTATGTCGCCGCGCTGGAGGCGCGGAGGCTGAACCCGGAGGATTTCGCCGGCTACCTCGAGGCCTTCCGCCACGGTATGCCGCCCCACGGCGGCTTTGCCATCGGCCTGGAGCGCTTCCTGATGCAGCTCCTGGGCCTGGCCAACATCCGCGAGACCACGCTCTTCCCGCGCGATCTCACGCGCCTCGCGCCATGAGGGGCGATTCACCGCAAAGGCGCCAAGGGAACGCGAAGGTACTCGCAATGACAGGCTCTCTACAGGTCTTGGTGGCGCTGTGTCTCCCAAAGGAGGATTCTCGTGACCCTCTCCCCTTCGGAAAAGCTCTCCTGGTGGCGCAAGATCGGCTATGGCCTGGGCGATATCTATGGCGGCGGCTCGGGCGTCATCATCAGCTTCTACTACCTGTACTTCCTGACCGACGTCGTGCGCCTGAGCCCCGGCCTGGCAGGCACGGTGATCCTCATCAGCAAGGTGTACGACGCCATCACCGACCCCTTTGAGGGGGTGCTCGCCGACCGCACACGCACCGTGCTGGGCCGGCGCCGGCCCTATCTCCTCCTTGGCATCCCCTTTGTCTTTCTCTCATTCTTTGCGCTGTTCTTTCCGTTCAACGCGCCGGCCGAGGCGCAGCGCTTTGCGCTGGTCATCGGCTCCTACCTCTTCTTCTCGACCGTGGTCAGCATCGTCACGCTCAACTATAGCGCGCTCCAGGCGGAATTGACGCTCGACTATCACGAGCGCACTACGCTCAGCTCGGTGCGCATCTTCTTCTCGACGCTGTCGTCGATCCTGTGCGCGCTCTTGCCGCTCGAGATCGTGAAACAGTTCGCCGACATGCGGCAGGGCTATATCGTGATGGGGCTGGCCTTCGGCGCCTTCTTTGCGCTGCCTTTCATCGCTACCGTCATCACGACGCGCGAGCGCAAGGCATTCCAAAAGCCCCCGGCCAGGTTCAACTGGAGGCAGGCCTTTGTCGAGCCCTTCCAGGTGCGCACCTTCGTCTGCGCGCTGATGATGTACCTGCTGGCGTTTGTGGCCATGGATACGGTCAGCAGCGTGCTGGTCTACTTTATGAAGTACTATCTCGGGCGCGGCGACGAGGCCAACTATGTCAGCGGCGCGCTGCTCGTGGCCCAGGTGGCCGTCTTGCCGCTCTACGTGGCGCTGAGCCGGCGCATCGGCAAGTCGCGTGGCTACAGCCTGGGGGCGGCGCTGTGGATGGTGGCGATGCTGACGAGCCTCTTGATGGCGCCAGAGAGCCCCGTGTGGGTGATCTACGGCTTTGCGCTGCTCATCGGCCTGGCCACCGGCGGCATCGTGGTGATGATCTATGCCATCTTTCCCGATATCCCTGACGTGGACGAGCTGCAGAGTGGCGAGCGGCGCGAGGGCATCTTCTCGGCGCTGGTCACCTTCACCCGCAAGCTCAGCTCGGCGCTGGCCATCTTCATGGTCTCGCAGGTCATCGGCCTGGCCGGCTATGTACGGCCGGTGGAGCAGGTGGTGGGCGGCGCCACCAAGCTGATCGAGCAGGCCCAGCCCGCCGGGTTCGTGCTGGCGCTGCGGCTGATCTTTGTGCTGGCGCCGTTGGTGCTGCTGGCGCTGGCGCTCGTCTTTGCCGGGCGCTACCCGCTGACGGCGGAGCGCCACCGGCGGCTGAACGCGCTGCTCGACAAGCGTCGTGCCGGCCAGGCGGATTCGCCGGAGATGGCAGAGGAAGCGGCCGAGCTGGCCCGTGTGCTGGCGCGAGGGTAGATCGAGAGGAGTGTGTATGTACGAGGTCTGTGTTCGCCGACACTTTGACGCCGCGCATGCCCTGCGGGGCTACCAGGGGCGCTGCGAGAACCTGCACGGCCATCGCTATGAGGTGGTGGCCTGCGCGCAGAGCGATACGCTGAACGAGATCGGCCTGTCGCTTGACTTTACCGAGTTCAAGCGCGTCCTCGACGGCATCCTGGCGCGCTTTGACCACACCAACCTGAACGAGACGCCGCCCTTCGACCAGATCAACCCTTCGGCCGAGAACATCGCCCGCACCATCTACCAGGCGCTGCGCGAGGCATTGCCCGCGGTGCGCCTGGCCTACGTGCAGGCGTACGAATCGCCCGATGCCTGGGCGACGTACCGCGAGGGGTGACGGCCGATAGCGGATGGCTGGGTCACTGCTCAGCCTGTCATTGCGAGCCACGTTCGCTTCGCTCAGTGCAAGCTCCGCGAAGCAATCCCCAGCCATGCGCGTCACGGCCACGTTGGAGATTGCTTCGCTGCGGCTCGCAATGACAGGCTGAGCAGTTGCATGGCTGGTAGCATATGGCTGATGGCCTATCCGTGGATACGCAGTGGGCGCTATAGGCCCAGGCCGGCGCAGGCCTCAGCGGGGTATTGCGCGTCGATCAGGCCGGCCACCCGCTCCCGCTGCTCCCGATCGAGCGTGACCAGGCAGGTCCCGAAGCGCAGGGCAACGGCGGCATAGACGGCGTCGCTGCCACGCAGCCCACACTGCCCGGCGATGTCGGCAGCGACCTGGGCCAGGGCTCTGTCCAGCGGCACCAAGATCGTATGCGTCAGGCCAGCGATTGCCGTCACAAGGTGCCGGGCGGGCCCGGTACCGCTGGCCCTCCCGGCGGCGCCCCCAACCTCAGGCAGCAGCAGAGTGGGTGCGATGATAGGGACGGCATTGGCTTGCAGGTGCGCCAGGAAGCGTTGGCTATCGAAGTGGCTCTTCTCTTGCGCGCGAGCGGCGCTGAGAAAGACGCTGGCATCTACGACGAATGTCGCTGGCATGGCCGGCCTCAGCGCCGCATCTCTGACAGCAGCTCGACGGCGCTCTGCGGGGCCTGCCAGTTGCGGCTGATCTCCTCGCCGGCGCGCAGGAAAGCCTGCCATGCCTCATGGCTTTCCGTAGGGGCTGCGCTCTCGGCGTTCTCCACCGGAATCAGCAGGGCCACCGGCCGCCCGCGGCGCGTAATGGTGTAGCGCTTGCGGTGCTCTTTCACTTCATGCACAACCTCCGACGCACGCGTCTTCAGATCGCGGATTCCGATTTCGCCCATGGCTCGCCTCCAAGTAGTTCGTTCCGTGACTACATCATAGCGTATTCTGCAGTATCTGTCAACGCCGATGCCCACGAATGCCTGAAGGTCGTCATCCTTACTGGTGATAGCTGGGCATTGCCCGCTGCCACCATCCGGCTCTCGCCCGGGATAGGGGTTTTGGTGGGTTGGTCGATGCTCGTGGCTGCCCCCGCGGGGGCAGCCACGAGCATCGACCAACCCACCAAAACCCCGCCCCAAAGGCTCCGAACCGGGCATGTGCGAAGCGTGAAGCCCGGTCACGAGCGACTCTGTGGCTTGTCCCTCAATGGCGGTAGAACCCGGTGAATCGGATGCCCAGGCGCGCCGCCGCCTGCCGGGCCTGCAGCTCCAGCGCGGCCCAGTAGCCGGCATCGCGCACGGCCGCACGATGGGTCTCCAGGCGTTCGGGGTAGTGGCGGTGTATGGCGGCTTCGACGCCGGCCCAGTTGGCGCCGCTGGGGTTGAGCGCCTCCACGCCCACTTCGTCGACCGCCCCCGCGAGGGCTTCGAGCAGCTCTTCGATGCCGGCCGAGAGCTGGGGCAGGTAGGGGCTGATGAAGGCGTAGGTGCGCACGCCGGCGTCGTGCAGCGCCTGCAGGGCGGCGCGGCGTTTCGTCGGCGGCGTGGCGCGCGGCTCGGTACGGCGGGCCAGCGCGTCGTCGAGGGTGCTCAGGCTCAGGCCCACGGTGCACGTCTTGAACTGGCGCAAGAGGTCCAGGTCGCGCAGCACCAGGTCCGACTTGGTGAGGATGTCGACCGCCGCGCCGTGATCCAGCAGCGCCTCGAGCACGCCGCGCGTCAGGCGGTAGCGCGCCTCAGGCGGCTGGTAGGGATCGGTGACGCTCGACAGAAAGACGGCCCCCTCCAGCGGGGCGCGGCGCCGGGCCAGCTCGCGACGCAGCAGCTCGGGCGCGTTGACGCGAGCGTCGAGAAAGCGGCCCCAGGGCTCGTTGTGGCCGGTGAAGCGCTTCATAAAGCGCGCATAGCAATACACGCAGCCGTGCACGCAGCCCACGTAGGGGTTGACCACGTACTGTGCCCCCGGCAGGCCGCTCTTCTGCAGCATGCTCTTGGCCTGGATTTCGCGGACGGCCATCGCAACTCCTCTCCGACAGGTTGTCGGACTCCCGAACAAGTTCGGGCGTTCCCAGCCTCCTGGCGACAGCCGGGCATTTCGCTGCGCGCCCTTCCGGCCCTGAGCCCTTGGCAAGGGGTTTTTGGCGGCTGGCGCCGTTGCCCGGCCCGCGGGCCGGGCAACGGCGCCAGCCGCCAAAAACCCCTCCTTAAAGGCTCCGTACCGGTCTTGCGCGACGCGTCATAGCCGGTCGCCGGCCCTGAATGTCTAGGGCAGGCTGAGTTCCTGAGCAGACAACATGCCCCTTAAGGTTGATTTCCACCACGACCTCGCCTATACTGATGTCATGAGTGATAGGCAAGTTCTTCCATTGGCGCCAGCCGAGCTTACCGCGCTGAGCGAGATCAGGCGAAGGGTGCGAGCCCAATTCGCCATCGTTCAATTTGTCCTGTACGGGTCTGCCGTGCGCGGCGAAGCAGATGCAGAGTCGGATATCGATCTGCTCATCGTGACCGCGCGACCCCTTGCGCGACCGGAACGGCACAAGATCACCGATATCGTGTTCCACGTCAACCTGGAGTATGGCACCAATTCCAGTACGTTGGTCGTCGATCGCGAATCGTGGCAGACGGGGGCCATCTCCGTGCTGCCCATCCACGATAAAGTCCTGCGGGAGGGCCTTGCGGTATGACGACGAACATGATCCCCTTCTTGAGGACTGCCAAGCTGGCTTCGCACCTTTGCCGGCTTCTGTTTGGCCAACGTACCGGAGTCCTGAACGTCTTCCGGCTTGCGGCGATAGCTCAGCTGTGCTATAATTGTACTGTGTACTCAACTGATAGCTGATCAGTCTAGCTCCAGGTGCCAAGGATCTCTGTCCGTTCTGCCGGCAGCAAGAATGGTGAGGTAAGAACGTGGACGCCTGGCAACCTACTCTCTGGCAATCATGTCCGAGGCCCCTGTTGGATCGCCATGGAGGCGCCATGAATCCCCCTGATGTGCCCAGCACAGCCAAGATCGTGAATGTCGCAGCTGTGCCACACCGCAGCCCGCTTCGCTATCCTGGAGGCAAAACCTGGCTGGTACCCCGCATCAGGCTCTGGCTTCATAGCCTTGACCTCGCCCACGGGAGCTCATCGAACCGTTTGCCGGTGGAGCCATCGTCGGGCTGACGGCGGCCTTTGAGCGCTTGGTTGATCGGGTGACGCTGGTAGAGCTGGACAAAGATGTCGCAGCGCTGTGGCAGGTAATCCTGAACGGCGAGGGCGGCAGACTGGCCAACCACGTGGCCGACTTTGAGCTATCCCTGGAGGCGGTCAAGGCCATTCTGGCAGCCCATCCCACTTCGCTGTATGAGAGGGCTTTCGCCACGCTTCTCAGGAACAGGGTACAGAGGGGAGGCATTCTCGCTCCGGGCGCAAGTCTGATGAAGGCGGGCGAGAACGGGCGGGGGATAGCCTCCCGTTGGTATCCGGAGACCCTGCAGCGGCGCATATTGGCCATCGTGTCGTTGAAGGACAGAATCACCTTCGTACAGGGTGACGGCATCGACTATCTCTGCCTTCAGGCCGACCGCCCTGACGTGGCGTATTTCATCGATCCCCCGTACACCGTGGCTGGCAGGCGACTGTATGCTCACTCGGCGATCGATCACGAAGCGCTATTCCGGGTTGCGGCCACTCTGCGCGGCGACTTTTTGATGACGTACGACAACGCCCCAGAGATCCGGCGCTTGGCCGCGAAACACGGCTTCGATACCGAAGAGATCGCCATGAAGAACACACACCACGCCCAAGAGACCGAGTTGCTCATCGGTCGCGATCTGTCGTGGGCACGCGCTAAGGACGCGGGCTAAGCTGAGCAAGCTTGGCGCGTATCCTTTCCTCAAGCACCTCAAGGCTCACAGGCGCTCCCGCCGTGATGCCCTCTACCGCCTGCTCGAGGGTCGTCAAGAATACCTTGTCGGGAACCAATCCGGCATTCTCGTCATACCGTACCACGAACCAGGCGATGTCGCAGTTCGAGACGTGCGATACTTCCGCCATAGGGGCCAAGGCCGCAAAGAAAGCACGGTCCACCACCACAGCCATCTTCTTTCCCCATCTGCGCAATGAGGGCACCTTGGTCTGTAGTTGTGGCATGAGCCTCTTCGGTCCGCTGCTCCGATAGTCCGGGCGGCGATTGCCGCTGGGGAACGGCAGCGCGCTCTGGCTATGTTCCCTCATCGCATGATACTCGCGACTCATGGCGTCTCCCTGGAAGTATGCTGCCTGAATCTCCAGGGCACACCACCTCAGAGGATCGACATCTGGCACGATGAGCACTTCGTCAATGCGCCCAACATCGGCGCTGGGCTCCTCTGGATCACCCTTGGCGGATACCGCTGACAGGAAACCCACTTCGCGAACCACCTGCGGCATGTCGCATCCCAAGAGGACCTGCCCTACCCAGGCATAGATGGTGCCGTCTTGCTCGAACCGCTTTGGGCAGACAGTACGAAGATCGCCGTCATCACCCTCGACTATGCCCGCCTCACCCCCTGCTCTTGAACGGGTGTAGAGGCGAAGGGTGCACACCCCGCCCTCCTTGTTGCGCGGGACAACGTTTGTGGCTGCGCTCTGAAAGGGACAGGGCTGATCCGGACGCACCTTCTTGGGGAGCTGCTGCAGATCAGCGTAGGACTTGCGTTCGTCGCCTGTGAGCTCGGTGAACAGCTTTCCGTACCACTCTCCTATGCCGAACCTTCGTTGATCCCTCTGCTCGCGTGCTGCCATGGGCTCGATTCCCGCCTTCCCTTGAAAGCCCTACTGTCGGCCGCACGTCGTGCTCCAATGTCTGCCATCATCGGCTCGATGGACCGGTTCCGGGACCACCCGGCCCATCGTCTCTTCGCAAGCGACTGTGATCTTACCCCGACTCCTCGCAAGATGCAAACAGCTTGGGCAGGATTCTACCCACTCTGCCGCTCCGAGCGGCACCAATCCAGGTCCTTGTCCTGCAGCGCAGCCAGCAGCTC
Source organism: Chloroflexota bacterium (assembly GCA_029553955.1). GTDB lineage: Bacteria > Chloroflexota > Anaerolineae > SpSt-313 > SpSt-313 > JAKPJZ01. The sequence goes on from JAKPJZ010000096.1 coordinate 53,493, forward strand.
GGCGACGAGCGCCAGCGCCTCGTCGAGCTTGTGGCCGCTGACCCAGTCGGCCGTATCAGCGGGCGTGTGCATGATGTTGGCCACGCCTACCGAGCCGAGGGCAACCGCCGGCACGCCGTGCGAGAAAAAGGTGTAGTGGTTGCTCGCCGGCCACGGGGCGACGACGCTGACTCCCGGGTGCGCGGCTGCCACGCTCGCCACCAGCGCCCCAAACGCCTCCGAGCAGGCCAGCGACGTCACGGTGTTCACCCCCACCGCCTGCCCCACGCCGTCGACGTTGATGGCGGCCAGCGTGTAACCCAGGCGCTCGCCATCGCGCGGCGTGGGCAGGCCCGAGAAGACCGGGATGGCCTCCAGGCCGTAGTGCTGCAGGTACAGCTCGTCGCCGTGCCCGCCCGATTCCTCATCGCCAAAGGCCACGAGCTCGACGCCCAGGCGCAGATTCCCTCGGGCAAGGCGCTCAGCGATCGCCAGCAGCACGGCCACGCCCGAGGCGTTGTCGACGGCGCCGGGGGCGTCGATGGCGGTGTCATAGTGCGCCGCGAGCACCAGGCGCTCGCGGCGGGTGCCGGGCCGGCGGGCGACCACGTTGCAGGCCTCGCCTGGCCCGCGGCGGCTGGCGATGCGCAGATGGATCTCGGCGCCCGCCTGCCCGAGCAGCCGCCGGCCCACCTCGGCGGGCACCGTGACCGAGGGGATGGCCAGCTCCCAATCGGTGATGATGCGCGCCAGGCTGCCGGCGCTGGGGTTGACGGTGATGGCCGCCAGCGGCGCCTTGGCCTCGAGCTCGCGGATCAGCGCCTGGTGCGCAGGTGGATTGTAGACCCGATTGGCCTTGGGCGCCAACGGCTCGCGGGTGAGTTCGCCGTAGAGGACGGCGATGCGCCCCGCGAGCTCTGCCGCCGCCAGCTCGGCCAGGGTGCCCAGCGCCACGAACGGCGCCGCCACGTCGCAGGATGGTGAGAAGCCGTTGGCGGCCGCGGCCAGCGCCTCGCCGCCGAGCGTGAGCTGCGTCTCCTCCTCCTGCCAGGAGGGGAAGGGCCAGGCCTGGCGCTCGACCTCGTAGCCCAGGCCGCCGAGGACGTCGGCGATATAGCCCGCTGTGGCCCCGTGGGCGGGCGAGCCAACCGGCCGCGGGCCGAGCTCGACCAGGCGCGTCAGATGCGCCATAGGGGTGGTCGATCTGGACATGACATCCTCCTTCATCATTCCCGGACTCCCGAATTCGGGCCGTCTGCCCCTGGACTCCCGAACGTGACTCCCGGCCCGGACTCCCGAACTTGTTCGGGCGGTGCCCTGTGCCGTGGCACGGACGCCCCAACAAGTTGGGGATTCCCGGCCCGGACTCCCGGCCCGGACTCCCGAACTTGTTCGGGCTGTCGGGTGGGTACGCCCCGACAAGTCGGGGAGTCCGGATTGGGGGGCGCCGAACAAGTTCGGGAGTCCGGGTTTACGCGCGAAGCAGCGGGCGCAGGCGGGCGCCGGTGTGCGAGGCGGCGACGTTGGCCACCTGCTCAGGCGTGCCCTCGGCGATGATGCGCCCGCCGGCGTCGCCGCCTTCGGGGCCGAGGTCCACTACCCAGTCGGCAACTTTGATGACGTCGAGGTTGTGCTCGATCACCAGCACCGTGTTCCCGGCAGCGACCAGCCGCTGCAGGATGCCCAGCAGCCGCGCCACGTCGGCCGGATGCAGGCCGGTGGTTGGCTCGTCGAGCAGGTAGAGCGTGTGGCCGCCGGCGCGGCGCGCGAGCTCTTTGGCCAGCTTGACGCGCTGCGCCTCGCCGCCCGAGAGCGAGGTCGCCGGCTGCCCAAGGCGCAGATAGCCCAGGCCCACATCCACCATCAGCCCCAGCCGGGCCGCGGCCGCCGGCACGTCCTGGAAGGCCGCCGCCGCCTCTTCGATGGTCATGTCGAGCACGCCGGAGATCGAGTGGCCGCGGTAACGCACGGCGAGCACCTCGCGCCGGAAGCGGCGGCCGTGGCAGGCGGGGCAGCGTACCTGCACGTCGGGCATCAGGTGCATCTGCACCGTGAGCGTACCCGCGCCCTCGCAGCGCTCGCAGCGCCCGCCGGGCACGTTGAAGGAAAAGTGGCTCGCCTGCAGCCCGCGCTCGCGCGCCTCGGGAAGGGCGGCGAAGGTGTCGCGGATGGCGGCAAAGGCGTCGGTGTAGGTGGCCGCATTGGAGCGCGGCGTGCGGCCAATCGCCGTCTGGTCGATGGTGATGAACTTGTCGAGGTGCTCCCAGCCTTCGATTGTCTCGTGATCGCCGGGGGCATCGCCGGCGTCGTAGAAGCGCTGCCGCGCGGCGCGGTCAAGGATGTCGTAGAGCAGCGTCGACTTGCCCGAGCCCGAGACCCCCGTCACCGCCACCAGCATGCCCAGCGGCAGGGCCACGGTGATGTCCTTCAGGTTGTTGGCGCGGGCGCCGCGGATCACCAGGCGCCGGCCGTTGCCGCGGCGCCGCGAGGGCACGGCGATGCGCTCGCGGCCCGAGAGGTAGCGGCCGGTGGCCGAGGCCGGGCAGGCGGCCACCGCCTCTGGCGGCCCGGCCACGACCACCTCGCCGCCCTGCTCCCCGGCCCCCGGCCCAAGGTCGACGACATGGTCGGCGGCGCGCACCACGTCGAGGTCGTGCTCCACGACCAGCACCGTATTGCCGAGGTCGCGCAGTTGCTTGAGCACGGCGATCATGCGCGCCGTATCGCGCGGATGCAGGCCGATGGTCGGCTCGTCGAGGACGTAGAGGACGCCGCTCAGCCCCGAGCCGAGAAGCGAAGCCAGCCGCAGACGCTGCGCTTCGCCCGCCGAGACGGTGGGTGAGGTGCGCGCCAGGGTCAGGTAGCCCGCGCCGACGTCGATCAGCCGGCGCACGCGGCCGCGCAGGTCGCCCACGATAGGCTCGGCGACCTCCCACGCCTGCGGCGACAGGGCCGCCTGCAGCCCCTCCAGCCAGCCCGCCAGTTCGCTGAGCGGCCGCTGCGAGAGCTGCACGATCGTCTCGCCGAGCACGGTCACCCGGCGGCTCTCGGGGCGCAGCCGGTCGCCGCCGCAGTCGGGGCACGTCTGCGTCACCAGCAGCTTTTCCATCTTTTCGCGGTAGGCAACCTTGTGGATGTTCTCCTCGTAGCGGCGCAGCGTGCCGGTGACGATGCCCTCGAAGCGGCCCGCCGCCGCCGTCTCGGGCGGGTCGATGTCGGGAAAGCGACGGCGGAACTGCGGGCTGCCCACGCCGTAGAGCAGCAGGTCGCGCTGCGCGGCGCCCAGCGAACCGATCGGCGCTGCCGGGTCAAAGGTGAAACCATAGTGCTCTGCGGCCCGCTGCAGCGTCTGCGCGTAGCGCGGGATTTCGTACTTGGCGTCCCAGCGGAGCACGCCGCCGCCCTCGATGCTGCGCGTCTCGTCGAGCAGCGCGGCCACGTTGGCCGTCTGCACCACGCCCAGGCCGGTGCAGGTGGGGCAGGCGCCGGCCAGCTTGTTGAAGGAAAAGTGGGCCATGCCGATCTCGGGCAGCGCCGTGCCGCAGCGCGGGCAGGGGGTGCTGTGGACGTCGTCGCCACCGTCGTCATCGTCGTCCCAGGCTTCGCCGTTGCCTCTGTCGTAGGCGGGCGGCACGTCGCCGCCGCAGTGCGGGCAGGGGCGGTGGCCGATGCGCGCATAGAGCACGCGCAGGTAGGTATAGACCTCGGTGACGGTGCCCACCGTCGAGCGCGGGCTGTGGTTGGTCAGATGCTGGTCGACGCTGATGGAGGGCGACAAGCCCACGAGCGACTCGGCCTGCGGCTTGGCTTCGTGGGTCACCAAGCCGAGCGACTCCATGTACTGCCGCTGGCCCTCCCTGTGCAGCAGGTCAAAGGCCAGGGTCGACTTGCCCGAGCCCGAGAGCCCGGTAAAGACGACGAGCTTGCCCTTGGGGATGCTGAGGGTTACATTCTTCAGGTTGTGCAGACGGGCGCCGCGGATGACGATCTGATCCCGCATCTCTCCACCTTTCGGGTGTTGCTGCGAAGAGCCTCTGCGGCAGGGCCGGCCTCATCCCGGCAATGGCCGGGCATCTCGCGCTGCCGGCAACCGGCTTCCACCCGGGATAGGGGTTTTGGCGGGTCGGTTGGCGTCGTTGGCCGCCCGCGGGCGGCCAACGACGCCAACCGACCCGCCAAAACCCCGCCTCAAGGGTTCCAAGCCGGACTCGTGCGAAGCATCAAGCCCGGCTCACTGCCGGCGCCGGCCAGCCCGGCAGGCTAGGGCTTGCCGGATAGGCCAAATGCTGGCCGTAATGGCCAGGCACCTCTATTATACAACCTTGGTGGGCAAGTGGAGGGTTTGCCTGGCCTGCTTGTAGTGCGAGAGAAGCGCCTGCGGGCCTCTGCCCCGCAGGCGCTTCTCTCGCACTACGAACTCTTGCGGATCATGGCCTCGAGCTGGGCGATGACGGCGCGGGCGCGCTGCTCCTGCTCGCGGAGGGTCGACAGCCAGCGGTCGGTGACGTACGCGGCATCCTCTTCAGAGCCGGGGGTATCCAGCACCTGGCGCAGGTCGGCGTGCCGCCCCTGGTCGAGGGAGCGCATCATGCGCAGGATGGCCATCATGCTGTAACCGGCCAAGCGCAGGGTGCGGATGATGCGCAGGCGAGCCATCTCGGCGGCGCCGTAGGCACGGTAGCCGCTCTTGGGGTCACGCGGCACGCGGATGAGGCCGTTGCGTTCCCAGTTGCGCAGGGCGTCGGGCGTGCTGCCGAGCAGCCTGGCAGCGCGGCGGATGGGCAGGCGCCGGGAACTGCCGGCATCGGCAGGCAACCCGTGTGCCCAATGCTCGAGGAGGTCAGCCGCGGCCTCGGCCCGCGCAATCTCGGCCTGCACGCACGCCAGGTACTCGTGGGCGAGCGCCAGGGCGCCGCTGAGGTCGCCGCCGGCCGCACGCTTGACGAGTGCGACGACGCGCTGGTTGCCGCCGGGGTAGGGCCAGCGCAGCGCGATGCGCGCGAGCACCATCTGGTCGAGGTGCGCCTCGCTGAAGAGGCGGTAGCCGTTGCGGCCGCGGGGCACGCTGCCCAGAAAGCCCCAGGCCTCGTACAGCCGGACGGTATTGGGGTGCACGTCGGCGGCTCGGGCTACGTCGGTTGTGCGCAGGTGTTGTTTCAAGCTGACTGACTCGCTCTTGGGCAGGACCACGCCGGATGAGAGACCCGGCCTCCATTCTGAGAGAGAGTATAGCATAGCGCCGCCAGGCGGGCCAGCACGCCGCCGGCCTATACCCTGGTGGCGGCCGGCCAACATGCTTCGCTGCCGCCCGGCCCTAACCAGGGCAGGGGTTTTGAAGTGGCGGCGAGGGCCATTGTGCGCCCCCGGGGGCGCACAATGGCCCTCGCCGCCACTTCAAAACCCCTGAAAGGGCCCGCACCGGGTGGGCGCGGAGCGTGAAAGCCGGTCACGGGGGGCTCCGACGCGTACCCTGCACGATGTGGACGCTTGAGTTTCTGCCAAAGTGTGGTATAGTTGAAGCAGGGCGAGACGACTTGCTGCGGCACAGTCGTCCGCTGCTTGTTGGCGCATATCCAGAACCCCCACAAGCCGCCTGTGGCGGCCAAGGGGGGCTACGACGTGCTTCCGAGAGACAGTTTTGGGTTGGTTTGATACCGGAGGTTGGTTTACCGGATGGCGAGAGCGCATATGGGCTCGGATGACATGAGTCTCGACAATTTCGACTCGTTTCTAGACGAGGACGTATCCGAAGAGCAGCAGGGCCCCGAGGAGATCGTAGAGCTGCCGGTGTTGCCGGCGCGCGATACGGTCATCTTTCCGCACATGGTGGCGCCGCTCTTTGTGGGGCGCGAGCGCTCCATCCGGGCGGTGGAGACGGCCATGGCCCGCGATCAGCGGGTGGCGGTCTTTACTCAGCGTGACCAAGAGGTGCAGGGCCCGAGCGTCGACGATCTCTACCCCGTGGGCACCGAGGTGCTCATCGGCCGCATGCTGCGCATGCCCGATGGCACGACCAGCGTCTGGGTGCAGGGCCGGCGGCGGGTGCGCATGCTTGGCTTTGCGGGCGACAGCCCCTGCGTCACGGCACGGGTGGAGACGATCCCCGAAGTGCAGGACCACAGCCTCTCCACCGAGGCGCTGATGCGGGCCGTGCTGGCCCTGTTCGAGAAGGTGGTGCGGCTGAGCCGCAACCTCAGCGATGACGCCTATGTGGCGGCGATGAACGTGAGCGAGCCGGGCTGGCTGGCCGACCTGATCGGCTCGGTGCTTTCGCTCGACGTAGCGCAGCGCCAGGCGCTCTTGGAGACCGACGACGTCGTGGCGCGGCTGCAGAAGGTGAGCATCTACCTGGCCAAAGAGCTCGACGTGCTCGAGCTGGAGAGCCGCATCCACTCGCAGGTGCAGCAGGAGGTGGACCGCAGCCAGCGCGAGTACTTTTTGCGCGAGCAGATGCGCATCATCCAGAACGAGCTGGGCGAGGGCGACCCGCAGGCGCAGGAGATTGCCGAGCTGCGCGAAAAGGTCGCTACGTCGGGCATGCCCGATGAGGCGCGCGAGCGGGCCAACAAGGAGCTGGATCGCCTGGCGACCATGCCGAGCGGCGCCCCCGAAGTGGGCATCATCCGCACCTATGTAGATTGGCTCATCGGCCTGCCGTGGTCCGGCGCCACCGAAGACAACCTCGACATCAAGAGGGCGGCACAGATTCTGGAGGACAACCACTATGGCCTGCCCAAGGCCAAGGAGCGCATCCTCGAGCACATGGCTGTGCGCAAGCTGGCCGGCAGCAAGATGCGCAGCCCCATCCTGTGCTTCGCCGGGCCGCCGGGCACCGGCAAGACATCGCTCGGCAAGTCGATCGCCCAGGCGCTGGGGCGCAATTTCGTGCGCGTCAGCCTGGGTGGCATCCGTGACGAAGCCGAGATTCGCGGCCACCGGCGGACCTATGTCGGTGCGCTGCCCGGCCGCATCATCCAGACTATGCGCCGCGCCGGTTCGGTGAACCCGCTGTTCATGCTCGACGAGATCGACAAAATCGGCATGGACTTTCGCGGCGACCCGTCGGCCGCGCTGCTGGAGGTGCTGGACCCCGAGCAGAACAATGCCTTCTCGGACCACTACCTCGAGGTGCCCTACGACCTGTCGCAGGTGATGTTTATCACGACAGCCAACATCCTCGACCCCGTGCCACCGGCCCTGCGTGACCGGCTGGAGGTGATCGAGTTTCTGGGCTACGTCGAGGAGGAAAAGCTCGAGATTGCGCGGCGCTTCTTGGTGCCGCGGGAGCTGGAGCAGCACGGCCTCGAGCGGCTGCACATTACCGACGACGCCGTGCGCCAGATCATCCGCGAATACACCTGCGAGGCGGGCGTGCGTAACCTGGAGCGCGCCATCGCCAACATCTGCCGCAAGATCGCGCGCCGGGTGGCCGAGGGCCGCCGCGCGCCGGTGCGGGTGACGCCGGCATCGCTCCTGAGCTTCTTGGGCCCGCCCGAGTTCAGCTTTGGCCTGGCCGAGGAAGAGGATGAAGTGGGCGTGGCCACCGGCCTGGCCTGGACGGAAGCGGGCGGCGACACCCTGACCATCGAAGTCTCGACGATGGAAGGCAAGGGGTCGCTCTCGCTCACCGGGCAACTGGGCGACGTGATGCAGGAGTCGGCGCAGGCGGCGCTGAGCTACGCGCGGGCGCACGCTAGGCAGCTCGAGATCGCCGATATCGATTTCGATAAGGTCGATATCCACATCCACGTGCCCGAGGGCGCCATCCCCAAGGATGGCCCTTCGGCGGGCATTACCATCGCCGTGGCGCTGATCTCGGCGCTCACCGGCCGCCCGGTGCGCCGCGACGTGGCCATGACCGGCGAGATCACGCTGCGTGGCCGGGTGCTGCCCATCGGCGGCCTGCGCGAAAAGCTGGTCGCCGCCTACCGCGCGGGCATCAAAACGCTGGTGCTGCCCAAGAAGAACGAGCGCGACCTGGTGGAAGTGCCCAAGCGTGTGCTCAAGGGCCTGCAGCTCGTGCCCGTGGAGCGCATGGAGGAGGTACTGGCGACAGCGCTCCTGCCTGCGCCGCCCCGGCGTGCGCCTGCCCCGCGCCGGCGCTCGGCGACCACGCGCAAGGGCAAGGACCAGCCCAGCGTAGCGGTGGTCTAGGACCAGTGCCGTTCGAATAGGGCGAGATCCGTAGTAACGACTCTAGTCGTCGTCAGAAGGACGGCCAACGCTGTATAGGAATACTAGACCGATGTTCCACATGTGGCACTGATGTGCCGACTTGGCCGCCCGTCCAGGGACGACCAAAGTCGTTACTACGGCGCGCGACAGTGGCCGGTTGCCCGTAATGCGCACTGCGTAGCTCTGTCGCTCCGTGGCGATCTTGTTCAGCACAAGGCCAACCCACATGAGCACACCTTGCGCAGTACGTAGTACGCAGTAGAATGGAGGTCAGGGGCCATGAAAGCCGAGCAAGGGCGCGCGCTGCTGGCGGCGGGGCCGGGGGAGCGGTTCGCGGTGCTGCCGGCGCACGGGGCCCTGGCCCGGCTGGCGCAGACCCTGGCCGCGTTGGCCAACGCCTCGGGGGGCACGGTGCTGGTGGCCTTGCACGCGGCGCGCGGCGCGGCCGACGAGGCGGCGTTCGACGAGGCCGTGCAGGCCGGGCTTTCCTGTGAGCCGCCGCTCGTCCTGCCCCTACCGCAGCCACTGGAGATCGACGGCCGCGCCTACCTGGCGCTGGCTGTGCCGCCGGGCCTGCCCCACGTGTACGCCTGCGGCGGTGCTTACTACCGGCGCCAGGGCAAGGAGAACGTGGCCCTGGGCCCGCGGCCGCTGCGCGAGCTCTTTCTGGCTCGCGCCAACCCCGGCCAGGAGTCGCTCGCTGCGCCCGGTGCCACCGGCGACGACATCGATTGGCAGGCCGTGCGCGCCTATGCCGAGCAGCTCGCGCCCCGGCCGGGCGGCACGCTCGAAGAGCTGCTGCGCCGGCGCGGCGGGCTCGACGCGGAGCTCGCCCCCACCTATGCCGGCATCCTCCTCTTTGGACGCAACCCCCAGCAATTCCTGCCCGCCGCCGAGATCCTCTGCGTGCGCTACCCCGGCACCACCATGGGCGACGTCTTTATGCAGGAGACGGTGCGCGGCGCGCTGCCCGAGCAGATCCGCCGCGCCGAGGCCTTTCTGGCGAGCAACATGCGCCGCGGCGCGCGCATCGAGGCCCTCGAGCGCGACGAGCGGCCCGAGTACCCGCTGCCGGTGGTGCGCGAGTCGATCGTCAACGCCGTGGCGCACCGCGACTATGGCATCCGCGGCGAAGAGATCCGCGTGCTGCTCTTTGCCGACCGCCTCGAGGTCTACAGCCCCGGCCGCCTGCCGGGCCACGTGACGCTGGAGAACATGCTCCACGAGCGCTATGCGCGCAACGAGATCATCATGCAGGTGCTGGCCGACATGGGCTTTGTGGAGCGCCTGGGCTACGGCATCGACCGCATGCTGCAGTTGATGCAGGCCGAGGGGTTGCCCGCGCCGGCCTTTGTCGAGACGGCCAACGGCCTGCGCGTCACGCTCTGCGGCCACGGCGAGCGCCTGATCGAAGCGCGGCCCGACGGCTTTCGCTGGAGCGCCCTGGCCCTCAACCTCCGCCAAGAGAAGGCGCTGGCCTACGTGGCTGAGCACGGGCGCATCACCAACCGCGAGTTCCAGGAGCTGTGCCCCGACGTGAGCGCCGAGACCGTGCGCCGCGACTTGGCCGACCTGGTGGACCAGGACGTGTTGATCCGTATCGGCGACAAGCGGGCGACGTTCTATATACTAAAGAAGTAGGGGCGAGAGCGGGCAGCCTTCAGCCGCCGGCCCATGTGGGATAGTGTGGGATTCCTGTGGGATAAGGTACCAGTGCCTGCCCATGCCGCGGCTGTGCGACCAATTCCCCCGCGACGGGGGAACGGTAGGGGGGCCTCGACCTGCAGGAACGAGTCGTCCATCGGTAGTGGCGCCAACCGGACCGAGTCCTCGCCGAACGGTCGGCGCTGCCGCTCGCTGGAATAATCGCTGTGAAAGCTGACCGCCCCCATGGAGGTGAACCATGCCAAGCCGCGGCACGCTCTACCTGGCGCTGCTCCTGATTCTGGCGGGGCTGTTCTTCATGGCGGCCAACGTGGCCAATGCGTTCCTGCGGCTGGGCTGGGGCCAACTCTGGCCGGGCCTGCTGGTGCTGGGCACGCTGGTGTTTTACCTGCCCATCGCCATCTGGCGCGAGCACCGCGGCCTGGCCGGCCTGGCCGTCCCCGGCACCATCATGCTGGTCAACGCCCTCATCTTGTTCTACAATGCTCTCACGCACGACTGGGATGCCTGGTGCTACCTTTGGACGCTGGAGCCGCTGGCCGTGGGGCTGGGCCTCTACGCCGCCTGGCTGACCGGCCTGCGCTACCGCGGGCTGGCGTGGGGCGGCCACGTGTTGGTGCTGATCGGCGCGCTGCTCTTCGCCGTCTTTGGCCTGGTCTTTGGCAATGTGCTGGCCAGGGTCGTGGCACCGTTCGTGCTCATCGGCCTGGGCGCGCTTCTTCTGGTGCGCAGCCTCATCTGGAGGCCGCGCGGCCGCGTGCCCAGGGCGCCAGGCAACCCAGGCGCCGCCCCTGGCTGATGAGCAGCTCGGGCCAGACCGGGCCGTGCGCTCCGCCATCCTCAGCATCCTGGTGGCAGCCGGGTTATGCGCGTTGCCACCCCCGGCTCTGGGCCAGGAAGGGGTTGTGGCGGGGTGGTTGGCCCTGCCGCCTACCCCTGGCGCGC
>JAKPJZ010000098.1 GCA_029553955.1 Chloroflexota bacterium
CGACGCGGCCGTGGCGACCAGCCCACGGCAGCGCGCTGCTGCGCGCCAAGGGGTGGGCGCCCGGCGCCGCAGCGCCCCCTTGGCCGCCAACGGCGGCTCCCAGGCGCGATTTCCAATCGCCAGCTCCGTCGAGACGGGCGAAGCGCCGTTATTTGACAGTACTTACGCGGTTGCTCGGAACAGCGCCAGCCAGTGCGGGGTTCCCATCCCCCCACCCCCCTTCCCGCCGCGGCGGGAAGGGGGAGGTCTCAGTATGGGGGTTTGGGCGGGCGCTACGCGCGACGCGCGAAGCGCCCGCTGAACCCCCTAACCTCCAGTCTCCCCGCCCCCGCGCCGGGGGCGGGGCCGGGGGTGGGGGGTCCTACCGCGCGCGAGACCGCCGACCGCGTAAGTACTATTATTTGAACGGTATTGGGCTGGGCTACGTCGTCTATACGAGTACTTGACCGATGTTCTCGTGAATGGCTGATGGCGTATGGCGAACCGGTAGGTCGTAGGCGATAGGCCATCAGCCATACGCCATACGCTATCCACCACCAGCCGGTGTCGCCCGGACTCTCTCCCGCATCTCGGGCAGCCACTCCCGCTCGGCCTCCAGCATCTCGTCGGCCATGTCGCCTGCCTGCTGCGGCGTGAGGATGGCCGATGTCAGCGGGTCCACCGCCAGGGCGCGCCGCACGGCTTTGCGGCTGCGCTGCAGCGCTGCTTCCACCGTCAGTTCTTGCACGTTGATGGCGCTGCGGTCGAGGGCGGCCAGTTGGGGCGGCAGCTCTCCCACGTGGCAGGGGTGCATCCCGGCGCCATCCACCAGGCAGGGCACCTCCACGCAGCAGCCTTCTGGCAGGTTCGTGATCAGGCGGTCATTGCGCACGTTCAGGTTGAAGCGCCGCGGCACGCCGGTGGCCAGCGAGTCGATGATGTACGAGGCGTACTCATGGCTGCGGCGCAACGGCAGCGGCTGGCAACTCGCCAACTGCGCCTCGATTGTCTGGCGTTGCTCGTCAAGGCCGCCCTGGTACATGCTCAGGTAGTCGCGCGGCTGTGGCAGATACTGCGCGATGGACTGCGGCGTGCGGCGGTAGTAGGGCACGTACTCCGACATGTGGTAGCTCGACTCGGAGACAAAGTAGCCAAACAGGCGCAGGATGGCGACACGGACCCGCTCGGCCTCCTCCACCTCTGGGTTGCGCACCTTACGCCGCAGCAACGGATACAGGTCGCGCCCGTCGCACTCCAGCTTGAGGAACCAGGCCAGGTGGTTGATGCCGGCTGCCCAGTAGCGCAGCCGTTCATAGCGCAGGCCCATCACGCGTGCCAGGTACGCCGCCGTCGCCATCACGCTGTGGCACAGGCCCACCACCTTGACTTGCGAGGCCCGGCGCAGCGCCCAGACGTTGATCGCCATCGGGTTCGTATAGTTCAGCAGCCACGCATGGGGGCACAGTTCTTCGATATCACGGCAGATGCCGAGGAGCACGGGGATCGAGCGCAGCCCGCGAAAGACCCCGCCAGGGCCGATGGTGTCGCCGACTGCCTGATCGACCCCATAGCGGCGCGGGACCCCAACATCCAGCTCGTACGACCGGCCGCCACCGATCTGGATGACGGTGATGACATAGTCGGCGCCGGCCAATGCCTGGCGGCGGTCGGTCGTCGCCTCGAGCTGCGTGGGCAGCCGCTGCTCGGCGATCAGGCGCCGCGTGTAGGCGGCCATGAGCTCCAGCCGCGGGGCGTCGAGGTCCACCAGGCTGAGCGTGCCGCTCTGCAGCGCCGGGAATGACAGGATATCGCCAATCAGCGTCTTGGCAAAGACCACGCTGCCGGCGCCGATCAAGACAATCTTGGGCATGGCTTGCCTCAAGCTCCTCTGCCGTGGCCTGAGCAATCCACGGGCCAGGCTTGGGCGCCGAGCCCAGATTCCGCAGCCGCCTCTGCCGGCTACGGAAAACGCAACTGCTCATCCTGTCATTGCGAGCTGCGGCTCGCAATGACAGGATGAGCAGTGACCGGAAAACAGGCTTAGCTGCCTTGCCTTTGTCGGGTTGTGGCGGCACGCCGGCCCTCCCGCACGAAGCGCATGGCGCTGCCGGCGAGGCGCCGGCTCACTTTCGGGTTGACGCGGCGTGGCCCTGAGTCTACCATGACGGGTGCGGCAAGGAGGATGCTCGTGTTTCTGTTGCTGCTCATGCTCGACAACCCGAACCTGATGGACCGCATCCTGCAGGCCTGGGTCGACCTCGGCATTCGCGGCGCCCACTTGATCGAGAGCGCCTATTGCCAGGTGGCCGAGGAGGCGCCTCCCTCGCGAGGGCCCACGGGGTTGCTCTCGTTCGCAAGCCTCCTCTGCACCGGCCGTGTCTGCAGCGCGCTGCTCTTGGCCCCGGTCGATTCGCTCGACATGGCCGAACGTGCAGCCGAAGCGGTTGCGCGCATTGCCGGCCCCTGGGCCACGCGGCGGCACGCGACCATGCTCGCCCTGCCGGTAGCCGCCAGTTGGGGCGGGCTGATAAGCGTGGCGGGCCGCCCCTCCGAAGCTGTGGAGGACATCCTGCCCCGCGAGCCGGGGCATCCTCTCGATGTGCCCTGAGCGGCGGCCAGTGCTTGCGAGGCCGGCGTGACCTATGTCCGCTTTGCCCTGAGCGCGCTGGCGATCATTGTGGGCGGCATTCTGCTCGCCGAGTTTGGCGATGTCATTGCCGTGCGCACCCGCCTGGGCCGCTTCTTGTTCGGCACCATCCTGCTGGCCACCAGCACCACGCTGCCCGAGCTCGTGGCGGCCTTTAGCGCCGTCGGCCTCGGCGTGCCCGAGCTGGCGGTGGGCAACCTGCTCGGCACCTGCATGACCGACATGTTCTTCCTGGGCATCCTCGACCTCGCCAGCCGCCGCGGCCCCCTGCTGCGCCAGGTGGCCATCAACCACAGCCTCACCGCCAGCCTGGCCACGCTGCTGATCGGCAGCGCCAGCTTCTTTATCCTGGTGCCTCTCGGCCTGCAGATCGGCACGGTGGACCTCGAGGGCCTGTTCCTGGTGGCCATCTTTATTGGCGGCATGTGGCTCATCCAGCGGCGGGTGCGCGCCATGCCGTCCATCTCCGAAGCGCAGGTGCCGCGCCGCATCTCGCTGCCGGTGGCCATCGCCGGCTATGCCGCGGCCACGGTGCTCCTCGTTGTCGCCGGGCCGGTGCTGGTCAGCTCGGCCGAGGCCATCGCCGCGCAGACCGGGCTGGCCGTGGGCCTGATCGGCGTGTCGCTCTTTCCACTGATCACCAGCATGCCCGAGCTCATCTCCAGCGTCGTCGCTGTGCGCATCGGCGCCTACGATCTGGCCGTGGGCAACCTCCTCGGCAGTTGCGTGCTCAACGCCTCTGCCCTCGGCCTCGTCAGCCTCTTCTTCTCAGGCTCGCTCTTTAGCAGCGTCTCGCCCGGCTTTGTCGCCGTGGGCCTGCTCGCCCTGATCCTCGTCAACTGGGCGCTGCTGGGCACATTGGCCAACTTTGAGTGGCGCCCGCTCAACATCGAGTGGGACGCCGCCATCATCATCCTCATCTACCTCGCCGGCACCTATCTGCTCTTTCGCCAGGGCCTGCTCAGTGCCGTGCGCTAGCTTTGCTCACTTGACAACTGACCTCTCCCGCGCTATAAAGAGAGTAGAGTATGAATCATCATGCTCTGGCCTGGCGCCGCCTGAGGCGCAGGTGCCCCTCATCCCGCAGTCGCTCTGCTCATGCGCCCCGGTCCGCTTGAGGCTGGGGCAGCGCTCCACCCCGGTACGTGCTCCCAGTGTTCTCTGTTCTCCGTTCCCCGGCAGTGTTGGGCCGCCGGGGGCACAACGGAAAGGCAACTCGCTCGTTAAGGGCCTGTTCTCCCGTCCGGTTGGCACAGAGAGGAGAACGCCACGTGGAGATCTATGACGAGTACGGCAACTTGCGCTGTCGAGCCCGCCGCAGGCCGTGGCACTTTGAGCGCCAGGATAGCGGCAAGTGGGACCTCTGCTTCAACGGCCACCCGGTGGTGCACTTCCGGGTGCTGGCGGGCGGCAAGCTGGAATTTGCCGTCGATCACTGGTGGAGCGTGCTGGTCACCCGCTATCCGAGCCAGGAGACGCTGATCTGCCAGGGCACCATCCGCCGCGTGCGGCCCGCCCAACTCAAGCTGACCTGGGCCTCCACGCGCGGCGAGATCTCGCTCTACCTGATCGGCCACCCGCTGGCCCTCCTGCGCAGCGGCCGCCTGCCGATCCAGATCGAGCGCCAGGGCTTTGAGTCGTGAGCTCGGGCGGTCTCCGGGCCACCGCGAGCGTTCCGAGTCGCAGGGGCCCTGCGAAGGTCTTGCGCAGGGCCCCTGCGACTCCCCCCGCTCTGTCTCCCCATGGTTACAGTCATGAAACCTTGCGCATGATGGCGGCCATTTTGCACACATATTATATGGCAGGCCATAACAAGTAGCCCATCCGGCTGCTCGCGGTATCGAATACACAGTCCGGATTCCGCACCAAGCTGGGGTGGGAGCCACCTCTGCTTTGCGGGAAACAGGCTCAGGTTGTTCTGGAGGTAAGGCCGTGTCATTGCGCAAGAAGACGTTGCTCATCGTGGGCGTGACCCTCGCCGCGCTGGTGGCCGTGTTCAGCATCGGCCTGAAGGTGCTCCCTCCGAACGGCGGTGCCGCGATGGAGGCGGAGGCTGTGACGAGCTACCTCCGCTGGGTGCTCCTGTCGGCCGGGGTAGGGCAGATAGCCCTGAGCCTGGTGCTCTTGGAGTGGCTCATCCTGTCGCGCCTGGGCCGCCTCGGTGCCGACGTGCACAAGATCGCGACGAGCGGTGACCCTTCGCTGCGGGTGTGGGCCTCCGGTTCCGACGAGCTGTCGGGCCTCGCTGCCGGCATCAACAGCATGCTCGAGGCGCTGCAGCAGGCACAACAGGCCGTGCGCGAGAGCGAGGGGCGCTATCGCGCCTTTAACGAGGAACTGGAGCACCGCGTGGCCGAGCGCACCGCGGCGCTGGAGGCCGCCAACCGCGACCTCGCTGCCGAAGTTGCCGAGCGTACCCGGGCTGAATGGGTGCAGGGCGTCGCCTACCGCATCGCCCAGGCGGCCACCGAAGAGGCCAACCTCGAGGATCTGCTGCGCTACATCCGCCGCGAGCTGAGCAGTATCATCGATACGACCAACTTTTACATCGCCCTCTGCGAGCCAGAACGAGAGATGCTACACTTCCCCTACTATGTGGATGAGACCCTCCCCGGCCCTGACCACACGACCAGGATGGCCCGCACGCTGGGCCGGGGCCTCACCGAGTATGTGCTGCGCACCTGCCGGCCACTGCTGGTCACCGATGAGCAGATCACCCGGCTGGCCGAGCAAGGCGAGATCGAGCTGCTCGGCGCCGCCTGCAACATCTGGCTCGGGGTGCCTCTGGTCAGCGACGGCCACACGACCGGCGTCATCGCCGTGCAAAGCTACTCGGCCACCGTCACCTACACCCTCGAAGACCTGGAGCTGCTCCGCTTCGTCTCGAGCCAGATTGCGACGGCCATCGAGCGCCAGCGGCGCAACGAGGTGCTGCGCCAGCAGTCGGCGGCCATGGAGGCGTCAATCGACGGCATGGCGGTGCTCAACGGACAGGAGGAGTACGTCTACCTCAACCAGGCCCATGCCAGGATGTTCGGCTACGACAGCCCCCAAGAGCTCCTGGGCACATCGTGGCACGTGCTCTATGGCAGCGAAGAAAGCGCCCGTTTCGACAGCGAGATCAAGCCGGCCCTCGAGCAGCGGGGGCAGTGGCGCGGCGAGATGCTGGGCAGGCGCGCCGACGGCAGCACCTTTGCGCTGGAGCTTTCTCTGTCGAACGTCTACGGCATCGGGCTGGTCGCCGTCGTGCGCGATATCCGCGAGCGCAAGCGGCTCGAAGAGCAGTTCCGCCAGGCTCAGAAGATGGAGGCTATCGGGCAGCTCGCCGGGGGCGTGGCGCATGACTTTAACAACCTGCTGACGGCGATCGCGGGCTATGCCAGCCTGGTGCGCGATGCCCTGCCGGTCGACCACCCGGCGCGCGACGACATCGGCCAGGTGCTTGGCGCCGCCGACCGCGCTGCCAACCTCACCCACCAGTTGCTGGCCTTCTCGCGCCGGCAGGTCATCGCGCCCCACATCGTCAGCCTGAACGATATCATCCTCGGCCTGGGCAAGATGCTGCGCCGCTTGATCAGCGAAGATATTGATCTCCAGATCATGCCGGCGCGCGAGCTGGGTGCCGTACGCGTCGACCCGGGGCAGATCGAACAGGTGATCACCAACCTGGTGGTCAACGCCGGCGACGCCATGGCGGGCGGCGGCCGGCTCACCATCGAGACCGCTAACGTCGTTCTCGATGCCGAGTACGCCCGCCAGCACGTCGGCGTGGCCCCGGGCGACTATTGCCTGCTGGCCGTCAGCGACACCGGCTGCGGCATGAGTGAGGAGGTCAGGGCACGCATTTTCGAGCCCTTCTACACCACCAAGGACCCCGGCAAGGGCACCGGCCTGGGCCTGGCCACCTGCTATGGTATCGTCAAGCAGTCGGGCGGGCACATTTGGGTCTATAGCGAGATCGGCACGGGCACCACCTTCAAGGTCTACCTGCCGCGGGTGTTGGAGCGGCCTGCTGTGATGCCATGCCGCGAGGAAGACCTGCCGCGGCCGCATGGCACACAGACGGTGTTCCTGGTGGAGGACGAGCCGGCCGTGCGCAGCTTTGCCTCGCGCGTGCTGCGCGAGATGGGCTACACGGTGATGGAGGCGGCCAACGGATCGGAGGCGCTCGAAGTGGCCGCCCAGAACGGCGACAAGCCCATCCACCTGCTTCTCACCGACATCGTCATGCCGCAACTGGGCGGCGAGAAACTGGCGCACCGGCTCAAGGTCAGCCACCCGCAGATGAAGGTGCTCTACGTCTCGGGCTACACCGCCAATGCCATCGCGCAGCAGGGCGGGCTCGAGGAGGGAGTCGCCTTCCTGCAAAAGCCGTTCACCATCGCGAGCCTCACCGAGAAGGTGCGCGAAGTGTTGGAGAGCTGACGGGGCGCGAAAGGGCACGAAAGGGGCGCGAAAGGGCGCGAAGGGCGACGAGAGAGGAGTGCTGCCTTTTCGTGCCTTTCGCGTATCTCGCGCCCCTTTCGCGTATTTCGCGCCTTTTCGTGCCCCTTCGTGCCCCTTTCGCGTCCTTTCGTGTCCTTTCGTGCCCCCTAAAAGTCGGCGTTGCCTGCCGTCTCTACCGCCCCGCCGAGGCTCGTCACCGCCTGCCGCGGCTCGCTGCGCTTGACGCCCAGCATCAGGAAGAAGGCCAGCAGCATAAAGGCCGGCGTAAAGACGAACATGACCTCCATGCCGAAGAGGTCCATCAGCCAGCCCACGATAGTCGGCGAGGTCGATGCGGCCAGCAGCGAGAAGAGATAGTAGAGCCCGGTGTAGGAGCCGATCTTTTCGTCGCTGGCCAGGTCGGCCACGATGGGCAGCGAGTTGATGTTGATCAGCGCCCAGGCCACGCCCGAGAGGATCAACGTCACATAGACGTAGGGCAGGCTGGGGAAAAAGCGCACGCCCGTCCACAGCACGGTGAGGATGCCCAGGCCGGTCATGATCGTCGGCTTGCGGCCGAAACGGGTGGCGATGAACCCGGCCGGCAGGGCAAAGAGCAGGAAGGCGCCAGAGATAAAGATCATCATGCCCGTGGCCTTGGCGGCTGCCGCATCGCCGGTCATCACGCCCCGCGCCACCTCGGCGGCAAAGAGATAGTTGCGGCCGTAGAGCGTCCAAAACGTCTCGATGGCGTTGTAGCCCATGAACCAGGCAAAGATGGCCAGGCAGATGAAGAGCGTGCTCTTGTCTTGCGCGCGGGCCACATCACCCACCGTCTTGAACAGATCGCGCAGCGACTCGCCGAAACTGGGTGCTTTGCCGGCCTCGCCCGCGGCTGTGGTGAACTGGCGCGGCTCGCGGATGGTGAGGAGCACGACTCCTTCGCAGCCCAGGAGGATGAGGGCGGCCACCCAGAAAGGCAGGCCACGGCTGACGGCAAAAAGGGCGCCCATGCCGAAGGCGATGGTCGTGCCTACGCCGCCCATCAGGTTGATGATGCCGTTGGCCTTGGAGCGTTGCGGCGAGGGGGTGATATCGGGCATCAGCGCCACCACCGGCGTGCGGAAGATGGCCATGGCAATGTTCATGATAATGAGCGCGCCCATCAGCAGCGCCAACGCCGCGGGCGTGCGGCCCATGGCTTGGTGGATCAGCGGCACCAACCCAAAGAACACCGCCGCGACCGGCGCACCGACGAGGATGTAGGGCAGGCGCCGCCCCAACCGCGTGCGCGTATGGTCGCTGAGCTGGCCGATGTAGGGCTGGATAAAGATGCCGGCGATGTTGTCGAAGGTCATGATAAAGCCGATCAGCCAGTAGGGCAGGGCATAGTCGTGCAGAAAGATGGGGACAAAGCTGTTGTAGACCGACCAGATGATGCTGACGCCGAAGAAGCCAAAGCCGAGCAGGAAGGTACGCTTGTAGTCGAGGCGCATGGTGGTGACCTCCGCATAGGTGGGTGGGCGCCATCATGGCGCCCGCGGCGACAGGCACTCTTGAGCTATTCTATCATCGTGTGGTATCATAGTCAAAGGTGAGAAGGCGGGCGCGGGTATATCCCAGAATCGTCTGTGTATTTCGGGCCCGAATGATGCGTATGGTCTCGACGTCTGCCGCCCACGCCCGAGGCTCCCGTGGTAAGCCTCGGGCTACAGAAACAAAGCCCCTATGGGGCTGGTGCCGCCCCTGAACACCGTGATCTCGGGAGACACGCACCCACGGCGGCAAGCAGCCGAGGTCAAGCGTGGACGAGTCGAAGCGCACGAGCCCAGAGGGCTTTGTTTCTGTAGCCCGAGGCTTACCACGGGAGACTCGGGCGGAGCGGCGTGCGCAACGTATGCCTGTTGCACAGACGATTGTGGGATACACCCGTGAGAGGCAACGAATGCGCTACAAAGAGGATTGGGACGAGGCCCGCGCGCGGCTCGAGGCCTGGTGGGCCGGTGAGGTGCGCGACCGGGCGGTGATCCAGGTCACCGCGCCGCGGCCGGGCGAGCGCCGCCTGTCACCGCCGGCAGACCTGTGCCAGCGGTGGCTCGACCCCGACTATGCGGTGGCCGCTGCCGAGGAGGAGCTGCGGCTCACCTACTTTGGCGGCGAAGCGCTGCCTATCTTCTGGCCCAACCTGGGCCCCGATGTGTTCGCCGCGTACCTCGGTTGCAGCCTCGAGCTGGGCGAGGCAACGACCTGGGCGCAGCCTTGCCTCGCCACGTGGGGCGACCTGGCTCGCATCCAGCTACGCCTGGCCGGTCCCTGGTGGCAGGCCACCGTGCGCCTGCTCGAGGCGGCGGGCGAACGCCTGGCCGGCGCCTGCCTCATCGGCCTGACCGACCTGCACGGCGGTGGCGACGCCTTGGCCGCGCTGCGCGGCCCGCAGGCATTCGCCTTCGACCTGGTGGACGACCCCGCCGAGGTCAAGGCCGCGATGCAGATGGTCGCCGCCGCCTGGTTCGAGGTCTACGAGCGCCAGTTCGCCATCACGCAGCGCTGGTCGCCGGGCACGACCACCTGGCTCGGGCTGTGGTCGCCCGGCCGCTGGTACCCGGTGAGCTGCGATTTCGGCTGCATGGTCTCGGGCGCCATGTTCGCCGAGTTCTTCCTGCCCGAGCTCCTGGGTGAGATCGCATACCTCGACCACGCCCTCTTCCACCTCGACGGCCCCGGCGCGCTGCACCATTTGGATGCGTTGCTGGCCATCGACAAGCTCGCCGGCATTCAGTGGGAGCCGGGGCCGATGCCGCGCGCCATGTTGCCCTGGCTGCCAGCGCTGCGATGTATCCAGGCGGCGGGCAAACGCCTCCATATTACGGTGCTGCCGCACGACGTCGAGCCGCTGCTGCGCGCGCTCGAGCCCGAGGGCCTCTGCCTGAGCACTCGTGTGGATTCGCCGGAGGAAGCGCAGGACCTGCTGTGCCTGGCCACGCGATTGGCGCCTAAGCGCGACCGGCGCTGATGCCGCTCCCGCGGGCGAAAAGCCTGACACAGCGAATTCCCTGGCGAGCGGTCAGCCCTTGCCTTCTGGCAGAGACTCGATCCCGCCGGCGCCGCGACCGACAGGCTACTCCCTCGTCTGCAGGGTGGGCCCCTACCGTTCCCCCGTCGCGGGGGAATTGGGTCGCAAAACCGCGGTCTGCCTGGCCAAGGAGTGGCAAACAAGCCCTGCGGGATGGCAAAGGCCAGCTCAATTCCCCCGCGACGGGGGAACGGTAGGGAGGCCCAGCCGCCGGCATGAGCAGACGTCTGGTTGGGTTCTTGCCAATTGCCTTCCTGCCAGGGAAATCGGTGTGACAGGTCCCCGGGGATCTCAGGTTTCTCGCCCGCGGGCGATGAGGCGCCGCAGCCGGCCCGGCATGTCGAGCGGCAGCAACTGCTGCGTCTCGGTGTTGAGCCGGCTGCGGTGCAGGTAGCTGCGCGCCTGGCGCAGCCCTTGGCCGCCGACGATCTCGCGGGCCGTGGCCACCACTGCCTCAGGATCGTGATGTATGGCGAGGATGGCGAGCAAGTCGGCCAGGTCGCGCGCCAGGCGCCTGGGACCGGCGATGTACTCGGCCATCGCCAGATCCACAAAGACGAAGCGGTCGCCGGGCAGGATGACGAGGTTGCTGGACTTGATATCGCCGTGGGCGCAATCGGCATCGCGCAGGCGGCGCAGCGCCCGCAGGGCCTGAGCGACATAGCCCGCGCTCACGAGGCCGGCCTCACGGAATGGCTGGGCGCCCTCCAGGTAGTCGGTGACCAAGGCGTAGACCTGGCGTTCCAGGCGGTAGGCGCCGCGTGGCTGGGGCGCCGGCACGCCCAGCCTGCTGAAGAGCAGCAACATATAGTGCTCGTGGTCCACCAGGCCCTTGAGCGAGGAGAAGAGCGGCCCGCGTCGCCGCCCGGCTGGCCTGAGCAGGTTCTCCAGCTCAAAGATGATGCTGGTGCGCCAGTTGGCCGAGGTGACAATCTTGGCAAAGTAGCGGCAGGGCCGGCCCTGCGCGTCGCGGCCGGCGAGCACGACCGGCGTGGAGGCGTGGACGCCTGCCGTGTCCAGCGGCTGGAGCTCCTCGAGGGTGAACCCGAGATGCTGCCGCAGGCGGGCCGCCAGGACGGCGACGAGCGGCGGCGTCAGCGAGGTCCGCGCCGCTCGGGCCGACCAGTTATCGACGGTCAGGGCCACGCGCTGCCACAGGCGCCGCGCCGGCCGCCAGCGGCTCAGCAGCCAGAACAGCGCTGCGGCGAGGGCGACCGCGCCAAGCGCCAGCGCCAGCTCGCCGGGAAACTGGCAGCCGACGGCGACGAAGCGGGTGACGGCTGCCGCCGCGACAATGGCGATGCAGAGCACGCGCTGCCAGAGGCGCAGCGGCAGCAGGTAGCTCAGCACTAGCGCGACCACAAAGCCGAAAGACGCCTCGGCGTCGGGGGCGACACAGGGCACCAGCACGCGCAGGATGGCTCCCAGCCCCCTGAGGATCAGCCAGACTAGGGCTGCCGCGATGAGGGTGCTCAGCATGTCGCGCCGGCGGCGTAGGGCAAAGAACAGGAGCGCCAGCGCCGCGGCCACCCAGTAGGCGCTGATGGCCGTGAGCCAGTAGGCCGCGCCCGACACGATGGGCCCGGCCCCGACGGCGTCAGCCCAGAACTGGGTGCCGCTCAGGCAGGTCATGTCTGGTCACCGCCGGCCTGGGGCTGGGCTCTGTGCCGGCCCGGCCAGAGCCGGGTGTGCACCCAGAGCATGCCCCAGAGCACGCCGATGAGCGCGCCGGCTGCGACGTCGCTGGGCAGATGCGCGCCGACGTAGATGCGGCTGAGGCCGACGCATGCCGCCGCGCCGTAGAGCGCCGCCTGGACGTACCAGCGGAAGAGGAAATAGCTGACGAGGAGGTAGGCCGTCAGGAAAGCCTGTTCGGCGTGGCCGCTCGGGAAGGCTGGGGTTAGCTCGGGGAAGCCGACCACGCGCACCCCGGCCAGCATCATCGGTGGCCGTGGCGTTGCCGCGAGGTACTTGATGAGCACGACGAGCAGCGCGCCCGTGGCGATGGCCCCCAGGCTGCTGAGCCCAAAGCGGCGGTAGCCCGCAAAGAAGAGGGCCGCAAAGAGGGCCAGGCTGAGCCAGAAGGTGCCCAGCGCATCGCCAAGGTAGCCCAGCGCGTCGAGGGCAGGGCCGGCAAGGCCGGCGTTGATCGCCCGAAAGATGGCGATATCGAGGGGCCGCCCGCGGATAGAGAGGAGGCCCGCGCTCACCGCTGCAATCGCCGCCAGCGCCAGGATGATGATGCCATAGCGTCGCCAGTATCCTGCCATTCGCGTTCCCATTACGCTGTCTGTGGCAACAGAGCGAGAACCATGCCCTCAGCGGCAAAGGTGTCTGCCCACTGTCATTGCGAGCGCAGCGAAGCAATCTCGAACCATGCTCGCAGCGACCGTGTTGGAGATTGCTTCGCTGCGCTCGCAATGACAGAGCGCGTGTCGGCGGATTTTGTTTTCTTGCGCTCGCGGTCTATGGTATAATATGGCTACATACGGCCAAAAACGCGACTAGCTTGGCCGAGGAGGTATTGCCAATGTCAGGACACTCCAAGTGGTCCACCATCAAGCGCAAAAAGGGCGCAGCCGACGCCAAGCGCGGCCAGCTTTTTACCCGGCTGGGCCGTGAGCTCATGATCGCGGCCAAGGAAGGTGGCGCGGATCCCGAGGCCAACTTCCGGCTGCGCTTGGTGGTCGACAAGGCCCGCGCGGCGAACATGCCCAAAGAGAATATTGAGCGGGCCATCCAGCGTGGCGCCGGCACCGGTAAAGACGGCGTCGTCTTGGATGAAGTCATTTACGAGGGCTATGGCCCCGGCGGCACGGCTGTCATGGTCGAGGTGCTGACCGATAACCGCAACCGCTCGGTGGCCGAAGTGCGCCGCGTCTTCTCGCGGCATGGCGGCAACCTGGGCGAGAGCGGGTGCGTGGGCTGGATGTTCGAGCGCAAAGGCTCGATGACGATTAGCGCCGAGGGGTTTGACGCGGAAGCGATCGCCCTGGAGGCCATCGATGCCGGCGCCGAAGACGTCAAGGTCGACGGCGATACCGTGGAAGTGTACACCACGGTGGAAGACCTGCAGCGCGTGCGAGAGGCGCTGCTGACGCGCAGCTTTGTTGTCGAAGATGCCGAATTGGGCTGGGTGCCCAAGACCTTGTTCCAGCCCGATCTGAAGACGACCGTGCAGAACCTGCGCCTGATCGAGGCGCTGGAAGAGCTGGACGACGTCCAAGCTGTCCATTCCAACCTCGATATCAGCGAGGATGCCCTCGCAGAATTCGAAGCAGCATAGCCGCTATGCTGGCGCTGGGGATCGATCCAGGCGTGGCGATCACCGGCTACGGCCTCGTGGCAGGCCCGGCCGATGATGCCCGCCTGGTCGCCAGCGGCACGATTACCACGCCCTCGACCCTCTCGCTCTCCAGGCGTCTGCTCGTGGTGCACGACGAATTGGCCGGGCTCATCGCGCGCTACCAGCCCCAGGTGGCCGCGGTGGAGGAGCTATTTTTCGGCCGCAATGCGCGCACGGCGCTTGCGGTCGGCCATGGGCGCGGGGTGGCCCTGCTCACGCTCGCCGAAGCCGGGCTCGACATCCACGAATACACGCCCATGCAGGTCAAGCAGGCTGTCGTCGGTTACGGCCGCGCCACCAAGGAGCAGGTGCAGGAGATGATCCGGCTGCTGCTGCACCTCGAGGCCGTGCCGCAGCCCGATGATGCTGCCGATGCGGTGGCGGTGGCTTTCTGCCACCTGCAGTCGGCGCGGCTGGGGGCCCTGTTGAGAAGCATAAAGGACTTGGGATGATCGCTCGTTTGCACGGCACCGTGGTCGGGGTGGGCCAGGATGCGCTCGTCGTCGACGTGGGCGGCGTGGGCTACCGCGTGCGCGTGCCCCGCAGCCTGCTGGCCGAGCTGCCAGGCACCGGCGAACAGGTGACGCTCCACACTCACCTCCACGTCCGCGAGAACGAGCTGTCGCTCTATGGCTGCGCCAGCGAGGAGCAACTGGCCCTTTTCGAAGCGCTTTTGGGCGTGTCGGGCATTGGCCCGCGCTCGGCGATGAACATGCTCTCGAACGTCGCACCCGAAGCGCTGCGCGAGGCCATCGCCCGTGGCGATGCTGTGTCGCTGTCGCGCCTGCCGGGTGTCGGCAAGCGCACGGCCGAGCGGCTGATCTCCGAGCTCAAGGGCAAGTTTGGCGAGGTGGCAGGCGCCCCACTGGGCGCGTTGAGCGCTGGCGATACGGAAGTGATCGCCGCACTGACGGCGCTGGGCTACAGTGTGGCCGAAGCACAGCGGGCGCTCGCCGGCCTGCCGCCAGCAGGCGAGCAGCCCCTGGAAGAGCGGATTCGTCTCGCACTCAGGAGTTTCGCCCGGGAATAGGAGACCAGTATGGTGGCACCTTTTGATGTCGTGCTGGTGCTCTTCATCGGGGCACTCGCCCTCTGGGGTTGGCGGTCGGGCCTGATTCACGAGTCGGCCACCTTCGTCGGCTTTGCGCTGGGCCTGGTGCTGGCCGGCCGCTTCAATGCCGACGTTGGCCCGCTGTTCGTGCGTTGGGTGGGCAACCGCAGCCTGGCCGACCTCGCTGCCTTTCTCGCCATCCTCGCCGGCACCTGGATTCTCGCCGGCATCGCCGCGGCCATCCTGCGCGACACCCTGCGTGGCCTGCGTCTCGGCTGGATCGACAGCATGGGCGGCTTGGTCCTGGGCGCCGCCAAAGCGCTGTTCATGGCCGAGATTGTCACCCTCGTGCTCATGGCCATGCCCAATGAGACCCTGCACAACGCCGTGCAGCGGTCGTGGCTCGGCAGCCGGCTCGCCGCGCTGGGGCCCGACCTGGTACACTTTGTGCCCGCTGTCCTGCGCTACTGGAAGCCGTTCTAATACCGAGCCACAAGCAGAGGCGGCTCCCATGCCGCCGGGCACGCTGGCCGGCGGCATGGGAGCCGCCTCTGCTTGTGGCATACGAAGGAGGACCCGGCAATGAGCTTTTTCAAGCGGCTGGGGGCGCTGCTCTCGCCACCGCAGCCCTCCTGCGTCATGCACTACTACGTCCGCTGCCGGCGCTGTGGCGAGGTTATCAAGGCGCGTGCCGACCTGCGCAACGAGCTGAGCATCGAGTACGGCGAGGATGAGCGGCCGTCGGGCTATTCGTACCGCAAGGTGCTCATCGGCAGCGGGCGCTGCTTTCAGGCCATCGAGGTCACCATGACCTTCGACCCGCAGCGCCGTGTGGTCTCACGCGAGGTGACGGGCGGCGAGTTCGTCGCACCCGATGAGTAGGCTGTCGGCCATCCGCTAGCGAAGCTCCGCCTCAAACCGGCGAGTACATCCACCGCCGAGGCGCAGAGGACTCAGAGAGGGCCTACAAAGCCTCTGCGCCCTCTGCGCCTCTGCGGTGAGATTCTGCCCCAGTTGTTGAGGATCTGGCGTCTGAGGGTGGTCGGACGCCGTCGCTGCCCAGCCCCGCGCCGTACATCTGCCCCGGCCCGAGGAACTCGGGGAAGCGGGGGCGCAGTTGCTCTCTGGCGTGGTAACAGAGGTGGCAGGCATCGCCATAGGCCGCCTCGTGGGCCAGGCCATACTCGCGCAGCAACGCCGCCGGCCCACCTGCGAGCAGTGGTGCCACGATGGGGTGCGCCTGCGGGCGGTAGGCCGCCACCAGCTCATCCAGCGGGCGGGCGTCGATGCGGCCCATGGCCAGCCCCTGGCACAGGTGGACGTACCCCGCACCGTCGACGTGCACCCGGCCGGGGTCGGCCAGGTCCTCGTAGGGGCAGGCGGTGAACTGCTGCCACGGCTGAAGGCGCACCTGGCCTGCGAGGCGCAGCGCCGCCCGGCCACGCAGCCGCACCCCGCCCGCGCTGCAATCGGGCCCGAGCTCTACCCGCAGCACCCCCTGAGGCAACCCGAGCCGGCGCGCGGCGGCCGTGGCGTGCCGCACCTCGGGGCTCGGCAGGTCGCCGTGGAAGCGATCCTCACTCAGGCTGAGGTCGGCCATGCCGAGCGCGCCGAGCGGCTGTAGCCAGAGCGTCGCATCCTCCTCCGACGTCGCCCAGTAGGCGTTGGTGACCACGCCGAAGCGCAGGCCGCGGCCCACGGCCTCGCGAGCCCCCGCCAGCAGCAGCGGATACGCCAGGAACGGCTCGCCGCCCTCAAAGTAGATCTCGCCGATGCCGCCCAGGCGCACGGCCGCTTCGAGCACGGCGCGCACCTGGCCGATGGTCATCGTCAGAGTGGCCTGTGAGCTGCCCCAAACAAAGCAATGGTCGCAGGCGTAGGTGCAGCGGTAGGTCAGGAGCAGGTGCAGGCTGTTCAGAGCCACGAGTCCCCCTTGAGTTTCCGAGGCGTGATGCGTAATGCGTAACGGGTGACCGCAGGCGCTATGCGCTGTGAGTCGCGCTCACTACGCCTCACGTTTTACGTTTTACGCATCACGCATCACGCCCCGCGTCGAGCATCGCCACCACCCGATCGAGCACGTGCTCGGCCAGCTTGTCCTTGCCCATGAGCGGCAGGGCCTCCACCGTACTGTCGGCGCCGAGGAGGGTGGCGCGGAGCGTATCGGCCTCAAGGCCGCTGTCGGGGGCGGAGACGTCGTTGGCCACGACGAGGTCCAGGCCCTTGGCCAGCAGCTTTTCGCGTGCGCGGGCGATGGTATCCTCTGTCTCGACGACAAAGCCGGCCACCACCAGCGGGCCGGCGCCCTCGAGCCGTCGCCTGACCACGTCCATCAGGATGTCGGGGTTGCGCTCCAGAGTGACGGCCAGGGTCGCCTGGCCGCCTTTTTTTATCTTGTGCGGCGAGTAGCGCGCCGGGCGAAAGTCGGCCACGGCGGCGGCCATCAGCAGGGCGTCGGTCTCGGCCAGGGCGTCGAGCGCCGCGTCACGCATCTCCTGCGCCGTCTCCACCTCTTCGACGTGGGCCCCCACCGGCGGCTGCAGGGCCGTCGGCGCCGTCACCAGGGTCACCGAGGCGCCGCGATCGAGCGCGGCCTGCGCCAGGGCGTAGCCCATCTTGCCGGAAGAGCGGTTGCCCAGGTAGCGCACCGGGTCGAGCGGTTCGCGCGTGCCCCCTGCTGTCACCAGCACGTGCCGGCCGGCGAGCGGCCCTTCGCGGCCCAGCACCTGGCGCAGCGTGCCGATGATCTCGTGGGCCGCGGCGAGGCGTCCGCTGCCCAAAAGGCCCGACACCAGCGGGCCGTAATCGGGGCCGACGAATATCGCGCCGCGCTGGCGCAACGTTTCTGTGTTGGCCTGGGTGGCCGGGTGCTGCCACACATGGGCATCCATCGCCGGGGCCACGACCACAGGCGCGGTCGTGGCCAGGTAGGTTGCCAGCAGGAGGTTATCGGCCTGCCCCTGCGCCATCTTGGCTAGCGTGTTGGCCGTTGCCGGCGCCACCAGCATGGCATCGGCGCGCTGGCCGAGGGAGACGTAGGGTATCTCCATCGTCTCTAGAAGGCGGAACGTGTCGCTGAGGACAGGGCGGTGGGTGAGGGTCTGCAGGGTCAATGGGGTGACAAAGCGAGGGGCATCCTCGGTCATGACGGTATCGACCGTCGCGCCCGCAACCGTGAGCTGCCGGGCCACCTCGATCACCTTGTACGCGGCAATGCCGCCACAGAGGCCCAACACAATCGTCTTGCCGGCGAGTATCATGCTCGGCTGCTCCCTACTTATCCGTAGTGGCCCGCTGTCTGGGCTTTACGCTCCGTGCCCTGCACGCAGCATACGACCGGAACGGACCCCTTTAGGGGGGGATTCTCGGCTGGTTGGCTGGCCGGGGGCAAGCGCAGCGGATCAGCCGGCAGCCATCCGGATCGCCTGCGATGGATCGCGCCAAGTAGGGCTGTAGCACTAATCAGCGCGGTAGCGGCCTCGCATGTCGTTGATGCGGATGCGCGCCAGGTCGGCCAGGCCGCGCAGCGAATCGCGCACAAAGCTCACGCGGCGCGTGCGGGCATAGTCCCAGGTGACGGGCACCTCCTTGAGGCGATAGCCCAACTTGCGGGCCACAAAGAGCGTCTCCACGTCGAACCCGGCGGCGACGACGGCGCCGCGCACCGCCCGTTCCTGCCCGGGCGCGTAGAGCTGCATATGGCGGAAAATGTCGTGGGCCACCGCAGCGCGGAAGGCCTTGAAGCCACACTGCGTATCGGTGACATCGGGCAGGTTGACCACCGCCCCGCGCATGACGACCATCGCCCGCGACATGATCTGCCGCCACCAGGGCGCCCCACGGCGCACCAGGCCCCGCGAGCCAAAGACCACGTCGCAGCCTTGCTCGAACCAGGGCAAGAGCGCCGCCACCTCGTTGATGGGCGTGGCCTGGTCCATATCGGTGAACAGGATGATATCGCCCTGGGCCGCCAGGACGCCCGCAATGACCGTATGCGCCTTGCCCTGGTGCGGGTTGCGCAGCAACTGGAATTCTGGGTGTTGGGCCGCAAAGGCTTCCACCAGGGCCGCTGTGGCATCCTCACTTCCGTCATCCACCACAAGGACCTGATAGGTGTACGGTTGCTGGGCCAGGTAGGCGGCGACTCTCTCCAGAGCTCCGGCACGAAGATTGCTTTCTTCGTTGAAGGCTGGAATGACGACAGAGAGGAAGGGTTCCATTGGCCTCTGTCCGGTTCAAAGACTCTCAGGCGGCAGCGGTTCTTCTGCCGCCTCAGGCGTGTTCGGGCTTGACGCGTGATTATACTACGGGCACACGACCTTGCCAAGCACGATGGCTGCTAGTACTACAACCGTACTTGGCGCTGCATTGCCGGCTATCCGGGTAAACGCCGGCTGATGCGCTCCGCACCCGCCCTTTGGGCGCGGGCAAACCTACGCGGGCACATGCCCTCGGGCGCCCGGCCCTGGCCCGGAAGGGGTCTTTTTGGCGGGTTGGCCAGAGCCGTGGCCGCCAAAAAGACCCCCCAAAAGGCTCCGTTCCGGCCATGCGCGAAGCGTTGTGCCCGGATCACACGCCTTCCCAGACAAGTACGGTTGTAGTACTAGCGCGTGACCTCTGGCCGTGGGATGGGCAGCGCGCGGATGACCCCAGCGACGGGGTCGCCGCTCCAGTACGAGTTCTGCCCACAGAAGTATTGTGGGTTGTCGCTGCCCTCGGGGAAGGGGCCGGCGGCATAGTCCCAGAGGAGATAGGCGTCGACGCCCATCTCCAGGGCCTTGTGCATGTCCTTGTCGAGCTTGGCGGCACGGTCGTTCAGCACGCCGTCGTAGCGCTGTTTGCAGGCATCGGCATAGGCCCATTCCCAGATCTCGCCGATCATCACCGGTTTGCCGAGCTCGTGGGCCAGGTTGATCTCGGAGGGATAGTTGTACCAGTTCTCGGCCTCCCGGTGCAGGCTGACGATATCGACAGTGTCGATCGACTGCAGCCAGCGATAACCTTCCTTCTCGACAGGCGTAAACCTTTCCCACGATGTGCCCAGCGAGATAGGCCGGCAGGGGTCGAGCCTGCGGATCAGCCCTGTGGTGTCCCTGGCCCAGGCCTCGAGAACGCGGAAGCAGTTCGGGTCGTCGGCCTCGTTGTTGCCGCCGCACCAGGGCTCGTTCATCACTTCCCAGATGGCGATTTCGGGCCGGTCGCGGAACTCGGTCACCATCTTTTCGATGTGCGGCAGGTCTTCAGTGCGGTACTTGTCGGCGAACCAGGTCACATCCTTGTAATAGTAATAGTCCTGCAGGGTGACGACGAAGCGGATGCGGCGCGCGCCGCCCTCATCGAGGATGTGCCGTACGCGGTTCATGTCGCTCCCCGGCCAGACCCAGAAGCGCACCAGGTTGACCCCCCAATCCGACAGCTCGGCCAGGATGGACGTCACGGCGTGGTCTGGCACCACCGGACTCATGAGCAGGGTGGCATTGATGCCGACGAAGGTGATGGGCTCGCCGTTCAGCACCAGGTTTTCGCCCTGACGCCGGACCAGGTGGGGGCAGGCGTCGGTGGGCGCCGGTTTGGGGGTAGGGGTGTCCGTCACGGCCGAGGTAGCCGTCTCGGTGGCTGCCGGTGCGGTGGTCGCGGTTGCCCCTTCGCCTGGCTCAGGGCAGGCTGTGGGCGCCGAGGCCGGGGTGGCCGCCGTGGTTGCGACGGCCGCCGTCTGCGCCGGCGCTGTCGGTTTCGAAAGCCGCGCCATGGCCGGCCCGACGCGCTCCATGAGCACGCTGGCGCCGATCATGCCCAGCCCGATGACGAGCAGCACGGCCAGGCTAAAGACCAAGGCTCTGTATCTCATGTGCAACCTTTCCGGTTCTTATGAAGCGCGGCCAATTCACAGGTTGCATTATACCCGAGGTGACGAGAAGAGCAAGCGAGCCTCCGGGTATGGGTGTAGTTCAGTTTTGGGGCAAGTTGTAGACAGTCTCCCAGACACCGTCGAAGCGATTGCTGAGGATAGCTGCCCGGACTGGGATCACGCGCTCGGCACCTTTCCTGTTCCAGCGCATGCCGGGTCCAGCCATCCGT
>JAKPJZ010000151.1 GCA_029553955.1 Chloroflexota bacterium
GGCCTTGCAGGGCGCCGCCACCCCCGGCGTGTACCAGATGGAAAAGTCCGAAAAATCGCGGATGACGCACTTGGGCGCCGTCTGCACCTTGCCCCTGAAGAAGGGGTGCAGGCGCATGGCATCGTCCGAGGGCTTTTTGGCACGGGCCAGCAGTTCTTCCTTGCTCAACATCGCAGCACCTCCTTGGGTGGCGCGGGCGCGCGGGAAGCGAGACGCATTCAGCCCAGCATCACAACCGCCGGCCCGAGGCCGCCCCGCGCAGTTCGCAGCCCGGGGTCGGTGGGTGAGGGAACGCTGGTGTTCTAGCCGGCCTGCTCCAGCCCGGGCGACACATCCGTCGCAGGGGCCGGAGCCGTCGCCTCCGCCTCGACGACGGCCCTCAAGGCCGCAATCGAGACCTCGAGCATCGAACGATCGGGCTCGCGTGTGGTGAGGCGCTGCAGCCAAAGGCCAGGGGCGAGCAAGAGCCCCACGATGGGCCGGGTGCGGTGGCGCGCGCTGAGCTTCATGACTTCATAAGCCACGCCGGCAACGACCGGGATCAGCAGCAGCCGCGAGAGCACCCGCAGCCACAGCGCCGGCCGGCCCAAGAATGAGGACAGGATGATAAAGATGACCAGCACCAGCAGCATAAAGCCCGTGCCGCAGCGCGGATGCGCGGTGCTAAAGCGCTCGACTTGTTCCGGCTCGAGCGGCGCCCCCGCCTCGAGGGCGTTCACCGCCTTGTGCTCGGCGCCATGATAGGCAAAGACGCGCTTGATGTCGGGCATCGTGCCCACTGCCGCCAAATAGCCAACAAACAAGGCCAGCCGCACCACACCCTCGACGACACTGCTCAGCAGCGAGGAGGCCAGGTAGCGATCCACCAGGCGCACGAGGAGGACGGGCAGCAGGAAGAAGAGCCCGACCCCGATGGTGAGCGAGACGGCCATCGTGCCCCAGGCCACGGGGCCGCTGAACGAGACATCGGGCTGGTCGCTGACGGCTACATCGGCCGAGTACATCAGGGTGCGCACGCCGAGGACGAGCGTATCCCACAGCATCGTCAGGCCGCGCACAAAGGGTGTGCGCGCAACAAAGCCGCGGTAGATGTATCCCTCCAACGGCTCGCTGTGGATGGTGATTGCCCCTTGGGGGTTGCGCACGGCGACGGCAAAGTGCTCGGCCCCGCGCATCATCACGCCTTCGAGGACCGCCTGCCCGCCGTATTGGAATTCCTTCACGGCCTGTCCTTCCCAGGAACCTCGTGGCAGTGCCGGCAGCGCGCTTCATAGACCTCAGCCGCACCGACCATGATCACAGGGTCGGTGTAGGCAGCCGGCCGGCCGTCGATCAGGCGCTGCGTGCGGCTGGCGGGTGCCCCACAGCGCACACAGATGGCCTGCAGCTTGTCGACCACCTCTGCCTCGGCCATCAGCGTGGGCATTGGCCCGAACGGCTCGCCACGAAAGTCGGTATCGAGCCCGGCCACGATGACCCGCCGCTTGTCGCTCGCCAACCGCCGGCAGACGACGGCGATGCCGTTGTCGAAGAACTGGACCTCATCGATGGCCACCACGGCAGCGTCGGGCGCCACCTGGGCGAGGAGCTCCTGCGAAGAGCTCACGGCAACGGCCGCCAAGACCGCCCCGCCATGCGAGGCAACCTTGTCGGTATGGTAGCGGATGTCGATCGCCGGCTTGAAGACCTGCACGTTCTGCCGCGCGATCTCGGCGCGCTTTACGCGACGGATCAGCTCCTCCGTCTTGCCGCTGAACATGCTGCCGCAGATAACCTCAACCCAGCCGCCGTTGTAGCGATGATAGTGGTAGGTCACGCGCGCCCCCGGGCTGCACCGCCCAGAAAAAAGACAGAGTGGGCTGCACTCTGTCTTTCAATCGCCGCAGAGAGGCGCGGCTAGGCCTCTTCGCCGCTCGGGCTGCCGGCCTCGCCTTCTGCCGGGGCCGGCGCAGCCGCAGCCTCGGCCTCTTCGGGCGCCTCGATCGCCACGGCCTGGCGCTGGCGCTCGCCCCGCTTGCGCTCGCGCGCCGCCGTCTTCGACTCGAACTCGCGCCGCTGGCCCAGCCGGCGCTCAAAGCGCTCGACCTGACCGGCCGTATCGACGATGCGCTGCTCGCCGGTATAGAAGGGGTGGCACTGAGAGCACATGTCGGTGCGGATTTCTTTCTTGGTCGACCCGGTCGTCCACGTATGGCCGCACGCGCAGATGACCTTGGCGTCGGGGTAATACTCGGGATGGATCCCCTTCTTCATGCCTACGACATCCTTTCCGGGTACACGCTGATGCGCTTGCGCCCGTCGGTGTGCGGCACGAACTCGAACTTGACATAGCCGTCGATCGTGGCATAGATGGTGTGGTCGGTGCCCAGGCCGACGTTCTGCCCGACATGGAAATGGGTGCCGCGCTGGCGCACGATAATCGTGCCCGCCCGCACAAGCTCGCCATCATAGCGCTTCACGCCCAGCCGCTTCGACTGGCTGTCGCGCCCGTTGCGGCTGGAGCCGCCGCCCTTCTTGTGTGCCATAACTCAACTGCTCCTATCCTGTGACTCTTATCGCGTTCACTGCCAGGCCAGACTCTGGCCGGGCCGGCAGCAAGGTGCGACCTGCCCGTCAGCCGACGATCTGCTCGATCCGCAGGTGCGTGAGTGACTGCCGGTGCCCGCTCTTGACCCGGTAGCGGATCTTGGGCTTGTACTTGAAGACAATGATCTTGGGTCCGCGGTCCTGGTCAACAACCTTGGCCCGCACCTGCGCACCCTCGACCACAGGCTTGCCCACGCGCACCTGATCGCCATCGCCGATCATCAGGACGCGATCCAGCGTGACCGTCTCGCCCTTGGCAGCGGCCAACTTTTCGACTTGTATCAAGTCGCCTTCGGAAACGCGATACTGCTTGCCACCCGTCTCAACAATCGCGAACACGGTCCTTCGTACCTCCCAACGATCTGCTGCGTCGTGGCCGGTTGTTGACCAGCAACGGTTGATTATACGGACAATCTGCCGCGCTGTCAAAGCGCGTATGCTCTTGCCAGGCAGCTTCTTCTGTGGTAACATCGCCCACACTACACTGTGCAAGGAGTCGCGCCCATGCGTACACCCATCATTGCCGGCAACTGGAAGATGTACAAGACGGTCGCCGAGGCGACCGCGCTCGTCGAGGCGCTGCTGCCCCAGCTTCAGCCGCTGAACTCCGTCCAACGCGTCCTGTGCCCGCCCTTTACTGCACTCGCCACTGTGGCCAGGTTGGTGCAGGGCTCGGGCATCGGCGCCGGCGCGCAAAACATGTCCTGG
This sequence comes from Chloroflexota bacterium, assembly GCA_029553955.1. GTDB lineage: Bacteria > Chloroflexota > Anaerolineae > SpSt-313 > SpSt-313 > JAKPJZ01. The sequence continues at coordinate 3,295 of JAKPJZ010000151.1, forward strand.
GAAAAGGAAGGCGCCTTCACCGGCGAGATCTCGCCACTGATGATCAAAGAGCTCGCCCAATACGTCATCATCGGCCACTCGGAACGGCGCCAGTTCTTCGGTGAGACCGATGAGACGGTCAACCGCAAGGTCCATGCCGCCCTGGCCTATGGCCTGACGCCGATCGTCGCCGTGGGCGAGAACCTGGCCCAGAACGAGGCCGGCGAGACGGTCGCCTTCGTCTCTGGCCAGGTGCGCCGTGGCCTGGCGGGCCTCACGCCGCAGCAGGCGCAGGGGCTGATCGTGGCCTACGAGCCCATCTGGGCCATCGGCACCGGCCGCGCCGCCACCGGCGACGACGCCAACCGCATCATCGGCCGTGCCGTGCGCGACACCCTGGCCGAGATGTTTGGCCGCGCCGTGGCCGATGCCATTCGCATCCAGTACGGCGGCAGCGTCAAGCCCGGCAACATCGCCGAGTTCGTCGCCCAGCCCGAGATCGACGGCGCCCTCGTCGGCGGCGCCAGCCTCAAGGCCGACGATTTCGCCGCCATCGTCAGGCAGACAGCCGAAGCGAAGCGCAAGGCGTGATGCGTACAACGTAATGCGTGATGCGTAATGCGTGAGAACCTCTGTTGCGTATTGCGTGTTCCGTTGGTCCGAGTTGAGCAAACGGAATACGCAACACGCAGCAGCTCACGTATCACGCATTACGCATTGCGTTTTACGCTTTACGCGTCATCCCCAAGGAGCTCGCCCATGCCTACCGACTGGACCATCCTGCTCTGGCTGGCGGGCGTGGCGCTGGCCCTGTGGCTCGTGCAGCGCGAGCTGCACAGCCACATCCAGGGGCTGGTGCTGTTGCTGACCGCCAGCAGCAACGCCGCTGCCCTGGCGCACTTTCTCCTGCTCCTGCCCGGCGTGGTGCTGCACGAGCTCAGCCACTGGCTCACCGCCAGGCTCCTGGGGGTGCGTGTGGGCGCCATTTCCATCGGGCCCGAGCGCAAGCGGGGCCGCCAAATGCGCTTCGGCTCGGTGCAGATCGCCCACGTCGACCCGGTGCGCGAGAGCCTGATCGGCCTGGCGCCGCTCCTCAGCGGCACGGCGCTGGTGCTGCTGCTGGCGCGCTGGGGCTTTGGCCTGTTGCCCACCACCCAGTTCGACCCGGTCGCCTGGCCGGCGCGCATCGTCACCTGCCTGCGGGCGCCCGATGCCTGGCTGTGGGTCTACCTCATCTTTGCCATCGCCAACGCCATGCTGCCCAGCGCTTCCGACCGCCGCCCCTGGCGCACCTTCGCCCTCTACCTGGCGCTGGTGCTGGCCATGGCCTACGCCCTTGTCGGCATCCCCCGCGTCCCCCAAGCGTGGCTGGCCCTGGGCCTGCGCCTGCTCTCATACCTGGCCTATGCCTTTTCGCTGACCGTCGCCATCGACGTGGCCGTGGTGCTGCCCCTGCTGCTCATCGAGTGGGTCGCCGGTCGCCTCACCGGCCGCCGCGTGCAGTATCGCGATACGTAACCGGGTTCTGGAGCGCGAAGGACGCGAAGCGGCTCGCCACTTGGCGGCATGCCTTCCTCTTGCGGGCGCTCGCAGATGTTCCGGCAATCGGCAAAGCGCCTCTTCGCGTCCTTCGCGCTCCAGAACCCTGGCACGCAGTTTGCTCTCGGCAGAAAAGGGGCACCGACAGCCCCAATCACCTGCAAGAGGGATCGGCAATGAGCAGAGAAGAACCGCGTGTCGTCGCCCAGCCCCCGGTATCGGCAGGCAACTGCCTGTGCCCGATGTGCACCTATGGCCTGCAGCGCCCCAAGGAGGTCCGCGCCGAAAAGCTGCTGCAGCAGATGCTGGGGCCCGAGGAGTATGCCCAACTCCATTCTCTGAATGGACTGCGCGTCCCCTCCAGGCTGATCCCAGGCGTCTCGTACGTCATCCAGGCCGTGGGGCGCTGCATGCTCGCCGACAAGGATGGCAACCTCTTCGGTCATCTCTGCCTGGTGCCGGTGGGTGACGTTCCCCTGGCCGACCACGTGTTGGGCATGGTGCTTCTGGCCAGGAACGATGAGGAGAAGCTGCTGGCAAACGGCAACGTCTTTGGCCCGCCGACCGAGCTCCTGATCCGCATCAGGCAGCTCCGCGAAAAACTGCCCGCCACCGCCCGCCCCAGAGCCGGCCGGCCGGTGAGCGCCTCACTGCGACTGGCCGTGGCCTCCATCGGCCAGTGGCTGAGGCGCATCGGCCGGCGACTGCGCCGCGACTAGCCGCCCGCCATCGGGTGCAAGATGTAGGCCAGCTTGTGCTGCTCCATCAACTGGCCGGCGTCGGTGATCGGTGAGCCATTGTCGTCGGAGCTATCCACGGCGATGACCGCCCGCCCATCCAGGATGGCCCGGGCCACTTCCATGCGCGCCTCGTCCAGGCTCACGTCCTTCTCGGTGTGTCCACTTGCGTCGAGCACTAGCAGTTTCACGCTACCCACTCCTCCCCGAAAGTGCCAATCCGAGAAGCAGAGCAGGCTCCCATCCCTGCGCTCAGGCCAGGCTCCGGGAGCCGCCTCCGCCACTTTGCGGATGGGCCAAGTTGTGGCTGACGAGTCAGTAGCAACAACTATGCCAGTGTGCGTTGCGGGCCGCAAGCGCTGAGGGTCTTTGCCCCGCTGCGCTGACTTGAAAATGCGGCAGGGCGCCGTAGCCTAGCCCCCCTTGGCCGCCGCAGGCGGCTTCGTGGGCGTCGTTCCTCCCTGCGCGCAGGCGGCGTGTGGCCGTTTTCATCGCTTGTGGTGCCCTTGGGGCATGATGTCTGCTCAGAAACTTGGTCCTGTCATTGCGAGCGTAGCGAAGCAATCTCCCATGCCGGACGCGGGGATTGCTTCGCTGCGGCTCGCAATGATAGGTCAAGGTTCTGTGCTGGGCACAGGGTTCCGCGAACCCTGGGGTACTCGCAATGACACTCAGCAGATGCCTCATACTTTGCTTCCCGGCTCGCTCTCAGGTGTTGCCGCCTCGGCGCCCGGCCTGATGCGCCGCTCGCCCAGCCGTGTCAGCACGAGCAGGACCACGACCACCACCAGCCCCAGCGCCACCAGGGCCAACAGTTTGTACAGTGGTGGCGGCATGAGCAGGGCCAGTGCGCCCAACGCCGCCGAGAGGGCACAGTAGAGGAGCACGATACGCTCTTGCGGCAGGCCCAGGTCTACCAGCCGGAAGTGCAGATGCCCGCGGTCGCCCGAGCCCGGCGAGCGCCTGTGGCGCACGCGGTCAAAGATCTGCCAGGCGACATCGAGGATGGGCACGCCCAGGGCAAGGAGCGCCGTGCCGGTGCGCGCGACACCGATGATGGCCAGTGCGCCGACCGCAAAACCCAAAAAGTAGGCCCCAGAGCTGCCCAGGAAGACCTTGGTGGGGTGCCAGTTGCGAGGCAAAAAGCCGGCAATCGCGCCCAGCAGGGCCAGCGGCAGCAGCGCCTGGCTCGGCTGGTTCATGCGCAGCATGTGCACGAAAAAGACCAACATGGCGATGCCGCTCACGCCCGCCGCCAGGCCGTCCAGCCCGTCAAGCCAGTTCACGGTCGTCGTCATTCCGGCCAGCCAGAGCAGCGTGAGGGCGATGGTGAGCGGCAGCGGGAACTTGAGCGGGGTGCCGGTAAGGGGGTTGTTGACCACTTCGATAAAGACGGTGTAGCGGATGGCGATCGCGGCGACGATGACGAGCAGGACCAGTTGCGTCAGGGCCGAGAACTGCCTCCGGTCGTCGAGCAGACCGCCGAAAAAGATCACCGTGCCGCCAATGAGCAGCCCTGCCAGCCGCAGCCAATCGGCCGGGTAGTAGTAGCGGCCCAGCGTGGGCAGAGTGAGCAGCGTGGCCACCATAAAGCCGGCGTAGATGGCGATCCCACCCAGGCGTGGGATCGCCCCCTGGTGTTGGCGCCTGCCGCCCGGCACATCGACCAGGCCCAGGCGCCGGCTCAGGGCGCCGGCCAGCGGCGTCACCAGCCAGGTCACCACCAGGGCGGCTACAAAGACGGCAATGTCAATGGCCCACATCGGCAGCGCCTTCATAGGCATCAGCCCGTCCCAAACTGGCGATCGCCGGCATCGCCGAGCCCAGGCACGATATAGCCCCGGGGCGGCTCGCCCGGTGCCGATGGCTCGGGGGTCAGGTGATCATCGATCGTCCCCAGGTGGATATCGATATCGGGATGGTGCGCCTGCAGGAATTCGACCCCCTCCGGCGCCGCGATAATGCCCAGGTACTTGATGCGCCTGGCGCCCCACTGCTTGAGCATGTCGGCAGCGGCCACGGCTGAGCCGCCGGTGGCGAGCATGGGGTCGAGAATCAGGCAGACCTGGACCGTAGGGTTGACCGGCAGCTTGTTGTAGTAGGCCACCGGCTGCAACGTGCGATGGTCGCGGTAGAGCCCAATATGCCAGACCTCTGCGGCCGGCATCATCTCCCAGATCCCTTCCACCATGCCCAGGCCGGCACGCAGGATGGGGATGAGGCCGATCTTGTCGCTCAGCGCCATGCCCGTCGCGTTGGTCAGTGGGGTCATCACGTCAATCGGCGTGAGGGCCAGGTCTGCCGTGGCCTCATAGGCCAGGAGGATCGATATCTCGCGCACGAGCTCACGGAACTTTTTCGGCCCCGTTTCGATGCTGCGTAGCAGGGCCAACTTGTGTTGGATGAGCGGGTGCTGCGACACGTGGACGCGGCCCATACCGTTCGCAGTCTCCTTTACTCATCGGCCGCGACGCGCGTGCGGCGGACACGGCGCTCGGTCTCAGCCTGGCAGCGCACACAAAGGGTCGCGTGAGGCATGATCTCCAGACGGCCCGGCTCGATCTCTGTACCGCAGCGCTCGCAAATGCCGTACCGGCCGGTGATGCTCGAGTGCAGGGCATGCTCAATCGAGGCTAGCTTGTCCTCCAGGGTGCGGATAAGCGCCAGGGTCTTTTCGCGCTCATAGATGTCGGCCGCGGTATCCACCGCATCGTCATCTTCGCCCGTGCTGCGCTCCAGCTCGGTCTCCAGGTACGAGCGCAAGCGGGCAATCTCCTCTTCCGTCCGCTGGCGCTCCTTCTCCAGTCTGTCCTGCTCATTGGCCATGGTTTCCTTCTCCAACCAGAGTTATCGGCAGCGAGCAGTCTGTGGGCTGCTGGCCTCAGCGGCACGCCCCGCCTGCCGGCTCGCAGGCAGGCAGGCACAGGCGATCGCTGAGCATGTGGGAGGCGGGCCTAGAAATCGATCACCGTGTAGATGTCGTAGCCGGGGAGGTTATCTGCCCCCTTTAGGAATGTGAGGCTCACCAGGAAGGCAATGCCCACAACCTGGCCTCCGAGGCGTTCGAGCAACTGCACGGCGGCCTTGGCAGAGCCGCCGGTCGCCAGCAGGTCATCGACCAACAGCACCCTCTGCCCGGGCTTGATGGCATCGCGGTGCAGCTCTAGGGTATTGGTGCCATACTCCAGCGTATACTCGACGCTGATCGTCTCGCTCGGCAGTTTGCCCGGCTTGCGGATGGGCACAAACGCCGCGCCGAGCAGGTAGGCCACCGGAGCCGCAAAGATAAAGCCCCGCGACTCGATCGCGGCCACCACGTCGATCTGCTGCCCCCGATACGGGCGGGCAATCGCATCGACCGCTTCGTGGAAGCCCCGAGCGTCCTGCAGCAGTGTCGTCAAGTCCTTGAACAGCACGCCCTTTATGGGAAAGTCGGGCACGTCGCGAATGAGGGATGCGAGGTCCACAGTGCGGCTCCTTTCCTTCACGGTGCGAACAGTCGGCGGATTGTATCGCAGATGGCCGCAAAACGCAAGCCTGCCCCAGCGTTATTGCGAGTACCCCGGGGTGCCCGGAGCCCTGTGCCAAGCAGAGGACTCATTGCGAGTATCCCAGGGTCCCCGAACCCTGTGACCAGCGGAGAACCTTGGCCTGTCATTGCGAGTATCCCATGCCGCCGCGCGGCATGGGATACTCGCAATGACAGTAGGCATTGGCCGCACATGCCGCATGCACAGTTCACGCGGAATTGTGCTATAATACGGCGGGATTCTCGGCCCACTCATCGACTGGCACGAGGAGAGCGGCGAAGGATGACTGCAAGCCAGGGCAAGGGTGCGAAGCGGCGGTCGAGACCGGCAGTCTCGCCCCGGTCGGGTGTTTCCTGGCGCCTGCTGCCAATGTTGGCAGCGTTGCTCCTGGTGGTATCATGCGCAGGGGCGCGCAGCGCGACGGCAACCGGCGCGACTCCGCCGGTAGCCCCTGCCTCGCCGTCGCTCACGCCCGCCCCCAAGACCCCGCGCGCGGAAGCTTCGCCCTGGCCCACCTCTTCGCCGCTCACCCTGACCATCTGGGGCCCCGATGCCATGGCCCCGCTCGACGACGTCCCAGGCGGCGCCGTGTTGGCCGCCCAAATCGACGCCTACGTCAAGGCCCATCCCGGCCGGCAAGTGCACTATGTGCGCAAAAAGCCCTACGGGCCGGGCGGCATTGTCCACTTTTTGCAGACTACGGCGCCCGTGGCGCCCGAGCTCCTGCCCGACCTCGTGCTCATCGACATGAGCGAAATCGGCCTGCTGCTCGACGGCTCTCCGCTGCAACCGCTGGAGGGCCTGATCGGCGACACTGTGCTGGCCGATCTCATGCCTTTTGCGCGCCAGGCCGGCCAGGCCGGCGAGCACCTGCTGGCCGTGCAGTACGAGGCCGACCTGTGCTTCCTGGCCTACAACTCGGCCATCATCAGCGAGCCCCCGGCGACCTGGTCGGAGCTCCTGGACTCGCCGACAACCTACCTGCTGCCGCTCGGCCCCACCGACGGGGCCGTGCGCGATGCCTTCCTGCCCCAATACCTGGCACTGGGCGGCAAGCTGACCGACCGTGACGGCAAGCCCTACCTCGACGAGGCTGTCGTGTCGGCCATCCTCGAGGCCTACCAGGCCGCGCTCCAGGCCGGCGTGCTGTCGCCAGCCGGACTCGACCTGGATGATGCCAGCGATTGCTGGCCCCTCTACCTGACCAGCGCCGGCGGCGCAGCGGCCAGCGGCGTGGCTATGACCAACGTCACCTCATGGGACTATGGGCGCGAGCGGGCCAGGCTGGCATCGACCGGCATCGCCCCGCTGCCCACGATTTCAGGCACACCAGCGAGCATGACCAGCGGCTGGGGCTGGGCGCTCGTCGCCAAGGACCCTGACCGTCAGGCGGCGGCCGTGGCTTTTTTGCGCGCCATCCTTGAGCCACAGGCGATGGCGGCCTGGTCTCAGGCAACCTACCGCCTGCCGACGCGGCGCGCAGCGTTGCCTTTGGCCATCACTGATGGAGAGTATCGGCGCTTTCTGGAGCACCTGATGGAGGCGGCGAGCCCTCAGCCGCGCGAGCCCGCGTACAGCATTGCCTCCGCAGCCCTGCGAACGGCCATAGAGAGCGTCGCCCGGGGCACGTCAAGCCCGCAAGCGGCCGCCAGCCAGGCCGTCGAGCGCGTGCGCATGACACAAGAGCAATAGCAGCTCTGTTCTCGACACTGATTACGACGTACACGGAGGACGCAATGTACGAGACTGCTCTGCACGCAGAGGCCAAGCGGCGCATCCGTGAGATTGGCGCCGCGGACCTGGTTATTGGCATCCCCACCTACCGCAACGGCCGCACCCTGGGGCGGGTGCTCGACGCGGCCGTGGCCGGCCTGGCCCGTGACTTTCCCAATGCCCGCGCCGTCATCATGATAGCCGATGGCGGCTCATCCGATAACACCCTACAGGTCGCAACCGACTGGCCGACGCCGCCAACGGTGAAGAAGATCGTGACACCCTACGAAGGCCTGCTGGGCCGCGGCAGTGCGCTGCGCGCCGTCTTTGAGGTGGCCGCCGCACTGGGCTCGCGCGTTTGCATCGTGCTCAGCCCCGATGCCCGCGACATCACGCCGCAGTGGCTCGGCGCGTTGGCCGCGCCCATCCTGGCCGGCCAGTGCGACCTGGTCTTGCCCAACTATGACCGCCCCCCTCTGGAGAGCGCCCTGACCGACCACATCGTCTACCCCGTGTTGCGCATGCTCTACGGCGCCGACCTGCGCCACGTCATCGGCTCCGACCTGGCCATCGCCAGCCCGCTCGCGGGGCAATATGCCCTCCGCGACGTCTGGGAGACCGATGTGGCCCGCCATGGGCTAGACGTCTGGCTGACCGTGGTGAACATGATCGAGGGCCGGCGCATCGGCGAGGCCTGCCTGGGCACCAAGATGGAAGGCTTGCGCGATTTTGTCGTGCCCCTCGACCCGCGCTTCTTGCATACCATCGGGACCCTCTTCCGCCTGATCAACATCTACCGCCGCGTGTGGGTCGAGGCCAGCGTGCCCGCCCAGTTGACCCACTTTGGCACACCGCAGCTCAGCCTGGCCAACTCGCGGCCAGGCGTCCCCATCGAAGACATCTGGGAGGCTGCCGGCAAGGGGCGCAGCAAGTACCGCAGCACCTGGCGCGCCATCCTGGCCTCCGAGCAACTGGAGCGCCTGCGCGAGGTCCTCAGGGGCGGCCCGGCCGCCGACACCCTACCGGCCGAGCTCTGGGCGCGCATCGTCGTCGATTTTGCCGTGGTCTACAACAAGGGCGAAGGCGACCCCGACAAGGTCATCTGCGCGCTGCTGCCCATCTACTACGCACGCGTCGTCTCCTACCTCCTCGAAACGCAGCGCCATTCTCCCGAGGAGTATGAGGCCGGCATCCAGAACCAGGCCACCATCTTTGAAGCGCAGCGTCCCTACCTGCGCGCCCGCTGGGACACGTACGTGCCCTGGCTCGACGACGGTGCGCGCTAGACCATGCACGCCGAACTCGTCAAGCCACCGTCCAACGCGCAGCCGGTGCACCTGTCGAGCGGCCGCGTGCTCGTGCGCTGCCTCGGCTACCTCGGCCACTACTGGCCAGGCACGGCCGGTGCCTACCTGACCGTCCTCGGCATCAATGTGATCAACCTCATCGTGCCCCAGATGATCAGCCGCGGCGTCGACTATGGCATCCGCCGCGGCAGCAGCGCCGTGCTCCTGCAGGTCTCGCTGGCGCTCCTGGGGCTCGTCTTGCTCAAAGGCCTGCTGACCTTTGCCCAGGGCTACCTCAGCGAGCGAACCTCGCAGGGCGTGGCCTACGATCTGCGCAATGCCATCCACGAAAAGCTGCAGTCCCTCTCGTTCAGCTACCACGACCGCGCCGAGAGCGGCCAGCTCCTGGCCCGTGCCATCAGCGATGTCGATCGCATCCGCTTCCTGACCGGCCGCGCCTTCATCCGTCTGGTCGATGCCATCGTCCTCTTTGCCGGCACCACCATCGTGCTGCTCAACAGCAACGCGCTCCTCGCTGTCCTCTCGCTGGGCACCATGCCCCTGCTGGCGGCCCAGGCGGCGCGCTACGGGCGCCTCTTCCGGCCCCTCTCGGGGCGGGTGCAGCAGCAACTGGCCGTGCTCACCACGCGCCTCGAGCAGAACCTGCGCGGCACGCGCGTGGTGCGCGCCTTTGCCCAGGAGCCTGCCGAGTGCGCGCGCTTTGACCGCGAGAACAACGAGCTGCTCACCCTCAGCGTGCGCCAGTCGCAGGTGCAGGCCTGGAACGTGCCACTGATGGACCTGATCGCCAACATCGGCACGGTGGGCATCATCTGGTATGGCGGGCAACTGGTCATGACCGGCCGGCTCAGCATCGGCCAGCTCGTCGCCTTTAGCACCTACCTGGCCCAGCTCGTGCTCCCCGTGCGGCGCCTGGGCATGCTCGTCTCGGCGCTGGCCAATGCCCTGGCCTCGGGGCAGCGCGTCTTTGAGATCCTCGATGCCGAATCGGAGGTGCGCGAGGCGCCCGAGGCCCACCACCTGCCGGCGGCAGCGGGACGCGTGTCGTTCGAGCACGTCTCGTTCGCCTACTTTGGCCGCCGCAGGGTGCTCGACGACATCTCTTTCGAAGCGCAGCCAGGGCAGGTGGTGGCGCTCCTGGGCACGACCGGCTCGGGCAAGAGCACCATCATCAACCTCATCCCGCGCTTCTACGACCCCACCGCCGGCCGCATCCTGCTCGATGGCCACGACCTGCGCCAGGTCACCCTGGCCTCGCTGCGCAGCCAGATCGGCATCGTGCTGCAAGAGACCACCCTCTTCACCGGCACGATCCGCGAGAACATCGCCTTCGGCCTGCCCGGCGCGACCGACGACAAGATCATCGCTGCGGCCACGGCGGCGGCTGCCCACGATTTCATCATGCAGATGGCCCAGGGCTACGACACCCCGGTGGGCGAGCGCGGCGCGACCCTCTCGGGCGGGCAGAAGCAGCGCATCGCCATCGCCCGCGCGCTGCTCAAAGACCCGCGCATCCTCATCCTCGACGAAGCCACGTCGAGCGTCGATGCCGACACCGAGCTCGAGATCCAGGCCGCGCTCGAGCGCCTGATGGCCAGCCGCACCTGCTTCGTCATCGCCCAACGCCTGAGCACCGTGCGCACGGCCGATCTCATCCTGGTCCTCGATCGGGGCCGCATCGTCGCCCGCGGCAGCCACGACGAGCTCTTGCACGCCAGCGGCTTTTACGCCGACATCTACTACCGGCAACTCATGCCGGCGGATTCGCCACGGCGATCGGGCGACGATTCCACCGCAGAGGCGCAGAGGACACAGAGCTAGGTCGTGTTCGCAAACCCGTAGCATAGCCCCCCTTGGCCGCCGGTGGCGGCCAAGGGGCCCCAATCTACGACGGTTTGCGAACACGACCTAGCACGCGCCCCGTTTTGCCTCTGCGTCCTCCGCGCCTCTGCGGTTCATTTCTTTCTGGAGACGCATGAGCCATGGGATTGGGCATTGGCACCAACCGCGGCATGACCAGCGGGCCGAAATCGCTCATCGAGAGCATGGGCGCGGCCCAAGAACGCCGCGGCTTTGACCCGCACGTTTTCCGGCGCTTGCTCAGCTTTGCCGTGCCACAGTGGCCGCTCTTGCTCGCCGCAGCGGCGCTGATGCTGACAACAGCCGGCCTGAACCTGCTGGCCCCCTACCTGGTCAAAGTGGCCATCGACAACCACATCGCCAGGGGCGACGCCGCTGGCCTGGCCCGCGTCGCCCTGCTCACCGGCCTCACCTACGTCGCCGTCTACCTGACCACCGCCGGCCAGACGTACATCCTCTCGCTCGTCAGCCAGCGAGTCCTCGCCCTTTTGCGCCGCCGGCTCTTCCGCCACCTGCAGGAGCTGCACGTGGGCTACCACGACGTGCACATCATTGGCGTAACCCTCTCGCACGTGATCAACGACGTCGAAGTCATCAACAGCCTGCTCTCGCAGGGCCTGGTCAGCATCGTTGGCGACCTGGCGATCATCGTCGGCATCATCGTGGTCATGCTGGCGATCAACGCCAGGCTCGCCCTGCTGGCCCTCAGCGTCGTGCCCCTCATGGTCGCGGCCACGGCCGTCTTTGCCCGCCAGGCCCGCGACGCCTTTCGCGAGACGCGGCAGAAGATCGGCGCCGTGGTGGGCGACCTGGCCGAGAACATTGGCGGCATGCGCGTGATCCAGGCCTTTGCCCAGGAGGCGACAACGCAGCAGCGCTTTGACGTCATGAACCGCGAGAACCGCAACGCCCACGTCGCCGCCATCGCCCTGGCCTCCGCCTTCACCCCGGCGGTCGACCTGCTGGGCATGGTCGCCACCGCCATCGTCCTCTGGGCCGGCGGCCTGGCCGTGGCCCGCGGCGAGCTGACCATCGGCGTCATCGTCGCCTTTCTCGCCTGGGTGGCGCAGCTCTTCGCGCCCATCCGCGACCTGAGCCAGCTCTACGGCACGCTGCAATCGGCGATGGCCGGCGGCGAGCGGGTGATCGAGCTCCTCGATGCCAAGGTGGAGGTGAGCGACGCGCCGGGCGCCATCGAGCTGCCGCCGCTCGCGGGGCGCGTCGAGTTCCGCGACGTCTGGCTCTCGTACCGCGGCGGCGAGCCGGTGCTCAAGGGCATCACCATGACCATCGAGCCGGGCCAGATGATCGCCCTCGTCGGCCAGACCGGCGCCGGCAAGACCAGCATCGCCGGCCTGCTGGCCCGTTTCTATGACGCCACAGCCGGGCAGGTGCTCGTCGACGGCTACAGCATCCGCGCCGTCGCCCAGCGCTCGCTGCGCCGCCAGATGGGCATCGTGCCGCAGGATCCCTTCCTCTTTGCGGCCACCATCGCCGACAACATCCGCTACGGCCGGCCCGAGGCCTCTGACGAGGAGGTGCGCGAGGCAGCGCGCCTGGCCAACCTCGACGAGTTCGTCCGCTCGCTGCCCGATGGTTACGACACCGTCATCCAGGAGGGCGGCGTGAACCTGTCGGTAGGCCAGCGGCAGCTCATCTGCATCGCGCGGGTCGCCATGGTGCAGCCGCGGCTGCTGATCCTCGACGAGGCCACGTCGAGCGTGGACACGTTGACTGAGGCCCTGATTCAAGAGGCCTTGGCGCGGCTGCTGCGGGGGCGCACCTCGGTCATCATCGCCCACCGGCTCAGCACCATCCGCCGCGCTGATTGCATTTATGTCGTCTCTGGGGGCGAGATCGTCGAGCAGGGCCGGCACGAGGAGCTCCTCGCCTACGGCAGCGTCTACCGCGAGCTCTACGAGAAGCAGTTCCTGGGTTCGTCATGAGAGGGCCCCGTTCGTAGTGAGGGAGAGGGGTTGGCGGGGCGGGCAGGGCGTCTATGACGCCTTGCCCGCCCCGCCAACCCCTCTCCCTCACTACAAGCATGTGGCAAGCGTACAGCCTATTTGCGGACCGAGCGTGCGACAATGAACGGCCCCTGCTTCGCCAGGCCGAGCAGCCTCTCCTCGTCGAGCGCAATGCCGAGCTGTTGCTCCACCTGGCGCAGCTCATCGCGGCTCAGCATCCTTACCGCGCCCACGATGCGCAGCATGTCGCCCGCGTCGATCGAGTCGACGGCCCGCAGCGACTGGCCGCTGACGATGGCCAGCACATCCTGGCTCGAGGCCTGCCCGCGCAGCGCAATCACCTGCCCGGCCACGATACGGCTCACCTGGCCCTCGGCCGTGACGCTGTGCCCCGCAAAGCGCTGCGGGTTGGCCAGGATCTCGTCGATAGTGGCGCCCGCCGCACTGCCAAGGATGGTGCCGGGCAGTTGGCACGCCAACACGGTACAGGCCAGGGCCACCGCCAGCGCCGTCGCCATCACACGAGTTACGCAGAGAGTGCTGCGTCTGTTCATGCTGCCGATCCTCTGTCGTCAGTCGTGAGGCGCGTCCCCGCCGGCAGGCTGCACCTCATCGGCCAGGATGTAGGGATCGCCACCGTAGCGGGCCAACAGGCGCCCGCTATCCGCATCCACCCCGCGGCCGTGGTCGAGCGCCTGCAATTCCTTCCGAGAGACGGACCGCACGCTGCCGCTCACGTCCACCGTCTGCCCGGCACGCAGGCCGGCCTCGGCGGCGTGCTCGCTGAGCACGATCAGCAGCCCCTGGCGCACCGAGTGACAGCGCAGCGCCAGCGCGCGCCGGCCCCACAGACGGATCACCTCGCCGCGCACCACCACGCTCCTGAACAGATAGCCACGTGGCTGCGCCAGGATGGCGCTCGCCTCGGCTGTGGCCGGCGCGCCCTGAACCTCGGCCCTGGCCCGCCCGGCCGAGAGGCCCGCCACGACCAGCAGGCCCGAAAGCACCAACGCGCCGGCCAGCCCCACCAACCAGCTCGCGTGCCGCCTCCCACTCCGCTTCACACAACCCTCCGCAGACAACAGTCTGAACAGGTACAACCGAGATCGCATCGTGTGGGCCTACGCCCGGCCGGGTGACGGGAACCTGCGCGGTTCAGAGGGTTGCAAGGGTGGAGGATGCCGACCCAGGCGCCTATCTGTCTGCTCCCAAGAGGTATAGCAAGAGGGGTGCCACACCCGACCTGGCAATGGCGCCGCCGGCAAGTTTTAAGTATAATAGCACCATCTGTGGAGATTCGCCCGCCTTAAGGTCTTGCACCGGCACCAGGCTTCGCGCCCGCCCGGTTAGTACCTTGATGGGGTTTGGAGTGGGTTTGTCTGAGCCGGGCGCCGCGTGCCGCCCGGCTCAGACAAACCCACTCCAAATCCCCTCGTCTACTTGTCGGAGGCTTTATGGAGATTGGGACCGTCCGCCAGGTCAGCATCGTCGAGCAGATGCGCGATGCCTACCTGGATTATGCCATGAGCGTCATCACGGCCCGCGCCCTGCCCGACGTGCGCGACGGCCTCAAGCCGGTACAGCGCCGCATCCTCTACGCGATGGACGATCTGAGCCTGCGCCACAGCCAGCCGCACAAGAAGAGCGCCCGCATCGTCGGCGAGGTGCTGGGCAAGTACCACCCCCACGGCGACGCCGCGGTGTACGACGCCATGGTCCGCCTGGCACAAGACTTTTCGCTGCGCTACCCCCTGGTCGACGGGCACGGCAACTTTGGCTCCATCGACGGCGACAATGCGGCAGCCATGCGCTACACCGAGGCGCGCCTCGCGGCCATTGCCGAAGAGATGCTCGCCGACATCGACAAGGACACCGTCGATTTCATCGACAACTTTGACGGCACGCTCAAAGAGCCCCGCGTGCTGCCCGCCAGGCTGCCCAACCTCCTGGTCAACGGCGCCGCCGGCATCGCCGTCGGCATGGCCACCAACGTCCCGCCACACAACCTGGCCGAGATCTGCGACGCCGTGTCGTACGTCATCGAGCATTATGACGACCTCGACAACGTCACCGTCGAGGATCTCATGCAGTACGTCAAAGGCCCCGACTTTCCCACCGGCGGCTCGATCTTGGGCCGCGAGGGCATCGTCTCGGCCTACGCCACCGGCAAGGGCCGCATCGTCGTGCGCGCCAGGGCACACATCGAAGACCTCAAGGGCGGCCGCCAGGCGATCATCGTCACCGAGCTGCCCTACCAGGTGAACAAGGCCACCCTCGTCGAGCGCATCGCCGACCTCGTGCGCACGCGCAAGATCGAAACCATCTCGGACCTGCGCGACGAGTCGGACCGCACCGGCATGCGCATCGTCATCGAGCTCAAGCGTGGCTCCGATACCGAGGCCACGCTGAACCAGCTCCTCAAATACACTACGATGCAGACGACCTTTGGCGTCAACATGCTGGCGCTCGTCGATGGCGAGCCGCGCGTGCTCTCGCTCAAGCGCATGCTGCAGCTCTTTGTCGAGCACCGGCGCGAGGTCATCACCCGCCGCTCGCGCTACGAGCTGGCGCGCGCCAAACAGCGGGCGCACATCCTCGAAGGCTTGAAAATCGCACTCGACAACCTCGACGAAGTCATCAGCATCATCCGCCGCTCGCGCGATGCCGATACGGCCCAGGCTAGCCTCATGCGCCGCTTCAAGCTGAGCGAGATCCAGGCGCGCGCCATCCTCGACATGCAACTGCGCCGCCTGGCCGCGCTCGAGCGAAAAAAGATCGAAGAAGAGCTGGCCGAGACGCTCAAGCTCATCCGCTACCTCGAAGACCTGCTGGCGCACCCGCGCAAGGTGCTGGCGCTGGTGCAGCAGGAGATGGCCGACCTGCGCCAAGAGTACGGCGATGCCCGGCGCACCCACATCGCCGACGAGGAGGCGACCGAGTTCAGTGCCGAGGACTTGATCCCCTCCGCAGAGGTCCTGGTCGTCGTCACGCAGCATGGCTACGTCAGGTGCACCACCGCGCGCAGCTTTAGGGCGCGGGCGCGCGCGCTCGGCGCAGCGCCGGCGCACGACGAGGACGCGGCGGTACACGTGGTCGCCGCCAACTCGATGGACAGTGCCCTCTTCTTCACCGATCGCGGGCGCGTCTTTCTCGAAAAGGTGCACCAGGTGCCCGACGAAGCGCGCCAGGCGCGCGGCGTGCCGCTGGGCAACCTGGTCCACCTCGAGAACGGCGAGCGCGTGGTGGGCGTGGTGCCCGTCTCCGACTTTGAGCGGGTCGAGTTCGTGACCCTGGTCACGGCCCAGGGCAAGGTCAAGCGCTCGCTCCTCAGCGAGTTCTCGGGCGCGCGCTCCAGCGGCGCCGCGGCCATCGGCCTCGATAGGGACGATGCGCTCGTCTGGGCGCAGCGCACCCGCGGCGGGCAGGAGCTGCTCCTGGCCACCGCCCAGGGCAAAGCTATCCGCTTCCTCGAAGATGAGGCGCGCCCCATGGGCCGCACGGCTGGGGGCGTCATCGCCATCCGCCTGAGTGAGGGCGACCGCGTGGCCGCCGTCGACGTGGTGCGCGAAGGGGGCGAGGTGGTCCTGCTGACGCAGGGCGGCCACGGCAAGCGCACCCCGCTCAGTGAGTACGCCGTGCAGGCGCGCGGCGGCGCGGGCGTGCTCTCGTTCGACGCGGCGCGCATCCGGCGCAGCGGCCCCGTCGTCGCCCTGCGTGTGGTGCCCGCCAGCGAGGAGCTGCTCCTCGTCTCGGCGGAGGGCATGGTGCTGCGCGTCGCCGCCAAGGCCGTCCCTGCCGCCGGGCGCACAGGCCGCAGCAGCCAGGTCATGGCGCTCACAGGCGGCGACACCCTCGTGGCCGTCGCCACCATCGGCGATGGCGGCAAGGGCGACCCGCCGCCCCCTGCGCCTGCAGGCGGCGCCGCGCCCGAGCCTGCGGACCCGCCGGCCAAGCGTGGTCGTGACCAGGCCAAGACGGCCCCCCAGAAAGGTGCCAAGGCCGCCCCCAAGGCCCGAACAAAGAAGGCCGCGGCCGAAACCGGCACAGACCAGCGCGCCGCCAAGGCCGGCGCCGGCAAGCCCAAGCGCACGCGCAAGACGACCACGCCCGAGGAGCCCGCGCCCGCCCGTAAGCCGGGCAAGCCCGCGCCAAAGGGTACGGCGAGCCCTGCCACCAAGCGCCGCGGCAGCGCAGGCGACGCCGCCGCTCCAGCGACCAAGAAGAAAGGCCCGCCCACGGCCACACCCCGCCGCAAGAAACCGGCGGAGTCAAGCTAGCCACCGGCCGGTAACCGGGCTACATGCTTCGCAGCCACCCGGTACGGACCCCTTTTCGGGGGTAGCGCCGGGTATTGGCTTAGCGGATTGCTTGGCTGAGGCCCCCTAGGGCGGGCTTTCCAGCCCGCCCGGCGTCTCACGGGCGAGACGGCGGCAGGCTCGAAAGCCTGTCGCACATGGCAGAGCTTGACAATCTGCACGCCTTGTTGTACGCTTGGCAGTACAGAAGGAGGTGCGCCATGGCGCGAGAGATGCCCATCGTGGAGGCGCGGAACAAGCTCACGACGCTGCCGGAAGAGCTTGCCCAGGAACCTGGAGCGGTGGCCATCACCCGTCGCGGCAAGCCGGTCCTGGCTGTGCTGCCCTGGGACCTCTATGAAGCTATTGTGGAAACGCTCGAAATCCTGGGCGATGAGCAACTCATGGCTGCCCTGCGCCAGAGCATCAAAGAAGCCGCCGAAGGCAGGACCATTCCGTGGCAGGCCACCAAGGCGGAGCTCGGGCTGTGAAGTGGCGCATCGTGCTCACGCACCAAGCGCGATCCATGCTCGAGGCCATTCGTGACCGCCGCGTGCGCGAGCAGATTCGCGATCGTATCGACGGCCTGATGCAGGATCCCGACAAACAGGGCAAAGCACTGGTGGGAGAGCTGGCCAGCTATCGTAGCGTGCGCGCCGTTGGCCAGCGTTACCGGATCATCTATTGCGTGGAGGAAGAGCAGGTCATCGTCCTCATCGTCGCCATGGGGATGCGCAAAGAAGGGAACCGGGCCGACATCTATGCACTGGCGCGCAAGCTGCTCCACCTGCGCCTGCTCGAGCCACAGACCGAGTATGCCGCCACCGAAGGCCCGTCCTGCCCGCCCGTGGGGCAGGCTTCCTAGCCTGCCAGGCGACTCAGCGGCGAGCCATCGACAGGCTCGAAAGCCTGTCCCACCCATCCGTGGGGCGGGCTTCCTGGCCTGCCAGGTGACTCAGCGGCGAGCCGTCGACAGGCTCGAAAGCCTGTCCCACCCATCCGTGGGGCGGGCTTCCTAGCCCGCCAGGTGACTCAGCGGCGAGCCACCGACAGGCTCGAAAGCCTGTCCCACCCATCCGTGGGGCGGGCTTGCTAGCCCGCCCAGCCTCCGGCAGGAGGGCAGGCCCAGTGTTTGAGCTACCCAACATCAGGATCACCTCGGAGATGCTCTGGCTGAGCGCGCTGGTCACTGCCATCATCGACATACCGCTCGTCCTGTGGCTGGCGCGGCGCATCGGGCCGGCGCGCTTCCGCTCCCTGCACTGGCCGACTGCGCTCGCTGCGGCCATCTTCTGGCTCTCCTACGAGCTGCTTCTGTACGCGCTGACCTGGGACTTTTTCTACGCCAAGCTCCTGCCTAGCGCGGGCGGCCGCAGCCTCGTACGTGCGCTGCTCGAGCTCGCCCCCTACCCGGCGGTCGGCCTGCTCCTCTGGTGGCTGGCCTCGCGCCTGCCGGGCAATCCGACCGTCACCTTCTGCTTGTTGGGCGGCCTGGAATCGCTGCCGGAGCACCTGTGGGGCATCTACCGGCTCGGCATGCTCGACAAGGTCCCGTACTTCCAGGGCGTCAGCCCAGCCTCCATGCTTGCATTTGCTGTCTTTGAGTATATCCTCTACTGGGGGAGTGTGCTGAGCCTCGCCGCGCCGCTGCGGCGCCGCGAGCTTGGGAGACAGCAGGCCACCTGAGTATCGTCGCTGATGCCATCATCGCGGGGCCTGCCCCGCACAGACGAGAGGCGGTGCACCATGCAACCTGACTCACTGCGTGCAGCATTAGCCGCGGGGCCCAGCCAATTCGTCGAGTTCCTGCCCGAGCCGGCCACCTCGCAACTGGCCGAGACCCTCATCGCCATGGCCAACGCCGACGGCGGCACCATCCTCGTCGGCGTGCACCCCAGCGGCCGGGTGAGCGACTCGCCCGCCGAGGGCGTGGAGGCGCTCTTGCAGCGCGCGCAATCGCTCTGCCGGCCCCCCGTCTCGGCCGGCTGGCGCACCCTCAGCCTGCCCGGCGGCGAGGCCGTGGCCATCACCGTGCGCCGCGGCCAGCAGCCGCACCGCACCTCCGATGGCCGCATCCTTGTGCGCTCGGGCCTGCGCAACCGAGAGCTCAGCCCCGCCGAGGCGCAGCAGATGGAGGCCGCACGCGGCGGCACCAGCTACGAGGAGCAGCCACTGCCCGGCGCCACCCTCGATGACCTCGACCCCGCCGTCATTGCCGAGTTCGCCGCCAAGCGCGCCGAGCGCGCGCCGCGCGGCGAGCGGCTGGAGGGCGAGGAGCTGCTGGTCGAAGTGGGCGCCCTCGGGCTCGACGGCATGCCCACCGTCGCCGGCATGCTCCTCTTCGGGCGGCGGCCGCAGCGCTTTGTCGAGCAGAGCAGCCTCATCTTTGTGCGCTTTGCCGGCAGCGACCCGCGCGGCCCCGGCGGCCTGCCCGGCTACGGCCGCCGCGAGGAGATCGGCGGCCCCCTGGCCCGCGTCATCGAGGGCGCCTGGCGCGTGGTGTGGGAAGAGATGCGCCACGAGGCCGTCATCCCCGGGCTGGCGCGCGAGGAGCGCCCCGAGTACCCGCCCTTCGCCGTGCGCGAAGCCCTCGTCAACGCCGTCTGCCACCGCGATTATTCGATCAAGGGCCTGCGCGTCGAAATCCGCATGTTCGACGACCGCCTCGAGGTCGTCAGCCCTGGCGGCCTGCCCGGCCACATCACGCTCGACAACATCGTCGAAGAGCACTATTCGCGCAACCCGCGCATCGTGCGCGGCCTCTACTACTGGGGCTACATCGAGGAGCTGGGCCTGGGCGTCGACCGCATGATCGAGGAAATGGTGCGCGACGGCCACCCAGCGCCCGAGTTCGCCAGCAAGCCGCACGCCTTCAACGTCGTCCTGCGCAACGCCCGCGAGCGCGCCTCGGCCGAGCAGTGGAACGGCAACCTCAACCCGCGCCAACTCCAGGCGCTGCGCTACGTGCAGGAGCACCGGCGCATCACCAACCGCGAGTACCGCGAGCTCTGCCCCGACGTCAGCCCCGAGACCATCCGCCTCGACCTCGCCAACCTCGTCGACCAGGGCATGCTGCTGCGCATTGGGGATAAGAAGGGGACGTACTACATCCTGAAGTAAGGACAGCTCGGGAACCGCCCCTGGGGCACGACAACCATACGTGTCCACCAGGCTGCAAATGGTCGCAGGGCATCCGGGTGGTTGCCGGCTCGCATGCTCCGCAGCCATCCGGCTCAGACCCGGAAGGGGGTGCATTTGACAGGCCGGTCGAGCCCTGGCCGCCTGTGGGCGGCCAGGGCTCGACCGGCCTGTCAAATGCACCCCCTCATAAGGGCCCGTTCCGGCCCTGCGCGAAGCGTGAAGCCCGGATGACCTGCCTCTGCAGACAGGTACGGCTGTCGTAGCAGTCGTGGATACGCCAACGCATCGGCTTGCGACACGTAGTGTGCCCGCAGCAGAAAGGACTCCTCCATGCCCACACAGGCCTCACTCTCGCCCACTGCCGCGGGCGCGCCCACAGCCGCGCGCACCATCGGCTTTTGGTCGGCCCTCGCCACGACGCTGGGAGGCGTCCTCTACTTCCTCGTCGTCCTGGGGGCCATCCTCACGGGGCACTTCACCTTCCCTCCGCCGGAGGGCATCCAGTTGTTTGGCGGTATCATAAGCCTGGTGGCTTGTCCGCTTGTCGTGATCATGATGGCCAGCCTGCACACCGTTACGCCGCCGGGCAGGAAGGTGTTCAGCCAGATCAGCCTGGGGTTCACCCTGCTCTTCGCCCTGGCCGTGAGCATCAACCGCTTCTCACAACTGGGCGTCGTGCGCCAGAGCAGCGCGATACAGGGTGTCGGCTGGTTCCTGGCCTACGGCGACCATTCGATCATGCTGGGCATCGAATATCTGGGCTGGGCGTGGTTCCTGGGGTTGGCCCTGCTGTGCGTAGCCCCGCTCTTCGCGGGGGGCCGGCTGCAGGCGTGGCTGCGCTGGACAGCGGTGGTATACGGCGTGCTGGCGCTGGCCGGCGCGCTGGGCTTTCTCGCAGCCAGCCCACTCGCAATGCTCGGCTTTGTGGCCTGGGGGTTCGTGCTGTTCGTCTTCAGCGGCTTGCTGGCGGTTCACTTTCGGAGCCTGCGGGTCCTGTAGGGGTGGGTCGGGAGCCGCCCCTACAGGACCATATCCCAAGCGATATCCCAAACTTATCCCAAGCGATATCCCAAGTTTATCCCAAACGGCCGTCGCGCCAGGCCACCGGCTCGGGCTGCACCGCCAGCCCCAGCAGGCGTCGCACCGCGCGCGCCAGCGCTTCCGGCTCGCCACTCGTCAGAAAGACGTGGCGGCCCGAGCCGCTCCCCTGCTCTGGCAGCACCCGCGCCACCTGCCGTGCCACCGCCTCGCTAGGGTCGAGCAGGCGCACCTCCGGCCCCGCCAACCGCTGGATGAGCGGCGCCACGAAGGGGTAGTGGGTGCAGCCCAGCGCGATCACATCGACGCCCTGGCCGAGCAGCGGCTCCAAGCAACGCCGGACCAACGCCTCGGTCGCCGGGCCGTCGAGGTCGCCCTCTTCGATGCGCTCCACCAGCCCCGGGCAGGCCTGGCTGAGCACGCGCACGCCCCCGGCGTAGCGCTCCACCGCATCGCCCAGCAAGCGGCCGTGCAGCGTCGGCGGTGTCGCCAGCACGCCCACGGCGCCGCTCTTCGTCAGCGCCGCTGCCGGTTTGATCGCGGGCACCATGCCCACAAAGGGCACGCCCGGAAAACACTCGCGCAGGCCGCGCAGCGCCACCGCCGAGGCGGTGTTGCACGCGACCACGATGGCTCGCGCACCTCGCTCGATGAGGCAACGGCTGATGCCCTCGCTCAGCCGCCGGATTTCCTCTGCCGGCCGCGCGCCGTAGGGGCAGTTGGCGCTATCGGCCAGATAGATCGTATCCCACCGGGGCAACTGGCGCATCACCTCGCGCAGCACGGTGAGCCCGCCCACGCCCGAATCGAACAGGCCGATGCAGCCCGAACCACCCCCCTCCACCGCTGCACTCTGCTTGGCCATGCCGCATCCCTTCCCAGCAATCTCGGCGGTCCCTGCCGCCGTGGCCTCCTGTTATACCTCAAAAGCACTGTGAGCGCTACTCCACCTGTCCGCCCGAGACGTTGGGCCGGTAACCGGCTTGCCCGCTTCGCGCTACCCCGGTTCGAACCTTTTGCCAGGGGTTTTGCGGGTGTGGCGTTGGCCGGTCACCGCCCCGCGGGGCGGTGACCGGCCAACGCCACACCCGCAAAACCCTTTCCAGGCAAGGGCCGGGCGGCGGCGCAGCAGTCTGCCCGGCTGCCGCCGGGATTGCCTGACGCCATGAAGTGGCGCTGCCGCAACAGGAGGAGTCGACGCCCTCAGCACCTCGTGGTACACTGTGGCCACTCGAGGCCGCACCTCCGCCTCTGCTCGCTTCAGCCCTCAGGAGGCCCCATGGAACCCAGCACGCGCTTCCAGTTCACCTGTGTGCCTGTGGCCGAATCCGCCGCGGTCGTCCTCGCGCCCCAGGCCCGTTTCACCGTCCTGACCTCGCGGCTGATCCGCATCGAGCACAGCCCCTCGGGCCGATTCGAAGATCGCGCGAGTCAGGCCTTCTGGCACCGCCGCCAGCCATTGCCCGCCTTCGAGGTGCAGCGCACGGGCCGGCGGCTGGAGATTGTCACCGAGCACCTGCGCCTGCGCTACGACCCCAAGCCCGGAGGCGTAGCCGGAGGGCCCCAGCCCGCGGGCCTTGCGCCCGAGGCGCTCTCCATCACGCTCACCAGCAGCGGCGTGACCTGGCGCTACGGCGACGCGCCCACGGGGAACCTGCTGGGCACGGCGCGCACCGTCGACCAGGCCGACGGCGCCGTGCCGCTGGGTCAGGGCCTCGTCTCGCGCGCCGGCTGGGCGCTCGTCGACGACTCGGCCGCGCTCGTCTTCAACGCCGCCGGCTGGCTCGAGCCGCGCCCGCCCGAGCCGGGGGCGCAGGATCTCTACTTCTTTGGCTACGGGCACGACTATGCCGGCTGCCTGCGCGATTTCCAGCGCATCGCCGGCCCCGCGCCGCTCATCCCGCGCTGGGCGCTCGGCAACTGGTGGAGCCGCTACTGGGCCTATTCTCAAGACGAGCTGCAGCGCCTGGTCGAGGATTTCCGGCGCCACGAGGTGCCGCTCGCGGTGTGCATCGTCGATATGGACTGGCACATCACCCAAACCGGCAACGCCTGCTCGGGCTGGACCGGCTATACCTGGAACCGCGACCTCTTCCCCGACCCCGAGGGGTTGATCGCCTGGCTGCACGAGTGCGGCCTGCGCACGGCGCTCAATCTGCACCCGGCCGAGGGCGTGCATCCGCACGAGTGCGCCTACGAAGCGCTGGCGCGCGCCGTGGGCGTCGACGCCGAGAGCCGCGAGCCGGTGCCCTTTGACATTGCCGACCCGCGCTTCACGAACGCCTATTTCGACCTCCTGCACCACCCCATGGAGGCGCAGGGCGTCGATTTCTGGTGGATCGACTGGCAGCAGGGCACCCTCAGCCGGCTGCCCGGCCTCGACCCCCTGTGGTGGCTGAACCATCTACACTTTCAGGACCTCGGCCGCGACGGCCGCAAGCGTCCCTTCATCTTTTCGCGCTGGGGCGGCCTGGGCAACCACCGTTACCCCATCGGCTTCTCGGGCGACTCGATTGTGAGCTGGCGCTCGCTGGCCTTCCAGCCCTACCTCACCGCCACCGCCGCCAACGTGGCCTATGGCTGGTGGAGCCACGACATCGGCGGCCACATGAGCGGCATCGAAGACCCCGAGCTCTACCTGCGCTGGCTGCAGTGCGGCGCGCTCAGCCCCATCCTGCGCCTGCACTCGACCAAGAACCCCTATCACGAGCGGCGCCCGTGGGGCCACGGCGAGGGCATCTTCCGGCACGCTCGCGAGGCCATGCAGGTGCGCCACGCCCTGATCCCCTACCTCTACACCATGGCCTGGCGCAGCCACCGCGAGGGCATCCCCCTCATCCGCCCCCTGTACCACACCCACGCGGAGCACGAAGAGGCCTACCGCTGCCCAAACGAGTACTGGTTCGGCTCCGAGCTCATCGCCGCGCCCCACGTGCGCCCGGCCGACCCCGACACGCGCCTGAGCCGCAGCGTCGTCTGGCTGCCCGAAGCTGTCATTGCGAGGAGGTGGCCGCAGCCGCCGACGAAGCAATCTCCAGAGGCGGACCTCGAGCCGGTCATTGCGAGGAGGTGGCCGCAGCCACCGACGAAGCAATCTGCAGGCCCGGAATGCGACTGGTTCGACTTTTTCACCGGCGAGCGCTACCCTGCCGGCTGGCACGCCCGCTATGGCGGCCTCGACGACATCCCCCTCTACGCGCGCGCCGGCGCCATCGTGCCGCTGGGGCCAAGGGTCGCCTGGGGCGGCGTGGAGAGCCCTGAGGCGCTCGAGGTGCACGTCTTCCCCGGCGCCGATAACCGCTGCGAGCTCTACGAGGATGACGGCTGTTCGCAGGGCTACCTGGAAGGCCACTCCGCGCTGACGCCCATCGAGCAGCGTTGGCACGGGGAGGCGCTGGAGCTGCGCATCGGCCCGGTGCAGGGCGAGGTGGGCCAGGCCCCGGCGCGGCGGCGCTACGACCTGGTGTTCAAGGGGGTGGCCCGGCCCAGCGAGGTGGCGCTGCGCGTGAACGGGCAGGCCCGCGCCTGCGAGCCCATGTATGACGAAACGAGTGAGGCGCTGCGCATCGCCGGGGTCGAGCTGGGGCGCGAGGAGGCGTTGAACGTCACCCTGGTGGCGCCACAAGGCTCGCTCATGGCCGGGCGCGACCGCCGGCCCGAGACGCTGCGCCGCCTGCTGCGCGCCTTCCGGCTCGAGAGCTACACCAAGATGGCCATCGACGGGCGCCTGCCCGAGCTGCTGGAGCACCCCGAGCGACTGGCCGCATACGGCACCACCCTGGCCGAGGCCCACGTGCGCGCCATCACCGAAGTAGCCCTGGGCGCGGGGGCCGACCTCGTCGATGTGACCGGCGGCACGCCCTATGCCATCCTCTGGAACAACCACGGCGACGCGCGCCTGCGCTACCGCTACGCCACACGCCGGCGCGGCCGCCACTTTGGCTTGCAGGAGGGGGTACTGCCGCACTTCGCGGCCATCGACCTCGACCCGTCGCTGCAGCAGCGGCTGCAGGTCGATTACCTCGGCCTGGCGACAGTGGTGTACGAGGCATAACCAGGACGATGCTCACCACAGAGAGCACAGAGGGCACAGAGATGGATGGATAGTCTCTGTGCCCTCTGCGCTCTCCGTGTTCTCTGTGGTGAAACCCCCGACGGCAGTGGCAGGCTGCAGCTCGGTCGTGTTCGCAAACCTTCGTAGCCTAGGGCCAATACCGTTCAAATAATAGTACTTACGCGGTCGTGCAGGGCGCTGCAGCGCCATCGTATAGAGCCCATCCCCCCGGCCCCCTTCCCGCTGCGGCGGGAAGGGGGAGCCCTTAAATGGGGGTTCAGCGGGCGCTTCGCGCGTCGCGCGAAGCGCCCGCTGAACCCCCTAACCTCCAGTTTCCCCGCCCCCGCGCCGGGGGCGGGGCGGAGGCCCCCGAAGGGGGCCG
>JAKPJZ010000178.1 GCA_029553955.1 Chloroflexota bacterium
AAGTGCCACCGGTGGCCGACACGCTCAAGGGCTTCGAGATCGACACCTGGTGGGGGCTGGTGGCGCCGGCCGGCACGCCGAAGGACGTAATCGCCCGGTACAACCAGGCCTTCGTGGCCGCGCTGAACTCGCCCGAGACCAGAACCCGCTACGCCGCGCTGATGGCCGAGCCCGCACCCGACACGCCCGAGGCCTTTGGCGCTTTCATGAAGCGCGAGTTGGCCAAGTACGAGCGCGTGGTGAAGGCCTCCGGAGCCAAGGTGGACTGAATTTCAGACTCTTCCGGCACTTCCCCAGCGTCGGATGGTCGTATTCAGCTACAAAAAATACAGTAACTTCGCCTTTGTGCGCCGGCCAGGCGCGCCGCACGGGGTTCAGCTGCCCTCAAGCCGCGCCAATGGCCTCGCGCACGGCCGGCAGTTGGCGGCGCGAGACGGCCAGCAGCTCGTCCAGCCCCTGCAGTCGCAGCGCCCAGCCATCGCCTTCTTCCGGGTCGTGGTGCTTCTCCAGCGCGCGCACCGCATGCCGCGCGACCAGCGCGTTGCGATGCACGCGCAGGAAACGCGACCCGAAGCGATCCTCCAGCTCGTTGAGGGATCCATCCAGGATGTGGCTGCGCGCCGCGGTGCGCACCGTCAGGTACTTCAATTCGGCCTTGACGTACAACACCTCGGCCAGCGGCACGCGCTCGGTGCGCCCGCGCTCCTGGATGACCAGCGCCTCATCCGGCGCCTCAGGCGCCGGCCGCAGGGGCAGCAGACGTTGCACCTTCTGCAAGGCGGCCTGCAGCCGATCCAGCCGCACCGGCTTGGTCAGGTAATCCACCGCGTCCACCTCGAAGGCCTGCAGCGCGTGCTGCGCATGCGCCGTCACGAACACCACCCGCGGCGCGTCGGGCAGGCTACGCAGCACCTGCGCCAGCTTCAGGCCGTCGGCGCCGGGCATGTGAATGTCGAGCAGGGCGAGGTCGACAGGCCCGCGCCGCAGCCACTCCAGCGCGTCGGCGGCATTGGCCGCCTCGCCGGCCACCTCGGCCGCCGGCGCCGTGCACTCGCCCAGCAGCCGGCGCAGGCGCGAACGGGCCAGCGCCTCGTCGTCCACGATCAGCACCCGCAAGCTCATGGCGCCCCCCCCTC
>JAKPJZ010000190.1 GCA_029553955.1 Chloroflexota bacterium
GCTGGCCGGCGTCGTTGGCCGCCCCGCGGGCGGCCAACGACGCCGGCCAGCCCGCCACAACCCCCGAAAAAGGGGCCTGCACCGGCCTTGCGCGTAGCGCTGCAACCGGTCGCCCACCCTTGTCGGCAGCCGAGCCATTTCACTTGCATTCCTGCTGGGCTACTGGTAAGATGCGCTATCAGCTTGCACGTCAGACATCATGCCCCCTGGGGCATCATGAACGATGAAGACGCCCACACGTCGCCTGCGCGCAGGGAGGAACGACGCCCACAAGGGGCTAGGCTACGGCGTCACGCCGCATTTTCAGATCAGGAGGCTACGCCACCATGGAACTCGAGACTGTCCGCATCGAGAAACCCGACGAGGTCAACTTTGTCCTCGGCCAGAGCCACTTTATCAAGACGGTCGAAGACCTGCACGAGGCCCTGGTGCAGACCGTGCCGGGCTGCAAGTTCGGCGTCGCCTTTTGCGAGTCTTCGGGCGCCCGCTTGGTGCGCTGGACGGGCACCGACCCCGCCATGATCGACCTGGCCAAGCGCAACGCGCTAGCCCTGGGCGCCGGGCACTGCTTCCTCATCTTCCTCGCGCCCGGCAGCTACCCCATCAACATCCTCAACACGGTCAAGATGGTCCCCGAGGTCTGCCGCATATTCTGCGCCACCGCCAACGCGGCGGAGGTCATCGTGGCCGTGACCGAACAGGGCCGCGCCATCCTGGGCATCGTCGATGGCCAGCCGCCGCTCGGCGTTGAGGACGACGCGGGCCAAAGGTGGCGCCACGGCTTTCTGCGCCAGATCGGCTACAAACTGTAGGGGCGGGGTCACCCCGCCCGCTCACCGCGGAGGCGCGCAGACGACAGGGGCGAGGCGACCTCGCCCCTACTCTGCGGTGTATCATGCTCACAGCCAGCGCTCGGCCAACTGCTCGAGCCAGCCCTCGCCGCGGAGCTGGTCGAGCGCGCCCTTGACCACAGCGAAGAGCTGCGGGTTGCCCCGGCTGACAGCGATGACGAACGACTCATCGGTCAGCGGCGCCCCGTGGATGGCCAGCCCCGGCCTGCTATGCAGCGCCAGGCGTGCGCTGATGGCGTCGGCGATGGCGGCATCGGCCGCGCCGGCGTGCACCATGTCGAGTGCCTCGTCGCTCGAGCGCGCGGTTACGATCTCGAGCGCCACCTGGCCGCGGTCGCGCAGCGCGAGCGCCTCCTGGTGCGCCTGCGACCCCATCTCCACGGCTACCCGCCGCCCCGCCAGGTCCTCAGGTCCCTGTAGGCCATCGCCGCCTGCCGGCGCCACAATGACCTGGCCCGCGTCAAAGTAACCGCCGGTGAAGGAGGCGATGTTGGTGCGCTGCGGGTCGTAGGGCAGCGCCGAGATGACCGCATCGCAGCGGCCCGCCTGCAGCACATCGTACAGCCCGTCGTAGCCCACGTTGATGAACGTCACCTCGACGCCCAGGCGGCGCCCGATCTCCTGCGCCAGGTCCACGTCGTAGCCGCGAAAGGTGCCACCCTCCTCGATGTCGAACGGCGGGTAACTGGCATCCATGGCCACGCGCAGCACGCCCTCGCGCTGCACGCGCGCCCAGGCCGCATCCTGCGCGCCGGCCAGCCACCCCTGCCGGCCACTCCAGGCCAGCGCGCCGGCGATCACGAGCACGCTCGCCAGCAGCAGCCCGCCACGCCCTCGCCAGCGGCTCACGGGGCGCCTCCTTCTTCGGACGCCAGCCCCTGGGCATAGCGCTGTACCCCAACGTAGACCGGCCGTGGCGTAAAGTTGACCGCCACAAAGGCGAAATAGTCCTGGTACGTCTTTTGCGGCCAGGGGAAGCGGAAGGCCCACAGCGCCGCCGCCTGGCACCACTCCCATTCCTGGCGCACCTTCTCGTAGGCGCGGATGGTATAGGCGATGCGCTGCGCCGGCTTGACCGCCCGCGTCCAGCGCGGATGGTCGTTCCAGCCGCCCTCGGTGATCAGGCAGGGCGCGGCGCCATCGCCGTTGCGCAGCATCACGCCGTGCGTCAGCTCGGCCCGCGCAAAGTTGACCGTGTCTTGGGCCGGGGGGTCGTCGGGCGCAAAGGTCCAGCCGTAGGCATGGATCGCCAGCGCGTCGAAGCAGCCCCTGGCCCCGGCCTCGTACATGCGCTGCAGGTACACCAGGTCGTCCATCCCCCACTCGCTGCCCGGCGGCTCGGTCGTCGGCGCCAGGCCCGCGGCCACCACCTGCACCGCCGGGTCGGCCTCCTTGGCGCGCTGATAGCAGATGCGCAGCAGGCGTGTGTAGGCCGCCGGGTCGACCGGTCGCTGCCCCCACTCGAGGCTCAGGTTCGGCTCGTTCCAGATGATGATGTAGGGCACCCGGCCACGGAAGTGGCTGACAAAGGCGTACACGAAATCGCCCATATCGGCATAGTGCGCCTCGTCGAGGTGGCGGAAGGTGGTGCCTTCCGGGCGCGCCCAGTCGGGCACAAAGTCGATGCGGCCGATCACGGTGAGCCCCTGGGCCACCGCGTGGTCGACGACGGTGTCGGCATGGTCCCACTCATAGAGGCCCTTCTGTGGCTCATAGTAGCCCCACGGGAAATACTCGACCACCCAGGGCGCGCCCATCTCGCGCACCATCTCGAGCGTGCGCTGGATCTTCCACTCCTCCACCTCGTCGGTCAGGCGGGTGTGCACGCCCATCTTGGGGTTGATCGTCGTCACCGTCTGCTGCGGCCCAATGACCACGGCAGGCGCCGGCGGCCGCTGCAGCCATCCCACCGCGAGCGCCAGCACGATCAAGCACATGGTTACGCGCGCCATCTGGGTGATCCGCGTCGAACCTCGCAACCTGGGCCTCACATCCTGCTCTCCAGGAACGAGCGCGCCAGCGCTTCGATGCCGTCTATGCGTGGCTCGCTCATATCGAACCAGTGCAGGCGCGGGTCCTGCGGCCTGAACCAGGCATACTGGTGACGGATAAAGCTGCGCGTGTTGCGCTTGATCAGCGCGACCGCCTCTTCGAGGCTCAGCCGGCCCTGCACACAGGCGGCCATCTCGGGGTAACCGAGCGCCGAAAAGGCCGGCAGCTCCGGGCCGTAACCGCGGGCCAGCAGATCGCGCACCTCGTCGGCCCAGCCGGCCGCCACCATGCGCTCGATGCGCGCATCGGCGCGGCGATAGAGCTCAGCCCGCGGCATCGTCAGACCGATCCACAGCAGGTCGTAGGGCGGCGGCTGGCGACGCTGCTGCTCTGAAAACGGGCGCCCCGAGCCATGATAGACCTCCAGCGCGCGGATGACGCGGCGCACGTTGCGCGGGTCGATGCGCGCTGCCGCCGCCGGGTCCACCGCCCGGAGCTCGGCGTACAGCGCCGCGCCCCCCTCGCGCTCGGCCCGCTCTTGCAGCACCTCGCGCAGCGCTGGGTTGGGCGGCACGCGCGGTATCGTCCAGCCCTCGGCCACAGCGCGGACGTAGAGCCCGGTGCCGCCGACGATGAGCGGCAGCCGGCCGCGCGCCGTTATATCGCGCAATGCCGCGTAGGCCAGCTCCTGGTACTCGGCCAGGGTCAGCGTCTGGTCGGGTGCCACCACATCGAGCAGATGGTGCGGCACTCGGGCGCGCTCTTCGGGCGTGGGCTTGGCGGTGCCGATATCCATGTGGCGGTAGATCTGCCGTGAGTCGGCCGAGACGACCTCGCCGGTCAGGCACAGCGCCAGGTGTACGCCCACCGCCGTCTTGCCCACCGCCGTCGGGCCGACGACCACCATGAGCGGGCGGGCATTCACAGGCTCACCGCGTCGCGCACGACGTCGAGGCGGCGCACCCGCCCGCGCCTATCCACCTCCACCGCCACCACATCGATGCGCCAATCCACATCCTCTGCATCGAGATCGGCCAGGTAGTGCTCGGCCACCCGCACCAGGCGCGCCATCTTGGCCGGCGTCACCGATTCTTCGGGCGTGCCCCACAGGTCGCCGCGGCGCGTGCGCACCTCGACGAACACCAGGCAGTCGCCATCGAGCGCCACCAGGTCCACCTCGCCGGCCGGGCAGCGATAGTTGTGCGCCAGAATGCGATAGCCCACCCCAGCCAGATGCCTGGCCGCCAGTTCCTCGCCGCGGCGCCCCAGGCTGTGGGGCGGTTCCCGAACCGCCCCTACGGACGCGCTGCCTCCTGTGGCGCGGGGCGGTTCGCGAACCGCCCCTACCCGTGGATTCTTGTCGCTCATGCCTCACGCACCCCAGCGGCAATCCATTCGCGGTGGCCGCTGTCGCGATAGCCCAGGCCCGCGGCCAACCCCAGCGATGCTTCATCGCCCTCGCTGGCGACGTAGAGGGGCCGCACCCCCTCTTCGAGCAAAGCAGCGGTGCAGGCCGAGGCGACCGAGCGGGCAAAGCCGCGACCGCGCACCTCGGGCTCGCTATACACATACACCTCGGCAAAGTGCGGCGAGCGCCAGTTCGTGCCCGAGGCGGCTAGCACCCGCCCCTCGCGCGAGCGGATTTCGAAGCGCAGGCCCCCGTCGGCGCCCTGCGCCGGCACCACGAGCACGTTCAGCACCGGCTCAAAGACCGTTACGTCGAGCAGCAGGACCAGCGCCACGCGCGTCTCGGTCAGACGGAGCAGGCCCTCGAGCAGCGCAGCATAGCGCAGCGGTGCCGAAAAACGGTACGGCCGCCCGGCAGCCAGGCCTCCGCGCAGCAGGTCGCCGAGCAGGCGGTCGCGCTCGGCGCGCAGCACCACCAGCGGACGAAATAGATCGGCCCCGGTGGTGCAGGTCGCGACAAAGCCCTCCGCCCGCCCTGAAGCGCCGCGCTGCACGTACAGCCGCGTCAGCGCCGCCGGGTGGTAGAGCGCATAATACGCCGTCAGCGCATCGCCGGGGTCGGTCAACGAAAGCAGAGGCCCGATCGCCTCCCGCTCGCGCGCCAGCGCGGCCGCCATGTCGTCCATCGCCGGGCCTCCCGCCTCATGTTGCGCACTATCGTACTTGAAACCGCGCATGCCGTCAACACGCCGTGCGTGATACGTGACGCATTACGCACCCCCCGCCCTTGACAGTTCTCCTCGCTTTGCCTATCATCCGCGCATGGATGTGCTTACCCAGGTGCGGGCCACCATCGACGGCGAGGCGCTGCTGCCGCGCGGCGGCACGGTGGTCGTGGCCGTCTCGGGTGGCCCCGATTCGTTGTGCCTGTTGCACGTGCTCTTGCGGCTGCGCGGCGAGTACGGCGTCGGCCTGCACGTGGCGCATCTGAACCACGGCCTGCGCCCCGAGGCCGAGGCCGACGCCGCCTTTGTGGCCGCGCTGGCCGCCGCGTGGCACCTGCCCTGCGCGGTAGGCCGCGTCGACGTGCGCGCGCTGGCCGCCGCCGAGCGCCGCTCGCTCGAGGAGGCGGCGCGGCTGGCGCGCTACCGCTTCCTCGCCGAGGTGGCCTGTGCGCAGGGCGCCGGCACCGTCGCCGTGGGCCACAACGCCGACGACCAGGTGGAGACGGTGCTCATGCACTGCCTGCGCGGCGCCGGCCTGGCGGGCCTCAGGGGCATGCGCCGCCGCGCCCGCTGGCCCGAAGGCGCCACGGCGGGCTGCGCTGCGCCTACGCTCATCCGCCCGCTCCTTGACGTGCCGCGCCGCGATATCGAGGCCTACGTCGAGGCGCAAGGGCTGGAGCCGCGCTTCGACCGCACCAACCTGGAGCGCGCCTTCTACCGCAACCGCATCCGCCACGAGCTCGTGCCCATCCTCGAAACGTACAACCCGAGGATCCGCGAGCGCCTGCACCACACGGCCGACGTGCTGGCCGACGATTACGACTATCTGCAGCAGAGCCTGGACGCGCTCTGGCCCGAGCTGGTGCTCGCCGCAGGACCCGAGGCCGTGGCCCTGCGCCGCGATGTGTTCCGCGGCCTGCCGCCGAGCCCGCAGCGCGCGCTGCTGCGCCGGGCGCTGCTCAGCCTGCGCCGCTCGCTGCGCGACATCGGCTGGCTGCACCTCGAACAGGCGCGCCGCACTGCGCTGAGCGCAGCGGTGGGGAGCATCGCCATGTTGCCGGCGGGGCTGCTGCTGGAGGTCGGCTACGAGCGGCTGATCGTGCGCCCGGCCGCGGTGCCGTGGGTCGAGCCCCAGGCAGCCCCCCTGCTCGACACCGAGCGGCCGCTGCAGGTGCCAGGGCTGACGCCACTCGCCGGCGGCTGGGCCATCGAGGCGCGGCTCGCCGAACAGGCCACGCCGGGGGCCGGGCGGCTGCAGGCATGCTTTGACGCCGATCGCGCCGGCCGCGAGCTGCACCTGCGCAGGCGCCGGCCGGGCGACCGCTTCCAGCCGCGCGGCCTCGGCGGCCGCCACAAGAGCGTCAAGGACTACATGATCGACGCCAAGATCCCGCGTGGCCAGCGCGAGCGCGTGCCCCTGCTCATCTCCGAGCGAGGCATCCTGTGGATTGCCGGCTGGCGGGCCAGCCAAGTGGCCGCGCCCAGCGCCGAGACGCGCCGCTTCCTCTGCCTGCGCCTCGTGATGGCCCACAGAGATGCTGATGGGTGCGCCGGTGCTCTGGAGCCGCCGACGCAGCCGTCAGATCAATGCGGGCGGCCACAGTAGGTTGTCGGGCAGCGCCAGGCGGCGCATTTGACCAATCTGGAGGGACTCATGCAGGCACAGGAGGCATCGCGCCTCACCCAGGAAGTGCTGATCGCCGAGGACGAGGTGCAGGTGCGCATCGCCGAGCTCGGCCGCGCCATCTCGAACGACTATGGCGGCCAGGATCTGCTGCTCGTGGCCATCCTCAAAGGCAGCGTCGTCTTTCTCGCCGACCTGATGCGCGCCATCACCATCCCCCACCAAATCGATTTCATGGCCGTGACGAGCTATGGCGTGGGGGCGAGGGCCTCGAGCGGCGTCGTGCGCATCCTCATGGACCTGGCCGCCAACATCGAGGGGCGCAACGTGCTGATCATCGAAGACATCATCGACACCGGGCAGACGCTGCACTATATCACGCGCATCCTGCATGAGCGCGGCCCCAAGAGCCTGCGCATCTGCACGCTGCTCAACAAAGCCAGCCGGCGCGAGGTCGATATCCCGGTGGACTATGTCGGCTTCGACATCCCCGATAGTTTTGTCTTTGGCTTTGGGCTCGACGTCGACGAGTTCCATCGCAACCTGCCCTACGTCGCCGTGCTCAAGCCCGGCGCCTCGGCCCAGCCGATGGAAGAGTAGCTCATGGGGGGTGGGTGGGGCAACCCTGACTTAATGGGGCTCCGATTCACCGCAGAGAGCGCAGAGGAATGAGTGATCTCTGCGTCCTCTGCGGTGCAAGGCCCCGTTTTCATCGTTTGTGGTGCCCCGGGGCATGATGTCTGTCTTGCGAGCAAGGCAGCCTATCCGGGTGACTGCCGGCTGATGGGCTGCGCTTCGGCCCAGCGCCCTAGCCCCAATACCTTTCGAACAAGGCAGCAGCCGTAGTAACGACTCTAGTCGTCCCGTCTCAAGCGGCCAATCGTGCATGCCTGCGACACCGGCTGTTGTCATCCGACGCGTCGGACCCGTCGGATAGCGCTGCAATGCCGGCTTGGCCGCCATTCTGACGACGATCAAAGTCGTTACTACGGTGTGTCCGTTCTGAAAGGTATTGGCCCTAACCCCCCCAAAGTAGCGTGGTAGGCGGCGAGCAGGGCCTGCGCCGCTGCCTCCCAGGTGAAGCGCTGCGCCCGCTCGAGGCCCGCCGTGCGCAGCGCTGCGCGCAGTGCCTCGTCGCCGAGCGCCCGGTCGAGCCCCGCAGCCAGGCCCTCGGTGTCGTTGGGGTCCACATAGAGCACCGCCTCGCCGCCAACCTCGGGCAGCGAGGAGACGTGCGACGTCACCACCGGCGTGCCACAGGCCATAGCCTCGAGCACGGGGATGCCAAAGCCTTCGTAGAACGAGGGGTAGGCCAGGCACGAGGCCAGGGTGTAGAGGGCCGGCAGGTCGGCGTCGGCCACATGGCCCAGAAAGCGCACGCGCTCTTCAAGGCCCAGCTCGCGCACCTGCGCAAAGATCGGTTCGTAGAGCCAGCCCTTGCCGCCCGCAATGATCAGATCGTGCGGCAGGCTACGGCGCGCCGCCAACTGGGCATAGGCCGCGATCAGCCCGGCAAAGTTCTTGCGCGGCTCGAGCGTCCCCAGCCCCAGGATGAACGGCCGCTCGAGCCGATAGCGGCGGCGCACACCGGCCAGCGCCTCAGCGTCGGCCACGGGCTCAAAGCGCGCCTCGACCCCAGGGTGGACCACGCGCACCCGCTCGTCGGCCACCCCCAAGAGCTCGATGACGTCGTGCCGCGTGTTCTCCGAGTCGGCGAGGATGAGGTCGGCGCGGCGCGCCGAGCGCGGCACGACGCGCGTCAGATACTCGCGCAGCACGGGGTGGGCGCACTGCGGCACGCGCAGGAAGGTGAGGTCGTGCACCGTCAGCACGGTACGCGCCCGCAGCACCGGCGGCAGCACAAAGTCGGGCGAGTGAAAGAGGTCGAGCCGCCCCAGGAAGAGCTCGATGGGCAGCGGCAGGCGCAGCCGTTGCCACACGAGCGAGGTCTCGCGGTCGGTCAGCGGCGCCAGGCAAGCGCGGACGTTGGCGCCCCCAGGCACGTCGGCCGGCACCCCGCGCGCGGCGACGAACAGCCGGTAGCTGCTCTTGTAATCCAGCGCCAGCAGGGCGCCGATCAGGCCCCGTGTGTAGCGGCCAATGCCCGCCCCCTGGCGTACGGCGGCCGTATAGTCGATGCCAATCTGCATGCTTCGGATCCCAATCTGAGAACAGCCACACATGCCTGTCAGCAAACCTGACACAGCGATTTCCCTGGCGGCGTATCGATTGGCAAGAACTCGCTGAAGGCCGGCGAGCCTGAGCTCGAGCTCGTAGTGCGCACTACGAGCCGGCCAGCGGCGAACCGGTTCTTTGCCAGGAAAGGCGGCCCAACCGCCCGCCATGGGAATCGGTGTGACAGGTCGGCGACTAGGCGTGGCTCGCCAACGATCGGTAGGCCGCCAGCAACTGCTGCGCCGCTCGCCTCCAGGTGAACTGGGCCGCCCGCTGCCGCCCGGCCCGGCAGAGCCCGGCCCGCAGTTGCTCGTCATGCAGCGCCCGGTCGAGAGCTGCGGCCAGGCCGTCCACATCGTGCGGGTCCACCAACAGCGCGGCCGGGCCGGCGACCTCGGGTAGCGAAGAGGTGCTGCTGGCCACGACCGGCGTGCCGCAGGCCATGGCCTCGAGCGCTGGCAGGCCGAACCCCTCATAGAACGACGGGTAGGCCAGGCAGCCGGCCAGGGTGTAGAGGGCCGGCAGGTCCTCGTCGGCCACAAAGCCCAGGAAGCGCACCCGGTCGTGCAGCCGCAACGCCTGCACCCGCGCAAAGATCGGCTCGTAGAGCCAGCCCTCGCGGCCGGCGATGATCAGCTCGTGCGGCAGCGAGCGCTGCGCGGTGAGGCGCGCAAAGGCCTCGATCAGACCGGTCAAGTTCTTGCGCGGCTGCAACGTGCCGACACCAAGGATGAAGGGACGCTCCAGCCCATAGCGTCGCCGCACGGCCGTGAGCGTATCCGCGTCCTCCACCGGCCGAAAGTGCGCGTCGACCCCAGGGCAGATCACCAGCACGCGCTCGCGCGGCACGCCGAGCAACTCGACGAGGTCGCGCGCCGTGCACTCGGACACGGCCAGCACCAGGTCGGCGCGGCGCACCGCGCGGGGCACGCTGCGCAACAGATAGGCCAGCACGCGCGGGTGCGCATGCTCGGGCACGCGCAAGAAAGAGAGGTCGTGCACGGTCACGATGGTCCGCGCGCGCCATACCGGCGGCAGCACAAAGTCGGGCGAATGAAAGACGTCGAGCGGCCCCAGCAAGAGCTCGATCGGAAGCGGCAGGCGCAGGTCCTGCCACAGCCAGGCGGCCTCGACGTCGGTCAACGGCACCCGGCGCGTCCGCACGTTGGGCGCGTGGGGCGTGTGCCCCTGGGCGCCGCGCCCGGCCACGAAGAGGCGATAGCTACTCTCGCGATCCTGCGCCGCGAGCGCCCCGATGATGCCGCGCGTGTAGCGGCCGATGCCCGCACCCTGGCGCACAGCCGCGGTGTAATCGACTCCGATACGTAGCACTCATAAGCCTCTATACGTCCAGATTCGATTCACGCCAAAGTTCCAAAAGAGCACCACGACGACCGCGATCGCCTTGGCCAGGTTGTAGCCCAGCGTCTCCCAACCGGCGAAGACCCAGCGGTCGAGCGACAAAAAGAGCGCCTGGTTGATGAGGTAACCGCCCGCGCTGACGGCGAAGAACTGGGCAAGCTGCCGGCCCAGCGGCCGCCGGCGCGACTCGGGGAAGGTCCACAGCCGGTTCCACACAAAGTTGCTCAGCGCCGCCAGCGAGAAGGAGACGGTGTTGGCGAGAAACTTGGGCGTGGCCAGGCCCAGGATGAGCGCGTTGAGGATGCCGAAATCGACCGCGGTGCCCAGCGTGCCCACGAGCCCGAACTTGACAAAGCGCTCCGCCTCGCGGCGGTTGGCCACCAACCAGTGGACCACCTGGCTACGGCCTGCCAGCCGGCCGCCAAATGCAGCGACCGCTCGCGCCACCAGGCCCTCATGGGCTGTCTGCTTCGTGTTCAGAGCCTGCTCCTCAGGCGAATTCCGCATACCCTAGACCCCATGGATAGCGATTGGCATTACGTGTCCCCTTGACCCTCCAGGTGCCTACCCGACAGCTCTTGTAGACCACACCCACAAGGGGCTAGTTCCGCAACCGTACTTGCACGTGGTGGCCTGCTATCCGGGCTTCACGCTGCGTGCCCTGCGCGTGGCATGACGCCGGAACGGAACCCTTTTGGGGGAATTCTCGGCGGGTTGTCTGGCCCATGGCCGCCCGCGGGCCGCCATGGGCCAGACAACCCGCCGAGAATTCCCCCTCCGGGCCATAGCCGGAGAAAAGCGCAGCGCATCAGCCGGCAGGCGCCCGGAACGCCTGCAATGGCCCGCAAGGCTACGGCGCCCACAGGGGGCTAGGCTACGGGTTCTGGCCGCGCCTTCGCCCCTGGGCGATGATCCAGGCGGCGAGGCCGAGCAAGAGCCCCACGGTGATGCCCATGCCGTGCACGTACAGGTTGTCGAAGAGGTTGTGCACGCTGAGGTGCACCCACATCCCCAACACCCCCAGCGCCAGCCCCCGCCACACGCCCTGCGAGCGCCGTACCGCCAGGAGGGCGACCCACAGCCCGCCAAACACCCATATGAGGTACGCAGCCAGGCCCGGCAGCCCGGCCTCAGCGGCGATGTTAAAGTAGTAGTTGTGGGCGTGGCCGAGCGGGTCGGGCCAGCGCGGCAGTGCGTACTTGGCATAGGCCTCGGGATAGTTGCCCAGCCCCAGGCCCGTCCAGGGATAATCGTTGAGCATGGCCAGCGCCGCCTGCCAGTGAGCCACGCGCTCGATGACGGCAAAGTTGGCATCATCGACCTCGACGCCACGGACGTCAAAGGTTGTCAGGTCGGAGAGAAAGCCGCCGAAACGCTCCTGTAGCGCCCCCGGCAGCGGCACCCGCCCCCACACCAGCAGGCACAGGCAGAGCGCGAGCACGCCCACCAGCAGCGCGCCCCGCAGCCAGCGGCCGCCGTTGGCCAGCACGACCGCCGCCACCGCCGCGGCTGCCCCCAGCCAAGCGCCGCGCGACCAACTGGCAAAAAGCCCGAGGGCGATCAGCCCCCCGCCCACGGCTGCGGCCAGCCAGATCGCGAGCGTCACCCGCCTGCTGGGCAGCGCCTCGCCCGCCGTGGGCGCATCGGACGCCCCCGCCTGCTGGGGCTGCACAGCGCCCGAGGGCCGGTTGCGCCCCCGAGCGGGCCAGGCCGATAGCAACAGCCCCACCGCCAACGGCAGCGTCAGCCCCAAGAACCCACCGTAGGGGTTGGGTTGGTGGAAGGTGCCAGCCGCGCGCATAAAGCGCCCCATGAGCACGAACTCGGGCGGCCCGACGCGGGCGAAGAACTGGTACGCTCCCAACAGGCCTTGGGCCGCTCCGGCCGCCAGCAGGCCCAGCGCCAAGAGCAGCGCGCCGGCCGCATCCACGGCATTGAGCACCAGCAGGGCCGCCAGCCACAGCTCGGCCCACTTGAGCATCTCTTTGACGGCGAGCGCGAACGAGCTGGCCGGCAGGAACGAGAGCAGCATCGCCCCCATGAGCGCCAGCCCGGCGGCGCCAAAGGCCGGCCAGGTCGGGCGCAGCGAGCGGCGCGCCAGTTGCCGCACGAGCCAGACCGCGGCGGTGACGGCCAACAGCATCTCCGCGGCGCCAACCTGCGCCGGCCCCAGGGAGATACTGCGCAGCGAGCCGAACGGCACGGCCACCGCCAGCAGCGCCAGGCCCAGGGCGGGCCACAAGAGCATGGCCACGCCGACGACGGCCGCCACCAACAGCGCCGCCGCGTTGGTCAGCGGCAGGCCGGCCAGCGCCCAGGCCCAGAACAGCACCAGCGCCGCCAACGCCAGCCGGCCCAGCCAGCGCCCATGGGGCAGCCGCTCCCAGGGCCAGGCGGGCACCCGTGCCGCCTGCTCGCCGTTCGTTCTCACTGCCACAACTCCTGAATAGCGGAATCGGCTTGGAGCCTCGTTACTGCTCAGCCCGCCACTGCAGGCACGACCTCTGAACCGCGAAGAGCGCCAAGAACGCGAAGGAGACGCCAAGTTGGCAAATCCTGACTGTGAGCCTTAGCGCCCCCTTCGCGCCCTTGGCGTTCTTCGCGGTCCATATGGATTGGCAAACACGCCCTAGCCCAGGCGGTCGCGGAACCACGCGATCGTATGCCGCAGGCCCAGCTCCACGGGCACCTCAGGCTGCCAGCCCAGCACGCGCTGTGCCTTGGTGATATCGGGGCAGCGCCGGTTGGGGTCATCGGCGGTGCGCTGATCGTTAGGCGTCACGAAGCGGATCTCGGAGCGGCTGCCGCTCAGGCGGATGATGAGCCGGGCAAAGTCGAGGATGGTCATCTCGTGCGGATTGCCCAGGTTCACCGGCTCGACCTCGTCGGAGCGGAGCAGCCGGCAGATGCCCTCGACGAGATCGCTGTAGTAGCAGAAACTGCGGGTGCGCAGCCCGTCGTCGAACACGGTCAGCGGCTCGCCGAGGAGCGCCTGCTTGACAAAGTTGGGCACCACGCGCCCGTCGTCGAGGCGCATGCGCGGGCCGTAGGTGTTGAAAATGCGCACGATGCGCGTCTGCAGGCCGTGCGTGCGGTGGTAGGCCATGGTCAGGGCCTCGGCAAAGCGCTTGGACTCGTCGTAGACGCCGCGCGGGCCCACCGGGTTCACGTGGCCCCAATAACTCTCGCTCTGCGGGTGCACGGCCGGGTCGCCGTACACTTCGGAGGTCGACGCCAGCAGGAAGCGAGCGCCCTTGGCCCGGGCCAGGCCAAGCGCCTTGTGCGTGCCCAGAGCGCCGACCTTGAGCGTCTTGATCGGCTCGTTGAGATAGTCCACCGGGCTGGGCAGCGACGCCAGGTGCAGCACGGCGTCGAGCGGCCCTTCGACGTAGATGTACTCGGTCACGTCGTGCTTGATGAAGCGAAAGCGCTCGTGCCCGGCCAGGTGCTCGATGTTGCGGGTGCTGCCGGTGATCAGGTTGTCGATGGCCATGACCTCGTGGCCGTCGGCCAAGAGGCGATCGCAGAGATGGGAACCGATAAAGCCGGCGCCGCCAGTGATGAGTATTCTCATGTGCCCTTCCTGTCTGGTTTCCTTGATCCAGCGCTCCAGTATACCGCAAAGCGGCTGACTGTCAACGATGTGCGAACGCGCGGGTGGCTCGCAGCAGCGTCCGCAGCTCTTGAACCACAGACTCAGCGCCGAATGGGCCTTGTAGGGGCGGTTCGGGAACCGCCACCGCCTTGGCAATGGCGCCGAGGCTGTGGAGGACTCGCCAACTAACAAAGCAGTTAAAGGCGCCAAGGGGGGCACGGAGGGTTCGGACCACGAGAACGCGAAGGCGACGAAAACGCGAAAGGGGGGCGGACGGCGGCGCGTGCCAGTGGCGGCGTGGAGCAGGCGGGGGCGGCATAACGGCGATGCCGGGTTGAGAAGTCCGGCCTACGTGTGGGGCGAGGAGATAGATCGAGGCGGCTAACGCCATGGCCGCCCTTTGGCTGTGGGCACAGTGGCCGGGGTAGAACACTGGTCAAGTACTCCTGCGAAGGCCCCAGGCGGCCGAATCGTCGCCCTACGACGCCCACAAGCCGCCTATGGCGCCCAAGGGGGGCTCGGCTCAATACAGTTCGAACAAGGCGCGCAACCAGGCCACTGCGCTGCTTTGAGTGCCCTCACCCCCGACCCCTCTCCCACTGCGGGGGAGAGGGGGGGATGCGCCGGTCACACGTCTGCAGCAAGGCGCCGTTGGTCTTCGACGATACGCGGCGCGGGCACCTCCCCTCTCCCCCGCAGTGGGAGAGGGGCCGGGGGTGAGGGCACTCGGCGTCTGGCACGCGGGAGGCCTGCCCACTTGGGCAGCATCGGGGCTAGTGCTTCGTGATGGCGATGACCCTCTGCATCGCGAAGCGGGGCGCCTGTCAGGCAGCCTCTTCCATGGCCCGCAGCAGCCCGACGAGAAGGGCAAAGAGCGCCGCCAGCTCGACGACAAAGAAGGCGGCGTCGATGAGGCCGTGGGCGAGCATGTCGACCATGGCGGCGATGAGGCCGATGGTGAGCGCGGTGAGCGCGGGGTCGGCGCGGCGGCGCCAGAGGCGGAGGGCGCGCCGGAAAAAGCTCCGGGCCAGCCAGAGGAAGGCGGCGAGGCCGGGCAGCCCCAGGCGCAGCCAAAAGTCGAGCGGCCAGTTGTGCGGGTGCGAGAGGTCCGGCTCGGCCATGGCCTCGGGCCGGATATAGTCCGGGTAGTGATAGAGAAAGTTGTCGAGGCCGACGCCGAGCCAGGGGTGGTCCAGCGCCATGTCGCACGACGCTTCCCAGAGCTTGACGCGCAGCAGGCTGGTGCCCTGCAGCGAGACGAGCGAGCGAAAGCGCGCCGTGCCCAGCACCGGCACGAGCAGCAGCACGCCCGCCAGCGCCAGCCCAGCGGCGGCCACACGGGCGCGCCGGCCCGCCAGCAGCCCGATGGCGAGGATGGCCGCCGGCAGGCCCAGTAGGAGCGCGCCCTTGGAGAAGGTCAGGATCAGGCACAACCCAGCGGGCAGCGCTGCCGCGCCGTACAGCCAGCGCCGCCGGCCGCGCGGCGCGGCGAACAGCATGGCCAGCATCACCGGCAGGGCGCGCCCCAGCACCAGCGCCAGGTTGTTGGGCGAGCCATAGATGCCGCGCGCGCGGCGCACGCCTTCGGCCACGATGACCTGCTGGGTGAAGGCATACTGGTAGAGCCCCTGCAGCGCGACTACTGTGGCGCCGAGCACGAGGACGTCGGCCAGGCGCAGGATGCCCGCCCGATCGAGGCGCGCCTGGCGCAGCAGCCAGTAGAGGAAGGCTGCTTGCAGCACGACCACCCTGAGCTCGCGCAGGCTGACGCGCAGCACGTCCGACGCGGCCAGCGAAAGCAGGGCCGTGCC
This sequence comes from Chloroflexota bacterium, assembly GCA_029553955.1. Taxonomy (GTDB): domain Bacteria; phylum Chloroflexota; class Anaerolineae; order SpSt-313; family SpSt-313; genus JAKPJZ01. The sequence continues at coordinate 15,543 of JAKPJZ010000190.1, forward strand.
CACGAGCAGCGCCATGCCGGCGTCGAGCGCGTTGACGCGGCGCAGCGCGGCGCGCAGGTGCCCGGGCAGCGCCCGGTGCCAGGATAGGTCGGGCGGCCGCTGCAGCAGACGGTACAACTCGCGCACTGCCTGCGCCGCCACGGCGAGCAGGGTCACCAGCTCGAGGTACGAGAAGCGCAGCGGCCCAAAGGCCCGCTGCAGGGGCGCCAGGGGCACGAGCAAGACGGCGAGCATGAGGGCCGCATCGGGGCGAGCGGCGACGAGCCAGGCCAGCAGCCCCAGCGCAGCCAGGGCGAGCAGCCAGTGCGGCGCCAGGGCGAGGAGCGCCAGCGCGGTGAGGCCCACGCTAAAGGCAGCCCAAGGCGAGAGCCCGCAGTAGGTCGCCAGCGCCCAGGCATGCCACGCCCGCCAGGGGTAGGGCCGCAGCAGCCACCACAGGCCGGCGGTGGCCAGCAAGCCACCGGCGATGAGGGCCAGCGCCGCCCCGGCGGGCAGCCAGGGCCCTCGCTCGCGCGAGACGGCCACCTGCAGCGCCGCCGTCGCATCGGCAACGCGGAGCAGCAGGCGGTGCTCGCCCGTCGCCAGCCCCCGCACAGCGACCGCTGTGGCGCCGCTCGCCGGGCGCGGGCGGCCATCCAGCGAGACGAGCTCCCAGCGTCCGGGGCCCACCAGGTCCACGCGGCTGCCCCAGAAGCGGAGCTCGACCTCGCCCTGTGCCGGCGGCAGCGTGTGCCGGCCTGGGTAGAGCGGTTGCGGCGCACGCGACAGCGCCTGCAGGCGGCTGTAGAGGGGGCCGGGCGTGCCTTGAGGGCTGAGCAGCGCCAGCCCCCACACCGGGTCGTCGGCCGGCGCGGCGGGCTGCCAGGCGGCGTAGCACATCAGCCTCAGCCAGGGCCATTCCTGGCGGGCGCGTTCGATGGCGTCAAGGTCGCGCGCGTGCTGCTTCGCCGCCTCGTCGCTCCCCCACGGCGAGGGCCGCCCCTGCCAACCCTCGGGCAGGGCATTCCAGCCCCAGGTCACGGCCCACAAGGGCTTGGCGCCGTCGCCCTGCCGCGCCATCTCTTCATGGACGGCGATCAGCCGCGAGTAGTTGAGGGTGGCCGGGTCCACAACGCGGTCGTCGGGGCCCGACCAAAAGCCGTACGACATGGCGGCGACGGCATCGAAATCATCACGCCCGCCGGCCTCGTAGAGGGCGCGCAGGAAGGCGAGCTCGCTGAGGTTGCGGCCACCCGCCTCCAGCGTCGGCGCCAGGCCCGCCGCGGCCACGGTGGCGCCGGGGTCGGCCTCACGGATGGCCTGGCCGGAGTCGCGCAGCAGCGCCAGATACTGCGACGGCTCGATATCGCGCTCGCCCCAATGGGGGGAGATGTTGGGCTGGTCCCACACCTGGTAGTGGTCGATGCTGGCGCCATAGCGCACGGCCAGGGCGTGGGCAAAGGCGGCGAGGTCGGCCGGGTCGTGCGGCGGCGCCAGCGGGTTGCCCGCGTCTTCGGGGGCGCGCGCCCAGGCTGGCGAGGTGTCGAGCACGGCGACGATCTGCAGGCCGCGCGCCGAGCACTCGCGCACGATGGCATCCCAGCGCTCCCAGCAATAGCTGCCATGGGCCGGCTCGATCTCGGCCCAGAGGAAGCGCTGGCGCACCCAATGAAAGCCGCCGGCGGCCAGCAGGTCGAGCGAGCGGCCCAGGGCTTGCTCTTCGGCGTGCTGCTCGAGGGCGGTGTTGACGCCCCAGGGGTCGACGCCGCCGGCGGCGGGGAGCGCCCCGGCGCCGAAAGCAATGCCCCGCTCTTGATAGCGGGCCGTCTGCCAACGGCCCCAGAGCGCCCGCGCGCCGAGGACCGCCACGCTCACGTAGGCGATGGCGGCGAGCACGGCCACTGCGTGGCGCCACCAGGCCGTGCGCGCCTGCCTGGGCGACCCGCGGCCGGCCACGCGGCCCGAACGATACATCATGGAGTGTCAGTCTCCAACTCTATGAGCGGCATGGGCCCAGCACAGAGCCTTGGCCTGTCATTGCGAGTACCCCAGAGTTCGCGGAACCCTGTGCCAAGCGGATGACGTCGTACTGTAGCCGCGGCATCGTGCCGCGCAGAAGAGCCCCGCGGCGACATGCGGGCCTACGGTGCGGCGGCCTACGTCCTGAGCAGGAGGCGGCCACAGCCGCCGACGAAGCAATCCCCAGGTTGCGAGCGAAGCGAGGCAACTCCACGTCGGTCATTGGAGATCGCTTCGCCGCGCTCGCAATGACAGCCCGAATACTCACGGCTCCCAGACTACGCGGCACGATCCCACGGCTACGGCCCCCAGGCGGGATACGAGCTGTCGCCATCACCGTAGGTCAGGCGCAGCGGCGCGCCGCCCGCGGCCGGGATGGCGTAGACCTCCCAGTGGCCCGCCTCGTTGCCGGCAAAGGCCAGCCAGCGGCCATCGGGCGACCAGGCCGGGTAGCGGGCATCCCAGGCGCCGGCGGTCACCTGGCGCAGGCCCGAGCCGCCGGCGTTGACGACATAGACCTGCCAGCGGCCGCTGCGGCGACTGGTGAAGGCGATCTGCTCGCCATCGGGCGACCAGCGCGGCGACTCGGCGTTGGCCACCAGCGGCCGGTGCCGGCTGCCGTCGGCGTCCATGAGATAGAGGCTGATCGACGCTGCCACCGCTCCCGCCGTTTCCTGATCCGAGTCGAAGACAAAGGTGCGGCCATCGGACGACCAGTCGGGCGCCTCGTGATTGCCGACCACCGGCGTCAGCCGCGTCTCGCCCGTGCCATCGAGCGCCGCCACATAGACATCCGACTGCCCGTTGCGGTCCGACTGGTAGGCCAGCCGACTGCCGTCGGGCGACCAGCAAGGCGCCCATTCCTCCGAGGGCTGCGCCGTCACCCGCCGCTGCATCCCAGCGGCATCGCGCACATAGACCTCCAAGTTGCCGTCGCGCCGCGAGGCGAAGGCCAGGCTGCGGCCATCGGGCGACCAGGCCGGATAGAGGTCATCGGCCGGGTCATCCGTCAGGCGCTGCAGGCTGTCGGGCCGGCCGGGGCGCAGCGCGTACAGGTCCCAGTTGCCCGCGCGGCTCGAGGCAAAAGCGATGGTGCCGGGCAGCGGCTCCAGCGGCGCTGCCGGGGGCGGCGTTGGCTGCGGCGGCGCTTCGGCCAGGCGCACCGCCTGCGCCAGTGGCTGCGGGCGGCGCAGCAGATAGAAGAAATCGAGCTGGAACGGGCTCAGAAAGCAGCCGCCAAAGCCGTGCATGTTGTCGAGCAGCTTGCGGCCGGTGACGACAGGCTCGCCGCCATCCTGGCCGGGCTGCACGTCGTAGGTCATGAACACCACGTGGTACTCGTCGATATCGAGCTGCATGGCGTACCAGGCGCCGGCCATCTGCAGCGCGCGCGCCAGGGTATAGGCCGAAAGCGAGCGCCCGCAGACGTACACCAGCCGGCCATCCTGCGTCACGCCCAGCCCCGAGCGGAAGAGGTAGACCTCGTCGGACACCGACAGCCCCCACAGCGTCAGCTTGCCCGTCTCGGCGGTGACGGTGCCGTTCTCGATCAGCGGCGGGCAGTTCTGCCGGTAGGAGACCATATCGGGCGTCAGGGTCAGGTCGCGGCCCCAGGTGCCGATGCGCAGCGAGCCATCCTCATAGACGGCGAGGGTGGCAATGCCATCACGCGCCGGCAGGTACACCTTGCGGTCCACCATCATGCCAAACTGGCCATGCATGGCCGCAAAGCCGCCGTTGAACGCTGCAACGAGCGCTCCCCAATCGCCCTTGGGGATCACGCCGCTGCCCACCAGCCCGGTCGACGGGTGCGGTTCGATGGTGCCGGGCACCATCTTGATCTGCAGCAGGCTGGGGTCGATCTCGACCACCTCTACCTTGGCGAAAGGCCGTGCCGGGTCGGGCTCGACGCTGCCCCGCCACACGATGCCATCGGCCAACTCCGTGCCCTGCGGCGTCGGCGCCACCGTGGGCGTAGTTTCGGGCGTAGCCGTCTCGGCCGTCCCGCCCGCCGGCGTCGCCTGCAGCGTCGCCGTGGCCGGCTGCGGCGAAGGCGTTGGCGCCGCCGTCTGCTGCGCCACGGCCGCCGGCGCGCCGTGGCGCAGGCGGTTCACCCAGTCGACCACTGTAAAGAAGACATTCTCCAGAAAGGCGATCTTTTCGGGCCCCACAAACGGCAGCTCGCGCACGCGGCTCACCAGGTTCGGCAGCCAGGCCTGCCCCCCCTGGGCCGGCGGCACGCACTGCAGCGCAGCCCCAGCCGGCTCCACGCGCTGCGCCGCCGGGTCTACGCTCACGCTCACAGCCTCGCCGCCCTGCAGCGCGGCCACGGCCAGGGTCATGTGCCCGCCCCCAAGCCCTGGCTGCCAGCTCAGTGCCACGTCGTCGACAGGGTGGTCGAACACATAGACCTGCGGCGCGGCGAGGTCGGCCAGCGGCACGCAGGTGACGCTCTGGTAGCGGCCGGCGACCTGCGTGGCAAAGGCCAGCCAGCCTGCCGCGGCCACCGGCGCGCCCTCATCCCCGGCCGGCGTCTCGGTCACTGCAGTCGCCTGGGCCAGCCGGCTGACGCGCCCGTCGACGCCCACCTGCGCCTGGGCGGCGAACACATCGCTGCTGCCCTGCGCGGAGGGCGCAGCGAAGAACAGGCGATAGGTGCCCGGCCCGCGCCACTCAGCCTGGGCCGCCGCCCACACCGGGTCCGACGCGCCCACGTAGCCTGCCTGCGCCAGCGCCGCCCGTGCGCTCTCTTGCGCTGCCGGGGGCACAGCGGCCACGACGCTGCCCGGCGTCGCCGGCGCAGCCCAGCGGGCCAGGCCGGCGATGGCTACGAGCAGAACGGCGATACCACACAGGCCCAACACGCGTGTGCGACGCGACATGGATGCTCTCCTGAGGGCAATGCATTTCAAGTAACGGGCGCATCGTAGTAACGACTTTAGTCGTCGTCACATGGACAGCCGCCTGCGCCTGCCGGCGGTCGTGACGCTTGTCGCTCGGCGCGCCGGGGCTAAGCAGGCGGCGCAGCGATGCCAACTTGGCCGCCACTGTGAAGGCGACTAAAGTCGTTACTACGGTCGCCACCCTATTCGAAAGGTATTGCTGCTACCCCGGCAGACCGCAAGTATACCACAGACGCCTTTACTTCGCATGTTCAACATGTTTGTGGTATAATCGATGCAGCATCCACAGGTAAGAGAGGAGCATCCTGGTGTTGAGCCCTGTGAGTTCTCTCCTTGGCCTCTTTTCGCGCGATATCAGCATCGACCTGGGCACCGCCTCTACGCTCGTCCTCGTCCAAGGGCAAGGCATCGTCATCCACGAGCCCTCCGTCGTCGCTATCGACAAGAGGACCAAGAAGGTGATGGCCATCGGCGCTGAGGCCAAAGAGATGGTCGGCAGGACCCCTGCCAACATCGTCGCCGTGCGGCCACTCCGCGATGGCGTGATCTCGGACTTTGATATCACCGAGAAAATGCTCCGCTACTTTATCAACAAAGTCCACGAGCGTGTACGCATCCCTACTCCGCGGCCTCGCGTCTCCGTCGGCGTCCCCAGCGGCGTCACCGAGGTCGAGCGGCGCGCCGTCCACGACGCGGCCAGCAGGGCCGGCGCGCGTGAGGTCTATCTGATCGAAGAGCCCAAGGCAGCGGCCATCGGCGCCGGCCTGCCGATCACCGACTCCGTCGGCAGCATGATCGTCGACATCGGCGGCGGCACCACCGAGGTCGCCGTCATCTCGCTGAACGGCGTCGTCGTCAGCCGCTCCATACGCATGGCAGGCGACGAGATGGACGATCAGATCATCCAGTACGCCCGCCAAAAGTACAACCTCCTCATCGGCGAGCGCATGGCCGAGCGGACCAAAATCGCCATCGGCTCGGCCTATCCCCTGGCCGAGGAACAGCGCATGACCATCCGCGGCCGCAACCTCATCACCGGCCTGCCCGAATCGGTCGAAGTCTCGAGCGTCGAGATTCGCGAGGCGCTCAAGGCGCCGTTGACTGCCATTATCGATACCATCAAGAGCGCCATCGACGAAACGCCACCCGAGCTGGTGGCCGACTTGATGGAGCAGGGCATCGCCATGTCGGGCGGCAGCTCGCTGCTGCAGGGGCTGCCCGAACGCCTGAGCGAAGAGACCCGCATGCGCGTCTACCGCGCCGACGACCCGGTCACCTGCGTGGTACGCGGCGGGGCCAAGCTCCTCGAACTCTCCGACGCGCAGCGCGCCATGCTGCTCTCTGCGCAGCGCAGCGGACTGCGGCGCTAGGTATCAAGATGAAGGGACTGCGGAGCTGGCCGCTGCTCCTGATCATCCTCATCGCGAGCCTCGCCGTCCTGGTACTCGGCTCGACAGGGTCATTGGTGCCCGTCGAAAGCGGCGTCTCGCTGGGCTTTGTGCCCGTGCAGTATGCCGTGCAGTCGCTCATCCGTGGGCTAGTCGGCATCACGCAGATACCGCACGACCTGCAGACCCTGCGAGGCGAAAACCAGCGCCTGCAGCAGCAGGTCGGCGAGCTGACCTACCGGCTCTCGCTGCAGCGCGAGATCGAGATCGAGAACGCCAACCTGCGCGAGCTGTTGAACCTGAAAGACCAAACGCCCGAGATCTTTGGCCCGCAGGCTGACCTGCTGGCCGCAGAAGTCATCGGCCGCGACCCGAGCAACCTGCTCCACTTTCTGACCATCGATCGCGGCAGCCAGGATCGGGTCGAGCCCGGCATGGCCGTCATCACCGCCCGCGGCCTCGTGGGGCAGATCGCCGAAGTGCGTCCCACCTCGGCCACGGTCAGGCTGTTGACCGACTCGACGAGCAACGTCAGCGCCCTGGTACAGCGCTCGCGGGCCACCGGCGTCGTGCGCGGCATGCAGGAGGCGACCGGCACCACCCTCGTCATGGGCCTGATGGCGCAGACCGACGGCATCGCCCAACAGGGCGACCTCGTGCTGACCTCGGGCCTCGGCGGCAATTTTCCACGCCGCCTGCTCATCGGCGAGATCGACGAGGTGCGCCGGCGCGATGTCGATATGTTCCAGGAGGCCACCTTGAGACCGGCCGTCGATTTCGGCCGGCTCGAGATGGTGATCGTCGTCCGCTACTTCACGCCCATCGGCGTCGATGCGCCGGGGCCAACCGTGGCGCCATAGTAGGGCTGTGTCAATAGTCGCCATGTGCAATGGGTTCGTAGTGGGCGCTTGAGCGCCTTGACCCTCCGACGTGGCGCCAGTCCGCAGGGGTCAAGGCGCTCAAGCGCCCACTACGAACCTGGGGGTGACCATCAGAGGCTACCTGAGTATACCTGTGTTGCTGCTCCTGGCGCTCCTACAGGTGACGCTCATGCCGCACCTGGCGCTGGCCCACGTCCAGCCAGACCTGATGCTGGCGGCCGTCGTCTGTTGGGCGCTCGTGCGCGGGCCCACGCAAGGGGCTGCGTGGGGCTTGGTGGGCGGCATCGCCCTCGACTTGCTCTCGGGCGGACCATTCGGCATGCATACCGTTGCACTTACTGCGGCCGGCACCATCGCCGGCTTGGGCGCAGCGCTGATACCCAGCGAGCACACCCTGCTCCTGCCGGGGATGAGCATGCTGTGCACTATCCTGCAGCAGGGCGCCTGTGTGTGGATCCTCAGGGCCTCCGGCTGGCCGCTCGATTGGGGCCTGCTCCTAACCGCCGTGGTCCTGCCGGCAACCCTACTCAACCTGGGCTTGACCGCGCTGCTCTACCCATTGGCGGGCCTGCTGAACCGTCAGACAGCCCTCCAGGAACCCGGTTGGTGAACCCATGAGCCCATGGGAAGTCAGGCTACGCCTGCTCGTCGTGCGCGTCGCTGTCCTGGCGGCCTTCCTGGTGTTGGCCGTGCAGCTCTGGCAGTTGCAGATCGTCCACCGCCAGGAGTACCAGGAGAGCGCCGATAACCTGCGCTTCCGCGTCGAGGCCGTCGACGCGCCTCGCGGCGTCTTTTACGACCGCAACCTCCAACTCCTGGTCACCAACGTGCCCAAGTATGTGGTATCGCTGGTTTCGGCCCGCCTGCCCGATAGCCCTGAGCAGGTCCGGGCCATCCAGGAGCGCCTGTCGAGTCTGCTCGGGATACCCGTCTCCGCCAGCGTCTCGCTGCCCGTCGCCTCGCTCCCCAGCGACCGGGCCCTCGCCGCGCCTGCGCCGACGCGCGACCTGGAGAGCATGTTCGCCGCCGCCGAGAAGCGCCCCTTCGAGGCCTACCCGCTGGCCGAAAACATCGGCCGCCAACTGGCCTTTGTCGTGATGGAGGACCTGCCCAGCCTGCCCGGCGTGACCGTCGAGATCCAGCCAACACGCCAGTACGCTGACGGCTCCCTCTTTGCCCACATCCTGGGCTACATGGGGCGCATCGGGCCCGAGACGCTGCAAAAGTACCTCTCCAAGCCCAACAGCGACTACACCCAGAACGACCTCGTCGGCTATGCGGGCCTCGAAAGCACCATGGAGGCCGAGCTCCACGGCCACCGCGGCCGGCGCTTCATCGAAGTCGATGCCTACGGCCGCAAGGTCGCCGACCTCGACTATGAAGCCCCCCAACCCGGGCACAGCCTCATCCTCACCCTCGACCGTGCCCTACAAGCCCGCACCGAGCAGGCCCTGCGCGCCGGCATGACCGCAGCCAAGAGCAAGGCAGCCGTCGCCATCGTCATGTCGCCAAAGACCGGTGAGCTCCTGTCGTTGGTGTCTCTCCCCAGCTACGACAACAACATCTTCGCCCAGGGCAGAGTCGACGAGTACGCGCAGTTGACGAATGACCCCACGCTGCCCATGTTCGACCGAGCCATCGCCGGCCAGTACCCGCCTGGCTCGACCTTCAAGATCGTCCCCGCCTCTGCCGGCCTGCAGGAAGGCGTCATTACCACCAACACGACCTTCCGCTGCGATGGCATCATGAACCTCGAGTCCTTCGGCGCCATCTGGCCCTTCTACTGCTGGATCAGCCAGTACCACTGGGGCCACGGCAACGTCAACGTCATCGGCGCACTGGAGCAGTCGTGCGACATCTTCTTCTACCAAATGACCGGCGGCTGGGAGGACTTTGCCGGGCTCGGGCTCGACAACCTGGTGCGCTATGCCCACATGTTCGGCCTGGGCGCGCCCACCGGCGTCGAGCTGTCGGGCGAAGCGAACGGCCTCGTGCCCACCGCCAGGTACAAGCGCCTCAACTACAACGAATCGTGGACGACCGGCGACACCTACAACGCGGCCATCGGCCAGGGTTTCGTCCTGGTCACACCGCTGCAGTTGATCAACGCCCTGTCGAGCGTCGCCAACGGCGGCACCCTCTACCGGCCCCAGGTGATCCGCGAGATTGTCGACGCCGACGGCAACGTCGTGCGTCCCTTCGAGCCCAAGGTCATCCGCACGCTCGACGTATCGCCTGAAGTGCTCGCCATCGTGCGCGAAGGGCTGCGCCGGGTCGTCGAAGGCCCCGTCGGCACAGCGCCGACCGCCCAACTGCCCGGGATTGCGGTGGCCGGCAAGACCGGCACCGCCGAAATCGGCGAGCGTGATGCCGAAGGCAAGCGGCCCTCGCACGCCTGGTTCATGGCCTTTGCGCCCGTCGAGAACCCCGAGGTCGCCGTGCTCGTGCTGCTCGAAGGCAGCGAATCGGTGGTCGGCCTCGAGGGCTCGGGCACAGCCGCGCCCATCGGCGCCACGCTGCTACGTGCCTACTTTGGCTTGCCTGAGCCTGCAGCGACAGACTAGCATCACACCTGGCCGACGCCTGACAGGCCTTCGGAGACCTGTCAGGTGTCGGCCAGGAAAGCACCTGACACACCGATTTCCCTGGCGGGTGGCCAGCGCCTGCTTTCTGGCAAAAACTCGGTCCAGCTCGCGCCGCGGCTGACAGATGGTTTCTCCTGCTGCAGGCTACGGCCCCTCGCTACCCGTCCCCCGTCGCGGGGGAATGGGGGCGCTCGACCGCGTCCTGTGTGGCCAAGAAACGGCAAGCGAGCGATGCAGTACGGGCGAAGACAGCCCCATTCCCCCGCGACGGGGGAACGGTAGGGGGGCCTAGCCGCGGCATGGGCAGGCCTTTGCCGGAGTTTTTGCCAATCGCCTGCCCGCCATGGAAATCGCTGTGACAGGTCTCCACAGTGACGAGGCGAACACAATGAGCGAAGATCAGGTCATTATCAAAGGCACAAGAGACGGCGTGGCCCTGACCATAGGCGAAGGCCCCTGGGTCGAGCTCGTCGCCGGCCTCGAGACCCGGCTCAGGTCCACAGCAGGGTTCTTCAAAGGCGCGCGCGTCCTCATGGACGTGGGCGCGCGCACGGTGCTGCAGCCCGAGCTCGAGCAGACCGCCGCGGCCCTGGCCCGCTACGACATGACGCTCGTCTCGGTCATCTCGACCAACGCCGAGACGCAAGCTGCCGCACGTGAGGCGGGCCTGGGCCTGGTCGTGCCGCAGCCAGCCCGCCCCGATGGCGAGGCCAAGACCCTGCCCTTCGTCGAGGGCATCCTGCTGCGCCGCACACTGCGCTCGGGCCAGGTCGCACGCCACGAGGGACACGTCGCTGTGATCGGCGACGTCAACGCCGGCGCCGAGATCATCGCCGGCGGCGACGTGATCGTGTGGGGCAAAGTGCGCGGCATCGTCCACGCCGGTGCCATGGGCGACGAGAACGCCGTCGTCTGCGCCCTATACCTGGCGCCGATGCAACTGCGCATCGGCCCCCACATCGCGCGCGCGCCCGAAGGCCGGCCGGAACGGCCCCTGGCGCCCGAACAAGCCTTCGTGCGCGACGGCACCATCGTCGTCGAGCCCTGGACCATTCGCGACTGAAACCTGACAGGCCTTTGGAGCCCTGTCAGGTTTCGGGCCAAGGAGGCATCACCGTGGCAGCGAGAGTCATCACCATCACATCGGGCAAAGGCGGCGTCGGCAAGACAACGACGACCGCCAACCTCGCCGTATCGCTCGGGCTGCTCGGCCAACGCGTGGTCGCCATCGACGCCGACATCGGCCTGCGGAACCTCGACGTGGTCATGGGGCTCGAGAACCGCGTGGTCTATGATCTCGTTGACGCCGTCGAGGGACGCTGCCGCCTGCGCCAAGCACTCATCCGCGACAAGCGCCTCTCGGAGCTCTACCTGCTGCCAGCAGCACAGACGCGCGACAAGACAGCCGTCAGCCCAGCCCAGATGATCGATCTCTGCCACCAACTGCGGCCCGACTTTGACTATGTGCTCATCGACTCGCCCGCCGGCATCGAGCAGGGCTTCCAGAACGCCGTCGCCGGCGCCGACGAGGTCGTCATCATCACCACGCCCGAGGTTTCCGCGGTGCGCGACGCCGATCGCATCATCGGCCTCATCGAGGCCGGCGAGAAGGGGCCGGCCAAGCTCATCATCAACCGCATCAAGCCCGAAATGGTGCGCCGCGGCGACATGCTCGACGTGACCGACGTGCTGGAAATCTTGCGCGTCGACCTGCTGGGCATCGTCCCCGAAGACGAGCACATCATCGTCTCCACCAACAAGGGCTCGCCCGTGGCGCACGACACCGCGGTGCCTGCAGCCCAGGCCTTCCGCAACATCGCCAGGCGGATGCTGGGCGAGGACGTGCCGTTCATGGTCTTCGATAGCTCAGGCAACCTGCTCGACCGCCTGCGGCGCCTCATCGGGCCGCAGCGCAAGGGCAGCGAGTAGTAGTCTGTCGCACTGATTCTGATGGGCGTAGCCTAGCCCCCCCTTGGCCGCCCTAGGCGGCTTCGTGGGCGTCGCAGCCCATCAAAATCAGTGCGACGGACTACTAGCCGAAACCTGACAGGTCTTCGGAGACCTGTCAGGTTTGCCGACCATAACGTCCCCTCCGTAGCCGTTGACGCTCGAGGCGATCAGGAGGCATCATGAGCTGGATCAAAAAGGTCGTCGGGAGAGACGAGGTGGGTAGCAAAGACATCGCCAAAGAGCGTCTCCGGCTGGTGCTCATCCACGACCGCGCCGACATCTCGCCGGTAATGCTCCAGGCGCTCAAGGCCGACCTGATCGCCGTCATCTCGGAGCACCTCGACATCGATCAGTCGGGTATCGAAATCACCATCACCGAAGGCCGGGAGCAGAGCCGGCTGTTGGCCACCATTCCTATCATCGGAAGAAGGGCGAGACGTTGATCGACACCAAGCGGGTCCTTTCCTTCGACTGGCTGCTCCTCCTGCTGACCGCGCTGCTCGCCGGGCTCGGCGTGCTCCTGATCTCGAGCGCCACGGCCACCATGCGCGCCGCCGGCGTCGCCCTTGCTGACCTGCCGGCCGTGCGCCAGGCAGCCTTTGCGGCACTCGGCCTGCTCGCCCTCGTGGGGGTCAGCCTGCTCGACTATCGCGTCTGGGCGTCGCTGCGCTGGATGATGTACGCCGGCATCCTGGTCCTACTCGCCGGCGTACAGATCATCGGCCACACCGTCTTTGGCGCCCAGTCGTGGTTCAACTTGGTAGTCGTCAACGTGCAGCCTTCGGAGCTGGCCAAGATCGTCCTCATCCTCTTCATGGCGCGCTACCTGGCCGACCACGAGGAGCAGGTCAAGCAGGGGTCCGCGCTCTTGGTGTCGCTGCTGCTCATCGCGCCCCTCGTCGGGCTCATCGCCGCCGAGCCCGACCTGGGCACCGCCGCCGTCCTCTTTGCCGTCTGGGCCGGCATGCTCTTTGTGGCCGGCCTGCGCCCGCAACACATCGTGATCATGGCCCTGACGGTCATCGTGCTCGCCCCCCTCGCGTGGACGGTCATGCCCGACCACGCCCAGGATCGCATCATGATGTTCGTCAAGCCCGACTCCGTCTCCGACGACAAGCTGTACAACGTGCTGCAGGCCCTCATCGGCATCGGCTCGGGCGGCCTGTGGGGCAAAGGGCTCGGCCTGGGCACGCAGAGCCAGCTCTCCTTCCTGCGCGTGCGCCACACCGACTATATCTTTGCCGTGCTCGCCGAAGAACTGGGCTTTGTCGGCTCGATGCTGCTGCTGGGCCTCTTCACCGGGCTGCTCATGCGCATCATCCACATCGGCGCCAAAGCCGCCGACGCCTACGGCCGCCTCATCGCCACCGGCGTCTTCACCATGATCTTTGTCCAGATCTTTATCAACATCGGCTTCCACGTACGACTCCTCCCCGTCACCGGCCTGCCCTTGCCGCTCATCAGCTACGGCGGCAGCTCGCTCATCACCACCCTCCTCGGCCTCGGCCTCGTCGAAAGCGTCGCCCTCTACCACCAGCCCCGAGAAGTCGTCGACTGACGACGGTACACCCAAGAGCCGCGCCTGGCAGACACCTGACATACCAATTTCCCTGGCGGGTGGCTAATTGGCAAAAAACCCGGCAAGGAGCTTGCCCACGCCACAGGGTAGGCCCCTGACTGGGTTTTTGCCTGTCGCCTTCCCGCCAGAGGAATCGCTGTGTCAGGTGTCTCCCCCAGCATCCGCTCTCCCGTACTACAAGCACATGGCCCCCATTGACGGCAGGCGATTCCTCCAAGACGGAACAGCCGTTTTGTGCTATAATATACCGTCGCACGTGGCCCATACGCCGCGTGCGCGGGAGGAGAGTGTGGCCGAGCCACGGGTGCGCGTGCGCTATGCGCCCAGCCCGACGGGCAGCTTTCACGTCGGCGGCGCGCGCACCGCGCTGTACAACTGGCTGTACGCACGCCATACCGGCGGCACCTTCGTGCTGCGTATCGAAGACACCGATCGCACACGCTACCGCCCCGGCGCGCTGCACGACCTGCTGGAAGGCCTGCGCTGGCTGGGCCTCGATTGGGACGAAGGCCCCGACGCCGGCGGGCCGTTCGGGCCCTACACACAGTCGGAGCGCGTCGCGCTCTACCAGGAGCACACCAACCGGCTGCTGGCCAAAGGCGCGGCGTACCCCTGCTATTGCACGCCCGAGCGGCTCAGCGCCCTGCGCGCAGAGCAGCGGCGCGCAGGCGCCACGCCAGGCTACGACCGCGCCTGCCGCGAGCTGACGCAGCGCCAGATCGCCGAGTATGAGGCCCAGGGCATCACGCCGGTCATCCGCCTGCGCGTGCCGCTCGAGGGGCAGACGACGTTCCATGACGCCATCCGGGGCGACATCACCGTCAGCAACCGCACGCTCGACGACCTGGTCCTGCTCAAGTCGGACGGCTTTCCAACCTATCACCTGGCCAACATCGTCGACGACCACCTGATGGCGATCAGCCACGTCATGCGCGGCGACGAGTGGATCCCCTCCACGCCGCGCCACGTGCTCCTCTACCAAGCGTTCGGCTGGGAGCCGCCGGTGTTCGCGCACCTGCCGCTGATCCTGAACCCGACGGGCAAGGGCAAGCTCAGCAAGCGCAAAGAGAAGGGCCCCGACGGCCGCGATTACCTGGTGATGGTGCACGAATTCAAGCAGGCCGGCTACCTGCCCGAGGCGCTGTTCAACTACCTCGCGCTCGTCGGCTGGTCGTACGGCGAGCAGGAAGAGCTCTTTTCGCGGGCACAGGCCATCGCCGCCTTTGACATTGGCGGCATCAGCAAGTCGCCGGCGGTGTTCTCCTACGACAAACTCGCCTGGATGAACGGCGTCTACATCCGCCAGCTCACGCTCGAGGACCTGGCCGGGCGACTAGAACCGGTGCTGGCGCGCGCGGGCATCATCGTCGGCCCCAGCGACGCCCTCCGCGTGGCGCGGCTGGTGCAGGAGCGCATCACCACGCTCAACGACGCGCCCGCGCTGGTCGATTTCGCCTTCCGCGAGCCGGCCGAGTACGACCCGGCGCTGCTCATCCAGAAAAAGATGACGCGCGAAGACACGCTGCGCGCCCTCGACGCCGCCCGCGACGCGCTCGAGGCCGTCGAGCCCTTCAGCGAGCAGGCGCTCGAAGCGACGCTGCGGCCGCTCGCCGAGGCGCTGGGCCTCAAAGTGGGCCAGCTCTTCGGCGCGATCCGCGTCGCCGTGACCGGCCGCACCGTCGCCCCACCGCTCTTCGGCACGCTCGAGCTGCTGGGGCGCGATGAGGTCGTCGCCCGGCTGCGGCGGGCCGAAGAGCTGCTGGCCAGGCAGGAGACCCCCTACCGTTCCCCCGACACGGGGAATTAGTACTACTACCATACTTGTCTGGGCAGGCGTGCGATCCGGGTACAGCGCTTCGCGTATGACCGGAGTGGGGCCTTCTGGGGGGTTCTTTTTAGCGGGTTGGCCGGCAGTGGCAGCGCCAAGTGCGGCTGTCGTACCAGGCTGAGCATAGCGATTATCGGCATACAAGGAGCAAGTATTATGACAACCACCAACGATGCTCCAGCATCGGATTTCATCCGCGACATCGTCACCGAGGACCTGAAGACCGGCAAGTACGGCGGCCGGGTGCATACCCGCTTCCCGCCCGAGCCCAACGGCTACCTGCACATCGGCCACGCCAAGTCGATCTGCCTCAACTTTGGCATCGCCCAAGAGTTCGGCGGGCTGGCCAACCTGCGCTTCGACGACACCAACCCGGTGAAAGAAGACGTGGAGTACGTCGAGTCGATCCAGGAGGATATCCGCTGGCTGGGCTTCGACTGGGACGACCGGCTGTACTACGCCTCCGACTATTTCGACCGGCTCCATGATTACGCCGTGCAGCTCATCAAACTGGGCAGGGCCTACGTCTGCGATCTGAGCCCCGAAGAGATGCGCGAGTACCGCGGCACGCTGACGCAGCCAGGCAAAGACAGCCCCTGGCGCGAGCGTTCCGTCGATGAGAACCTCGACCTCTTTGCACGCATGCGCGCCGGCGAGTTCGCCGAAGGCTCGCGCACCCTGCGCGCCAAGATCGACATGGCCTCGCCGTTCATCGTCCTGCGCGACCCGGTGCTCTACCGCATCGTCAACGCCGCCCACCACCGCACCGGCGACACGTGGTGCATCTATCCCATGTACGACTTTACGCACTGCCTGTCCGACTCGATCGAGGGCATCACACACTCGATCTGCACGCTCGAGTTCGACAACAACCGCCGGCTCTACGACTGGGTGCTCGACACCCTGAACGTCTACCACCCGCAGCAGATCGAGTTCGCCCGGCTGAACCTGAGCCACACGGTGATGAGCAAGCGCAAGCTGCTGCAGCTCGTGCGCGAGGGCCACGTCTCGGGGTGGGACGACCCGCGCATGCCCACCATCTCGGGCCTGCGCCGGCGCGGCTACACCCCCGAGGCCATCCGCAACTTTTGCCAGCGCATCGGCGTCGCCAAGACCGAGAGCATGGTCGACATCGCCCTGCTCGAGCACGTCCTGCGCGAGGACCTGAACAAGCGCGCGCCGCGGGTGATGGTGGTCACCCGGCCACTCAAGGTGGTCATCGAGGACTATCCCGCAGGCCAGGTCGAAGAGCTCGACGCCGTCAACAACCCCGAGGACCCAGCAGCCGGCACGCGCCGCGTGCCCTTCTCGCGCGAGCTCTACATCGAGCGCGACGACTTTGCCGAAGAGCCGCCCAAGGGCTTCTTCCGGCTGGCGCCCGGGCGCGAGGTGCGCCTGCGCTACGCCTACTTTCTCAGATGCGAGCGCGTCGTCAAGGACGAGCGCGGCGAGATCGTGGAGCTGCGCTGCACCTACGACCCGGCCACCCGCGGCGGCGACGCCCCCGACGGCCGCAAGGTCAAGGCGACCATCCACTGGGTGTCGGCGGAGCACGCCCTGCCGGTCACGGTGCGCCTCTACGACCACCTGTTCAGCGCCGAGAACCCGAACGACGTGCCCGAGGGCCACGATTTCAAAGAGCACCTGAACCCACACTCGCTCGAGGTGCTGGAGGATTGCCGCGCCGAGCCCAGCCTGGCCCAAGCCACGCCCGGCAGCCGCTACCAGTTCGAGCGCCTGGGGTATTTCTGCGTCGACAGCGCCGACTCGCAGCCCGGCGCCCCGGTCTTCAACCGTACCGTCGCCCTGCGCGACCCCTACGCCAGAATGCAAAAGGCCGGCGCCAAGTAGTGCCCACCGTCAGAGGGTGTGGGTGAACCAC
Source organism: Chloroflexota bacterium (assembly GCA_029553955.1). Taxonomy (GTDB): domain Bacteria; phylum Chloroflexota; class Anaerolineae; order SpSt-313; family SpSt-313; genus JAKPJZ01. The sequence goes on from JAKPJZ010000190.1 coordinate 32,537, forward strand.
AAAGGGCACAAAGCGGGGGCGGGAGAACCACCAAGGGCACGAAGCGTATCGTGATCTCTCGCCCCCCTTTGTGCCCTTCGTGGTTCACCCGTCTCCCTCTGCGCCTCTGCGGTGCTTCTCTCCCCCTGCATGGCACAGCCCGCCGCTTGAGCACATGACGCACTCTGTGGCATACTGCCTGCGCCCGCTCGCGCGTGATCGAGCGGCCTGGAGCATGCCCGTGAGCGACCACCTCGCCGCCGCCCGCGCCCGCCTGGGCCAGCCGGTCACCGCCGCGCTGACCGCCACCGCCACGCCGCACGTGCAGGGCGACATCGTGCGCCTGCCCGGCCTCGGCCACGCTCAGCGCATCGTCACCGGCTTCAACCGCCCCAACCTCAGCTTCCAGGTGCGCTACACCCCCGAGCTGCCGGCCAAGCTCGAGGCCCTGCGTGACCTCCTCGCCGCCGCCCGCGGCCAGGGCGGCCTCATCGTCTACACCGGCACCCGCGCCGACGCCGAAGAGATCGCCGAGTTCGTGCGCCGCGTCGCCCACATCCCCGCCGAACACTATCACGCCGGGCTCGACGCCGCCACCCGCGCGCGGGTCGAAGAGTCCTTTCTCGCCGGCGACCTGCCCGCCGTCGTCGCCACCAACGCCTTCGGCATGGGCATCGACCGCCCCGACATCCGCCTCGTCGCCCACTATGCCCTGCCCGGCACCCTCGAGGCCTCCTACCAAGAAGCAGGCCGCGCCGGCCGCGACGGCGAGCCCGCCCAGGCCGCGGCCACGACGATCTGCTGGTGTCGGCGGCGCTGTGCGCGGCGCTCGAAAACGAAGGCTGGGGTTCCTGCGAGTCCATCATCATCCCCGCCCCCGACATCCTCGACGACCCCGACTGGTGCGTCGACTATCCTTGTGAGGAGCTCGAAGGCTACGAAGAGCGCGACCCCGAGGACCACCATGGCTGGAGGTGCCTGTGAGTACCAACCCCCACCACCACCCAGCGCCACCCAGTTCCCGTCTAGCGTGCCCACAACGATGCCCACGCTGGCCCAAAAGCGCGCCAATGTCGCCGGTGCCTTCCCCGGCATCGGCGCCCCCACCGCCAGGCGCCTGGTCGCCCACTTTGGCAGCCTCGAGGCCGCCTTCGAGGCGCCCGTCGCGGCCCTGCTGCAGGTGCCGCGCCTCAAGCCCCAGATGGCGGCAGCCCTGCACAACGCCCCGCTCCAAGCGCTGCAGCACGAGCTGGAGGCGCTCGCCGCAGCAGGGCTGCCCACCCTCACCAGCGACGATGCCGCCTACCCGGCCAACCTGCGCCACCTGGCCGACGCTCCGCCCCTGCTCTTCCTGCGCGGCACCCTGCAGCCCGCCGACGCCGCCGCCGTCGCCATCGTCGGCAGCCGCCGCCCCTCCCCACCCGGCGCCGCCCTCGCCACCATCCTCGCCCGCGAGCTGGCGGCACGTGGCCTCGTCGTCGTCAGCGGGCTCGCCCTCGGCCTCGACGCCGCCGCCCACCGCGGCGCCCTCGAGGCCCCCGGCGGCCGCACCCTCGCCGTCCCCGGCTCGGGCCTGCGCGCGCTGCATCCCCGCGCCAACCTCGCACTCGCCCAGGATATCGCCGCCCGCGGCGCCCTGCTCTCCGAGCTGCACCCCGGCGCCCCGGTCACCGCCGCCGGCCTCATGGCACGCGACCGCATCGTCAGCGGCCTCAGCCGCGCCCTCATCGTCATCGAGGCCCGCCAGCCCTCCGGCAGTCTCGGCACGGCGGCCAAGGCCAACCGCCAACGCCGCCCCGTGTTCGCCGTGCCCGGCAGCCCCGGCTGCGACGCCCTCATCGCCGCCGGCGCCATCGCGCTGCAGCCTGAGCAGGCCCATCTCGACACCCTCGCCGCCCACATCCGCGGCCACGCCCCCGGCGAGGCGCCGCAGCAGCTCGGGCTCTGGTAGCGCAGCGCCAGGCACCATGCCCGCCGCCGCAATCCCCATCCCCCCGCTGGGGGTCCGCCCGCGAGGCAACAAAAAAACCCGGAGGCGCGCGGCGCGCCATCCGGGTCCATACAGGCCATGGCTGGGGGAGGAGGATTCGAACCTCCGTTCGCGGATCCAAAGTCCGATGTCCTGCCGCTAGACGATCCCCCACTGTCAAGGCTGGGAAACGTGGCTTCGAACCACGGCCGGCTGATCCAGAGTCAGCCGTCCTACCGCTAGAACATCGGTCAAATACTCGTATAGACGACGCAGCCTGGCCCCTTGTGGGCGTCGCAGGGCGATGATTCGGCCCTCTGGGGCCTTCGCAGGAACACTTGACCGATGCTCTAGACGATCTCCCACTATGAAAAGAGTCTTCCTCGCCGGGAAGACTCAAGGCTGGGGGACGTGGATTCGAACCACGGTCGGCTGATCCAGAGTCAGCTGTCCTACCGCTGGACGATCCCCCAGCGACGTCGCTAGTATAGCACATGTTTCGGGGTTTGGCAAACGCGAGATGCGGCTGGGAGTATCCCAGAACCGTGGGGAGCTCTTGAACCACAAAGGCAACGAAGGGCTTTGCATGGCCCCTATGCACCCTTCGTGCCCTTCGTGGTGATCGGCCCCAGTCGCCACCAGGAGCATGCCTTGAACGCAGCAAAGGGCACAAGGAGCTTCAGGATATCCCTTCCGCCCTTTGTGCCCTTCGTGGCTCAAGAGTCGCAGACCCTCGCGGCAGCGGCCGCTACCGGCACAGTCTTACCACACCTGCGCGCTGTTCTGGCTCACGGCCTGCCAGAAGGCGTCGAGGCTCACGGTAACAAAGATGTCGCCGTGATAGTCGGAGGCCGGAGGAGCGGTGTCGACATAGCTGACCCACTCCTTGCCGCTGGCGTCCTTCCAGTAGCCGTTGACGGCCACGATGTGGCCCACGTCATAGCCGTTCCAGCCCGGCATGGTCGCCGTCTGCATGCCCGTGATCAGGGGCACGCCGTTCTGGCGGATGTCCCAGTCAAGCATCCAGCGGAACTCGTCCTTCGACGCGGCCTGGCCGTAGGTGTAGTACTTGACCTCGCGGCCGGCCAGCTTGCTCAGGTGCTCGTTCACCGCCGGCGTGATGTCCTTGATCCACGCGCCGCTGTCGGGGTCCAGGTTGATCGCCTCGCCGACCTTATCGATGTCGCCCTTGGCATAGTTGGCGTCAAAGTGCGAGACCAGCACCATGGTGGCCCCGGCACCACAATAATTGCGGTGTGCATAGTCGTTGGGCTCCACGTACGGCTGCACGTAGGCGATGCCCGCCGAGGCGTCGGATGCGGGCTTGTTCTTCAGGCCCGCCACCGACGGCTGCTTGCCGTCGATCGCGGCGCCCGGCAGCGCGCCACCCATGGTCTTGATGCCGGCCAGTTGCTCGCGGGCCGCCATCTTGGCCATCGTCTGCGCGCGCAGCGTGTCCGAAAGCTTCTCGGGCATGCCCGCCGGTGCCTGCGATTGGCCCGCGCCCTTGACCGGTGTCGCCGGCTGCGCGGGCGGCGTGTCGGCCTTGGCCACGCCCAGCGGCAGCAGGACCGAATTCACTGCAATGGCGCTTGCCAGCGCGAACGCCTTCAAGTGCCGTCTGTTCATGATAAACAAGTACCTCCAAAACGGGCCGGATGCTCGGCCCGGCAATAAAAAAGGCCGCTCCAGCTCGTGCGACGGACCCGGAGCGGCGACGGTCGGCAGCGACCGTGATGGCCCAGATGATACCACCGCATGACCGTTATGTCAAACGCCGCCCCACAGCGAAGCAGAGTATAGCGCCTGTTGGGGTTTATGTCCATGGTAGGCTGGCACTATGCACCGTCGACACAGTATTAACCCAACTGTAACCTTAGGGCGCGACAATTCGCTGCGTATTTTGCAATATATGGGTAGGCAGCAAAGACGCATCGCCGGGCCGCCCACGTGCGGCGGCAGGGCCGCCGGCTGCACGTGCCGCGCGCACCCTGACTACGCCGGCGACCAAGAGTGGAGGACGTCATGGAACTCGAGGCCCTCGCCAGCATCGGCCGTCTCTCCGATCGCATCTACGCCATCCTCAAAGGCAAGATCCTCCAAGGCTCGCTTCCCCCAGACGAGCACCTGCCGCTGGAGCAGATCGCACGCAACCTCGGCGTGAGCACCACGCCCGTGCGCGACGCGCTCAACCTGCTCGCCGCCGATGGCCTGGTGGAGTGGATCCCCAGGCGTGGCGCCTTTGTCACCAAACTCTCCCTGCAGACAGTCGAAGAGGTCTTCCAGATCCGCGAGTTCCTCGAGTGCGCGGCGATCGAGCTGCCACCAGCCAGAGAGCCGCAGGTGGTGGCCGAAATGCAGCGCCTGGTCGAGCAGATGGTGGCCGCGCTTGCCCGCCCAGCGGACGATGACGTCGCGGGCTATGGCGCACTGGAGCTGCGCTTCCACACCATGCCTGTGGCAAGCCTCGGCAATGCCAGGCTGATGGCGTTCTACGCCAGCCTGGCCAGCCTCATGACCATCAGCTTCGTGCTGTACCATTTCCCGGAGCCTCGGCGATCGCAGGCGATCGAGGAGCACCGCCCCATCGTCGCCGCCCTGCGCCGCGGCGACGGCCACGGCGCGCGCGAGGCGCTCTGCCACCATCTGCGCAACTCGAGAGAAGCGCTCGCCGAGCGCGTCAGCCAGGCCACGACCCCCTAGCAGGCTGCCAGACAGCCAACTCGCTGCCCTCAGCCTCCTGGCAACAGCCGGACACGACGCTCCGCTGGCACCCGGCCCTGGTCCATGGCCGCGGTGCCGGCGGGTTGATTCGCCCCGCGGGGCCAATAAACCCGCAAAAACCCCGTTCTGTGCGTACTGTATGGGCGCTATTTGACATAGGCGGGCCGGTTATGTACACTATCGGCAACTGACCGAGAGCAAATCCCGGCCCGACCCCCCGCAGCCACCAGCGGCGCGCGGGGCGCCCGGACCGTCAACCGGCCACCGCGAGCGGGGCCGGCCGGCGCACACCATGGGTTTCGGGCCTTGTGAGGTATACAAGGACTTATGAATAGCTTGAAGCGTTTCCTCGTCGTCGCCACCATGTCGGCCGGCCTGCTCACGCAGGCGGCCATCGTGCCGACGACGATCATGAAGCCCGTTATGGCCGCGGCGCCGGCCACCACACAGGCGGCCGCGCAGGCGCCGCAGACCAAGGGCAAGCTGATCTTCATCGACCCGGGCCACGGCTCGAGCGACGTCGGCGCCGTGCACGAGACCAACGGCAAGGTCGACCTCACCGAGCGCGACGTCAACCTTGACGTTGCCAACCGCCTGGCGCGCATGCTCCGTGAGGCCGGTTACGACGTGCAGATGTCGCGTGACGATGCCAGCGCGCTCGTCCCCGGCCAGGAGGCCGCCGACCTGCAGGCACGCGTGGACAAGGCCAACAAGGCCAACGCGGACCTGCTGATCTCGGTGCACAACAACGGCCTCGACAACAAGGCGACACGCGGCACCGAGGTCTGGTACTGCAGTGACCGCCCGTTCGACGCGCGGAATGAGACGCTGGCCAAGGCCACGCAAAAGGCGCTCGTCAGCAACCTGCGCGAGGCCGGCTACAACACGCTGGACCGCGGCATCAAGGACGACAAGATCATGGGCCACTTTGCCGTGAACGGCCCTAACCTGGCGCGGCCAAGCAAGATGCCAAGCATCACCGGCGAGCCGCTGTTCATCACCAACGACCAGGACGCGGCCCAGCTCGCCAAGCCCGAGATCCGCGAGGCCATCGCCCGCGGCTACTTCCAGGGCATCCAGGAGTTCTACAGCAACGCCAAGTCGTAAGGCCACAGCGCAAGGCCCGCAGCCACCTCATAGTGGCTGCGGGCCTTTTTGATTCCGCGGCCACTCATCTCCCCGCTCCCACCGCAGTGGGAGAGGGACGGGGGTGAGGGCCTCCCCGCCGCGCGCCCTATGATACCCTCGGCCCCAACAGATAGCTGCGCCAGACGCGGAAGCCCAACGGGCCATAGAAATCGAGGAGCTCGGTCCAGTCGATGACGGCATGGTGGGCGCCGTGGCGGCGCAGGCCCTCCAGCGCCAGGGTCAGCAGAGCCAGCCCCAGGCCGCGGCCGCGCCACGCTTCGGCCAGGCCGATCGGCCCCAGCCCGCCCTCGGCGATGCCCAGCGCCGGCGCCCAATGGACGCTGGGACCGAGCACCGGCGAGTCGCCACTGTAGGTCTGCGCCAGCCCGGCGATCGCGCCATCCACCCACAGCAGGTATATCTCGCCCGCAGACGCGCCCAGCGCGTGGTGGCGGCGCCGGTCGCGCGGCCAGGGGCCAGGAAAGCTGCGCTCGAGAAAGGCCACGGCCGCCGGCCATTCGGCCTCGGCGCAAGGCCGCACCTGTGCGCCGGCCGCGGCCAGGGCCGCGTCGACCCGCGGCGGGTGCGGCATGGCGTCGAGGTCGCCGATAAGGTCGTGCACGGTGTGGAAGAGCGCGTACCCACGGCCCTCCAGAAAGCGGCGGCCCCCGGCCAGCTCGGTACACACGCCGGGAAAGAGCATCGCCGGCCCGCCGCCGGCCCAGACGGCCGTCACCCCCCGGTCTGCCAGAGCGCGCTCGGCCGCGCCGGCGAGCGCCGTGCCCACGCCCCGGCGCTGCCGCCTGGGGTCAACCGCCAGCGCTTCGAGCCAGCCCTGGGCCTCGCCGTAGGGCGCGCGGGGCGGCCAGGTGCGAGCCAGGCAGAAGCCGGCCGGTTCGCCGTCGACCCAGGCGACGAGCGCATCGCCCGGCTCCAGGTCGGGGTCGCCCAGCGCGGCCTGGTGCAGCAGCCGCCGGCGCAGCGGAAAGAGCTCGCCCATGGCGCGGTTCCACAGGGCGACGACCGCAGGCTCGTCGGCCACAGTCAGCGGCCTGATTTCGCATGCCGGCGCGGCGGTTCGGCCAGTACCCATCATCGTCTCCTCCTCCAACGCGCGCTCGTAGTGCGCGAGACTGGACCTGTCACACCGATCTCCATGGCGGGCAGGCAATTGGCAAAAACTCCGTCAGGGGCTTGCCCATGCCGCGGCTGGCCCCCCCTACCGTTCCCCCGTCGCGGGGGAATTGGGTCGCCCGACCACACCCTGTGCGGCCAAGAAGTGGCAAGCGAGCGATGCTGTGCGGGCAAAGACAGCCCAATTCCCCCGCGACGGGGGACGGGTAGCGAGGGGCCCCACCCTGCAGCAGGAGAAACCGTCTGTCAGCCGCGGCGCGAGCTGGACCGAGTTTTTGCCAGAAAGCAGGCGCTGGCCACCTGCCATGGAAGTTGTTGTGTCAGGTGTCTCCTCGACACCGCCAGGTCCACTCACTACGAACACGTTGTTGACGCTGTGCGGCGCTCGTCTATAATACATAAAACCTACGCCTTCCGGCCTCTGCCGGGCCCTTCTTGACGATCGGAGAGACCATGGGAACGATCCGCTACCTGCAGAAGGACGGCCGGCCGCGCTACCTGGTCGGCGTGAACTATTGGGCGCGGCACGCCGGGCCGCTGATGTGGCGCGACTGGCGGCCCGAGCGGGTACGCGCCGAGCTCTGCGAGATGCGCGGCCTGGGCATGAACGTCTGCCGCTCGTTCCTCTACACCCCCGATTTCATGCCCGCTCCCGACACCGTGGACCCCGTGATGCTCGAGCGCTTGGCCGAGTTCCTGGCCCTCTGCGATGAGGTGGGCATCGACACCATCCCAACCTTCTTCGTGGGCCACATGTCGGGCGAGAACTGGGATCTGCCCTGGCGCGGCAGCCGCGATCTGTATACCGACCCCTGGATGCTGCAGCAGGAGGCGCTGTACGTGCAGGCGGTGGTGCGCCGCGTGCACCGCGCGCCGGCGCTGGCGGGATGGCTGCTGTCGAACGAGGTCCCCCTCTACGGCGGCGACACCGATGCGGCCAGCGCTGTGCGGTGGGCCGAGCGCCTGGCCGCGAGCATCCGCGAGGTCGACCACACGCACCCCATCGGCGTGGGCGACGGCGCCTGGCCGCTCTTGGGCAACAACAACGGCTTTGCCCTGGAGCCGCTCGCCAAGGTGGCCGACTTGATCGGGCCGCATATCTATGCGACGGGCAGCGATGCGCTGCGGCATTCGCTGCTGCCGGCGTGGAGCATCACGGCAGCGAGCGGCTACGGGCTGCCTGCGATCCTCGAGGAATTTGGCTGCTCCGTCTTCGCCGCCGGGGGCGCCGGCACGCTGGGCTGGTGCTTTGCCGATTTCGACCTGCCCACGCAACGTCCCTACGCGCATCATGCCTTTGAGCTGCTCTTTGGCGTGACGACGGCCAACGGCGAGCCCAAGCCGGCCGCCGAAGAGATCGCGCGCTTTGCCCGCGCGATCGAGCGCATCGACCTCAGCGCCTACCGGCTGTCCGAGCCGGCGGCCTACCTCATCGAGCCATCCAGCATGCGCCATGCCTACCCGTTCTACGGCTGGCTCTCGCCGGGCGCGATCGCGCAGATGCTGCACGAGGCCTTTACGCTGAGCCGGCAGGCCCGCCTCGACGTCGGCGTCTGGCGCGAGCCGGCCATCGCCTGCAACTGCCCGGAGGACATCGCCGGGCCAGGCGCCGTGGCGCTGCCGGCGGGGGCGCGGCTGCTCATCGCGCCACACATGGCGCACCTCAATGCGCCGACGTGGGAGGCGCTGGCCGCCTATGCGCGGAGCGGAGGCACTGTCTACCTCTCGTACGCGCAGGGCTGGTCGATCCACAACTTCGAGGCGCTCACCGGCTGCCAGCACCACCTGCGCTATGGCCTGGCCGACATCCCAGCAAGCCCGCTCGAGATCACCCTGCGTCGCCCGCTGGCGTCGCTGCCCGCGGGCACCCGCCTGCACTACGAGGTGCCGCAGGGCCAGGCACGCTCGGGGTACTGCCCGGTGCAGCCGGTCGCGGCCGAGGTGGTGGCGGTCGACGGTGAGGGGCATCCTGCCATCCTCGAGCACAGGCTCGGCGCCGGGCGTGTCATCTTTTGCGCCTTCCCACTCGAGCACTATATCGCGCAGGCCCACGAGGCGCACCGCAGCGACAGCACGTGGCGGCTCTATCACGCACTGCGCGAGCTGGCCGGGCTCACGCCGCTGGTCGATGGCGACAACCCCTTCGTCGAGGTGCGCTACCTGGAGGGCCCGGGCGACTGCCTGGTGTGGGCCATCAACCACAGTTGGCAGCCGCAGCAGGTGACGCTGCGCGCACACTTTTCGGTGCTCGAGGCGCGTGACCTCGAGACGGGCGCCGAGGCAATGCTCGAGCTATCGCTCCCCAAGAAGCAGGTGCGCGTGCTACGGCTGCTGTCCCCTTCCTGACGCCGTCCTTGGGACGCCACGGCATCTCCGGATTGTCATTGCGAGTACCTCAGGGTTCCCGGATCCTGTGCCAAGCAGAGAACTGCTATTGCGAGTAACCCAGGGTTCGCCGAACCCCGTGCCCAGCAGAGCCTTGGCCTGTCATTGCGAAGAGGCGGCCGCAGCCGCCGACGAAGCAATCCCTTTGCCGGACGTGGAGATGCCTTCGATGCGCGGGTCATACTGAGTTGTCAAGGGTCGCCGCGGCGAGCGCTCTGGACAGAAGAGATGACACCGCGGCCTGGGGTACTCGCAATGACAATCCGTTATTGCGGCATCTCGCCACCCTGTGTGCGCGGCCTCCCGGCGAAGAGCCGCCCAACAAAGCGCTGCAGGCTGAGAAGCGCGGCACGGCGCCAGGCGCGCCCGCCTGCAGCGAGCTCGCGCGGCGAGGCGCGGCGGCCGGCGAAGCGGTCGCGCACGTAGAGGTCCACGATCGGGCGCGCCAGCGGCCGGCCGGCACGCAGCGCCTCGTCGAGCGCCGCCGCGAGCTCGCGAGGGGTGAGGCAGGGATCGGCGCGCACTCCGAGCGGGCGGGCGATCCAGGTCAGGCGCATGTACAGGCGCTCGGCGGGGCGCAGGGTCCACCAACGGCGGCCGTAGTACCAGGCTGTGCCGCCGGCCAGGGCCAGCAGGAGCGCGCCCAGGCCAATCTGGCGCCAGGGCAGGCGCTCGATCAGCGGCACGTGGTATGCGGGGCCTTGCGGCACCTCGCCAGGTTCCAGCTCGTCCTCGGGCGCGCCCGTCGGGCGCCGGCGCGGCGCATCGGCCGGGTTCGCCGGCGAGCTGTTGGGGTTTGCCAACTCGTCGCCCGTCGGCCGCAGGAACGTGGGACGCGAGGGGGTCGGCTCGAACTCGATCCAGCCATAGCTGGGGAAGTAGACCTCGGGCCAGGCGTGGGCGTCGCTCTCGCGGATGACGTAGGCGCCGCGCTCCTCGGCATACTGGCCGGGCGCGTAGCCCTGCGCCAGCCTGGCCGGAACGCCCACCGCCCGGCACATGAGCACCATGGCCGATGCAAAGTAGGTACAATAGCCTTCGCGGCGCTCAAACAGGAACCACTCCACCGGGTCGCTCCCGGCGGGAGGCGCATCGATCGCCTGGTTGTAGCGCAATTGGCGCAGGTACGCTTCGATGGCCGCGGCCTTGTCGTAGGGTGTGCCCTGCGCGCCCGCCACCTCGCGCGCCAGTTCAGCGATGTGCCTGGGCAGCGTCGCCGGCAACTGCAGGTAGCGCTCGATGACCCACGCCGGATAGTTCGTGCCCGCTTGCCGCAGGCTGCGGATGCTGGCCGTCGACACCAACGACTCGACGGTGTAGCGCTGCTCGCGCCCCAGGCTTTGCGCGGGCAGCACGCACGAGATCTCGGGCACGCCGTTGGTCTTGAGCAAGCCCTGGGCATCGGTGCGCAGCGGCACCCGCAGCGGCTCGGCCGCCGCGAGAAGCAGCAGCTCACCCTTGCGCAGATAGGTGACCGTCTGTGTGAGCACCGCGCGCGCCAGGTAGGCATCGGCCTGCGTCAGGGCATCGCCGGGCTCGAAACGCAGCTTGACCGGGCTGGTATCGACCCAGCCGCTGCCGGTGTAGCGATCGAGCAGCACTGCCCGCCAGTAGCGCTCCTCCGTCGCTTTCACCTCGAGCACCGGCGTCTGGCCCAGGTTCATGGCGCCGCTCAGGGTCAACGTGCGGCCAAAGCTGCCCGAGCCCAGTTGGTCGCGGTAGGTGAGCGAGGCGTAGAGGCGGCGCCACTCGTCCTGCACGCGCTGCCACGGCCCTTCGAGCATCCCTGCAGCATCGCTCCAGCGCAGCGAAGGGCTGGGGTGAGGCAGCACCCAGACGAGCCCCACGACAACGAGGGCGATCAGGGCGCCGTCGCGCAGGAACTCGATGCCGACCCACGGCTCGTAGATGACGCGGTGGCTCTGCCATTCGCGCTCGCGTTGGTAGACGTTGCTGCGCACGACCAGGATCAGCGACCACAGCAGGTAGTAGATAAAGTAGGTGATGAGCCCGGGGGGCGCATAGTACACGCCCAGGAAGATGACCAACCCAGGCGGCAACACGGCACCCCACACCCAGTGGTTGTGGAAGAGACTCCAGGCCCCATAGAAGGCAATGAGCCAGCAGATGCCGCTCATTTGGACGACAAAGGGCAAGGAATCGCTGCTCGAAGTGCCGCGCGCGGCGGCGCCCAGCCACAATTGCAGCCGAGTCGCCAGGATCTCGCCCTTCGCCTGTTGTGCGGCCAGCCAGCCATCCGGCTGCAGCAGCGGCGGCAGCTCGATCAGCGTGGTCAGCAGCAGGTAGCACCAGAGGATGCCGAGCAGCAGGCCCAGCACGTGCGCCAAGACGCCCGGCAGCCGCACCTTGCTGAGGATCAGCCCGAACAGCCCGCCCAGCACGACGACGGCGGTCAGGATGCCCAAACCTTCGGCCAGGCCCCCTGCCTCGAACGTACGGGCCATGGTCACGAGCATAAGCAACAAGAGGAAGACAGACGTCCATCCCTCTCGGAGATGCAGACGTTCGTGCACGATTACCTCCGGTGGGTGTATCGCAAGACCGTCGGCGAGACCCGTTCGCAGTGCCGGAGAGCGGGTGCGGGGTAGACACCTGACAGGTCTCCGGAGACCTGTCAGGTGTCTACCCCGCACCCGCTCTCCGGCACTACAAGCATGTGGCCCCAACAACTCTGGGATACACTCTCAAGCGGCGGCCAATTTGACAACTCGCGCCCTTCCTGCTATAATGGCCGCACTTCGGTGACATGGCGCATTCGTCTAGCGGCCTAGGACACCTCCCTCTCAAGGAGGAGATCGGGGGTTCGAATCCCCCATGCGCTACCATATGGTAGGCGTTCCCGGCCAAGCCCGAGTTCCGCGCTCGGGCTTTTTGCCGCCCAGAGACGGTCGGTTGGGGGGGAGAGCCCCTGGCCGACGAGAACCGCCCCGCCGGCGCGTTTACATCAGCGGCCCATCGAACCTCCGTGGCGGTGGTGGGCCGTGTTCGCCGCGTGGGCCAGGTGCCTTGGCAGCCTTGGGCTTGGCGAGGTCGGCCCTCGCTTCGACCACCAGCTCGTCAAGCCGGGCCCGGATCGCACGCAGCACGATCCTCAACCCGTCGCCCAGCAGCAGGCCCACCTTCACCAGCGCCTTCAACACGGGGCGGCTGTGCCGCGCCACCACCGTACCCACGAGGCCAATGACCACGCCCACCAGCACCCCAGGAAGCAGGCCCGCAAGGAACTCCACAAGCCACCTCCTCAGGCCAGACTGGGACGGCTATTGTTGTAGCATTCCTCTAGGGCCGAGTCAAGCCCAAGCCTGTTCTCCGCACCGAGCAGAGGCGCGGAAAGCGGGTCAAGTCCGTCGGTCCTCCAGCTCTTTGCGCACGGCGAGGTGCCGCTCGCGGGTGAGCGGGTAGAGCAGGGCGAAGGCGATGCCGCCGATGAGGAGCAGCGCCGGCGCGCCGCCCACCAGGAAGCGGATGGCCCTGAGCACCTCGGGCGCCTGTTGCGCCGCGTTGGGCACATAGCCGCTCCGGTCGAGGAGGAGCAGCGCGCCGGGCACGACCAGGGAAGCGCCGATCTTTTGCATGAGCGTGATCAGGCTGTAGAAGGTGCCCTCATGGCGCTGCCCGGTCTGCAACTCGTCCCACTCGACGGCATCGGGGATGATTGACCACGGCAGGACGTGCGCAGCCGAAATGCCCACCCCGGCCAGCGCGGCCAGCAGCACGACGAACGCCAGCGAGACGCCCGGCTGCAAGAAGGCCAGCACGATCAGCACCACGCCGAGAAAGCCAATGCCCAGCACATAGGCGCGCTGCTTATCCCAATGGCTCACGGCCCAGTTCCACAGGGGCAGCGCCAGGGCCGCCACGACAAAGACGGTGCCCAGAATCAGGTCGCGCTGCGCCTCCATATTCAGCCAGTACTTGAGAAAGTAGAGCAACATCGGCTGGAGGAGGTCCACGGTCATCCAGGTCAACAGGAAGACGCCGACGGCAAAGAGGAACGGCCGGTTGTGGAACACGGCCCGCAGCGACTGGCGCACCGAGGCCTGCGGCTGCTGCTGGAACTCGCGCCGCTCGCGCGTGCCGAAGAAGGTGCCGAGCAGCGGCAGGGCGCTGGTCAGTCCAAAGAGCAGGCCCACCCAGGCCACGCGTCCGGCGTTCTCGGGCTGGAAGGCACCGATCAGCATCCCCGGCACGACAAAGGCCACCAGGCCCGCGACGATGGAGAAAAACATGCGGTAGGCGGTGAGCGAGGTGCGCTCGTCATAGTCGAGCGTGAGCTCTGGGGTCAGGGCAAAGTATGGCATGTAGGCGAGGCTCGCCAGCGTGTCGAACAGCAGGTAAGCCACGCCATAGTAGACGGCCAGCCACAGCTGGCTGCTCAGCGGCGGCGTCCACCACAGCATGGCAAAGCCCAGGCCAAAGGGGATGGCGCCGAAGAGGAGGAAAGGCCGTCGCCGCCCCCAGCGGCTCCGGGTACGATCGCTGAGATAGCCCACCAGGGGGTCGTTGATCCAGTCCCAGCTTCGCCCGATAAAGATGGCCATCGCGGCCAGTTGCAGGTCCAGGTGGACCACGTCGGACAGGAACATGGCGAAAAAGACCGAGAGCATGGTGCTGGTCATGGAGAACCCCCAGTCTCCAAGACCATAGAGCAGCTTGGCGCGGCGGGGAAGCTTCTCCGACTGGGATGCAGCCACTGTATCACCTCCATGGGGCGGGTGCCGGTCAAGCCACGACGTCTCGCACGACAGGCAACACTAGCGGACCGGCGTCGCGCTCTCCAGCGGAGCCACGACAGGGCCCGCCTGCAGCAGCATGCCCAGCCGGGTCCTGGCCATCACAACCAAGGTGCTGTTCCCTGCCTTTTCGGCCAGCTCGGCCGATTGCTGAAAAGCGTCAATCGCCTGGCGGGCGTCGCCCTGCGCTTCGAAGGCGCTTCCCAGGAGCAGGTAAGCCTCGGCGGAGTCGGGGTTGGCCGCCAGGGCCGCCTCGGCGTCGGCCTGTGCCCTGTCGAGCGCTCCGACCTGCAGCCAGGCCATGCCCCGCATCACCAGGTAGCTTGTGCGGTCGGCCAGCAACTGCTCGGCCCGGGCAAAGGCCAGGGCGGCCTGCTGCGGATGCCTCTGCCGCGCTTCGAGCACGCCGATCCAGATGTGCAGGCTGGGGTCTTCGGGCGTGATCTCGGCGGCCTGCCGGTAGCTGGCGGCCGCGCCGGCCAGGTCGCCCCTGGCCAGCAACTGCTCGCCGGCGCCGGCCTTGTCCATCGCCGCCATGCGCCGGGGATCGGGTGGAAACACATAGCGGTAGACGGCCCAGGCAGCGAAGAGCACGGCCGCCACGCCGCCCGCGATGAGGAGGGCACGGCGCCATTGCTGCCGGCGCCGCTCGGCCACGCGGCGGTCGAGGTACCACCACCACTGTGCCGGCACAGGCTTGGCCGCCTCGCGAGTTGCGGCGAGCCCGCCGGCCCGCCGCAACTCGCCGATGAGCACCACATCCTTGGCCTCGAGCAGCCGCTCCACCGTCTCGAGCCGCGCCATCTCGGCCCGCAGGTCAACGCCCGTATCCTCGAGGTTGGCCAGCAAGCCGTGGATACGGTCGAGCAGGTGCAGCAACGCCTCGGCCTGTGGGCCAGAGCCGCGCAGGTTGGCCACGAGCCGCTCGGCTTCGCCGATCAGCCCGCGCAGGTCTTGTGCAGTCTCACCCCGGGGAGGCACGGTGACTCAGCTCTGTGTGCTCTGGTCGGGCGCCGGTTCAGCCCGCGTGCCACACCTGGGGCAGACCGTCTCTTGCTGCGTGAGCAGCCGACCGCAGCCGCTGCAGCGGACCACCGCCGCGCCGCAGAGCTGGCAGACCGGCAAGGAGCGCTTGGTGTTGCCGTTGCAGTACGGGCAGCGGCAGCGTGCCTCGGCCTCGTGCTTCTCGCCTGTCATGTCAGCCCCTCCTGCTTTCGCTCATAGTCCTCGATGGCCGCGCGCAGCGCGTCGGCGCCCAGGTTCGAGCAGTGCATCTTGTTCGGAGGCAAGCCTTCCAACTCGTCGGCCACCATCTTGTTGGTGATGTGCTTGCCCTCTTCGAGCGTCTTGCCCATGGCCATCTCGCTCACCATGCTCGAGACGGCAATAGCCGCGCCACACCCAAAGGTCTTGAACTTGATATCGCTCAGGCGACCATCGGCCACCTTGATGTAAAAAGTCATCATGTCGCCACAGACGGGGTTGCCCACCGTGCCGACCCCGTCGGCATCGGCGATCTCACCCACGTTGCGCGGGTTCACAAAGTGGTCCATCACTTTTTGGCTGTAGGCTACCATCGTATTGTGTCCTCCAATGGCTGCGCGGGCCGGCAATCCATCGTCTCCGGCATACGCAATACTGGAATTATACTTCACTTGGCGCGCGCTGTCCACAAGCATTTTGACAGCGGGTGTAGTTCAGTTTTGGGGCGAGTTGTGGCATAATAGGGGCAAGACTTTATGTTTAGTGTAGGTGGTTTGACGAATGAAGCGTACCCGTGTTGAGATGAAGGCTGAGTTGCTGGCGCAGGCAGAGGCCAAGATTGACG
>JAKPJZ010000191.1 GCA_029553955.1 Chloroflexota bacterium
TGGCCCGGAAGGGGTCTTTTTGGCGGGTTGGTCAGAGCCGTGGCCGCCCGCGGGCGGCCACGGCTCTGACCAACCCGCCAAAAAGACCCCTTCCGGGCCAGGGCCGGGCGGATGCGGAGCGTGTCAACCGGCGGCTACCCGGACGACCGGCCGGGCCGCGCCAAGTACGGTTGTTAGTACCAGGCACGAGCGATTCAAGTCGCTACTACCAAGGGCGCAAGTGAGGTCAGACATGCCTCGTAGAGCGTTGCTACTGATACTGCTGGCCGTCTACACCCTCGCGGGCACGCTGGGCTACGCCGGCCCCACCCTGGCACAGGCGAGCGACCCCGTGGGCCAGCTCACCCTGCGCTGGACGATGACGGTGCAGGCCAGCGACACCTTCACCAAGGACTATCGCACCGATTGGCCCGAAGACTATGAGTGGGAGACGGAGGTAGCGACCGACCAACTCACGCTCGTCTACCAGGGCCAGTGGACCTGGCAGGTGACCCGCGACGACGCCGACCGCGTGCAGTTGGACCGGGGGCAGGGACGATACGACGTCGCAGCCTCCGGGGGCGGCAACCAGCAGATCGAGTCGTGGGAAGGACCCAGGGGCGTCTACTGCACCCAGGGTAGAGGGGGCTACTGGGTGCCCGCGAGCTACAATTCATCCACCCAGTGGACCTACCAGGCCACGAAGGGCGATGATTGGCACGTCTACGCCGCGCTCTCCCGCCAGGGTGACGAGATGGCCTACCGCGTCAATTGGGACTGGGACCAGCAAATCTCACTCGACGGCGCGATGACGGAGAACAGCAGGGGCTGCACATCGTCCAGTTCCAGCGAGCCATGCGGAACATCGACTTTCTATGGGGGCTGCCCCGGCGCCGGTGGTGCCGAGTCGTACGCCATGATCTTCGTGCTGGGCCAGGCCATGCGGGCCTGGGAGGAGCAAGAGGTGCTGCGGGGCAAGGTGCGCCCCCAGGACTGGGGCTTTTCCGCCTCCGGCAGGGCCGCGTTTCGCCCCGAGCCGATCGTCGAGAGCCAGACCACAGAGGAATACAAATCTCAGCGGACCATGCAGGGCTCGGCCGCGCTCGAGTACACCCTCACCTACGAGCGCGAGCCTACGAACCTGGAGGCGGTGATCGTCGTCCCCGGCGAGGGCGAGTACGAGCGCTGGCTGCCAGAGGCCGGCCGCGACGAGGACAGCATCGGCAACCAGTTGCGTGTCGAGACCGAGCTGCGCTACAAAGACAGGCCCGACGAGACCCCGTTCGAGAAGGCGACCTTCCGCTTTCGCCTCACCGAGACCTCGCGCGAGCCGGGCGTCTGCCTGAACGCGCCGGCCAAGGACCAGGCCAAGGATACGTTCGACCTCAAGATCGACCAGGACTGCAACCCAGACCTCGAGGTCGGCGACGAGGGCCAGAGCGCGTCGACCACAGAGCCTGCCAGGGGGGCCGGCGTCACCATCTCTTGCTACGATTGGGGCGCCTACGGACGCCTCCAGGTCACGGCGACCACCGAGGATGGCCGCCTCCTCGTGGCCCACCTCGACGGGCAGCCCGAGCAGGAGCAGCTCACCATCCCCCGCGACGACAACGACAACCACATCGCCGACTCGTGGGAGGAGAACGAGGGGGTGCTGGGCAAGAACTACCCTGCCGGCTGGGACGGCTCGCCCATCCCCCGCAAGCAAGAGTCAGATGGCGACGGCATCGCGCTCTATGAAAAGTACCGTGGCTTCGAGTTCGGCACCGGCAGCCGGGTGCGCCACGAGCGCCTGGTGGCCCTGGCCAAGCACGTCTTTGTCTACGACCCCGATGGGATCGTGCTGTCGACGACGGCCGACCCCCGCAGCGTGGAGAGCAGCCTGCCCAGGGTCTCGCAGTGCCGCGTGCGCTTTGTCGACGGCACCCACTGGACCGGCCCCGGCGAGAGTGGCAGTGACAAGCGCCTCGTCAACTTTAACACTTCCGGCTTTGGCCACGCCGTAGACCAGCATGCCATCGACGTGCGGCTCGACGCCAGCGCGACGCCCATCGACCCGCCAGAGTGGGCCGCAGCCTATGCGGCAGCCGCGGGAACTGCGTATACCGGCACCGTGGACGGCGCGCGGGGCATAACCTACCCCGACTATAGCACCGGCCGCAACATGGCATCGCCGCAAGACACCTTTCGCGTCGTGATCTTTTCAAACAACATCTGGAAAAGCATCCAAGATGCCGTCACGTTCCATACCAAGGCCCTGCCCCAGTTCGCCTCGGCCGCTGCCGGCGACCTGCAGCGTGAGGCCACCCGTTACCTGGCTGAGCACATGGATCAGGCGAGCGAGCTCTACCAGAAGCAGATGGCGCGCGTGATCAGCCACGAGGCCGGCCACGCGCTGGGCGTCGAACATCACGACCCCACTATCTCGGGCGACAAGACCTGCGTGACGCGCTACCAGAGCCGCAGTGATCGCCCGCGGAACGCCAACGACCGCTTCGAGCTAGCCTGCTACGACCCCTGGCCCCACAAGTTCTGTACCAGCGGCGCCAACTGTTGGGGGCAAGTACAGGTATCGGACAGACCCTAATTCGGACCCCCGAACCTGTTCGGGCCAACCCGGCCCCCCGAACTTGTTCGGGCCGGCCCCCCGAACTTGTTCGGGCCAACCCGGACTCCCGAGCTTGTTCGGGCCAACCCGGCCCCCCGAGCTTGTTCGGGCCAACCCGGCCCCCCGAGCTTGTTCGGGCCAACCCGGACTCCCGAACTTGTTCGGGCCGGACCCCCGAACCTGTTCGGGCCAACCCGGCCCCCCGAACTTGTTCGGGCCGGACCCCCGAACCTGTTCGGGCCAACCCGGACTCCCGAACTTGTTCGGGCCAACCCGGCCCCCCGAGCTTGTTCGGGCCAACCCGGCCCCCCGAACCTGTTCGGGCCAACCCGGACTCCCGAACTTGTTCGGGCCGGACCCCCGAACCTGTTCGGGCCAACTCGTAAGGAGGCTGCATCATGACCCATCGTACCCACCCACTGCTGCGCTTGCTCATCATCGCCCTGGCTGCCATTGTGATCCTGCAGCCGGCAGCGTGCAGCCTGGCTGCCAAGGCGCCCGGTGCGAAGGAGCCGGGCGCAGACGGCGCCTCAGCACCCGCCGGCCGGCAGGCCACAGCAGCGCCCGGCCAACAGGCCACCACAACCGCCGGCGAGGCCGCGCTCGACCCCGCGCTGCAGGCCTATCTGCAGGGCTTTGCCGGCACCTGGGATTCGACCTACGGGCTGATGACCCTCACCGTCAGCGGCAACAAGGTGAGCGGCAGTTACGAGTACAGAGAAGGCAAGATCGAAGCGACGCTATCGGCCGACGGCCGCACCATGGAGGGCTGGTGGACCGAGCTACCAAGCCGCCAGCCACCCGGCGATGCCGGCCGCATGACCTTTGCCTTGCTGGCTGACGGCACCATCGACGGCCAATGGTGGTTCGGTAAGGATGGGGATGGCGGCGAATGGATCGGCACCCGCGTCGCCGCGCCCGGCAGCGACGAGCCCCAGCCGGAGGAGACCGACGAGCCCAGCGACGAGCCAGAGCCGGGCGAGACCGACGAGCCCGAGCCCGAAGAGACCGATGCGCCCTCGGCCGGCACCGTCCGCCCGCCCAGCGAGCCCGGCCTCACCGTAAGCTCTAACCCTAATAACGACCTGCTCTTCTACGTGACCAAGGATGACCTCAGCCGCATCTACTACTATGGCGCCAAGGATGGCCCCGCCATGCGCCTCAGCCACATCACGCTCGACGATGGCGCCGGCAACCAGAGCATCGTCATCTACAACAGCCAACTGCTGCCGGTGCAGTGGATCCTGCCCGCGCTGACCCTGGCCGTCTACCCAGCGCCCGACGAGGAGGCGCCCGAGGCCGCAGCGGGCGCCTGGTTCGACCCCAGCCGGGCCTTCCACGTCGTCATGGGCGAAGAGGAAAAGACACTGACGGCCGACATCCGGCCGGGTGACCTGGCGGTGCTGATCGACGACATGGAGGCGGCGGCCGGCCAGAGCTTTCGCGGCGCCCGCGCCTTCCTGGCCGAGCACGACGTCACCTTTGATGAGTTGGTCGGGCTGGCGCAGAAGGGCGGCCCCGATCAGCCCCTCTACATCGCCGCGGCCGCCGGCTTTGGCGCTGCCGCCGCCGCGCTGGGCATCGAGCAAGGGGGCAGCACCGCGAGCGCGAGGCGCACGCCCGGCCTGGCCGCGCCCCACGCCGTCGTCTTTGGCGAAGCCGCCAAGATCGGCGCCAGCGCCCTGGGCGGCGTGTTGGCAGGCGCGATGGGCGCTAGCCTCGACCCCGGCGACGGCCCGGGGGTGGGCGTGCTCCTCTGCCGCGGCGCCGCCAAGTACGGCGTGTGCCACTACATGTTCTATCACGGCAACCGGCTGAACGACTGTGTGGCCAACTGCCAGACCTCGCTGGGCTGCTTCACCGATATCTGCATGCCGATGGACATCTCGGCCGAGTTGGCCTCGAGCCTCGGCGGCGCCATGGCAGGGCGGTAGCAGCTCGGACTCCCGAACTTGTTCGGGCGTGCCCGCGGCCTGGCGCCAGATCCTCGCCAGGCTGGCAGGGCCGTAGCAGCTCGGACTCCCGAACTTGTTCGGGCATGCCCGGCAAGCCCTGGCCACGCGCTGCCCCCAGACCTGACACACCGATTCCCAAGGGGGCAAAACGATTGGCAAAAACTCGGCAGGCGGCCCTCGTGCCCTGAACTAACCCGACACCTCGCCCGGCGCTCGCCGGCGATCGGAAATCGCGCCTGGAGGGCCTGCGGCCGGTCGTCCACCTCCGTGGACGAGGCCTGGAACCTGTCGGCGCAGGCCGACAACCGGCCGCAGGCCCCCTTGGGCACGCAGTGCCTCCTGAGCCCCGGTTTCCAACCGGCCGCGGGATGTTCCGGTCGTTGATCCAGGGTCCGAAATCGGGCCGAGTCTTTGCCAGAACATGCGCCCGGATTGCCCACCATGGAAATCGGTGTGACAGGTCTCCGAGACCGCAGGGTGGTGGCCCCGCTGCCGTTCCCCCGTCGCGGGGGAATTGGGCTGTCTTCGCCCGCACAGCATCGCTCGCTTGCCACTTCTTGGCCGTACAGGGCGTGGTCGGGCGACCCAATTCCCCCGCGACGGGGGAACGGTAGGGGGGGCCAGCCCCGGTATGGGCAGGCCTCTGCCGGGGTTTTTGCCGATCGCCTTCCCGCCATGGGAATCGCTGTGTCAGGTCTGGCCGGTGTGCCTTCCGGATTGACGCCACCTTCTCCGCGCCCTATCATAGGCCGCATCAGTGCCTCAGACCTGACAGGTCTCCGAAACCTGTCAGGTCTGGGGCCGGAGAGAGGTGCTGCCATGCCCCGCGAGATGGTCACGATCGACGGCAACGAGGCCGCCGCCCACGCGGCGTACAGGACCAACGAGGTCATTGCCATCTATCCCATCACCCCATCTTCCCCCATGGCCGAGCACGCCGACGAGTGGAGCGCTTTTGGCGAGAAGAATATCTGGGGCACCGTGCCGCAGGTGATCGAGATGGAATCGGAGGCCGGCGCGGCGGGCGCCGTGCACGGCGCGCTGCAGGCCGGCGCGCTCACCACCACCTTCACCGCCAGCCAGGGCCTGCTCCTGATGATCCCCAACATGTACAAGATCGCCGGCGAGCTGACGCCCACCGTCTTTCACATCGCCGCGCGCACCATCGCCACCCACGCCCTCTCCATCTTTGGCGACCATTCCGACGTCATGGCCACCCGCCAGACGGGCTGGGCCATGCTCTTTTCCAACTCGGTGCAGGAGGCGATGGACCAGGCGCTCATCGCCCAGGCGGCGACGCTCGAAAGCCGCGTGCCCTTCCTGCACGTCTTTGACGGCTTTCGCACCTCGCACGAAGTGCACAAGATCGAAAAGCTCGCCGACGACGACCTGCGCGCGCTGATCGACGACAACCTGGTGCGCGCGCACCGTGAGCGCGGCATGTCGCCCGACCGCCCCTTCATCCGCGGCACGGCGCAGAACCCCGACGTCTTTTTCCAGGCCCGCGAGGCCGCCAACCCCTTCTACCAGGCGGTGCCGGGGATCGTGCAGGGTGTGATGGACCGCTTTGCCGCGCAGGTGGGCCGCGCCTACCACCTGTTCGACTATGTGGGCGCGCCCGACGCCGAACGCGTGATCGTGCTCATGGGCTCGGGCGCCGAGACGGCCGAGGAGACGGTGCGCTACCTCAACGAGCGTGGCGAAAAGGTCGGCCTGGTCAAGGTGCGCCTCTTTCGGCCCTTCGCCACGGCCGATTTCCTGCGCGCGCTGCCATCCAGCACGCGCGCCATCGGCGTGTTGGACCGCGTCAAAGAGCCGGGGGCGGTCGGTGAGCCGCTGTACATGGACGTCTGCACGGCGCTGCGGGCCGCCGAGCAGGAGAACCCCGGCCTCGCGGCCAACAACCCCACGGTCGTGGGCGGGCGCTACGGCCTCTCGTCGAAAGAGTTCACCCCCGCCATGGTCGTGGGCGTGTTCGACAACCTGCGCCAGGGCCGGCTGAAGGACCACTTTACCATCGGTATCGACGACGACGTCACCCACACCAGCCTGCCCTACGACACCGAGCTGGACATCGAGCCGCCCGACGTGGTGCGCGCCATCTTTTGGGGCCTGGGTTCCGACGGCACCGTGGGCGCCAACAAGAACTCGATCAAGATCATCGGCGAAGCCACCCCGGGCTACGCCCAGGGCCACTTTGTCTACGACTCGAAGAAGGCCGGCGCCCACACCATCTCGCACCTGCGCTTCGGCCCGCGGCCCATCCACTCGGCCTATGTTATCAAGCGCGCGGGGTTTGTGGGCGTGCACCAGTTCGGCTTCCTCGAGCGCTTTGACATCGTCGGCGGCGCAGTCGAGGGCGCCACCCTGCTCCTGAACAGCCCCTACGAGCCGGGCGAGACGTGGGAGCGCATCCCGCGCCCGGTGGAAGAAGCGATCATCCGCAAGAAGCTCAGAGTCTATGCCATCGACGCCAACGCCGTGGCCGCCGAGATGGGCCTGGGCAACCGCATCAACACCATCATGCAGACCTGCTTCTTTGCCATCAGCAACATCCTGCCCCGCGAGCAGGCCATCGCCAGGATCAAGGAGAGCATCCGCAGCACCTATGGCCGGCGCGGCACGGTGATTGTCGAAAAGAACAACAGCGCCGTCGACGCGGCCCTGGCGCGGCTCTACGAAGTGCCGGTGCCCGCGCAGCCGACCGGCACGATACAGCTTCCGCCGACCGTGCCTGCCGAAGCGCCCGAGTTCGTGCAGCGGGTGACGGCGCGGCTCATCCAAGGCCGCGGCGACGAACTGCCGGTGAGCGCGCTGCCGGTCGACGGCACCTGGCCCAGCGGCACCACCCGTTGGGAAAAGCGCAACCTGGCCCTCGAGGTGCCGGTGTGGGCGCCGGAGGTCTGCATCCAGTGCGGCCGCTGCTCCACCTACTGCCCCCATGCCGTCATCCGGGCCAAGGTCTTTGACGAGGCCGCCCTGGCCGGCGCGCCGCCGAGCTTCAAGAGCCTGCCCGCCCGCTTCCGCGAGCCCGAGCTGGCCGGCAAGCGCTACACCATCCAGGTGTCGGTGGAGGATTGCACCGGCTGCGCGGTGTGTGTCGACGTCTGCCCGGCCAAAGACAAGCGGGCGGCCGGCCGCAAGGCCATCAACATGGAGCCCCAGCTCCCGCTGCGCGACGAGGGGCGCGCCAACTGGGCCTTTTTCCGCACGCTGCACGAAATCGTGCCGCCGGGCATCAGCTACACCAGCGCCAAGAACGTGCAGCTCCGCCAGCCGCTCTTCGAGTTCCACACCGCCTGCGCCGGTTGCGGCGAGGCGCCCTACCTCCGCCTGCTGAGCCAGCTCTTCGGCGACCGGCTGCTGATCGGCAACGCCACCGGCTGCACCAGCATCTACTCGAGCAACCTGCCGGGCATGGCCTGGGCCTACAACGACCAGGGCCGCGGCGCAGCCTGGAACAACTCGCTCTTTGAAGACAACGCCGAGTTCACCCTGGGCCTGCGCCTGGCGGTGGACCGGCAGGCCGCCTACGCCCGCGAACTGGTGCAGGCGCTGCGCGGCCTGATCGGCCCCGAGCTCGCCGACGGCCTGCTGAACGCCGACCAGTCGACTGAGGAGGGCATCGAAGCGCAGCGGCAACGGGTGAAGGCGCTGCGCCAACAACTGCACGGCCGCGACCACGGCGCCGTGCGCCACCTGGAGAGCGTGGCCGATGTGCTGGTGCGCAGGAGCGTGTGGGGCATCGGCGGCGACGGCTGGGCCTACGATATCGGCTATAACGGGCTCGATCACGCCATGGCCACCGGGCGCAACTGCAAGTTCTTGGTGGTCGATACCGAGGTCTACTCGAACACCGGCGGGCAATCCAGCAAAGCGACCGACCTGGGGGCGGTGGCCAAGTTCGCCGTGGCCGGTAAGCGCACGCCCAAGAAGGACCTGGGCCTGATGGCCATGACCTACGGCTATATCTACGTGGCGCAGGTGGCCATGGGCGCCAGCGACTCGCAGACTATCCGCGCCTTCCAGGAGGCCGAGTCGTATGGCGGGCCGGCGCTGATTATCGCCTACTCGACCTGCATCGCGCAGGGCATCAATATGGCCCTGGGCATGCATCAGGAAAAGTTGGCCGTCGAATCGGGCCATTGGACGCTCTACCGCTACGACCCGCGCCGCCGGGCGGAGGGCCAGAACCCGCTGCAGCTCGACTCCAAGGCGCCCAGCGTGCCGCTGCGCGAGTACTATTACAACGAGAACCGCTACCGCATGCTTGCTCAGAGCGACCCCGAGGTGGCCGAGCAGCTTTTGCAGGAGGCGCAGCGGGCCGCCATCGCGCGCTGGCACAAGTACGAGCAGCTTGCCGCGCTGACCGTCGACGTCGGCGCCGAGGCGCCCAGGGGCGAGGCGGCGCCGGCGACCGAAGCCGCCCCTTCGTAGTAACGGCGTTAGCCGTTGGCCCGCGGCGTGGCGCCACTACAAGGGAGGGGACGAGCGGCTAAAGCCCAATACCTTTCGAACAAGGCAGTAACCGTAGTAACGACTCTGGTCGTCGTCAGAATGGCGGCCAAGCCGGCATTGCAGCGCTATCCGACGGGTCCGACGCGTTGGATGACAACAGCCCGTGTCGCAGGCATGCACGATTGGCCGCTTGAGACTGGACGACCCATGTCGTTACTACGGTGTGTCCGTTTTGAAAGGTATTGGGCTGAAGCCGCCACTACAAAGGAGTGGCGATAAAGAGGAGGAAGGACTCATGGACCTCTCCACAACCTACCTGGGCCTGAAGCTCAAGAACCCCATCGTGCCCTCGGCGTCGCCCCTGTCGCGGCACCTCTCGAGCATCCGTCGCCTGGAGGACGCCGGCGCCTCGGCGTTCGTCATGTTCTCGCTCTTTGAGGAGGAGGTCACGCTCGAAAGCGAGCAACTCGACCACTACCTGAGCTACTTTACCGAGGCCTATGCCGAAGCGCTGACCTGGATGCCGGCCGAGCGCGAGTACCGCATGGGGCCGGTGGAGTACCTGGAGGGCCTGCGCCGCGCCAAAGAGGCGGTCGGCATTCCCGTCATCGGCAGCCTCAACGGCGTCTCCACCGGTGGCTGGATCTCGTACGCGCGCGAGATCGAGCAGGCAGGGGCCGATGCCCTCGAGCTGAACCCGTATTGCATCTGCACCGACCCGCAGCAGGATAGCGCGGCCGTCGAGCAGGGAGTCATCGACATCGTGCGCGCCGTGCGCGAGAACGTCGCCATTCCGGTGGCGGTCAAGCTCAGCCCCTTCTACAGCTCGACCACGCGCATGGTGCAGCGCCTCGCCGAGGCTGGGGCCAATGGCGCGGTGCTCTTCAACCGCTTCTACCAGCCCGACCTGGACCTGCAGGAACTGACCGTAGTGCCGCACCTGGTGCTGAGCACCTCGCAGGAGCTGCGGCTGCCGTTGCGCTGGGTGGCCATCCTCTCTGGCCGCGTGCCCATCGACCTGGCCATCACCACCGGCGTGCACACCTACGAAGACGTGCTCAAGGGCCTGATGGCCGGCGCTCGCGCCACCATGATGGCCTCGGAACTGCTACAGAACGGGTCCGGCCGCATCGGCGAGATCCTGCGCGAGATGAGCAGTTGGATGGCCGAACGCGACTATGAGTCGGTGGCCCAACTCCAGGGCTCGATGAGCCAGCCGCGCGTCGAACACCCAGGCGCCTTTGAGCGCGCCAACTATATGAAGGTGCTGCAGTCGTGGCACCCCGACCCCGCCGGCCGGCTCTTCAACGAGATGCTCGTCTCGGCCAAGACCGAGGCGCCTCACCTGTAGCCGCGGCATCGTGCCGCGCGGGAGAGTCTCACCGCAGAGGCGTAGAGGACGCAGAGGTAACCCGAATCACCTCTGCGCCTCTGCGGTGAATCCCCGTTGCGTGGGCTCAACTGGCGACGAGGCCACGTTGCAGGCTGATCAGCTCGCGGATGGCCGGCTCGGCCATGTCGAGCATGCGCTCGAGCTGCGCGCGCGAGAAAGGCTGCGCGGCCGGCGCGTCGACCTCGACGATGAGCCCGTCGCCGTTCACAACGACCACACAATCGACATTGGCACGGATATCCTCCTCGGCGCAGGGGTCGAGCAGCATCTCGTCGCCGGTCAGTGCCACGCTCGTGGCGGCAACCGGCGCCCGCAGCACCGAAGGAGGCACTGACCGCTCGCGCACCAAGCGCTCCACGGCCAGCGCCAGCGCCACATAACCGCCGGTAATGGCCGCGCAGCGTGTGCCGCCGTCGGCAAGGAGCGCATCACAATCCACGATGATCGTGCGCGGGCCGAGCAGGTCCAGGTCCACCGCCGCGCGCATGGCGCGGCCGATGAGTTGGGCAATCTCAGTATCTCGCGCCGAGATGTGCCGCTCCGTCCGCTCGCGCGTGGAGCGGGGCAGCATCGAATACTCGGCCATCACCCAACCCTGCTCATAGTTGGGCCGCCACGGCGGCAGCCTCTCCTCGACGGTCGCCGCGCAGAGCACGCGGGTGTGGCCCATGCCGATCAGCACCGAGCCGTCAGCGTACTCCTGGTAGCCGATCGTCATCTCGGTCGCACGCATCTCATCGGCGGCGCGCCCATCCGGTCTCACCAGAAGTCCCTCCCACCGGCAGAGTATGGCATTGTCAGCATCTCCCCGCTGGGCCCTGGCCTAATGCGACAACCGTACATGACCTGAGAGCCGTGGCATCCAGGCGTCACGCTCGGCACGGATCCCCCTCCAGGCCGCGGCCGGGCGGCAGCGGAGCGGTCAGCCGGTAGCCACCTGGAGCGCCTGCGCTTCGCCATACGAGGGGCAATACGCTGCCGTACCAGCAAGCTGCGGACCGCGCCTGCAGGCCAGCTCGTACATAGATTACTGACAATTCATTGACAAAAGCAGGCAAAACGTGTATAATAACTCGTACCGAAGACAGCAGAGCCTGGCTCCACTTTCGTTTCTGGGCGCATTCCAGACCTGAGGGCTGGCGCTCCGCCAACCATGGCGGAGCCCTCGACCTTTTCTCCTGTTACGTTAGCACCGGTTCGCTGCCGGGGCGTGCAGCGATGCCGTTGGGTGGCTCGAACCCCGTCCGTAGCGTGTGGCTGCGAGGTTGGGCAGTCGAGCCCTTTTGTACTGTGCGCACGGGAGGAGGGCGGTAATGGCGCTCGAGAAGCGAGAGGGCAGCGGCCCTGCGGACCTGCAGGAGGCCGGCCGGCCCGAGGCACCGGGAGTCCCACTGTCTGTCGACGACGAGCAAGAGGGCGCGGCGGGCCAGGGGGCACCGGCCGAGGCTCAGACGCCGGACCCAACGAT
Organism: Chloroflexota bacterium; assembly: GCA_029553955.1. Lineage (GTDB taxonomy): Bacteria > Chloroflexota > Anaerolineae > SpSt-313 > SpSt-313 > JAKPJZ01. Next base: position 11,862 of record JAKPJZ010000191.1, read on the forward strand.
GAGCGAAGCCCTGCTGGCCGAATACGACTATGAACGGCCAAAGCGCGGCGATATCCGCAGCGGCGTCATCGTCTCTATGCAGCCCTCGGAGATCATCGTCGACATCGGGGCCAAACGCGAGTGCATTGTCGCCGGCAGCGACTACCAAAAGCTGGTAGGCGAAGCGGCGGTCGAGTTCCATGCTGGCGATGAAGTGTCGGTCTATGTCATCAAGCCCGAGGACCGCGACGGCCACCTGCTTGGGTCGCTCTACCTGGCACAGATGGAGAGCGACTGGACCCGAGCCGAAGAGTTCGAAGCCTCGGGCGAAATCTTTGAGGCGCGGGTGAGCGGCCAGAACCGCGGCGGCTTGCTCGTGCCCTTTGGCCGCCTGCGCGGCTTTGTTCCCGCCTCGCACCTGGTCGGACCCAGCAGCCGCGATGGCGACCAGCCCGTCGCGCTGACCCACTGGATCGGCAAGACGTTGCCGTTCAAGGTCATCGAAGTCAACCGGCGGCGCAACCGGCTGATCCTCTCCTACCGCGCAGCCCGCAGGCAGTGGCGCCCGCAGCAGCGCGAGGGCCTGCTGGAAACGCTGCACGAGGGCGACACCCGCAGGGGCGTCGTCTCGAGCCTGGCCAGCTTTGGCGCTTTTGTGGACCTGGGCGGCGCCGATGGCCTGATCCACATCTCGGAGCTGGCCTGGTACCGGGTGGAGCACCCGAGCGACCTCCTGAGGGTGGGCCAGGAGATCGACGTCTATGTGCTGCGGGTCGACCCCTCGCGCGGCCGTGTGGGCCTGAGCCTGAAGCGGCTGCAGCCTGACCCCTGGACCCTGGTGGAGGGCAAGTATGCCGCGGGGCAGGTCGTCCAAGTCCGCATCACCAAGCTGGTCGATTTCGGGGCCTTTGCCGAGGTCGAGAAAGGCATCGAAGGGCTGATCCACGCCAGCGAGCTGGCCGACGCGGCGCCCGCCCGCGTGGAGGATGCGGTGTAGCCCGGCGAGGTCCACCTGGCCAGGGTCCTGCGGGTCGACGCCGAGAACCGGCGCATCGGCCTCTCGCTGCGGGCAGTGGCGCCTGAGGAGCACGCGGCTCAACAGGAACAGGCGCCCGACGCGGCGGAGCCCGACGAGCCCGACCTGCTCGACGAGATCGACCTGCCCGCCGAGCCCGCCGAGCCCGCCGAGCCCGACAACGGCACAATCTGAGCCAGGCGTTCGGGGCGTCATCGCGAGTCCCCTAGGGCTCGCCGAACCCTGGGCCAGGCGCACAAAGTCGCACCGTAGCCGCGGCATCGTGCCGCGCAGTAGAGTCCCGCGGCCTACGTCACGAGCAGCAGTCCCCCAGGGCTCGCCGAACCCTGGGCCAGGCGCACAAAGTCGCACCGTAGCCGCGGCATCGTGCCGCGCAGTGGAGCCCCGCGGCCTACGTCACGAGCAGCAGTCCCCTAGGGCTCGCCGAACCCTGGGCCAGGCGCATAAAGTCGCACCGTAGCCGCGGCATCGTGCCGCGCAGTAGAGTCCCGCGGCCTACGTCACGAGCAGCAGTCCCCCAGGGCTCGCTGAACCCTGGCCCAAGCGCACAAAGTCGCACCGTAGCCGCGGCATCGTGCCGCGCAGTAGAGCCCCGCGGCCTACGTCACGAGCAGCAGTCCCCTAGGGCTCGGCGGACCCTGGGGGTTCTGCTCAGAAGCCTGGCCACCGTCATTGCGAGCCGCAGCGAAGCAATCTCCAATGTCCGACGTGGAGTTTGCCTCGCTTCGCTCGCAACCTGGGGATTGCTTCGTCGGCGGCTGCGGCCGCCTCCTCGCAATGACGGGCCAAGGTTCTGTGCTGGGCACAGGGCTCTGCGAACCCTGGGGTACTCGCAATGACCGGCCGGGCAGGCACAATCTGAATTGCCAGTTGGCCGCACTATCACTATACTGATAGCGTAGATCATGCACGAGCCGCCCCCTCACGGGGACGGCCCGTGAGCTACCCAAGGCTCACCTGGGCGAGCCCGAGGCTCCAGGGCCGTCGGTCAAGCGCCTGTCTGAGGCGTAGATACCCGGCGCGCACATAGACAATGGAGGCAGGATGGCGAAGAAGAGGATTGCCGAACAAGGACCAACCAAAGAGGAAAAAATCGAAGTCGAGGGGACCATCGTCGAGGCCTTGCCCAATACCATGTTCCGCGTCCAACTGGACAACGGGCACGAAGTGCTGGCCTACCTTTCAGGCAAGATGCGCAAGTACTATATCCGCGTGCTGCTCGGCGATCGCGTTGTCGTCGAGCTCTCGCCCTATGACCTGACTCGGGGGAGGATCACATACCGGCACAAGAAAAAGGTGCCGGCTGCGGCCGAATAGGGTCAGCGTGATGACAGACAGGATGCAGGTCTTCCAAGAGCGCCTTCAGCGTGAGCTGGAAGAGACGCAGGCGCGCATCGCCCAACTGCGGGAGCGCCTGGAAACCAAGGCTGATTATGGCCCAGGCCGTGGCGACCCGGCCATCTACCAGTGGGAGTTCAACCTTGCCCTCCTCGAGCGGGCCGAAGCTCAGATGCGTGAAGTCCGCGCTGCTTTGGCGCGTCTGGAAAATGGGACCTATGGCATGTGCCAGAAGTGCGGCCGGCCCATCGACGACGAGCGACTCGAGTTTTTGCCGCTTGCCGCATACTGCATCCGCTGTGCTCAACCTCCCAAGAAGGCGGGGCGGCTGTAGGCCCTGCCTCTCTCCTCTCGCCAACCCTCAGCGACCAGTTCACAGCCTCTGTACTGGAACCGCGCTCGGTGCTGCCCTTCCTTGGGGTATTGCCGCGGGTTGGCTGAGCCGTGGCCGCCCACGGGCGACCACGGCTCAGCCAACCCGCGGCAATACCCCAAGGAAGGGTTCCGCTTCAGCCGAACTCTTCTTCTGGCTGGCGGATGCCAAAGCGCACCAAGAGCGCCAGCACGGCCTCGTTGGCGGCCAGGCCGACGATGGCCATCAGAGCCACGGCGAAGGGCAGGGCCAGGGCGGCGCTGAGCACCACCGATACGGCGAGCAGGGCGCCGAGCACCAGGGTAGTGATGGGGCTGGCGAAGGCCAGGAAGGCAGCGTTGCGCAGGGCCAAGAGTAGCCGCGGCTCCTCCTGCTCGAGGAGCATGGGGAAGACGTAGAGCTGGATCAGACACCACATCACCGTGAGCCCGACGCATAGCCCTTGCACCAGCGCCGCCCAGGGCGGCTGGAGCATCTGGCCGTAAAAGCTCGCGTTGGCCCACAGCATGGCGAGCACCACCACGTTCAGCAGCGCCAACAGCCAGCTCCTGAAGAAATGCTTCCTAAAGCCTGCGAAGAACAGGCCCAGGTCGGCTGCCCGGTGATGGGCGATGCGGTTGGTCAGGCAGAACATGGCCGCGGTCGCGGGCGGAAAGGCAATCAGCAGCGCCAGGAACAGCAGCGCCAACGGGCTCCACCCCACCAATGGTAGCGCCCCCAGAGGAAGCAGTGAGGCCGCCCACAACAGGTTGGCACCCACCAGCTTGAACATCTCCTCGTAATAGTCCTTCAGCGCCACCCAGAACGCGCGCACAGCGATGCCCATGCTCCCCCCTCTCCACGCACTCCGGCCGCAGCGAGTGCACCCATTATAGCGGGCGGCAGGGGGGTGTCAAAAACGGGGCGATTGGGGTGCGCCTGAGTCTTCCCGCGTTCCCGGCGACAGCCGGCCACGGTGCTTCGCCACAGCCCGGCCCTGACCGGGAAGGGGTTTTGGCGGGTTGTCGGGCGCCGCTGGCCACCCGACAACCCGCCAAAACCCCGCCTTGAGGGGCCCGGACCGGAGGCGAGCGAAGCGTGAAACCCGGTTGCCGGCGGGGTCTAGCATGCTCACTGGCCTGGCTTGCATTGTCGGGTTGCCGGATCTTTGTAGTCCAGCTACTGGACCAGACCGATTCGTCTTGACGGCCCTTTTGGGCCGTGCTACATTCGCCGCGACGTCAGGCTGCTGTACCATACCTCCACCACGCCTGACGCGGGGAGGCTCAGGATGCCCGACCACACCATCCTGGAGTCGCAACTGGCCCTCGGCGAGAGCCTGCAGCGCGCCTCGCGCCGCTGGAAGCAGCTCATGGCCCGCGGCCTCAGGCGCTACGGCTATGGCGATTTCCGCCCCTCATTCGCCCCCCTGCTCCTGCCGCTGTGCAAGGAGGATGGGCTGCCCATCGGCGAGCTCGGCCGCCGCACCGGCCTCTCGAAGCAAGCCATGACCGAGGCCGTGCGCCTGATGGAAAAGCGCGAGCTCGTGCGCACCGCCCGCGACGAGCGCGATAGCCGCGTTGTGCGCGTGCACCTGGCGCCGCGCGGCAAGGCCTTTCCGCTCGTCGCCGGCGAAGTGCTGGGCGAGATCGAGGGCCTGCTGCACAGCCGTCTCGCCGACGCCGAGCTGCAGGCCATGCGCCACGCCCTCTCGGCCCTGGTCACACTCGATCACAGCGAAGGCTCGGCCTAGCGCTGCCGCAGAGACCCCCAGCACCTGCGCCGCTGGATACCGGCCGCACCGCAGAGGCGCAGAGAACGCAGAGGATTCTCTAGCCTCCGCGCCCTCTGCGCCTCTGCGGTGAAACGGAGCCCCTGCTGCCTGTGAGCTACTCTGCTTGACAACTTGAGCTAACCATGTAAGATACAGCCAGGCCGGCGGCCGACAGCTCCACGGGCCGGCGGCGGGAGCGGGCTGTGACCCTGGTCATTCTGACCCTGGCCTGGCTCATAGGGATCTGGCTCGCGGCCGCCGTCGTCCAGCCGTGGCCGCTGTGGCTCACGCTTGCCCTCTGCGGCGCCCTGGCCGGCCTCGTGCAGCGCCGCGAGCGCAGTTGGCGGCTGGGCGCGGCGGCCTTCGTCCTGTTGGCCCTCGGCGCGTTGCGGCTCAGCCTCAGCCCGCTGCACGCCACCCCGCTGCGCCCCTACCTCGATGGCCGCCCCGTGACGCTCAGCGGCGTCGTGGCCGAGGCGCCCGACGTGCGCGCCGGCGTCACCCAACTCGTCCTCGCCGTCGATTCCGTCCGTAGGGGCGGGGTCGCCCCGCCCGAATCCGTCGATGCCCGTAGGGGCGGGGTCGCCCCGCCCGACGAGGACCGGGGCGAGGAAACCTCGCCCCTACGCGATGCCGTCCTGCTGCGCGTGCCGCGCGAGGCGCCCTACCGCTACGGCGACCGGCTGCGGGTGACCGGCATCGTGCGCACGCCGCTCGAGGCCGGCGACTTTTCCTACCGCGACTACCTGGCGCGCCGCGGCATCCACGCCGTCATCGACCAGCCCACGATCGAACTGCTCGGTCGTGGCGGCGGCAGCCCCATCCAGGCGGCCTTCATCGCCCTGGCCGATCGCGCCGAGGCCGAGGTGGCCGCCCTCTGGCCCGCCCCCGAAAGCGCGCTCATGGCCGGCATCCTCCTGGGCCGCGAGCAAGGCATCCCCGAGCCGCTGCTCGCGGCCTTTGACGACTCGGGCACGCGGCACATCATCGCCATCTCGGGGTTCAACATCACCCTGCTCGCCGGCGTGCTCACCAGCATGCTGCTCACTGTGCTCAACCGCCGCTTCGCCGCCCCCATCGTCATCGTGCTCCTCGCCTGCTACGTGGTCCTCGTCGGCGCCGACCCCGCCGTGCTGCGCGCCGGGCTCATGGGCGGGCTGACGCTGCTCGCCGTCCTCGCCGGCCGCCCCGGCCACGCCCTCACCGGCCTCGCCGCCTCGGCCCTGGCCATGACCCTCTGGCGCCCCTGGACCCTCTGGGAGCCCTCCTTCCAGCTCTCCTTCGCCGCCACCCTCGGGCTCATCCTCCTATTGCCCAAGATCGAGGCGAGCATGGAGCGCCTTCTCGCCGCACCCGCAGACATTCGAACCGCGAAGGGCGCGAAGGACGCGAAGACTAGGGAAGGCCGATCGTCCCTTCGCGTCCTTCGCGCCCTTCGCGGTTCAGGTCGTCTCCCACTCCCAGGCTGGCTGCGCGAAGCGGTGTTGGTCTCGCTCGCCGCGCAGCTCGCCACCCTGCCCATCACACTGGGCACCTTCGGCCGCCTCTCCATCGTCGCGCCGTTGGCCAACCTGCTCATCCTGCCCGCGCAGGCCGCGGTGATGGAGCTCGGCGCGCTGGCCACGCTGCTGGGCCTCGTGTGGCATCCCCTCGGCCAGCTGTTCGCCTACCTGGCCTGGCCCTTCATCGCCTGGACCATCGCCGCCGTCGAGCGCCTGGGCGCGCTCCCCTGGGCCGCGGTGGACCTGCGCGCCGCCGGCCTGGTGCCCTGGCTGCTCTACGGCCTGGGCGGCCTGCTCCTGTGGGCGCGCAGCGTGCCCGACCGCTGGCGGGCACTCACCCGCCGCCTGCCCACCAAGGCGCTCGTCGTGGGCCTGGCCGCGGGCGTGGCGCTCATCTGGGCCGGCGGCGTGGCCCGCGTGCCCGACGGCCGGCTCCACGTCACCTTCCTCGACGTCGGCCAGGGCGACGCCATCCTAGTGCAGACGCCCGACGGCCGCCGCCTGCTCGTCGACGGCGGCCCCGACCCCACCGTGCTGCCCGCCGCCCTCGGCAAGCGCCTGGCGCCCTGGCAGCGCTCGCTCGACCTCGTCGCCCTCACCCACCCCGACGAAGACCACCTCGCCGGCCTCGTCCCCGTGGCGCGGCGCTACGCGCTCGGCCTCGTCCTCGACACCCATCTGCCCCACGACACCCCCACCGGCCAGGCCTGGCAAACGGAAAACGCAACACGCGACACCCCCATCCTCTACCCCCAGCGCGGCACCACCCTCGACCTCGGCTCAGGCGTGCGCCTGCAGGTGCTGCACCCCGGCGACTCCCCCCTCGCCGCCACCCGCTCCGACTCGAACAACAACGGCCTGGTGCTGCGCCTGAGCTACGGCCGGGCGAGCTTTTTGCTCACCGGCGACCTCGAGATGGAGGGGGAGCAGCAACTGCTGAGGCAGGAGGACCTGGCGCTGGATGCGACCGTCCTCAAGGTGGCGCACCATGGGGCGCGCACGGCGACGACCCTGCGCTTCCTGGAAGCGGTGACGCCGCAGGTGGCCGTGATCTCGGTGGGCGCGGGGAACAGCTACGGCCACCCCACGGCCGAGGTGCTGCAGCGGCTCCAAGCCGCCGGCGCACAGGTGCTGCGCACGGATGAGTGCGGCGATGTGGAGGTGGTGACGGATGGCGAGCAACTGTGGGTGCGAACGGAGCGGCGAGCCCAGAATTAGCGTGCTCGACAATTGACGAACAGGGGTTCCTGTGATAAGCTAGCTACAGAAGAGCACAATCTTCCAGGAGCAAGAAACATGGCAGAGATTGCCGAAGTCACCCCTGAGCGTACGCTCAAGCTACCGCCCAGCATCGCGGCTCGCTTGCGTCCCTCGGACCGCTTTGTGATCTGGGTCGAGGGCGATGTGCTGCACCTCAAGCGCATTACTCCCGCCTCGGTCACAGACATTACCGCCGAGGCGCCAGCGGGAGAAGAACTCTCACCCGAAGAGGTCAACGATATCGTGCACAAGGTGCGCCGCGAGCGCCGGTTGGGCTGACCTATGCGCATCGTGATCGATACCAACGTGTGGGTGTCTGGTCTATTGTGGAAAGGACTGGCATGGAGCCTGCTGCGCCTGGCAGAGGCAGGGCGTCTGCAACTGTGTGCTGCGCCAGAGATGCTGACCGAGTTGGTCGAGGTTCTGGGCTGCGAGCGGCTCCAGCCGCGACTGGCGCAACTCGGGCTGACGCCGGCTGAGATGCTGGCCTATGCCATGGCCCAGACAGTGCTCTTCGATGTATCCGAGTCCAGAGGAGAGCCGCTGGTCGTCGCCGATCCTGACGACGATGTCTTCCTCCACTGCGCTGTGACAGCCCGTGCCGCCTATGTCGTGTCGGGCGATGCTCACCGCCTGGCGTTGGGCGAGCACGCCGGGATTCCGATTCTGAGCATCCGCGATTTCCTGGCCCGCGAATTCCCCGAGCAACTGCCCGAGTAGCCTCTTTTTCACTCAATGCGCGCCAATCGGCAAAAGACCCAATAGGTGCTATTGACGGCTACCCAAACTGGTGCTATACTGGGTGCAAAGGTAGAACGATTATCGTTGGATGTATGAGGCGATATGGCGATCGAGCGACACGTCCCGGTGGCTGAACAGGTCGCGATCCTGCTGCACGGCCGCATCGCCGATGGCACCTACGCGCCCGGCGACCGCCTGCCCTCCGAAGCCGAGCTCGCCGACGAGCTGGCCGTCAGCCGGGGCACCGTGCGCTCGGCCCTGGCGGTGCTGGCCACGGCCGGGCTGATCGTGCGCCGGCAGGGCGACGGCACCTACGTCACAGGCGTCATGAGCGCCGAGCGCTCGCTGATGCATGTCATGTGGGAGTTCACCCGCGCCATCGAGCTGAGCGGCCACGTGCCCAGCATCCGCGTGGTCTCGCTGCAGCAGCGGCCGGCGACGGAGAAGGAGGCGGCCGCGCTCAACATTGGGCTGGGCGAACAGGTGCTCTCGGTGCTGCGCGTGATCCATGCCGACGAGCGACCGGCCTTCCTCTCCACCAACGTTCACCCCGCCAACCTCTTCACCCAGGCAATCGACCAGCTCGACGGCACCATCGAGATGCGCCGGTTCCTGCAGCGCTACTGCAACCGCGAAATCGTCTGCGGCGACATGGACGTCAGCGCGGCCATGCCCAGCGCCGAGGTCCGCGACGCCCTGTCGTTGGGGGCCAATGTGCCCGTGCTCCTCGTCGAATCGGTGTTCTACGACGCCGATGGGCGCCCACTGGTCCTTTCCACAAGCTACTACGGCGGCGACAAACTGAGCTTCCACGACGTGCGCCGCTCGTACCCATGGGCCAAAACCAGATGAGACGGTGTGACCACATGGAACATCCCAAGGTCAGCGACAAACGCAGCGAGCGCGTGATCTTTCTCAGCCACTGCATCCTGAACCAGAACGCCAAGGTGCGCGGCATTGCCGCGCACCCCGGCGCCGTTGTGCCGCTGGTGCAGTTGCTCCTCGAGCAGGGCGTCGGCATGTATCAGATGCCCTGCCCCGAGATGGCGTACCTGGGCAATATGCGCTGGGGCGCCGTGAAGGACCAGTACCACAACCCCATGTTCCGGCGCCACTGCCGGCGGCTGGCCGAAGAGGTCGTCGATGCGGTGGAGAACTATCGCCAGTGCGGCTACCAGGTGCTGGGCTTTGTGATGATGGACGGCAGCCCGGTGTGCGGGCTCAACCGCACGCCGCGGCCCAAAGACCCCAACGTGCTCTGGGGCGGCATGGCCTGGTACGTCCCCGAGTCGGTGTACGCGCCGGGCAAGGGCAACTTTTGCGAGATCTTGCAGGAAGAGCTCCAGCGGCGCGGCCAGGGCAACCTGCCCTTCGTGGCATCGCCCGAGTTCGATGAAGTGGGCACCCTCGACGAGGCGCTGAGCCAGGTCAAGGCGCTGCTGGCAGGCACCGGCAGCAGATCGGATGGGCGATGAACGGTCTCGAACGCCTGATTGCCTCAGGCAAGGGCGAGCGGCTCGACCGGGTGCCCGTGGCGCCCGGCATCGGCCACTATGCCGCTGTGCTCGCCCGGCAGCCCATGACCAAGGTGGCCTGGAACCCCGAGCTGATGGCCGGCGTGGTCATCCAGTCGGTCGAGCGCCACGGCCACGATAGCTGCAGCCCCATCACCGACTATGGCCTCGGCACCGAGAGCATGGACAGCACCGCCGTCATCCGCGACTGGGAGCAGACCTACGTCGGCGCCTATGCCGTGCAGTCGGAGGCCGATGTCGCGCGCCTCACGCTGCCCGACCCGCTGCGCGATGGCCGCATGCCGGTGGTCATCGAATGTGAGCAGATCCTGGTCGCCAGGCTCGGCGGGCAGGTCGGCATCAACGGCGGCCTGGCCGGGCCGCTCTCCTTCGCCGCCAGCCTGCGCGGGCCGCAGCAGATCCTCTACGACATGATGGACCGGCCCGAGATGGTCCACCACTTGCTGACCATCGCCCTCGAGGCCGGCAAAGCGTTCGGCGAGGCCCAGGTGCGCCGCGGCGGCGTGGGCACGGTCAACATCTATGAGCCGATGGCCACCATGATCTCCAACACCATGGTCGAAGAGTTCTCCTTCGCCTACCTGGAGCCGCTGATCCGCCACGTCAAGAGCCTGGGCGCGCTGGCGCTGGTGCACATCTGCAACGACACCACCCGGCTGCTCAACCGCATGGTCGAGATCGGCACCGACATCCTGAGCCTCGACGTGCAGGTGGACCTGGCGCGCGCCAAGGAGATTGTGGCCGGCCGGGCGTCGATCTCGGGCAACGTGGCCACCAATCACCTGGCGCGGCTGACCCCCGAGGAGATCTACCAGGAGTCGTGCCGCTGCATCGAACAGGCAGCCCGGGGCGGCCACTTTACCCTGGGCTCGTCGTGCGAAGTCCCCTGCGAAACGCCGCCCGAGAACATCGACGCCATGGTCCGCGCCGCGCGCGAGTTCGGCGCCCAGTACCTGCGCCGGCTCGAGCGCGAAGCGTAACTGCTGCGGCGCAGACCCGAGGGCCTGCGCCCTCAAGCCTTGGCCCGCGGGGGGTGTATCCGTTGGCCCCCCTACCGTTCCCCCGCGACGGGGGAACGGTAGGGGGGCCAACCCGGGCTGGTATGGTCGTAGTGTTCGTTGGATTGTAGAAAGGGAGGCCGAAATGGACCAACACCTGCTGGCAGTCGCTCTGGGCACAGAACCCGCCGACCTGGTCATCACCAACGGGCAACTGGTCAACGTCTACAGCGGCGAGACCTATCCCGGCGGGGTCGCCGTCGCCGGTGACAGGATCGCCGCCGTCGGTGACGTCGCCTACACCATCGGCGCAGGCACCACGGTCATCGACGCCGGCGGCAAGTACCTGACGCCGGGCTTCATCGACGGCCACATCCACCCCGAGAGCGCCAACCTGAGCCTGAGCCGCTTCGCCGAGGTCGCGCTCAGCCACGGCACCACCGCCGTCTTTACCGATCTGCACGAGATCGGCGTGGTGGGCGGCATCGAGGCCATGAGCGCCGCGCTCGAAGAGGGCAAGCAGACCCCGCTCAAATTCTACTGGCTCGTGCCCTCGCACATCCCCTTCTCACCGGGGGTCGAGACCAGCGGCGGGCACATCGACGCCGGCATCATCGAACAGGCCATGGCCCGCAGCGACGCCCACGGCCTGTCGGAAGTCGTCTCGGTGTATGTCGCCATGGGGCTGCCCGACCTGATGCGCTCCCTCGACATCACGCGCGAGCAGCACAAGGTCATCTCGGGCCATGCCCCCGAGACCCATGGCCCCGCGTGGAACGCCTTCGTCGCCGCCGGCGCCACCAACGACCACGAGGCCCTGTCGGCCGACGAGATCGTGCAGCGGGTGCGCAGTGGCGTCAACGCGCAGTTGCGCCACAACCTGGTGGTGCCCACCATGCCCGCACTCGTGCCTGCCGTCAAGAGCGGCATCGACACCCGCATGCTGAGCCTGGCTACCGACGACACTACGGCGGTTGTGCTGGCCAACGAGGGCCATATGGACTACCTGGTGCGGCTGGTCCTCGAGCAGGGCGTCCCCTTAGTCACCGCCATCCAGATGGCCACGCTGAACGTCGCCCAGGCTTTCCACAAGGATTTCGAGATCGGCGCGCTGGCGCCTGGCCGCTATGCCGACATCAACATCGTAGACGGCCCCGAGCAGTTCCGCGTGCTCAAGACGATCGCGGGCGGCACGCTGGTGGCCGAGGATCTGCGCCCGGTGGCGCCGCTGCCGCTGGCCGGCCATGATCCCATCCTGCTGAACACCTTCCACCTCAAGCGCCCGGTCACGGCCGGCGACCTCGTCATCCCCGCCAGGGCCGGGGCCAAGAGCGCCCATGTGTCGATCATGCGCACCCTGCCCTGGGTGCCCATCACCGAGGGCGGCGAGGCCGACCTGCCGGTGAAGGATGGCTACATCGCCGCCGATACCGCGCAGGACCTGCTGCATATCGCCGTCATCGAGCGCCACCATCAGACCGGCAACATCGGCCGCGCCTTCCTCGGCGGCATGGGGCTCAAACGCGGGGCCATGGCCTCGAGCATCGGCCACGATCACCACAACATCGTCGCCCTGGGCACCAATCCAGAGGACATGGCCGTGGCCGCCAACCGCGTCGCCGAGCTGCAGGGCGGCATCGTCCTGGTCGACGGCGGCCGCGTCATCGACGAGATCCCCCTGCCCATCCTGGGCCTGCTGACCGACGTCGACGCCTGGACCCTCGCCAAGCAGCGCCAGGCACTGCTCGCCAAGGCCGCCGAGATGGGCTGCGCCGTCTCCGACGCCTTTATGTTCCTGTCGTTCATCACCCTGGCCGCCATCCCGGCCTTCGCCATCACCGACAAGGGCTATGTCGACGTCATCAAGCAGGCCATCGTCGACCCGGTCCTCAGCTATCGGTAGGGGCGGGGTCTCCCCGCCCTTCCCATCCCGACCGGCCCGTAGGGGCGGGGTCTCCCCGCCCTTCCCATCCCGACCGGCCCGTAGGGGCGGGGTCTCCCCGCCCTTCCCATCCCGACCGGCCCGTAGGGGCGGGGTCTCCCCGCCCTTCCCATGCCGACCGGCCCGTAGGGG
>JAKPJZ010000192.1 GCA_029553955.1 Chloroflexota bacterium
GCCGGTATCCCGGAAGTGGGGGATGTCGACCTCGGCCGCGGCGGCCAGGGCCGCCAGGTCCGCCGCCTTGTACAGCTCGCCGCGGGCGTGCTCCCAACGCCCGACCTCGATGCCGAGGACGAGCAGGGGCACGAGCAGGAAGGCCAGGAAGGCGGCGGTCCAGGTGACCGAGTAGCCGCGCTGGCCGGCGAGGAAGCGGGCTACCATCCCTCCTGCCTCCCCTCGGCCTCGCCCGTGACCACCAGGGGCGGCATGCCGAGGAAGCCCAGGAAGTGGGGCACGGTGTAGCGCACCCGCACGCGCAGCGAGCTGCCCACGACGCCGCCGGGGGCCAGGACCGAGGCCTGGGCGCCCTGCAGGGCGGCGTTGCGGGCATAGCTGGAGGCGGTGGACAGCGCCGCGGCAGCGGCATTGCCCTGCGAGACGATGCCGACGCGCACACCCTGCCGCGCGGCCTCCTGGGCCACCTGTTGGGCATAGACCGCCCAGCCAAACTCGACGATGGTCAAGAGGATCAGGATCATGAGGGGCAGCGTGACGGCCGCCTCCAGAGTCTCCGCGCCACGCTGCCCGCGCAGGAATCGCAGCATCACCCACCCACCTTTCAGAAGCCCAGGCGCCCGCCCAGGCCGAGGACAAACTCGGCCAGCTTGTTGCCGAAGGTGCCAAAGGCCAGGGCGGCGACGACGACGAAGAGGGCGATGATGGCCGCGATCTCACTGGATTCGATGCCACGACGGTCGCGCAGAAATGCGTGCATGGGGTCCCTTCCTTTCTTGCGTCACACGAGCCAGACGTACACGAGAGTGGCGAGACCGAAGACCCAGGCGAAGGGGATGCCCTCGCGCTCCAGCTGCTCGTCGGACGGGCGCAGACGACGCAGGAGCCCGCCGAAGCGTCCGCGACAGCGGATCAGGCTCCAGGGCAGCGCAACCGCCAGCACGACGAGCGCCAGGACGAGGGCATACTCCAGCCTGGGAAAGAGCACGGCCAACGCCATCAAGAGCTTGGCGTCGCCGGCGCCGCCCAGGAGGCCGGCCGACCAAGCCAGGTACAGGCCGGCGCAGAGCGGGAGCACGGCCCATGCGCCGCGGCCCAAGCGCCAGAGCAGGGCAACGGCCAGGGGCGGCAGCACCAGGGCATTCGGGATGCGCCGGGTGCGGAGGTCCACGAGCGAGACGACCGCCAGCCACAGGGTAAGGATGAGGCGCAGCCACAGGTCCATCGCCTCAATCCACCAGGGCCACGCCCAGGAAGGCATCGGGCACGACGATCTCGGCCGAGGCGCCGGCCGGCTCGGTCCATGCCGTGCCGTGGGTGGCGAAGCTGGCCCGTACCCGGTAGCGCCCCGGATCGTCGAAGGGCAGCCGCGCGTTGCAGCCCGTGACGGTGTAGCTGCCGTCGGCCTGCAGCTGGCCGGATACCTGCCAGTTGGCGTCGGGCGCGATGGTCCACGCCGCCTGGTGCACGGTCAGGCCCGGGTAGCGCTGGGCCAGGACGCCGGTGATCCACTGGATGGACTGGTCCGTCAGAGCGGCCTGGATGCGGATCGAGCCCAGGTCGATGGGATCGGGCACCACGGTCGTGTGGGGCACCTGCACCCACTCCTCCTGCTCTTCGTCCCACTCGATTGTATAGGTCGTGCGGATGACCGGGTGGCTGCGGGCGCGCAGGCAGATGTCGACGCCGCGCCGCTCGGGGTCCTGGCCGACGACGACCGGATTGGCCGGCCGGTAGAAGAGCTCCAGGTCCGGATTGCGGGTGTCCTGCTCAGGCGGACCAGCCGGCGGCGGCGTGGGCGTGGCTCGTTCCGGCCGGGTGAAGACCACGTGCAGCGTGCAGGTGCCGCCATTGGCCGCGGCGCCGGCCCCGAAGGTGCCGGAGTAGCCCTCCCAGTCCCAGCCCTTGTTGACGAGCACGCTCCACTCGCGCGAGCAGTCCACGCAGTGGTCGGTGGACCACTCGCCCTGGGCGTTGGTCTGGCCGGCGCGCATCTGCAGGCTGCAGCCGTCGCTGCGGCACTGCTCTTGGGTCCAGCGGCAGTTGGCGCCGGCGACCGGGTTGCCGTCGGGGTCGTGCACGACGATGCGCAGGGCAAAGCCCGAGCCGCCGCCGGCGTCACAGCCAAAGCCCTCGGAATAGCCCGGCAGGGGCGCCGCCCGGACGGGCTGGGCCGGATTGGCAGCGCCCAGCACGACCAGGAGCAAGGCACAGAACAGGCTGACGAGAACGAGAATGCGCTTGTGGGTCATAGCCACCTCCTTCAGAGGGTGTTGCAGAACGCTGCCCTGGCAGCGGCGCTTCCGCGGTACACATCACGTCTCACGCATCACTTCTCCCTCCTCTCCCAGACAAAGGCCCCACCGTCTCCGGCGGCCGCGAGCCGGCCGTCGTGCCAGGCCACGGCCATGATGGGCCCCGACAGGCCAACCTTGCGCCAGGGCAGGCCGGAGGGCTGGGCCAGGTCGAGGCCGAGCACGCCATCGGTGGTGCCGGCGAACAGCGCGCCGGTCTGCGGGTCCCGGGCGATGCTGTAGACGGTGGGGTCCTTGGCGTACGGCCCCTCGACCCGCTGCCAGGCGCCCGAGCCGCGCTGGATGAACAGGCCATCGCCGGTGCCGGCGGCCCACCATGCCCGGCCCAGCCACTCGCCCTCGGCCAGGGCGAAGACCTTGCCGCGCGGGGCCTCGGCGAGGAAGGTCCACTCGCCGCCGGCGTAGCGCCAGATGCCGTCGAAGGTGCCGGCGTACAGGCCGTCCGCAGTGTAGAGCAGGCTGAAGACCGGCAGGCGGGCCTGGCCGGCCGGCGGGCCGAGCAACTCCCAGGCGCCCCGGTCGGGGTCCAGGTCGTGCGCCCATACCCCCTTGCCGGTGCCCGCATAGAGGCGGTCACCGGTAGCCAGGGACCAGACGGTCCAGCGTTCGGGGTCCGGGAAGGGCGGCAGCGTGCGCCAGCCATGCTGCTGCCGGTCGAAGGCGGCGACGGAGTAGGCCATGTCCCGGCCTTCGTAGACCCGGCTGTGGTCCGGACTCACGGCCAGGGCAAAGACGGTGCGGCTCCAGGCCGAGTCCTCGGCCGGCAGCTCGGCGGCCAGCGGCGTCGCCGCGCCATCCTGCGGCAGGATGCAGGAGTCCTGATACGTGCCCACGACGACCGCCCCATCGACGGCGACCAGGGAGCGCACGGGCTGGGTGAAGACCTGCGTCCAGGCCGGCCTGCCGACGGGGATGGGCGAAGCCGGCGCCGGCTGCGGAACGCGGGGCCGCGACCAGAACGCCAGGGCCAGGACCGAGATGGCGAGCAGGATGATCAGCGGGGACCATAGCCTTTGTTTCATCGCTTCCCTCCTTTGGGCGGCACGATTGCCAAATACCAGGTCGGGCGGTGGGGCAGCGCCGGGTCGGACACGCCGTAGCGCGCCGCGAGCAGGCGGTAGGCTGCCTCCAGGGTGCGCACGGCGAAGGGGCCGGCTGTGAGGGCGTCCACCCGCCACCAGCGAATATGCCGAGGCACCTGGCCGGCCGCGACCATGGCCCGGGCGTCGAGGGCGAAGACGCACTCCTGGAAGGCGTAGTCCAAGCCGACCATGTGGGGGCAGGGGCGATCGCCCAGGCGCAGGACCTGGTCGATCCCCGGCGTCGCGCCGGCGACGTCGAGGACGATCTGCTCCAGCGACTGCAGGTAGTTCTCGGCGTTCACGTCGACGGCGTGGGCCAGGTCCGGGTCACTGCGCAGCCGCCGCTCGGCCAGCAGGTCGAGCCGCCGCAGGGTGCGCTCCCGGCGCTCGATGCCGGCCTGGCGGATGGCGCGGCGGAGACGCTCGCCCGTCCAGGCGACGGCCAGGCCCAGAGAAAGGAGGCCCGGGAGCACCCCGAACCATACGAGGGCGAAGGGCTCGGTCATGGCCGCTGCCTCCAGGGAATCGGGGTCAGGCGCAAGAGCGCCCAGGCGGCGAGGAGCAGCGCCAGGGGGAGCGCCAGCCAGCAGAGGCGTGGCCAGCGGCCGTGCGACTTGGGCCGGCCCAGGTGGCGTTCTGGCCCAGACGACGCTTGTGGACTGGCGGGCATCGTGCCCGTCGAGCTCGTGCCGTTGGAGTAGTTGGGATAGGTGCCGACAGAGACCGGCGACGTGTTGACCGTCTGGCCGGACGATCCGGTGTGCGTCTGCATGCGTTTTCCTCCTCACTGAGAGCGTGCTACTGGAACAGGCCCAGGATCGACACCGCCATGGGCGCCCCGATGGCCACCAGGTAGGGCAACAGATAGAAGACCATGATGGGCAGGATGAGCTGCGAGCCGATGGCTTTGGCCCGGCGCAGGGCCTCGGCCCGGTAGGCCGTGGACATGTCGGTGGCCAGGCCCTCCAGCACGACCTCCACGCCGGTGCCGGTCCGCTCCAACTCGCCGAGCTGGGCGACCAGGTTGGCAAGCTCGGCGATGCCGGTCTCCTGGGCCCGCCGCAGGAGGACCTCCAGCGCCCGCTGCCCGCGCGCCTGCGCCAGGCCTTCGGCGAACCAGCCGCCGGCCAGGCCCGGCTGGGCGGCGATGCGCTCCAGGGCCTGGGCGACCGAGAGGCCCGAGGCGACGAGCATGGCCAGGAGATGAGCTACCTGGGGGAGCTCAGCGCGGAAGGCGCGCTCGCTGCGACGCGCCCGGCCGGCGAGCAGGAGCCCGGGCAACCAGGCGCCCAGGACGACGCCGGCGACCGCCAAGGCCGGCGAGGAGGGAGCTGTGAACAGGAGGCCGAGGGTCGCACCGGCCAGGCGCAGGCCGGTGAAGCTGACCTCGTCCCAGCCCAGCCAGGCGCCGCTGCGCTGCGCCCAGTAGAGCTGGCGGCGCGTGCGGGCCAGGAGAGCGGCCGGCAGGTAGCGGCTCAGGCGATTGAAGGGCTCGAGAAGTGCCCGCCAGAGGGGCACCTGGGCCTCGCCCGCCGGGCGCAGGCCGGCGATCGTCTCGTACTGGACGGTGCGCGTGCGCACGGCGACCGGGAGCAGCCGGTAGGCGATGGCGGCGACGAGGAGCGAGAGCAAGAGGGCGGCGAGCAGAGCCATCTATGCCACCTCCTCGACCATGGAGACCATGACCCGGTAGCCCAGCAGCATGGCGGCGGCGCACACGAGCAGGATGAGCTGGCCGGCCAGGGAGCGGTAGAAGGCGCCGAACTGGGGGTCGCCGAGCAGGCCCAGGGTGACCAGGGCCAGCAGGGCCGGGATCGCCTTGCCGGCCAGGAGGGCGTCGGAGGCCGAGGTCACCGCCTCCTGGCGGGCGGCGGTCCAGTCGCGGATGGCGCCGGCGCGGCGCTCCAGGACCGGCAAAAAGTCACCGCCGACCTGCACGTAGAGCGCCAGGGCACCGGCGAGCAGGGCCAAGGCCGGCGAGGGCGATCGTGCCTGCAGCCCGGAGAGGGCTGCCTCGCTCCCCAGGGCACGCATCTCGGCAGCCGTGCGCAGGAGCTCCTCGGGCAGGTGGCGCTGCCCACCGGCCTGCAGGGCCGCAGCGGTCAGGCGCAGTGCCTCGGCCAGGTCGGGCTGCACACGCAGGTTGCCCACCAGCAGGGCGATCGCGCCGGGGAGCTCTTGGTCCGTTGCCTGCCAACGCGAATGCTCGCGCCGGCCGACCCAGTAGCGGGGCAGGTAGCCCACGCCCAGGGCGGCGGCCACGACCAGGAGCGCCGGCAGGCCCAAGCCCAGGGCCGCGCAGCCGCCCAGGAGTCCGAGCGCCAGGGAGAGGAGGGCAAAGTCGCGCCGGCTCAGGGCCAGGCCGGCCGCGCGCAGGTGTTGCTCCAGGCCCTCTGTGGAGACGGCCACGAGCTCCGCTTCCTCGCCCGAGATGCGCTCCCACTGCCGCACGCGCTGCGAGCGCAGGGCGCCGGGCCGCAGCACGAACGTGTAGAAGGCGACCAAGGCGACGAGCGTGACCAGGATGGCGGAAGGCAATGGCGATGGCATGGCTACCCTCTGCTGAACTCAGCGACCCCTGGCCTACCCCCGGCCTGCCTCCGGCAGTCCGGGGCACAGGCCTGCTGCCAGGTCATCGACGACGGATCGAAGCGAAAGACGTCGCTGAGCTGCACCTCGCCGCCACGGAGCTGCCGGCCGACCTCGGCGATGCGAGTCACACGGCGCACGCCGGCGGGGTCCCACTCGAGTTGCACGACGACGTCCACCGCCAGGGCGATGAGGACCTTGATCGCTTCTACCTTGGGGAACTGGCCGCTCTGCAGGCAGCGGAGGGTCAGGGTCTGCACCGTCTCCCAGGGGGAGCGGGCATGAATGGTGGAGAGGCCGGCGTGGCCCGAGATCTGGGTCTGCAGCAGGGCCGCGGCGACGTCGCCGGCCCGCACCTCGCCGACGATGATCCAGTCGGGCGTCATGCGCAGGGCGGCGTTGACGAGGTCCAGGGCGGTGATGGCGTAGCGGCCCTCGATGGACGGCGGACGCGTTTCCAGGGGCACCCAGTGGGGGACGTTCAGGCGTAGCTCGCAGGTGTCCTCGATGCTGACCACGCGGTCGTCGCGCGGGACAAAGTCGGAGACCATGTTGAGCAGTGTCGTCTTGCCCGTCCCGGTGCCGCCGGCGATGAGCAGGCTGCGGCGGGCGCGCACGGCCTGGGCCAGGAACTCGACCATCGCCGAGTCCAGGGCGCCCCAGGCCAGCAGCCGCTCGGGGGTGATCGGCGCCTCCTCGAACAGGCGGACGTTGAGGGCAGGGTAGCCGGCGCCAGAGACGATGGGTTCGGCTTCGCTGACGCGGCGGCCGAGGGGGCCCAGGATGGCGTGCATGACGCGCTGCACCTCGGCCGGCGGTGGGGGCTCGAACCCGGCCACCCGCTCGAAGCGGGCTTCGCCCTTGCGCTTGAGGTAGAGCGCACCCGACGGGCTTAGGGCGATCTCGGTCAGGTCGTCGCGCGCCGGCGGCAGGTAGGCCTCCAGGAAGCCAAAGCCCAGGAGGAGGTGCTCCACCTGACGAGCCAGGCCGTCCTCCTGCGCCGTGCTCAGGCGCAAGGCCTGGCGCTCGGAGAGGCCGGCCACGTGGGCCAGGATGCGCTCGCGGATGCGGGCACGTACGGCGACGCCGGGGTCCAAGATCTCCTCGGGCCGGAACTCGGCGGTGACGGCCGCGCGCACGCTCTCGATCAGCGTTGCTTGCGCCTCTTCGGTCAGGCTGGGCGCCTGCAGCCGCTCCGGCCGCACCCGGTTCAACAGAGCCTGGTTGCTCATGTGTTCCCCCTCATCCCCACTCGATGCGCGGCAGCCGCCAGATGCTCCGGTGGTCGGCCCTGGAGCGGTCGGGCAGCGGCACGATGGTCTGAGCCAGTCGTTCGATAGCCTCGGCGAAGGGGCCGCCCCGCACCAGGGGCAGGCGATAGTCCACCTGCTCCTCGCGCACGTACTCGTCGTAGGGCACCAGGCCCACGACCGGCGGGCACCAGCCGTCGAGCCCACGCCGGAAGATGCCCTCGACGTCGCGTACCGAGAGGCGGGCGACGCGGGTGACCTTGTTGATGACCAGGCGCACCTTGTCGCGCGCGATGCGGTTGCGCTCGTCAAAGGCCGAGGTGATTAGGCGGATACCCTCGATGGCCTTGGAGACGTTGGCATAGTCGGGCTCAATGACCAGGAGCAGG
>JAKPJZ010000195.1 GCA_029553955.1 Chloroflexota bacterium
GGTTCTCTTGGTGATTGGAGCGGAGGGGGTACACCCGGTCCCATCCCGAACCCGGCAGTTAAGCCCTCCAGCGCCGATGGTACTTGGGGCGCAGGCCCCCGGGAGAGTAGGTCACCGCCAAGAGAACCTGTTTTTGATTCCAACTGAAACGGGGTGTGGTGGGTTTTGCCTGCGGCTGTTCCACGGAACAGCCGCAGGCAAAACCCACCACACCCCGTTTCAGTAACGACACCCTCT
Source organism: Chloroflexota bacterium (assembly GCA_029553955.1). Lineage (GTDB taxonomy): Bacteria > Chloroflexota > Anaerolineae > SpSt-313 > SpSt-313 > JAKPJZ01. The sequence continues at coordinate 238 of JAKPJZ010000195.1, forward strand.
ATCGCTCAGGTGCAGGGAGGCGAGCACGGACCCGGCCCTTAAAACCTCCGCGCCGGCCCTTAAAACCGGGCTGCGCAGCGCCCCTTGGCCCGCATTCGGTTTGACCCTCCGCGACGCTGCGTCTACAATGGCGGTCGTGATCGTGGCGCAACAGGCGCCATCTCTGTTCAGCGGTAGCACCTTAATAACTGAACAGAATGCGAAGGCTTCAAGACGCATCACGCGTACAAGCTAATAAGGGCGTACGGTGGATGCCTTGGCGCCAGGAGCCGATGAAGGACGTGGCTGACTGCGAAAAGCTTCGGGGAGCCGCCAGCAGGCTTGGATCCGGAGATTTCCGAATGGGGAAACCCACCCGGGGGAATGCCCGGGTACCGCGCGCCGAACACATAGGCGCGCGGAGGGAACCGGGGGAAGCGAAACATCCCAGTACCCCGAGGACGAGACAACAATTCCCTGAGTAGTGGCGAGCGAAAAGGGAACAGCCCAAACCCGATCCGTGCCCAAGGCTGCAGCCGTTGCGGATCGGGGGTAGTAAGGCCCGGCCGGGCCTCTGCAGGGGCCCAAGGGAGTTACCAACCTGCCCGCTAGCCGAACGGCCTGGAACGGCCGGCCGCAGAAGGTGCAAGCCCCGTAGGCGAAAGCAGGCAGGCTCCCGCCGGTGACCTTGAGTACCACGGGATGCGCACAACCTGTGGGAAGCAGGGAGGACCACCTCCCAAGGCTAAAGACTCCTGGCGACCGATAGCGGACGAGTACCGTGAGGGAAAGGTGAAAAGAACCGCGGCAAGCGGAGTGAAATAGAACCTGAAACCGTATGCCTACAAGCAGTGGAAGGGCGTTGCCGCTTGGGGAAACCCGGGCGGTTGGCCTGACCGCGTGCCTATGGGAGTAGGACCCAGCGAGTCACTTCTCTGCGGCGAGGTTAAGGGAGCAACACCCGGAGCCGTAGCGAAAGCGAGTCTAAACAGGGCGCGTACGACCACGTAGGGGCGAGGTTTCCTCGCCCGGACCTGGACCGTATACAGTCGCAGGGAGTGGACCCGAAACCAGGTGAGCTACCCATGGCCAGGGTGAAGCGGGGTACAAACCCGCGGAGGTCCGAACCCGTCCGTGCTGCAAAACGGTGGGATGAGCTGTGGGTAGAGGTGAAATGCCAAGCGAACCTGGAGATAGCTGGTTCTCCCCGAAATAGCTCTACGGCTAGCGTCAGGGGTTCAGCGACGGAGGTAGAGCCACCGCATCGGGTAAGGGGTGCGCAAGTGCCTCCCAACCGAAGCGAACTCCGAATGCCGTCGTTCCATACCCTGGCAGTCAGACGGTGGGGGAAAGCTTCATCGTCGAGAGGGGAATAGCCCAGACCGCCGGCTAAGGCCCCCAAGTTGGGGCTCAGTGTATAGTAAGGCTGTGGGGTCGCGACGACAACCAGAAGGTGGGCTCAGAAGCAGCCATCCTTTCAAGAGTGCGTACATGCTCACTGGCCGAGTGACCCTGCGCCAAAGATACACGGGACTAAGCCCCGCGCCGAAGCCGCGGGCTCTGCTCGAGGGGCTGATACACCGCAGAGGACGCAGAGGACGCAGAGGCAAGCTGTCATTGCGAGCGCAGCGAAGCAATCTCCAATGTCCGACGTGGAGACTGCTTCGTCGGCGGCTGCGGCCGCCTCCTCGCAATGACAGGCTAAGGTTCTGTGCTGGGCCCAGGTTCAGAGACCCTGGGGTACTCGCAGTGACAGAAGAGCTCTGCGCTCTCTGCGCCCTCTGCGGTGAGTTCGGGTCGTGAGGCAGAGCGGTAGGGGAGCGTTCTGCAGGCGGTGAAGGCAGACCGTGAGGACTGCTGAAGCGTGCAGAAGTGCGAATGCTGGGACGAGTAGCGCAAGGCGCGTGAAAAACGCGCCCGCCGAAATGCCCGAGGTTTCCGATGCAACGTTACTCGGCATCGGGTCAGTCGGGCCTAAGCCGAGGCCGAAAGGCGTAGGCGATGGACAACGGGTTAATATTCCCGTACCACGCCGGGCCGCTTGAGCGAAGGAGCCTGCTTTGAGCTATGCAGCCGCATGGCAGGAGGCAGGGTGTCGCGCTCACTCCAAGCTGCGCGCGAAGGCGGCGAGGGGTTAGCGAAGGGGTGACGCAGGTGGGCAAGCCAGCCGGTTAGCGGATTCCGGTGCAAGCCTGTAGGGAGATGAAGGCGCGAGGCAAATCCCGTGCCCGATCCCGAGGGGTTAGGGCAATGCCGATAAGGCAGAGTGGCCGCACCCACCTGCCAAGAAAAGCCCCTAGCGATGGCCCGCGTGCCCGTACCTCATTACCGACACTGGTGGGCGGGTAGAGTATACCAAGGCGATCGGGAGAACCCTCATTAAGGAACTCGGCAAATTGGCCCCATACCTTCGGTAGAAGGGGTGCCCCTGGGCGTGAGAGACCAGAGCCTGCTGGAGCGCCTGGGGGTCGCAGTGAAGAGGCCCTGCCGACTGTCTAACAAAAACACAGGTTTCTGCGAAAGCGAAAGCTGAAGTATAGAGGCTGAAGCCTGCCCAGCGCCGAAAGGCCAAGGGGCGGGGTCACATCGGGCCCCAAACCGAAACCTCGGTTAGCGGCGGCCGTAAGGATAACGGTCCTAAGGTAGCGAAGTTCCTTGGCGGCTAAATACCGTCGTGCATGAACGGTGTAACGAGCAGGGCACTGTCTCAATGAGGGACCCGGCGAAACTGAAGTAGGCGTGAAGATGCGTCTTACCCGCAGCGGGACGGAAAGACCCCGTGGAGCTTGACTGCAGCTTGGTATTGGGCTGGAGTTCCGTCTGTGTAGCATAGGTGGGGGGCTGTGAAACCAGGGCGCCAGCTCTGGCGGAGCCTACGTTGAAATACCACCCTAGCGGGGCCCTGGCCCTAACGCCCGCCGCACAAGTCCGGCGGGTGGACAGTGCCTGGTGGGCAGTTTGACTGGTGCAGTCGCCTCCCAAAAGGCAATGGAGGCGTCCGAAGGTCTCCTCAGGGTGAATGGCAACCACCCGTCGCGTGCAAAGGCATAAGGGGGCCTGACTGCGAGGCAAACAGGCCGAGCAGGGACGAAAGTCGGGCTTAGTGATCCCACGGTACCGTGTGGAAGGGCCGTGGCTTGTCGGATAAAAGCTACCCCGGGGATAACAGCGTGGTCTCGCCCGAGAGTTCACATGGACGGCGAGGCTCACGACCTCGATGTCGGCTCGCCACATCCTGGGGCTGAAGCAGGTCCCAAGGGTTCGGCTGTCCGCCGATCAAAGTGGCACGTGAGCTGGGATAAGAACGTCGTGAGACGGTTCGGTCCTTATCTGCTGCGGGCGCTGGTGACTTGAGGGGAGCCGCCCCTAGTACGAGAGGACCGGGGCGGACGGACCTCCGGTGTGCCGGTTGTGCCGCCAGGCTCAGCGCCGGGTAGCCGACGTCCGGAACGGATAACCGCTGAAAGCATCTAAGTGGGAAGCCGGCCCCAAGATAAGGTCACCTTCCGGGAAACCGGGTAAGGCCCCTGGGAGACGACCAGGTTGATAGACGGCAGGTGTACAGGCAGCAATGCTCTGAGCCAAGCCGCCCTAATGGCCGATCGCTTGAACGCGCTGATGCGCTTGGGCCGACGCATTCTGTTCAGTTATTAGGGCGCTACGGCGTGATGCGTAATGCGTGATGCGTGATGCCGCAAGGCGCCGGGTTCTGCACTGGCGATATAACGCATCACGCAGTACGCAGTGCGCATTACGTCTCTTGGTGATTGGAGCGGAGGGGGTACACCCGGTCCCATCCCGAACCCGGCAGTTAAGCCCTCCAGCGCCGATGGTACTTGGGGCGCAGGCCCCCGGGAGAGTAGGTCACCGCCAAGAGAACCCGTTCTTGATTCCCAAGCGGTCAGCCATCGGGCCTCAGCCGCCAGCGCTACGCTGGTGACCAGTCACTGTTCAGCCTGTCATTGCTTCGCTGCGGCTGTTGAGAGATTTCCCGTTTGTCATTGCGAGGAGGCCGCAGCCGACGAAGCAATCTCCATGTCCGACGTGGAGATTGCTTCGTCGGCTGCGGCCTCCTCGCAATGACAGCAATAGTTTCTGTGCTTGCCCATGCCGCCGCGCGGCATGGGATACTCGCAATGACAGTCTGAACACGTTTAGCCCCGTTCATATTTGCAGAATCGTCCCCACCGTGTTAGAATACCCCCCGTTCGCCAGTGGCGGACAGCCGTCAAGGCTCTCAGGAGGCCCGAGGTAGCATGAATGTAGCGAGCGTTATTCTGGCTGCCGGGGCGGGCACGCGCATGCGCTCCAAGCTGCCCAAGGTGCTGCACCCCCTGGGTGGCCAGCCGATGATCATGTACACCATCAACCTGGCCATGCAGGTTTCGTCGCAGCCCCCCGTGCTCGTCATTGGGCATGGGGCCAAGCTGGTGCGCGACCGCGTGGGCGACTGTGTGCGCTATGTGCTCCAGGAGCAGCGCCTGGGCACCGGGCATGCCACGCTTCAGGCGCGTGATGAGCTGCGCGGCCGCTCCGACGCCGTCCTCGTGCTCTTTGGCGATATGCCGCTCCTCACGCCACCCGGGGTCACCCGGCTGCTCGAGGCCTTTGCCCAGAACCTGCCTACCATTGCCCTGCTCACGCTGACCGTGCCTGAAGGGGCCGATGCCATGGGCTTTGGCCGCCTCGTGCGCGATGCCGAGGGCCGGCCCACGGCCATCGTCGAAGAGGTGGTGGCCACGCCCGAGCAGTTGCGCATCCGCGAACTGAACGCAGGCATCTCTTGCTACCGGGCCGACTGGCTGTGGGACCACCTCACGCAGCTCCACGTCAGCGCCAAGGGCGAGTACTATCTCACCGACCTGGTGGCCATGGCGGCGAGCGAGGGCGAGCAGGTGGTGACGGTGTCGGTCGAGGACCCCACCGACCTGCTGGGCATCAACGACCGCATCCACTTGGCGCAGGCCGAGGCCATCCTGCGCCAGCGGGTCAACACCGAGCTGATGCGCGGCGGCGTGACCCTGATCGACCCGGCGAGCACCTACGTCGAGGTGGGCGTGCGGGTGGCCCCCGATACGGTGATTTACCCCAACACGCATCTCCTGGGCGATACCTCGGTCGGCGATGACTGCATCATCGGGCCCAACGCCGTCATACGCGATTCCACCATTGGCCCTCGCTGCCAGATCGTGGCCTCGATGCTCGATTCTGCGGTCCTCGGCGCCGATGTCAGTGTGGGTCCCTTTGCGCGGCTGCGCAACGGCGCCCGGCTCGACAGCGGCGTGCACATGGGCAACTTTGGCGAGGTCAAGAACTCGTACCTCGGCCCGGGCACCAAGATGGGCCACTTTAGCTACGTGGGCGACGCCACCATCGGTGCCAAGGTCAACATCGGCGCCGGCACGGTATTCTGCAACTATGACGGCGAGCGCAAGCACGCGACGCTGGTTGGCGAGCAGGTCTTTATCGGCTCGGGCACCATGCTGGTGGCGCCGCTGCGCGTGGGGCCGGGCGCCAAGATCGGCGCCGGCTCGGTGGTGACCCACGATGTGCCGGCCGACACGGTGGTCTACGGGGTGCCGGCGCAGCAGCGCGGCAAGGTGCACGGCGACGAAGTGGCGGAACAGCCCGAGGAAGCTGTGAGCGAGGAACAGCGCCTCTCGGAGGAAGGTGGAGCGTGAGTCCGGAGGAACTCGTCGAAGTCGCCATCGCTGCCCGCGCGCACGCCTACTGCCCCTACTCCGATTTCGCGGTCGGCGCCGCCGTCGAGACGGAGGCGGGCCGCGTCTACAGTGGCTGTAACGTCGAGAATGTTTCGTCGGGGCTCTCGATATGCGGCGAGCGTGCGGCCGTCTTTGCGGCCGTGTCGGGTGGCGAGCGCATGCTGCGCGCCCTGGCCGTCGTCACCGCCGACGGCTCTATGCCCTGTGGCGCCTGCCGCCAGGTGCTGGCCGAATTCGCCGGCGCCGACCTGCCCATCTACATCGCCACGCCCGACGGCGCCTACCAGACCCTGACCCTGGGCGAGTTGTTGCCGAGGCCGTTTAGTTCGCCGCTGGTGCAGTGATGCGTGAATGGATCTGTGCGCTACAACGCGGCGCATGGCGGGTGATGTGCTATGCCTATTGAGAAGGGGGGCGGGGGCCCGCAGCGGGGCGATGCGTGGACGGTGGCGAGCGGGCAGGCCGCGCGCTGGATCGGCGTGGAGCTGGACGTGCGGGCGCCGCGCACCTGGTTTGGCCCTTCCTGGGCCATGCTCGGCGGCGTCCTCTCCAGCGGCGGGCTGGCGTTCGACCCGCGCAGCCTGGTGTTGCTGGCGCTGGCCTGGCTGGTGAGCGAGCCCCTGCTCGGCTCGCTGGCGGCGCTCTCTATGGAGATGGCCCGGCTGCGCCGTGAGGCGACGCTGCCGCCGCTGCCGGCGGGGCAGTGGCGCCTGCCCTACGTGCAGCCCGGCTCGCCCGGCGGGCGGCTCTTGGGCGCCCTGGCGGCCCAGGCGGCGCGCCTGCAGTGGAACTGGCGCGCGATGGCCGGCGCCGCGCCGCGCTGGGCGCTGCTGGCGCTCATTACCCTCGTGCTCGGCGCAGCGGCCGGTGCCTGGACGGCCGCGGTGGCCATCCTGGCGGTGCTGGCCCTGCTGTGGGTCGCGGCCTCGCGGCCGCTGCAGCGCGCGGAGCGCGAGGTCGTGGCTGCGGCGCACCTTCTGGCGGCCTGGCTGCTGGGGCACGGCGCCTTTGCCGCGGTCGACTATCGCACGCTGCTGGTGGGCCTGGGCTTTGCCGCCATCTGGTACGCGTGGACGCGCCGCCCGCCGCTCTTGCGGCTGCTTGTGGTGGTGCACGTGCTTCTGGCGGGGTTGCTGGCCGCGCTGCACGCGCCCCTGGCGGCCGGCGGCGTGCTGCTGCTGGCCGTGCCGCTCGTGGTGCTGCTGCCGGCCAACGCGAGCAGCCAGCGCAGCTATCTGCAGCATACCCAGGCGTTCCTGATGGCGAGCCTGTTTCTGGCGGCATGGGGCCTCGTCTGGCCGCTCTGATTGCGGCGGGGGCGGGCCTGGGCGTGCTGGGCCTGCTGGCCTATTGGGCGCTCGTGCTCTCGGAGGGCGTCTACCTGGGCCCGTGGGTGGTGACCTGGCTGTACGATCGTGTGGCGCCCCGCTACGACCGCATCAAGAACTCGTGCCCTGAGGATGACTCCCGCTGCCTGGCGCGGCCGCTGTTGCTCGCACTGGATGCGGTGCCCGCGCCACTCGTGCTCGACGTGGCGACCGGCACCGGGCGCCTGCCGCTCGCGCTCGAGGCCGAGGCCGATTTTGCCGGGCGCGTGGTGGGCGTCGATCGCTCGGCGAGGATGCTCGCCGAGGCGCGGCGCAAGCCGGCCGGCGTGCAGCAGGAGGCGCTGTGCCTGGCCCGCGCCGACGCCGGGCGCCTGCCCTTCCCCGACGCCATCTTTCATGCTGTGGCCTGTATCGAGGCGCTCGAGTTCACCCAGCGGCCGCGCGAGACCGTGCGCGAGATGGTGCGCGTGCTCAGGCCGGGTGGCGTGCTGCTCGTCTCCAACCGCGTGGGTTGCGATGCCCTCGCCTACCCCGGCCGCCTGTGTGGCCGCGGCCGCCTCGAACGCGCCCTGCACCGCCTGGGCCTCGAAGCGGTCGAGAGCGAGCGCTGGCAGGTGTACTATGACCTGGTGTGGGCGAGGAAGGGGAGCACTGATACTTGAAGCGTTCGGCATTCTGTGGTAATCTACACAGCAACAACATGGAGAGTCCGCATGAAGAAGGATTTCATCAGTCTGGCGGACCTGGCGCCGGCCGAGATTCAGGGCCTGCTCGACGAGGCGGTGGCCCTCAAGGCCGAGTGGCAGCGCGGCGGCAACAAGCCGCTGCTGGGTGGCAAGGCGCTCGGCATGATCTTCCAAAAGCCGTCGCTGCGCACCCGGGTGTCGTTCGAGATGGGCATGCACCACCTCGGCGGCAGCGCCATATGCCTCTCTCCCGACGAGATTGGCCTGGGCAAGCGCGAGAGCGTGGCCGATGTGGCCCGCGTGCTGAGCCGCTATGTCGACGGCATCATGGCCCGCGTCTTTGCTCACAGCCTGATCCTCGAGCTGGCGCGCCATTCGGCGGTGCCGGTGATCAACGGCCTGTCGGACTATAACCATCCCTGCCAGGGCGTGGCCGACCTGCTCACCATCTATGAGAAGCTGGGCTCGCTGAAGGGTGTGACGCTGGCCTATGTGGGCGATGCCAACAACGTCCTCACCTCGCTGCTCTTTGGCGGCAGCAAGCTGGGCATGCGTGTGGTCGCCGCGACCCCGCCCGACTATGCGCCCAGTCCCGAGGTGCTGGAGCCGGCGCGGCGCTTCGCCGCAGAGAGCGGCGGCGCCGTGGAGGTGACTGCCGACCCGCACGCCGCAGTGCGCGGGGCTGACGTCATCTATACCGACACCTGGACGAGCATGGGGCAAGAGGCCGAGCGCGAGCAGCGGCTGCAGGTCTTCCCGCCCTACCAGGTGAACGCGAGGCTGGTGAGCGAGGCCAAGCCCGAGGCCATCGTGATGCACTGCCTGCCCGCCCATCGCGGCGAAGAGATCACCGATGAGGTGATGGACGGGCCACACTCGGCGGTTTTCGATCAGGCCGAGAATCGCATGCACGCGCAGAAGGCGGTTCTCGCGAGCCTGATGAGGTAGTACGCCCCAGGAAGGTGTTCGTGGCCGACATTCAGTGGTTCCTGACACGGCTGACGCCGTCGGACGTGGTGGACATACTGCTCGTGGCGCTGGTTTTCTACGGCGTGCTACTCTTGATGCGGGGCACGCAGGCCGTGGCTCTGTTGCGTGGCGTCATCGTGCTCCTCCTGTCGGCCATCCTGGTCAGCAGTATCTTTCGTCTGACCGCCTTCAACTGGCTGATCCGTGGCCTGCTGCCGGCCCTGGCCGTGGCCATCCCGGTGATCCTGCAGCCTGAGCTGCGCCGCGTGTTGGAACGGCTGGGGCGGCCGGCGGGGCTGGTGCCGTGGGGCGGCCGCGCAGTGGCGACCGAGCGCACGCTCGACGCGGTGACCGCGGCAACGCGCTGGCTTGCGGAGCACAAGTTCGGCGCGCTGATCGTGTTGGAGCGTGAGACGGGCCTGCAGGAGTACGTGGACCGCGGCGTGAGCATCGACGCCACCGTGAGCCCCGAGCTGCTGCTGACGATCTTTTTCCCCAACACGGCCCTGCATGATGGCGCAGCGATCATCCGCGGCGACCGGCTCGTCGCGGCCGGCTGCGTCCTGCCGCTCACCGAGAGCATGGTCATCGACAGCCGCCTGGGCACGCGCCACCGGGCCGCCCTGGGCGTGACCGAGCAGACCGACGCCATCACGGTGGTTGTCTCCGAAGAATCGGGCATCATCTCCATCGCCTACAACGGCCGCATGGTGCGGCACCTCGACGAGCGACGGCTGAGGAAGATCCTGCAGGCGCTGTGCCAGCCCCAGCTTCAGGTCAACAGCCTGGCGCGCTGGTTTACGCGGCGCGAGCCGCACACGGAAGACAAGGGCGGAAGGGAGTCAGCGACGGCATGAGCGAGCGTGGCGGGCGCCCCCGGCGCACTCAAGGCGGGCGTTTCTGGTGGGCCGACGCCAGCTCTGCTGCCCTAGCCCTGCTCTTGGCCACGGTGGTCTGGGTGGTGGCCATTTACGAGCAAGACCCGCCGCGCACCGACCCCTTTGACGGTATCCCCATCAAGTACGTCAACCTCGGCCCTGGCCTGGAGATGGTGGGCACCGTGACCGAGCGTGCCAACCTGCAAGTCCGCGCGCCCACAAGTCACCTGCAGTCGCAGGCGGTCTCGTCCAGCGTCCTCGAGGCGATGGTCGACCTGCAGGGCCTGGGCGAGGGCGTGCACAATGTGGACGTCAGGGTGCAGTCGTTCGACAAGTCGGCGCTCGTGGTGGGCCACACACCGGCGCGGGTGGTCGTGCACCTCGAGCAGCGCATCCAGCGCGAGCTGGACGTGCAGCCTGTGATGGCTGACCCCGAGACGGTGCCGCTGGGCTTCGAAGCGGCGCCGCCTGTGGCCAGCCCCAGGCGCGTCACGGTGAGGGGTCCACGCTCGCTGGTCGAGCAGGTCGACAAGGTGGAAGCGCGAGTCTGGCTGCGCGGCAGCAAATCGGCGATTGAGGCCCCGGTCGGCCTGGTGGCGCTCGACGCCGGCGGCGGGGCGGTCACTGGGGTCGATATCGTGCCCGCGACCGCCACCGTAGCCCTGAGCGTGGAGCAACTGGCCGAGTTCCGTGACGTCTCGATCCGTGTGCCCGCGCCGGGCACGCCTGCGGCCGGCTATTGGATCAGCAATATCACCGTCGAGCCGGCGGCGGTCACCGTGCAGGGCCGCCCCGAGATCATCCGCCAGATGGCCTCGGTGGTCGAGACGCTGCCGGTCGACGTCACCGGGGTCAAAGAGAGCTTTACGCGGCGCGTCTCGCTGAACCTGCCGGAAGGGGTGACGGTGTACAGCGCCGGCACGAGTGGGCAGACCGTGCTCGTGCAGGTCGAGGTGACGCCGATCATCGGCGGCAAGACCATGCAGCCCAAGATCGAGTGGCTGGGGCTGCGCAGCGGCTATGTGGTCAATATCACGCCCAGCACCGTCGATGTGATCCTCTCGGGGCCGCTGCCCGAGCTGCAGGCGCTGCAGGTCGAGGACGTGCATGTGGTGGTGAACCTGTTCGGGTTGGGACCGGGCCGCTTCCAGGTGGTGCCGACGGTGCAGTTGCCTGACGGCTCGAACCTCAAGGTCGAGAGGATGGCGCCCGATGCGGTGGAGGTGACGATTACCGCAGAAACCGCGAAAGGCACAGCAACGCCATGAGTATGCCAATCGTGGCCCTCGTGGGCCGGCCCAACGTGGGCAAGTCGGCGCTCTTCAACCGCTTGGTAGGAGAGCGCCTGGCCATTGTGCAGGATAGGCCGGGGACGACGCGCGATCGCCTCTACGGCGAGGCCGAATGGGCGGGGCGCGCCTTTACGGTCGTCGATACCGGCGGCATTATGGCCGCGCCGACCGACGACCTGTCGGCGCAGGTGCAGGCGCAGGCCCAGCTCGCGATCGATGAGGCCGATGTCATTCTCTTCCTGGTCGACGTGCTGACCGGCGTCACGCCCGACGACTATGAGCTGGCCGATGTCCTGCGCCGCTCGAAAAAGCCGGTGATCGTGGTGGTGAACAAGGCCGACAACGCCGAGCGCCGCCTGGCCGCCAACGAGTTCTATGCCCTGGGGCTCGAGCAGCTCTTTGCCGTCTCGGCGCTGCACGGCACGGGCACCGGCGACCTGCTCGATGCCGTGGTGGAGTCGTTCCCCCCGGCGCCCGAGGAGGAGGCCCCCGCACGCATCGGCATTGCCATCATCGGGCGGCCCAACGTCGGCAAGAGCTCGCTGCTCAACGCCATTCTCGGGCAGGACCGTACCATCGTCAGCCCCATCCCTGGCACCACGCGCGACGCGATCGATATGGACCTGGCCTGGCGCGGGAATGACATCACGCTGATCGATACGGCCGGCATCCGCCGTCGCGGCGCCATCGAGCCCGGCCTTGAAAAGTATAGCGTGCTGCGCGCGCTGCGGGCCATCAACCGCGCCGATGTGGTGCTGCTGGTGCTCGACGCGACCGATGGCGTCACGGCGCAGGATGCGCACGTGGCCGGCTACATCCTCGAAGAGAACAAGAGCGTCGTGGTCGTGGTCAACAAGTGGGACGTGGCGGGCAAGGAGCCGGGGGCCGAGGGCGAGTTCCGCCGGATGGTGCAGGAGACATTAAAGTTCTTGCCCTACGTGCCGGTGCTCTTTGTCTCGGCGCTGCGGCGCCGCGGCATCCCCCAGGTCGTCGATGCGGCGCTGCGGGTGCGCGAGGCGCGCTTCCAACGGCTGTCGACCGGCGAGCTGAACGACTTGGTGCGCGATGCCGTCGCCGCCCACGCGCCACCCTCCAAGTGGGGCCAGCGCCTGCGCTTCTACTATGCCACCCAGGCGCGCGTGGACCCGCCGACGTTCGTCTTTTTTGTCAACGACACGCGGCTGGTCCATTTCTCCTACGAGCGCTACCTGGAGAACCGCATCCGCGAGCGCTACCCCTTCGAGGGCACGCCCATCCGGCTCGAGTTCAGAGGCCACGCGTCAGAAGCTCGCCGCAGAGGCGCCCGGGCGCCGCGTCAGCGGCAAGAGGAACGATAACCGCACAGGTGCCAAGACGCCCACGAAGCCGCCTGCAGCGGCCAAGGGGGGTTATGCTACGGGTTTGCGAACACGACCTAGTAGACCTCGTCGTGTGTGCCGATCTCGAGCAAGAGGATGTCGTCTTGGCGCTGATCCGTGCCCTTGACGAAATCAGAGATGATGCGGGGATCATAGCCGGCACTGCAGGCCCAGGAGCCAGCCTCCCCTTGAGCTTGTGAGTCGCCAATGGGGGAGCAAAAGGGTCTTCCTGCAGGAGTCTCAGCGTCCGCTCGATGTCGTTCTTCAGCGCCGGGTGCTTTCTCACCGTGATTCTGAGAGCTCGGACGAAAGACTTGCCCCAGACGAGCATTCTCATTCCCCGAGCTCTCTCATCAGGTCATCTACCGTTCCCCGATTGACCTCTCCTCGAGCGTACTCAGCGTGCGCCTCTTGGATGCTCTTGGCAAGCGATTCTCGTCTACGCTCGAGGTGCCGACGGCGGACGATGTTGATCAGGTCTTCCTGCTGCTGCTCGGGCAATGACTCAACGATCTCCAAAGCTTCTTGGAACGTCACCGTCTGCCGCTGGACATGGCAACCTCTTGCTGTCGTTCCATCCAACTCTCAAGCGCACGGGTCGTCGATATCACCTGTCATGATCAATCATAAGGCCGGAAGCCCTAATAGTCAACTTCTGGCAACGGGGGCAGCATGCTGCGCCTACTGCACCCGTCCCTGCAGCGACCAGGGGCCGGTCTTGGTGATGAGCACCCTGGCCAGGCGGCCGAGCCAATCCTGGCCGTCCTCAAAGAAGACGAGCTTGTTGGAGGCGGTGCGGCCCTTCCACTTGCCCTTGTGCAGCTCTTCGACCAGCACCTCCACCTCCTGCCCCAGCAGCCGGGCGTTGATCTGGCCCACGATCTCTTCCTGCAGCGCCTCGACGGCGCGGCGGCGGCGCTCCTTCTCCTCGGGCTGCACGTCGTCGGCCAGGCGGGCGGCGGGGGTGCCGGGGCGCACCGAGTAACTGGCGACGTGCACGGCGTCAAAGCGCACGGCGCGCAAGAGGTCCATGGTGCGCTCGAACTGCTCGGCCGTCTCGCCCGGAAAGCCGACGATGACGTCGGTGGCGATGGAGGCCTGGGGCAGCCGGGCGCGGATGCGCGCGACCAGCGCCAGGTACTCGGCGACGGTGTAGCCACGCGCCATGCGGCGCAGCACCTCGTCGTCGCCGGCCTGCACGGGCAGCTCCCAGTGCGGGCAGAGCCGGGGCAGCTCGGCCACGGCGTCGATGACCTCGTCCTCCAGGTCGGCGGGATGCGAGGTGAGGAAGCGCAGCCGCGCCAGCCCCGGGATATCGTGCACGAGGCGCAGCAGGCCGGCGAGTGTGGGACGGGCTTTCGAGCCCGTCCCGGTGTCACGGAGTCGGGCTGACGGGCTGGAAAGCCCGTCCCACGGGTGGGCAGGCTGGCCCGAGGTTGACGGGCTGGAAAGCCCGTCCCACGGGTGGGCAGGCTGGTCCGAGGTTGACGGGCTGGAAAGCCCATCCCACTGCAGGTCGCGGCCGTAGGCGTCGATGCTTTGGCCGAGGAGGGTGATTTCGCGCACGCCGGAGCGCACGAGCGCCTCGACCTCGGCGACGATCTCCTCGACGGTGCGGCTGCGGCACGGGCCGCGGCGCAGGCGCACCAGGCAGTAGGTGCAGTGGCGGTCGCAGCCCAGTATCGCGGCCACCTCGGCCGAGACCGGATTCACTGCAGAGGCGCAGAGGGCGCAGAGTAGGGGCGGGGTCTTCCCGCCCCTAGAGGGCGGGGTCTTCCCGCCCTCCTGGGGCGAGGAGATCTCGCCTCCGCGTCCTCTGCGCCTCTGCGCTGCTTCACATCTTGCCTGCATATGCGCCTCGACCCACCCGACGAGCCCCTCGACGTCGGACGGGCGGACGAAGAGGTCGACGTGGGGGAAGCGCGCCTGCAGCGCGGCGATATCGCCCACGAGGCAGCCCATGAGGACGACGGCAGCCCCAGGGCGGCGCTGCTTCAGGGAGCGCAGCGAGCTCAGGCGGCCGATGGCCTTGTCTTCGGCGCTTTGGCGCACGACGCACGAGTTGAGGACGACCAGGTCGGCCTCCTCGGCGCGCACGGCTGGCGCGTAGCCGAGCGCCTCGAGGGCGGCGGCGGCGCGGCGCGAATCGGCGCGGTTCATCTGGCAGCCGATGGTCCAGATGAAGTAGGTGGCGCGTGATGCGTGATGCGTGACGCGTGACGCGTGTTGCGTGTTGCGTTCGGATAGTTCAGTGCTCACAATAGATCCCTTCAATAGCCAGGTTCGTCGCCGACGCTTGAGAGCCTTGATAGAACAGCAAACAAGTAATCACGAAGGGGCAGCTGTCAACGGATTTTGGGAGCGGATTGCACGGATGGTCTCGCCGCGGCGACGAGTAATCCGTTCAATCTGTTCCAGAAATCCGTTGATAACGTTGCTTGCCGACGGGCCGGTGCTCTAGCAATCGGCCTCGGGCTGATCGCTGATGGTTGATGGCTGCCGGCTCGCCCCCAGTACCCTCTTCAAGTATTGCCCCGTATACGACCCCGGCGCGGCGGCGATCTGCTCGGGCGTGCCTTCGGCGATGATGCGGCCGCCGGCGGCGCCGCCCTCGGGGCCGAGGTCGATGACCCAATCGGCCGTCTTGATGACGTCGAGGCTATGCTCGATGATGAGCACGGTGTTGCCCGCATCCACCAGGCGGCCGAGCACCTGCAGCAGGCGCTCGACGTCGGCCATGTGCAGGCCCACCGTCGGCTCGTCGAGAATGTAGAGCGTGCGCCCGGTGGCGCGCCGCGAGAGCTCGCGCGAGAGCTTGACGCGCTGCGCCTCGCCGCCCGAGAGCGTGGTGGCCGGCTGGCCGAGTCGGATATAGCCCAGGCCCACGTCGTAGAGCGTCTCGAGCTTGCTGCGCAGGGCCGGGATGTTGCCAAAGAACTCGATGGCCTCCTGCACGGTCATGTCGAGCACCTCGGCGATGCTCTTGCCGCGATACAGGATTTCCAGCGCTTCGCGGTTGTAGCGCTTGCCGTGGCAGACCTCGCAGGGCACATAGACGTCGGGCAGGAACTGCATCTCGATCTTGATGATGCCGTCGCCCTGGCAGGCCTCGCAGCGGCCGCCCTTGACGTTGAACGAAAAGCGCCCTGGCTTGTAGCCGCGCAGCCGTGCCTCGGGGACGCTCGCAAAGAGCTCGCGGATAGGCGCAAAGAGCCCCGTATAGGTCGCCGGGTTCGAGCGCGGCGTGCGCCCGATGGGCGACTGGTCGATGTCGATGACCTTGTCGAGGTGCTCGATGCCCAAGAGCTCGCGGTGCGCGCCCGGCCGCTCCTTGCTGCGCTGCAGCGCCTGGGCCAGCCGCTTGTAGACGATCTCCATCAGCAGGCTCGACTTGCCCGAGCCCGAGACGCCGGTGATGCAGACGAGCTTGCCCAGCGGGATGCGCACGTCGATGTCTTTCAGATTGTGCTCGCGCGCCCCCCGCACCAGCAGTGCCTGCTCGCGGCCGTTGCGCCGCACCGCCGGCACCGGGATGCAGCGCTCGCCGCGCAGGAACTGCCCGGTAATCGACGCCGGCGTGCCCTCGATGACGCTGAGTGGCCCGGCGGCAACCACGTGGCCGCCGTTCTCGCCCGCGCCCGGGCCCAGATCCACGACATAGTCGGCCTCGCGGATGGTCTCCTCGTCGTGCTCGACCACGAGCACGGTATTGCCCAGGTCGCGCAGGCGCTTGAGCGTCTCGATGAGGCGCGCGTTGTCGCGTTGGTGCAGGCCGATCGACGGCTCGTCGAGGATGTAGAGCACGCCCATGAGCTGCGAGCCGATCTGCGTGGCCAGGCGGATGCGCTGCGCCTCGCCGCCCGAGAGCGTCGCTGCCGCGCGGTCGAGGGTCAGATAGTCGAGCCCCACGTCGACCAGGAAGCCCAGGCGTGCGTTCAGCTCCTTGAGGATCTGCTGCGCCACGGTCCGGTCGCGCTCCGAGAGCTGCTCGGGCAGCGCGGCGATCAAGTCGCGCGCCTCGAGCACCGGCAGCGCCGCCACCTGCACAATGCTGCGCCCGGCGACGGTCACCGCCAGGCTCTCGGGGCGCAGGCGAGCGCCGCCGCAGACCTCGCAGGTGCGCGGCGTCATGTAGCGTTCGATCTCCTCGCGCACATAGTCCGACGAGGTCTCTTTGTAGCGCCGTTCCAAGTTCGGAATCACGCCCTCGAACGTCGTCTCGTAGGTCTGCGGACGGCCGCGCTGGTTGGTAAAGGTCAGCGTCATCACCTCGGCGCCCGAGCCGTAGAGCAGCACCTGGATGTGCTGGGCCCCGAGCTCGGCGATGGGCACATCGACCGAAAAGCCATAGTGCTTGGCCACGCTGCGCACCATCTGGCCGTAGTAGCTCTCGCTGGTGGCGCTGCGGCTCCAGGGCAGGATGGCGCCCTCGGCCAGCGAGATCTCCTTGGCGGCCAGGATCAGCTCGGGGTCGAGCACCAGGCGCACGCCGAGGCCGCCGCAGGCCGGGCAGGCGCCGTGCGGGCTGTTGAACGAAAAGGTGCGCGGCTCGATCTCGGGCAGGGAGATGCCGCAGTGCTCACAGGCAAAGTGCTCGGAGAAGAGCATGTCGCCCGAGCCCTCGCGGGCGATGAGCACGACCCCGCCGCCCATCTTGAGCGCCGTCTCGAGCGAATCGGCCAGGCGCGTACGGTCCAGCCCTTGCTCGCCGTGGCGCACCACCAGGCGGTCGATCACGGCCTCGATGGTATGCATTTTGTAGCGGTCGAGGATGATCTCCTCCGACACGTCGCGCATCTCGCCGTTGACGCGGGCGCGCACGAACCCCGCGCGCCGGATATCCTCAAAGACCTTGCGGTGCTCGCCCTTGCGGGCCTTGATCAGCGGCGCCAGAATCATAAAGCGCGTCGCCTCTGGAAGCGCCATGACGGCATCGACGATCTGCTGCACCGTCTGCCGGCTGATAGGCCGCCCACATGTGGGGCAGTGCGGCACGCCGATACGGGCGTAGAGCAGGCGCATATAGTCATAGATTTCGGTGACCGTGCCCACCGTCGAGCGCGGGTTGCGGCTCGACGAGCGCTGGTCGATGCTGATCGCCGGCGAGAGGCCGTCGATGTGGTCGACGTCGGGCTTTTCCATCTGCCCGAGGAACTGCCGGGCGTAGGCCGAGAGCGACTCGACATAGCGCCGCTGGCCCTCGGCGTAGATGGTGTCGAAGGCGAGCGACGACTTGCCCGAGCCCGAGAGGCCGGTGATGACGATCAGCCGGTCGCGCGGCAGCTCGAGGTCAATATTCTTCAGGTTGTGCTGGCGGGCTCCGCGAATGATAATCCTATCCTGTGGCATGCACTATCCCCTGCCCCATATCGGGTGTTCTGCATCGCCTGGCGCAGCGCTGTCATTGCGAGCCGCAGCGAAGCAATCTCCCCGCCAGGCATTGGGGATTGCTTCGCTGCGGCTCGCAATGACAGGACCAAGTCTCTGAGCAGCGCAGCAGTCTCCCCGTCAGGCATTGGAGATTGCTTTGCTGCGCTCGCAATGACGGTGCACGCTTGCCGGGCGACCGGTTATTCTACCACAGGCGGAGGGTTTGAGCAACAGGCACGGGAATGGAAATGCCTACAGATCGATCACACCCCCTGCCGCGCTCTGCCCGGCAAATGCGCATCAAACGCTTTGCAAACGCTTGCCATGCTATGCTGATGTCTGGGATGCCACTCCATCCCTGCCCCGCGCCGGCTGTGCGTCGCACGCGCTGGGCTCCGCTACCCTCGTTCGTCGGCCGTCCGGCGCATGCGCCGGCTTCGCATTGTCCATCTACATCCAGGAAGGAGAGTTGGCATGCGCAGGCAGCGATGCCTCACATTGCCCGTCGCTCTACTCATCGCGATCATCTTGACCCCGTTGCTCGTAGGCTGTGGTGGCAAGCCAGCGAAGGACCAGCCCGGCGCAGCCCAAAAGACCGCCACCCAGGTGCCCGGCGCCGAGGCCCCTGGGGGCGCCCAGAGCGCCAGCTTGGATAACAGTCTCGACGCTCTCGCGGACCTCGCCCCCGTGCACACCAGGTACTTTGCCCAGTGGGGTGAAGATGGCCAAACCACCCAGACGCATCTGCAAGAGACCGACCTGGACAAGAACGGCAGCATGTACATCAAGACGCACTCGAGTGATCTCAGCCGTGGTCTCCATGACGAGCTCATCGAAGAGGAGTACCGGATCGGTACCACCACGTATGTGCCGGCCGAGCGCCGTCCGGATTCTCCTTTCTATGCGCTGGAGAACAACAACATGGACGGCGGTATTTGGCAAGTTGTCCGTTTCTACGGCATACACCTGATGAGCTTTGGCGAAGACGGCAGCGCTACCCTGGTGGGCAGTGAGTCCAAAAACGGCTTTGCCACCAACAAGTACGAGATCGCCTATGAGGCCATCTCGGGCATCTCAGAGGATGCTGTTCACTTTGGCGATCCAGAGGGCGAGGAGGATTACGCGTTCTACGTCTGGATCGAAAAGTCCAGCGGCGCGCTCGTGAGCTCTGTGGTGGATTGGTCCGATGAGCGGGGGACGTTCCACGCCGAGTTCGACGCCACCCGGGTGCAGCTTGACGACATCCAGCCGCCGGACAATATCATAGAATACAAAGCTGGACTTGCCATTCTGAACGGTCAAGCCGCGTAACATGGACACCAAAAGCAGCGGGCTCCAACGCAGCCCACTGGCCCTGAAAGTGCCCATGGCTGGAGCGAACCGGGTCGCGGTAGACTCCCACGCTGGAACCACCGGCGAGATCGGTTCGTAGTAGCGGAGAGCGGGAGCCGGGGCAGGCGTGCAGTGCCTCCGAGGTACTGCACGCCTGCCCCGGCTCCCGCTCTCCGCTACTACAAGCGTGTGGCATGGAGTGTGTCTGTCTGGGCCACGGGCAGGCTGAAGGAGAAGGTGCTGCCCACGCCCACCTGGCTTTCGGCCCAGATGTGGCCATCATGGGCCTCGACCAGGCGCCGCGTGATGTAGAGCCCCAGCCCCACGCCTGGGCGCCGTTCGCGGGTTGCGCCGCCGCGGAAGTAACGTTGGAAGAGGCGCGGCAGGTCTTCCGCAGCGATGCCGCGGCCGCGGTCGATGACGGCGGTGATCACCCGGCCGTCCTCCTGCCAGGCCTGCACCGTCACCGGCGTGCCGGGCGCCGAGTACTTGAGCGCGTTGGACCACAGGTTGGTGAGGATGCGCTCCAGGCGAGCGGGGTCGGCCCAGACGGGGGGCAGGCCGAGGGGCATCTGCACTTCGATACGCGCCGTCTCGAGGCTTGGGGCCAGCCGCTGCTTGATCTCGAAGGCAAAGGCGCGCAGGTCCACAGGCTGGCGTTCGAGGCTGAGCTGGCCCGCCTCCGAGCGCGCGGCGTCGACCAGGTCTTGGATCATGGTGTT
Source organism: Chloroflexota bacterium (assembly GCA_029553955.1). Taxonomy (GTDB): domain Bacteria; phylum Chloroflexota; class Anaerolineae; order SpSt-313; family SpSt-313; genus JAKPJZ01. Next base: position 19,875 of record JAKPJZ010000195.1, read on the forward strand.
CATGCGCTGGGCGGTGGAGACAATGCTGGCGGCGCTGTCGCGCTCGCGCTCGAGGTTGGCCCGGGCGAGGCGGCGCTCGCAGAGCTGGGCCTGGCCCAGGATGGCCGCCAGGGGCTGCCGCAGGTCGTGGGAGACGGCGCGCACGATGTCGTCGCGCTGCTCCTGCAGCTCGATCATCGGGGTCACGTCGCTCAGGCTGCGCACGGCGCCGACGATGTGGCCCTCGTCATCGCGGATGGGGCCGGCGCTGATCAAGAGCTCGCGGCTGCTGCCGTCGCGCCGGTGCACCCTGGCGCGCACGCCCACCAGCACCTCGCCGCGCAGGGCGCGTGCCTGCGTGATCTGCCCGGGCGGGAAGGGCGTGCCTTCGGGCGTTTCGACCCGTGGGCCGGTCTGGCGCGTCTCCAGCGGCAGCGCCGCATATTCGGCCTGCGTCGTCCCCAGGAGCTGCTCGGCGGCCCGGTTCATGCGCAGGACCTCGGCGTGCGGCCCATAGATGATGAGCCCGTCGCGGACGGCGCCAATCGCGGCGTCGAACTCGGCCGCGCGGCTCTCGGCACGCTCCGTCAGCTCGCGCTCGCGCAGGCCGGCGACGACGAGATGCTGGTTCGACTGGCGCAACTCAGCCAGGAGGCGCTCACGCTCCGCCTCGGCCTGTCTGCGCTCGGTGATGTCGGTCAGCACCGTCACGGCGGCGATGATGCGGCCCTCGTCGTCGCGGATGGGCGCGGCGCTCTGCAGGGTCACGCCGCGCGTGCCGTCGCCGCGCACGATGTGGACCTCCTCGTTGCTGACGGGCTCGCCTCTGAGGGCGCGGATGACGGGCCACTCCTCGGGCGCATAGGGCCGGCCGTCGGGGTGGAAGCCGTGGTAGGTGCGATACTCCTCGGCGGTGGCGGCGGTGATGAAGGGCTGGCGCCAGATCTCGGCTGCCTGGCGGTTGCCCAGGATGAGCCGGCCCGTGGGCGCCTCGGCAACAAAGACGCCGGAGGGCATCTGTTCGAGCACCGTCTGCACGCGCATGCGTTGCGCCTCGAGCTCCCCGAGCAGGCGCCTGCGCTCCTCCAGGCCGGCTTCAGTACGGGCGAGGGCGCGCTGCAGCTCGTCGCCGTAGGTGGCGGTGGAGATGGTGATCATGGTGTCGAGGGCGGCGTCGAGGTTCTCGGCGATGTCGTACACGTCCTCTGTGGGGATACCGCTCAGATAGCGGCGCAGTGCGTGCCAGATCTCTTCGCGGATGATCTGGTACTCGCGCACCAGGTCGCCCAGGCGCATGTGTTGGCGCAGGCGCTCCAGCGCATGCCCCCTGGCCGGCGCCGTCCAGGGGGCATCGAACGCCTTGGGCTCGCCGCGGCGCAGCGCCTCGGCGACGCCGCGCACCACGTCGGGGGCGTGGTCGGCAAGCTCCTGGCGATCCAGCTCGGGGTGGGCGGCGTAGATGGTAGCGGCGACGCGCTCGACCCAGCGGGCGACGATGTCGCTGACGAGGCCGTCGAGGGTCGCAGCGGCGAGGCCGAGGGCGGTGCGTTCGGCAGCGGGCGCTTGTGGCATTGCATCTCTCTTTCTCTCTCCATGCCGGAGAGAGGCGCGGTCTCAGACAGGCCAGCAAGATGCGGGCCATCTACTCCAGGAGCTGGGCGGCGGCGGCGTCGACCAGCCACAGCAGCTCGCCGGCGATGGGGCAGATGAGCTGCGCCGGCCGGCGCTGCGGGTCGCGCGGGCCGTGAAGCACGGCCAGGAGCGCCGGCGCCTTGGCCGCGCCAGAGACGAGAAAGGCGACGAGGGCGGCGCGGTTGATGAACGGCGCCGTCAGGGTGACGCGCGGCAGGCCGTCGGGCGACTCTGTTGCGGCAACCCAGCGCGTCTCTTCGCGCAGTGCCGGCGAGCCCGGGAAGAGCGAGGCCGTGTGGCCGTCGTCGCCCAGGCCGAGCAGGACCAGGTCGAAGGTGGCGCAGGCATCCTTGCCTGCGAAGGTGGCGCGCAGCTCTTCCTCGTACGCGGCTGCGGCCTGTGCGTGGTTACCGGAGCAGCGCATGGGGTGGATGTGGGACTCTGGGATGGGCACGTGATCGAGCAGCGCCTCGCGCGCCAGGCGCTCGTTGCTGCGGGAGTCGTCGGGGGGCACACAGCGCTCGTCGCCCCAGAAGACGCACAGTTGCCCCCAGGCGATCTCAGCGCACAGTGGCGGCTGCGCCAGCAGCTTGTAGGCGCGCCGCGGCGTCTGCCCGCCGGCGAGCGCGACGCTGCGCACCGCGCGCGCGGCAAAGAGCTGCGCGGCGGCCAGGCTGACGGCCTCCGCATCGGGCAAGACCTGGAGGGTGCCCGCATTGAGCAGGCGATCGACAGGCATATACACCTCCCTCGAGCGCAGACTGCTAGACGCTTCCAGGTTGATTGTGCGATACGTCAGCGATCCATAGGGCCGACGGAGTTGGCCACGAATGACACGAATCACCACGAACGGAGCGCCTTCGTGCGAATCCGTTCCATTCGTGGCCTCATACCCCGTCCAGATACGTCCAGGTCGATTGTGCGCCAATGGCAGTACCTTTCAAACAGCGGGCACACCGTAGTAACGACTCTGGTCGTCCCGTCTCAAGCGGCCGATCGTGCATGTCTGCGACACCGACTGTTGTCATGCGACGCGTCGGACCCGTCGGATAGCGCCGCAATGCCGGCTTGGCATCCATTCTGACGACGACTAGAGTCGCTACTACGGCTGCTGCCTTGTTCGAAAGGTGTTGGCGCTAGGGGAGCACGCTTCCTGGACGCGTTCGCGTAACGCAGGATCTGACTGGAAGCATTTAGCAGTGGCTGACCGCAATGGTTTTGATGGGCCCCGACGCCCACGAAGCCGCCTGGGGCGGCCATGGGGGGCTAGGCTACGGCCCATCAAAACCATTGCGGTCAGCCACTGGCACTGCTTTGTCACTACCGCAAGCAGCGCTCGGCGCCTTTGTAGTGGCGGCTTCAGCCGCTCATCTGGGCTGCAAGATGGCGTTTCGGCGGCAGGCAAACGACTAGAGTCGTCACTACGAAGGGCCAGTCGCCGCATACTGTGCGCTTGGTGACAAAGTAGTGCTACGAGCAGGGCGGCTCGTGGTGACGATTCTCGTCGTTACCACGACACAAGCGTTTCAGGCGCAAGAAGCGGGCCAGCGACTGATCTCGCACAGCACAAACGGAGTCGCCCGGAAAGGCTCTCTTGCAGTTGACGGCCCGGAGCGATGACCATATACTTGAGCCGGCCGGAAATGGAGGCGAGAGATGACGCAGGCAATCTATTGCTGCAACCATGAGGGGTTGGTGGTGGCGAGCGACAGCCTGGCGCTGCGCGAGCTGGAGGGTGGGCAGGTAGAGCGGCTCACTTCGCGCAAGCTGTTCGCCGTCGGGCCGTATGCGGTGGTGCTGACCGCAGGGGCGCCGGTTGGGGCCGAGATGGCCACCGAGCTGGCGCAATGGCTGCAGCCGCGCCGGCTGGAAGAGTTTGCGGACCTGCTGGCGCTCAGCCGCGATTTTCTGGCCGGCGGCTACGCCCGCAGGCTGCGCGACGACCGCAGCGGGCAGAACCGCGCGGCGGGCACCAATCGCCACCTCTACTTTATTGTGGCCGGCTATCGGGGCCACAGCTCTTCGCCCTACGATGCGGTCCTGCTCGAAAGCCAAGCCGGCGAGCTGCCGTTCAAGGAATCGCACCTCGGCCGCGTGTTCACCCTGCCGCGCCGCCTGGTGCAGGAGGGGCATCTCACACGGCAGATTGCCGAAGGCGCGAGCCTGCGCGAGCTGGCCGAAAGCTGCCTCGCCGGCCTCGAGCTCGCCGCCGAGCGCAACCCCGAGTCGGTTGGCGGCCCGTTCCACATTGCGACGGTGACGGAGCGAGGCGTGACGTGGCTTGAGCAAGGGAACTGAGGGAACTGAAGGGAAGGGAACCCTTTCCCTCAGTTCCCTTCTTGTTGTGCCTCTGCGACGAGCCGCTGCAGCAGCGCCTCCTCCTCTTCCTCCGAGCTGACGAGGCCGTCGAGGCGGGCGTCGCGCAGGGCGTCGAGGATGTGGCGGTAGCTGGGCCCGGGCTTGAGGCCCAGCTCGCGCAGGCGGCGGCCGTCGATGGTGGGCCGCACCAGGCGCAACTGGCATTGGTAGCGCAGCAGTTGGTCGCGCGCCAGGGGGTCGTCGGCGATGACCCAGCCGGCAAAGAGCGCGCCCTCCGAGAAGGGGCGCAGCAGCGTTGCCAGTGCGCTGCCGCTCATGTCCTGTGTGAGCTGCGGCAGCAGCCGGTAGAGCTGCGCGGCCTCCTTGAGCAGCCCGGCCTCGTTGCGCGGTACCATCAACCGGCTGTTGAGCGCGGCCAGCTCTGGCTGGCGCAGGCGCATGGTGAGGATGGCCAGGGCGACCAGCTCGCAGGCCACGTGCCCCGAGGCCACCTCGGGCCAGGCGGCGCCCACCAGCACCTCGCCCGCGGCGCGGCGCCGGCCCCAGCCGTTGCAGCAGCGGCGCAGCGCCCGCAGCTTTTCGGCCGCCCAGCCGTCGGCGTGCAGGGCGGGGCTGAGGCGCTGCAGGATGCCCAGGTCGCCCAGCCGTGCCCAGGCGCGCTCGGGCGCCGGCTCGCGCAGGATGGCCAGCAGCTCGTGGCGCAGCCGGTCGCCGCTCACCCGGTCCAGCAGGTCCAGCGCGCCGCGCAGCAGCTCTTCGGTGCGGTCTTCGAGCTGAAAGCCCAGGCGCACCTCAAAGCGCACCGCGCGCAGCATGCGCGTCGGGTCCTCCACAAAGCTCAGGCTGTGCAGCACGCGCACCAGCCCCTCGCGCAGGTCGCGCTCGCCGCCGTAATAGTCGAGCAGCTCGCCATAGCGCGCCCGGTCGAGACAGATGGCCATGGTGTTGATCGTAAAGTCGCGGCGGTAGAGGTCCTGCTTGATCGAGCTGCGTTCCACCTGCGGCAGGGCCGTGGGGTGGGCGTAGAACTCGGTGCGCGCGGTGACGAAATCGAGCGAGGCCGGCTGCTCGGCCGGTCGCTCCTCGGGCAGGATCAGCTTGGCCGTGCCGAAGCGGCCGTGGCTGCGCATCTGCCCGCCCAGGCGCGCGGCGAGGCGGCGGGCCAGGGCGATGGCGTTGCCCTCCACCACCAGGTCCAGGTCGAGCGTCGGCTGGCCCAAGAGCAGGTCGCGCACAAAGCCGCCCACGACGTAGAGTGAGTAGCCCAGGTCGTTGGCCTCGTCGCGCGCGGCGAGCAAGAGCTCGAGCAGCGGCGCCGGCAGCGTCTGGCCGAGCAGGTCGGCGATCTGCGCCTGGCGCGAGGGCCGGGGCGGCGCGCTCCAGAGCTTGATGAGGTCGGTGCGGGTGACGATGCCGAGCACACGCCCGCCGTCGACCACCGGCACCTGGCCCAGCCCGTGCTCCATCATGATGCGCTGCACCTCGGCGATGGGGTCGTTGGGGCCCACGCTCACCGCACCGGCGCGCATGTAGGCGCGCACCGGCGCCGCGCCCAGGTTGTGGTGCAGGGCACGGTCGATCTCGCTGCGGGTGAGCACGCCCACCAGCCGCCCGCCTTCGACCACCGGAAAGCCCTCGTGCCCGTAGCGGCGCATGCGTGCGTTGGCCTCGGCGATGGTCAGGTTGGGCGAGAGGGTGTGCACGCCGTACGACATGACCTGGGCCACCGTCACCGCTGGCTGTACGTGGATGCGCAGCAGGTCCAGCAGGCGCTCGCGCACGGCGCCGAGCGAGCTCTCGGGCACCACCGCCGCCGCGGCCTTGGGATGGCCGCCACCGTGCATCTGCCGCAGCAGGGCGCCGACGTCGATGGCGTCGGTCGTGCTGCGGGCAATGACCTGGACGTTACGCTCGTACTCGGCCAGCAGGAAGCAGGCGTCGGGGTCGAAGAGGTCCACCAGCTTGTGCGCCAGCGTGGCCAGCTCTTCCACATAGCGCTCGAGGCGCACGGCGGCGATGACGATGCTGCGCTCCTGCACGCGCAGGAACTCGGCGTCGTTGACCAGGCGCGTGTAGAGCGCCTGTTGCTCGGCGGCAAGCGGCGTGCGCAGGAAGCGTTCGACGATGGCGAGGTCGGCGCCCTGCGCCAGCAGCCAGGCCGCGGCCTCGAGGTCGCGCGGCGTCGTGCCCTGGTAGGTCAGCGAGCCGGTGTCTTCATAGATGCCGAGGAGGAGCAGGCTGGCCTCGACGACCGAGAGGCCGACCTCGGCTGTGCGCAGGCGCTCGACGAGCAGGGTGGTGGTGGCGCCCAACGGCTCGCCCTCGTAGGCGGCCGTCGCCGGTAGCGCCGCCGAGCGTGGGTGATGGTCGATGGCCAGGAGCTGCGTGGCCGCATCCATGCCGCGCACCGGGCTCGCGCTCTGCGTGTCGACCAGGATGGCCAGCGAGACGTGCCGCTTGGGCAGCGCCCGCGCCTCGACGAAGGGCAGCGCATCGCCGTAGAGGCTGAGGAATTCGCGCACGTTGCGGTTCAGGCGCGCGGGCACCACCGGCGCAGCCTCGGGGTACAGCTTGGCTGCCGCCAGCAGGCTCGCCAGGGCGTCGAAATCGGTGTTGTCGTGAGTCAGGATGACCGCCGGACTCAGTTGGCCGCGTTCGCTCACTCCATCGGCCCTCGTGTCTCGTGCTATCGTGCGCTGTCATTGCGAGTATCCCATGCCGCCGTGTGGCATGTGCAAGCACAGAAACCACTGCTGTCATTGCGAGGAGGCCGCAGCCGACGAAGCAGTCTCCATGTCCGACGTGGAGTTGCATCGCTCCGCTCGCAACCTGGGGCTGCTGCGCTGCGCTTGCAGCTATGAGACTGCTTCGTCGGCGGTCCGTGCCCCGCACGAACCGCCTCCTCGCAATGACAGGCCAAGGTTCTGTGCCTGGCCCAGGGTTCGCCGAACCCTGGGATACTCGCAATGACAGGGACGTGTCGCTGCAATTGACAGATATACCCGTCCGGATTATACCATATCTGCGTCTGTTTGGGTAGGACGGCAGGGTCGGCAACCGGGTCGAGCGCTCCGTTCGCCCGGTGCGGACCCTTTTCAGGGGTTTGGCAGGTGGCTCGGCGTCGGCGGCTGCCCGCGGGCCAGCCGCCGACGCCGAGCCACCTGCCAAACCCCTTGCCCAATGCTCTCGAAAGGCAGCCATGATGAAGAGAGGTGAGAGGACCCGGCTGCTACTGGCCTTGCTGCTGGGGCTGCTGCCGCTGGCGGCGCTGGGCGCGGGGCTCTATCTGCTGGTGGAGGGCTGGCGCGAGAGCGCGCCGCTGCCCCAGCCGACGGCGCAGGCCGCGCGCAGCACCTGGCACGAGTGGGACCGCGGGCTGGCCACCTGGTACGACGGGCCGACCGACACCATGCGCAACGGCGAAAAGCTCGACCTGGCCGGTTTGACCTGCGCCGTCGATGCCTCCGTCTGGGCCGACCTGCAGGGCAAGACGGTGCGCCTGCGCCGCCAGGGCCGGCGCGATGACCCGGGCATACTCCTGCGCGTGACCGACTCTGGCTACCTGCGCTCGGCCGGCCGCTTTGTGTGGGATCCGCTGGGTCGCCGCTACATCCCCTCGATCTTGCCCGGCTACGGCCAGTACGTGGTGGTCGACATCCCTCGCGAGACCCACGCGCGCCTGTTCGCTGGCCACACGACATCGGTGGTGCTGGAGGTTGAGGACGAGGGGAACTAGAAGAGAGATGCCTTCTGAAGGCGCGTGTGAACCTGTTTCTGGTGGTTGTCATGTCTCTCGTGGGCCTGCTGCCGATCGTTCTTCTCAGGGATCACGTGCTGCCTTTGGGCTCTGCGCCTGCGCCGACGGCGCTCACATCGTGGGTCACTGCGACCCCTCTGCCGCCCTTCATCCCGACCCTGAGGCCCTCGCCCAGCCCGACCATGACGCCGACCGATGCGCCCACAGCCACACCCACAGCGACGGCCATGCCCAGCAGCACGCCCACCTCCCTGCCGGCGGCCACCCCAGCACCCAGCCCCACCGAGGCGCCCGTGGCCACGGCAAGCGCGGCAGCGCCGCCCGGCACCTGGGTGGAATGGGCCCATGGCGTCGCCACCTGGTATGACGGCGCCGGCGCGCCGATGCGCAATGGCGAGCCGCTGGACCTCGATGGCCTGACTTGCGCCGTCGACGCCGCGGCGTGGGCGGAGCTCAACGGCAAGCAGGTGCGCATCCGCCTGCAAGGCGGCGGCGACGAGGGCGTCGTCCTTCGCGTCACCGACACCGGCAACCTCACCGCCGCCGGCTGCTACTCCGTGGACCCCGCCACGTACCGCGTCACACAGTATGCGGGGTCGGGCGAGTGCCAGCACATCGTCGTCGACCTCCCGCGCGGGACGTTTCAGACCTACCTGGGAAGCGGCATGGCGGCAGTGGTGGTGGAGGTTCAGGTCGGCGACTGAAAGACGAGGGCGCGAAAGGCGCGAAAGGTCGCGAAAGACCGCGAAAAGGGTGCTGCGCCAGTTGTCAGCCATACGGCATTGTGTACTGGGTCCGATGGCCTCGTTTTCGTGCCCCTTTCGCGTCCCTTTCGTCCCTTTCGCGCCCTCCTCATGTTACATTCTCCCCCTCTCGTGCGTCTAGTATGTAGAGAGGGGGGTGCTGCCTGGCCATGGAGTGCTGGATGACCCTATCCGAACGGCTACGGCGCGGCGACGTGGGTGCCTTCGCCGCCATCTATGACGAGTACCATCAGCGCATCTGCCGCTACCTCTATTCACTGGTCAGAGACGGCGGCCTGGCCGAGGACCTGGCGCAGCAGACCTTTGTCAAGGCCTACAAGGCCCTGGCGGGGGGCGAGCCGCCGGAGAACCTCAACGCCTGGCTCTACACCATCGCTACACGCACCGCGCTCTCGGCGCTGCGCCGGCGGCGGCTGATCGCCTGGCTGCCCCTGAGCCTGGGCGATGTGGCGCGCAGCAGCCTGGCCCGCGAGCAGGAGATACGCCTGGGCGAGCGCGAGCACGTGGCCCAGGCGCTGGTGCGGCTGTCAAAGGCCGACGCCGCCTGCCTGCTGCTGCGCTTCCAGCAGGGCCTCTCCTACGAGGAACTGGCCGGCGTCTTGGGCAGCTCGGTGCCGGCAGCCAGGATGCGCCTCTCGCGCACCCGGGCGGCCTTCCGCGAAGCCTACCTCCAAATCGGTCAGGAGGCGAGCCGATGACGCACAACAACAGCGGGCATCCGCTCAGTCTGTCATTGCGAGGAGGCGGCCGCAGCCGCCGACGAAGCAATCCCCAGCCCGCGCACAGGGGATTGCTTCGTCGGCTGCGGCCTCCTCGCAATGACAGAGGCAACGGCTGCATCAGTGGGTTATCCTGCCGGCAGGTCCGCGACCTGCTGCCGCTCTATGCTGATGGGGAGCTCGACAGCGCCCGCGAGGCGCGCGTGGCCGAGCACCTGGCCGGCTGCCCTGCCTGCCGTGAGAAGATGGAGCTCGACCGCCGGCTGGCCCTCGCGTTGGCCGGCTGGGCGCCTGCAGGGGCCCGGCCCGCTGCAGCCGCCGCCCTGAGGAGCAGAGTCATGGCTGAAGTGGAGAAGGAGCGCCGCCGGCAGCCGCTGCGGCGCGCGCTGCTATCGTTGGGCAACGCCGCCACGTGGACGGCGGTGGCGGCGATTGCGATTGCGCTCGTGCTGGCCATCAGCATCAGCGCGCGGCCCCTGGCCGAGAAGGCCTGGCCGGCGGCGTCACCGGCGACGGCCACGCCCGAGCCCATGGGCATCGGCTGGCAGGTGGTCAGCGAGCAGGCCATCGCCTCGCCCTACTACTGGGTCGTCGAGGGCCAGTCGGGCGACCGCACGCCGCAGCTCTCGCCCGACGGGACGAAGGTCGCCTACCTGCCCAGGGTCGATGGCCAGGCGAGCGACATCGACCGCCTGGTGGTGCGCGACCTGGCGACGGGCAAGGACCTGGACCTGACGCCTGAGGAGGGCTACAGCTACACCTCGGTACACTGGTCGCCCGACAGCAAGTCGCTGGCGTTCGTCAAGTACAGGGTGCAGGACGGCCAGGGCACGCCGAGCGAGCTGTGGCGCATCGACGCCGACGGCGCCAACGCCACCCTGCTCTACCGGCGTGGCCCGTGTGGCCCCGGCGCTCTCGGTCCGGGGCTGGGCATCATGCGCTGGTCGGGCGACGGCCAGTCAATCGTCGTCAATGGGACGATCTTTGACTGCCTCGGCCCCGGCAGCGCGCTGTGCGTGCGCGCCGACGGCTCGGGCACCGCCGAGGCGCTCACCACGCAGACGGCGGCCGACCTGGGCGCGCGCTCGGACGAGGCCCTGCTGGGCGGCGCCATCTCGCCATCCGATGACTATGTGCTGTGGTCGGTCCAGACCGACGGCCTGCTCGCTCCGCCCGCGGAGGCCCCCGCCGGCGGCACCTCCCTGGTGCTCTACGACCTCGAGAGCCAAGAGAGCCGCGTGCTGTGCTCGCTCGAAGGCGGCATCTCGCTTTCGGATGGCAGCATCTCGCCCGAGGGCGAATGGATCGCCTTCCGGGTCTTTGGCCGCAGCGCCGATGGCACGACGCAGGAGCCGCCCCGGGTGTGGACGGTGCGCCGCGAGGGCTCGGCCTTGCACCAGGTGCTGCTCGACGGCTGGCCCGCCCCAGGGTACATGCCCGGGCCGCTGTGGGCGGGTGGCGGCCGCGCCTACTTTAACCAGTCGCCCGAGGTCTCGGCCACCTGGATCTGTGAGGTTGACGCCGCCGGCGGTCAGGCGGGGCTGATCGCTCACAGGCAGCCGGCGCGCGACCTCGTCTCCGTCTCGCGCGACGGCCGGCGCCTGCTGCTCATCCGCGGCGCGTGGGACGAGGCCACGCTCTACCTGCTCGAGCTGGCGCCCGGGCCCGCTCCAGCGCCGACGGTGGCGCCCACGGCTCAGCCTGTCGCTGCAGCGCCCGAGTTCGCTGCGGTGCGCGACCTCTTCACACCGCCCCCGTCGGCGGGGTTCTACCGCGTCTCGCCCGACGGCGCCTGGGTGCTGTACCCGGTGCCGGGTGGGCGCACGGCCGGCGGCGGCACGGTCAAGCCGCACCTCGAGGCCTATGCCACCGCGAGCGGCGAGGTGGCGACGCTGGAGATCGTCGCCGCAGAGTCCAACCTCGCCGCCGAGGGGCAGTACACCTGGTTCCCCGACAGCTGTCGTCTGCTCGTGGTGACGGGCGGCAGCGCTGGGCAGATCCTGGTAAAGGAGCTCGGCTCGCAAGCGGCGCAGACGCTGGCCAAGGCGCCAACGGGCTCGGCGGGGTTCGGCGAGGCCGCCATCTCGCCCGACGGGGCGCGCATCGCCTACACCGTGCTCTACCCCGACGGCCCTGCGCCTGTACCCAAGGTCGGCATCCACTTCATGAATGTCGACGGCTCCGGCGGCGGCGCCGTCGAGCCCGACTACTTTATCGGCCGCCTGGCCTGGGCGCCTGATAGCGCGCAGGTGGTCTACTTTAAGGGCAAGGGCGGCACGCCGCCCGAGGACGGCGACGCCTATGTGGTCGACGTGGACAAGGGCGAAGCCAGGCGTCTCTTCCCACGGCTGCGGCTGGCGGCCTGGTCGCCCAGCGGCACGCAGGCGCTGTGGCTGAGCGAGCCGGCCGACGAGCGGGGCCAGGCGGACCTCTATCTCACGGCCTGGCCGGCGGCGGGCGAGCCCCAGGTGGTGGCACATGGCGTCGCCATGAGCGGTGTGGCCTGGGCCGGCTCGGATGATTGGTTCGTGTACAGCCAGGGCGGCCTGCTCTACATGGCGCCCGCCGCCGCTCCCAACCGGCTGACCCTGCTCACGCCGGCGCGCGATGTGGCCGATGCGCCGCTCTGGGTGCCGGGCAAAGGCCTGATCTACCGCGCCGTGCGTGATGGCCGGGCCGTGCTGCGCCTGCTGCCACCCGCCGAGCCCGCCGGCGCGCTGCACGAGTTCAGCGCCGCCGGGCTGACGATCGAAGAGCACGCGGTGGCCGAGGAGGCGACCGGCTTCCGCAGCGACGTCGAGGGCACGGGCTGGCTCGGCCCCGGCATCCTCGACCGGCGACGCGCCTGGCGCGAGCCCGCGCCCGCAGAGAAGGTGGCTGCAAGCAACGAGGCCCTGCGCCTCTTCGGCTACCGCCTCGAGCCCAAGGAGAAGCCGGGCTGGGGCCGGCCCTTCTACGACCTCTACCAGGGCGATCAGGTGCTGCTGACTGACCTCGATACTGTCTGGCCGGCATCGGTGAACGCCGCGGGCGACGACCTGGCCCTGCTGGTGTACCAGTTCAACGGCCCCTACACTCTGGTGCGCCCATCGGGCACAGAAAAGTGGGATCCATCGCAGCACCTGTATCAGCCGCCGGTCTTTGTGGGCCGTGACCTGGTGTCGGTGACCGGCATCCCCGAGCTGCGCAACGTGACCGTGCTGCGCGGTGTGCTGCCGGCCTACACCGCCTTTGTGGACTGGCCGCCCGCCAGCAACCCGGTCAAGGGCCTGTGGTCGTGGCAGGGGCATTGGCTGCTGGAGGTCAGCGGGCGCCTCATCCAGGACGGCATGGACCTCAACCGCGAGCTCGGCTACGACGAGATCTTTGGCTACCGGCTGCTCGACGGCAAGCCCTGCTACTTTTTCAGCCAGGGCGGCCGCGTCGGCATCTCGTACGACGGCGTCACGCTGCCGCAGCAGTACGAGAAGGTGCGCCACTATGAGTGCTGCTCGGGGGCGGCGTACAACCCCGGCGGCAACGACAGCATGGCCTGGTTCTTTGGCCTGCGCGACGGCGACTGGTACTATGTGGAGATGGGCCGCTACGGCGCCGGGTAGGACTCCACGCAGGTCTTCTTGCGCAGCACGGCGTTTGCCAGTAGAATGCAACTGACCGCTGATTGCTGATTGCTGATTGCTCGAAGGAGGCTGCCGTGGTACCTGAACCGCTGGCTCAGGCCGTTCGCGACGCGCTGGTGGAGGGCAGGCTGCCCTGCGCCGAGGCGTTCCGTATCGCCAAGGATCACAAGGTGACGCCCGCCGAGGTAGGGGCCGCCGCCGACGAACTGGACGTCCGGGTCTCGCACTGCCAGCTTGGCCTCTTTGGCTATGGGCCCAAGGAAGAGGGCAAGCACCGCATCGTGCAGCCGCTGCCTGAGGTGCCGCCCGAGGTTGCGGAGGAGATCAGGGCGCGGCTTGCGGAGGGCCGGCTGCCCTGCGCCGCGGCGTGGGCCGTGGCGCAGCGCCTGGGCCGGCCCAAGCTCGAGGTCAGCGGTGCCGCCGAGACGCTCCAAACCCGCGTATCGCGCTGCCAGTTGGGGTGTTTCTAGAGGTCCCACACCTGACAGGTCTCCGAGACCTGTCACACTGATTTCCCTGGCGGGAAAGCGATTGGCAAAGACTCAGCCAGGGGCTTGCCCATGCCGGGGGGTGGGGCCCCCCTACCGTTCCCCCGTCGCGGGGGAATTGGGTTGGTTTCCGCCCTCCTGCACGGCTCGTTTGCCGCTTCTTGGCCAGGCAGGCCGCGGTCTTGCGAGCCAATTCCTCCGCGACGGGGGAACGGTAGGGGGCCCCACCCTGCCGACGGGAGAGTCGCCTGTCGGTTGCGACGTCAGCGGGATCGCGTTTTCGCCAGAAGGCGAGGGTGACCGCTCGCCAGGGAATTCGGTGTGTCAGGTGTGGGACCTGCGCCTTCCGTTGACATGCGCCCGTCCCCGCCATATAATGGACGCTACACTTGATCGCGACGAGCGAAGGGAGATCGATGCACGTACTGATCACCGGCGGGGCGGGTTTTCTGGGCGCGGCGCTGGCCAATCGGTTGGTAGGCCAGGGGCATCACGTGCGCGTGCTCGACGACTTGTCGGCGGGCGATCGCGACCGGCTCGACCGCCGCGTCGCCTTCACCCGTGGCGACACGCGCGATATTCCCAAGCTGTGGACGCTGCTGCGCGGCGTCGATTGCGTCTACCACCTGGCGGCGCGGGTGTCGGTGCCCGAGTCGGTGCTCTACCCGGTGGAGTACAATGCGGTGAACGTGGGCGGCACGGTGGCCTTGATGACCGCCGTGCGCGACGCCCAGGTGAAGCGCGTGGTCTTTGCCTCGTCGGGCGCGGCCTATGGCGAACAGGGCGCGCAGCCCGTCTCGGAGGCCGCGCCACTGCGCCCGGCGACGCCCTATGCGGTGAGCAAGATGGCCGCCGAGCACTATACCCTGGCCATCGGCGCCCTCTGGGGTATCGAGACGGTCATCCTGCGCGTCTTTAACGCCTACGGCCCCGGCCAGCCCCTGCCCCCGGCCCACGCCCCGGTGATTCCCCAATTGCTCAAGCAAGTGCTGGGCGGCGGCTCGCTGGTGATCTATGGCTCGGGCGAGCAGACGCGCGATTTTGTCTACCTCGCAGACGTGGTGGATGCGCTGCAGGCCGCCGCCACCGCCGCTGGCGTGGACCGTACGGTGATGAACGTGGGCTCGGGGAGCGAGGTCAGCATCAACGAGCTGGTGCGCGTGATCGAAGAGGTCAGCGGCCGCGCGCCGCACATCCTGCACTCGAGCGCCGAGAGCGGCGGCGTGTCGCGCCTGGTGGCCGACGTGCGCCTGGCCCGCGAAAAGCTCGGCTTCCGCCCGCGCGTGTCCCTCGAGGAGGGGCTGCGCCGCGTCCTCATGGAAGACCCCCAATTCGTGCGCTAACAGCCTGCCGGAGAGCAGCCTCATCGGCCTCAGCATCCTGGCAATAGCCGGGTGCCAGCTTTGCCTTCGCCCGGCTCTGGGCCAGGAGGGGGTTTGGGCGGGTTGGTTGGTCCTGCTGGCTGCCCCTGGTGCGCCCGCGGGCGCACCAGGGGCAGCCAGCAGGACCAACCAACCCGCCCAAACCCTACCTTAAGGGTGCCACACCGGGGTAGCGCGGAGCATGAAAGCCGGTCGCCACCATGGGCATCTCACTCCGGCAGGCCGCTGCCCTCCGAGCTGTCGGAGTCTGCCCCCTCATCCCTCTCGGCCTCGGCGGCAGCGGGGCCTTCGGCAGGCAGCACGGCCTCGCCGACGGTGGGGGTACGCGCAAAGATGAGGTAGGCGGTGTGCGCCACCATGCGGTCGACCGGCCGCAGCCTGCCGGGCACGGGCTTGTAGGGGCGCAGCAGCAACTCTTCGACTTCGATGGCCCCAAAGCCGATGCGCTGCAGGCCAACCAGGGTATCGACAATCTGGTTGGTCGTGGGCACCAAGGTGCCGAAGAAGCCGCCCGGCTTGACCGCGGCGCGCACCTGCTCGAGGTACTCCCAGGGCTCGCGCACGTCGAGGAAGCAGGCGTCTACGTCCGTCTGGTCGAACCCTTCATGAATGTCGCGCTGCGTGAGTTCGACGTAGGGCAAGAGGCCGTGGCCCTCGATGTTCTTGCGCGCCAGGTTGAGCATGTCTTCGCGCGCTTCGTAGGAGTAGATGCGGCCGGTGGGGCACACGCTGTGCGCCAGGGCGATGGCCATGGCGCCCGAGCCGGTGCCGGCCTCGACGATACGCTTGCCGCGCCCGGCGTTGAGCTTGAGCAGTGTGTAGCCGATATCCTTTGGGTACATGATCTGCCCGGCGCGGCGCAGCCGGATCAGCAGGTCATGCAGCGAAGGCTCCAGCGCCAGGAAAGGCTGGCCGAGGTGTGTGTGCACCGTCCGCCCCAGGGGCGTGCCCAGCAGCGCATCGTGGGGGATGACGCCGCGGTGCGTGTGCAGCGCCTCGCCGGGGGTCAGGCGCAGCATGAAGCGCTTGCCGTCGGAGCTGAGCAAGAGTACGAGATCGCCTGGTTGTGCCTCTGCCATTCTCACCTCTCATTGTATTATACTGAAGCATTCCTCACATGACAACCATCACTCAAGGGGATGCCCAGGGGGTGGCGACCGGCTCAAGGCTTCGCAGCCGCCCGGTACGGCCCTAAAGGGGGGGTGTTGCTGGCCTGCATGCGGGGCGGCCAGCGGCGCATACAGGCCAGCAACACCCCCTGCCCATGATGGTACGGCGAGGCAAGCCGAACCACCAAAGCCCCCGCCCAGGTCGTGTCTGCAAAACCGTAGCCTAGCCCCTTGTGGGCGTTCTCATCGCTTGTGCCCAAAGGGGCATTTTGTGGTTCAAGGGTGGCCCACTCCGCCTGGCGTCGTTTTACGTCTTGCGCCCGAGTCGCTATAATGTGCTCCACTGTGCACGTGATTGTGTCGATGTAGGGATCGTGAGGAACGCTTCCATGCTCAAGACTCATCAGTGCGGCGAGCTGCGCGCGAGTGACGCCGGGGCAGAGGTGACCCTGGCGGGCTGGGTGCACCGGCGCCGCGACCACGGCGGGCTGCTCTTCTTTGACCTGCGCGACCGCTCGGGCCTGGTGCAGGTGGTCTGCAACGACGGCACGCCCGCTGCAGCACGCCAGGCAGCCAACGAGCTGCGGCCCGAGTATGTGGTGCAGGTGAAGGGCACCGTCGCGCGGCGGCCGCAAGGGCTCGAGAACCCCGACCTGCCCACGGGCGCGGTCGAGGTCCAGGCCGGCGACGTGACCATCCTGAACACGGCGCGCACGCCGGTGTTCTATATCAACGAAGACGACGACGTCGACGAGGCGCTGCGCCTGCGCTACCGCTACCTGGACCTGCGCCGCCCGCGCATGCAGCGCAATATCGTGCTGCGCCACGAGACGGTGCGCTGTATCCGCAACTACCTGGCGGCCCAGGGCTTTATCGAGATCGAGACGCCGATGCTCATCCGCTCGACGCCGGAGGGGGCGCGCGATTACGTGGTGCCCAGCCGCCTGCACCCCGGCTGCTTCTATGCCCTGCCCCAGTCGCCGCAGCAGCTCAAGCAGCTCCTGATGGTGGCCGGGTTCGAGCGCTACTTCCAGATCGCCCGCTGCTTCCGTGACGAGGACCAGCGCGCCGACCGCCAGCCCGAGTTCACGCAGCTCGACCTGGAAATGTCGTTTGTCGACCGCGAAGATGTGCTGCAACTCACCGAGGGGTTGTTCACGGCACTGGTGCCGGCCGTGTCCGACAAGAAGGTCATGCGCACGCCCTTTCCGCGGCTGACCTACGCCGAGGCCATGGCGCGCTATGGCTCCGACAAGCCCGACCTCAGGTTCGGCCTGGAGATTGTGGACCTCACCGCCCAGGCAGCGCAGACCGGCTTTCAGGTCTTCCGCGATGTGGCGGGCGCCGGGGGCGTGGTGCGCGGCCTGCGGGCGCCGGGCTGTGGCGGCTATACCCGCAAGCAACTGCAAGAGCTGACCGACCTGGCGGTGAAGAACGGCGCCAGGGGCCTGGTGTGGATTGCCTGCGCCGAGGGCGAGGTGCGCTCGCCGGCGGCCAAGTTCCTCAGCGAGGGCGAGCTGGCCGGCATCATGGCCGCGCTGGGCCTCGAGCCGGGCGACCTGGGGCTGATCGTGGCCGGTGCCGAGACGGTGGCGAGCGCCGCCCTGGGCGGCCTGCGCAGCGAGCTGGGCGCCCGCCTGAAGCTGGCCGATGACGGCGTGCTCGCCTTCGCCTGGGTGCTCGACTTTCCGCTGCTCGAGTGGAACCCCGATGAGGGCCGCTACCAGGCGGTGCACCATCCCTTTACGGCGCCGCTCGACGAGGACCTGCCCTACCTCGAGGCGGACCCCGGCCGCGTGCGCGCCAAGGCCTACGACGTGGTGGCCAACGGCTATGAAGTGGGCGGGGGCTCCATCCGCATCCACCGCTGCAGTGTGCAGGAGCGCATGTTCCGCGCCATCGGTCTGAGCGACGAAGAGGCGCGCGCGCAGTTCGGCCACCTGCTCGAGGCGTTCGAGTTTGGCGCCCCGCCCCACGGCGGCATCGCGCCGGGCATCGACCGCCTGGTGATGCTGCTGGCCGGCGAGCCGAATATCCGCGAGGTCATCGCCTTCCCCAAAACGCAGCGCGCCGCCGACCTGATGCTGGGCTCGCCCGCGTGCATCTCGGAGCGGCAACTGCGCGAGCTGTATATCGAGAGCAGACCCCGCGCGAACGGTGAGGCATAGCAGCCGGGGCCTGCACCGGGCAATGCGCTTCGCGGCCACCCGGTCCTGGCCCCCTTTTCCGGGGATTTTGGAGCTTGCCTGGCGGCGCCGGCCTGCCCCCGCGGGGGCAGGCCGGCGCCGCCAGGCAAGCTCCAAAATCCCCGCCCAAGGCAGGGAACGCCATGGACCAGAAAACCTATCATCTGCGCCGCAAAGAGCAGGCGATCAGCGACCCCGGCGAGCTGCTCGAGATCATCCAGGGCCAGCGCTGCATGACGCTTGCCCTGTGCCGCGATGGCGAGCCGTACCTGGCGACGGTCAGCCACGGCTATGATGCGGCCGCGCGCTGCTTCTACTTTCACTGCGCGCGCCGGGGCAAAAAGATCGACTATCTCGAGGCCAACCCCATCGTCTGGGGCCAGGTGCTGGAGGACCGGGGCTACCTCACAGGCCAGTGCGACCACGCCTACCGTACGGTGCAGTTCCGTGGGCGGGCCGAGCTGGTGGAGGACCTGGAGGAGAAGCGCCGGGCGCTGACGCTCATGATCGAGCGCCTGGAGCCGGACCCCGAGCCGCTGAAGCAGCGACTGCTCGTGGAGGCGCGGCTGCGTGGCGTGTGCATCGTGCGCGTGCGCGTGCTCGAGATGACGGGGAAGCACGGCAATTCATGAACAAGGGGTTTGGTCGAGTATGTCGCGTCGCCGCCCGCGAGCGGCGACGCGACATACTCGACCAAACCCCTCCAGATGGAGATTACTTGCCGAGGACGCGTTTGAGCTCGTCGGGCTTGTTGGTGGTGATGGCGTCGATGCCAAAGCCGGCCAGCCGCTGCATATCGCCGGGGGCGTCGACAGTCCAGGTGCCGATCCGGAGCCCTTTGGCGTGCACGGCGCTGACCAGGTCTTGCGACACGTTGCCGGCCACGGGCAGGAAGTAGTCGGCGCCCGTGTTCTGCATGGCGTCGTCGACGATCTGTTCGGGCGACTTGAGCAGGCGCTCGGTCATCCACGAGGCATTGACCAGCGCGCCGGTCTTGACCGTTGGCTCGAGCTTTTTGACGTCGACCAGGGTGGGGAAATCGAAGGAAATGATGATGACCTGGTCGAGCATGTCGCGCGCCTTGACGGCGTCGATCACCTTCTGCTCGATGCCCGGGTAGCGGCCAGGGAATTTGCTCGCCTTGATCTCGATCTGCACCAGCGCCTTGCCCTTGGCCACGTCGAGCACCTCGCCCAGGGTGGGGATGGGCTCCACGGCCGGCCAGGTGCCCCCGGCGAACTTGCTGGCGGCATTCAGCTTCTTCAGCTCGGCCATGGTCAGGCTGCTGACGAGCCCCGAGCCGTCGGTGGTGCGCGTGAGGTCGGGGTCATGCATCACGACGAGCTCGCCGTCGTGCGACAGGTGCACGTCGCATTCGATCATGTCGACGCCGAGTGCGAGCGCGGCGCTGAAGGCGCCCAGCGTGTTCTCTGGGGCCAGCGCCGCGCCGCCACGGTGGGCGACGACGAGCACGTTGGCGGCGGCGGGGGGCAGCGGGCTGGGCGCCGGCCGGGCGCAGGCGGCGAGGAGGAGTGTGATGGGGATCGCGGCGAGCAGGCACCGGATTGTCTGAGTCATGCGCGCAACTCCTTCGTCCTGGAGTCCCGAACTTGTTCGGGCGGTCCGGCCCCAACAAGTTGGGGAGTCCGGGCTGGAACACCGACCTGGAGTCCCGAGCTTGTTCGGGGGGCCGGCTGTTGGGGCGGTCCGGCCCCAACAAGTTGGGGAGTCCGGGCTGGAACACCGACCTGGAGTCCCGAACTTGTTCGGGGGGCCGGCTGTTGGGGCGGTCCGGCCCCAACAAGTTGGGGAGTCCGGGCTGGAACACCGACCCGGAGTCCCGAGCTTGTTCGGGGGGCCGGCCCCAACAAGTTGGGGAGTCCGGGCCAACAAGTTGGGGAGTCCGGGCTGGAGCCCCTCGGCCCCAACAAGTTGGGGAGTCCGGGCTCGCCTGCCCAAAGATGCGTGGCGGCCCGCTCAGGCGGGCCGCCACGCATCTTTGGCCTCGGGGGGGCGTGCGAACCGCCCCTACTTGACGGTATCGTTGTAGTCCTGGATCGACTGGGTGATCGACCTGGCGGCTTCGTCGAGGGCCTGTTTGGCCGTTGGCGTGGTGCCGGTCATGTAGGCCTCGATGGCCTTCTCCACGGTCTGGCGGGCCTCCGGGAAGACGCCGATCAGGCCGCCGGCGGTCACGTTGTTCGTGGGGGCCATGTGCAGTTGGTCGATGGCCACTTGGAACTGCGGGTACTTTTCGCGCCAGGCCACGTCGTCGGGATGGTTGTAGCCCTTGGCGTGCACCGGGTAGTAGCCGGTGTTGATGTGCCAGAAGGCCTGCTGCTCGGCCGCGACCATGAACTTGACGAACTTCCAGGCCGCGTCCTGCTCGGCCTGCGGCCGGGCGTTGAGGATCCACAGCGAGGCGCCGCCGATGATGGTGCCGGCCTTGCCATAGTCCTCTTCGTTCTGGCGCGGCAGGAAGCCGACGCCCAGCTCGAACTTGCCCGCTGCAGCGTCGACGCGGTCGCGCAGGGCTGCAGTCGAGTCGAGGGTCATGGCGACGGTGCCGGCGTCAAAGGCCTTCTTGGTATCGGTGGTCGAGCGGCCGAGGTTCTGCGAGATGCCCTCGTCGATCATGCTCTTCCACCACTCGAGGAGCGCGACGCCCCGATCGTTGTTGAAGGTGGCCTCGGTGGCGCGGGCCTTGCGGCCGTTCTCGTTGTTGGTGTAGTACTGGCCCGACACCGCCATCCACTGCTCAAAGAACCAGCCGTAGAAGGCGAACGAGTTGCCGTACTGCACCGTCTTGCCCGAGGCGTCCTTCTTGGTCAGCTTGCGCGAGTACTCGGCCACCTCGGCCCAGGTGCGCGGCGGCTTCTCGGGGTCGAGGTTGGCGGCCTTGAACATGTCCTTGTTGTAGTACAACACCGGGTTCGAGCTGTTGAAGGGCATCGACTGCAGCTTGCCGTCGACCGTGTAGTAGTTCAGGATGTTCTTCTCGATGTCGGAAATGTCGAACTTTTCCTTGTCGATGAAATCCTGCATCGGCGTGATGACCTTGAGGTCGGTCAGCAGGCGGGTGCCCAGGTCGTAGATCTGGACGACGGCCGGCACGTTCTTTGACTGCAGGCCCGCCTTGAGCTTGTTGATCTCGTCGTCATAGCTGCCCTGGAAGGTCGCCGTGACGAACACTTCGTTCTGCGACTCGTTGAACCTTTTCACCATGGTCTGCACGACTTCGCCGGTCTTGCCGCTCATGGCGAACCAGAAGTCGATCTTGACGGGCTGGTCGGGGGCCTTGGTCGGCTGGGCCGCGGGGGCGCAGCCGGGCAGCATGCCGGCGAACAGCGCCAGCACCATGAGGATAAGGAAAGCGCGCTTCATGGCTCTTCTCCACCTTTCTTCATTGACAAGCGGAACACCATTGCGATGACCCGGTCCGGAAGGGTTGCTGTCTGGGCATTCACCTCCTCTCGCGCTCACTCACCCCTTGAGCGCTCCCGCGGTCAGGCCGCGGATGAGCTGGCGGTTGGCGATGAAGAACAGGACCAGGGTCGGTATCATCACGAGCACCACGCCGGCCATGATCACCGCCCACATTTCGCGCTCGGCATCGCGCAGCATGGTAATGCCGATCTGCACCGTACGCATCTCAACCTTGTTGGTGATCAGGAGCGGCCACAGGTACTGATTGTAGGTCTGCAAAAAGCTGTAGACGGCCAGCGTGCCCAGCGCGGGGCGCGCCAGAGGCACGGCGATGGTCACCAGGTAGCGCAGGTTGCTGCAGCCGTCGATGGTGGCGGCGTCGTAGAGGTCCCTCGGCAGGCTCATGAATGACTGGCGGATCAAAAAGGTCGCAAAGGCCGAGGCCATGAAGGGGGCGATCAGGCCCATGTAGGTGTCATCCCACTGGATGCCCTGGATGAAGAGATAGTTGGGGATGATCGTCGACTCCCAGGGGATCATCATCGTCGACAGGAACACGAGAAAGACGAGCTGCTTGCCTTTGAACGGCAGGAAGGCAAAGGCAAAGGCCGCTAGGCTGGCCATCACGAGCTGCGCCATCATCACGCCGCTCGACTGGATAAAGCTGTTCATCACAAAGCGCACGAGCGGCGCCTGCTGCAGCGCGTCGGCATAGTTCTGAACATAGAACTCGATTGGGAACAGCTTGGGCGGGTAGGTATCGACGTTGCTGGGGCTGAGGAACGACGTGACCACCCCGTTGTAGAGCGGGTAGATCATGATAATGGCGGCCACGGTCAAGAGCAGATAGAGGAGCACGCGGCCGGCGGTCTTGCGCAGGTGAGTGGGCTTGCTCATGCGTAATGCACCCTCTTCTCAATGACCCCGAACTGGATGATCGTCAGGACGAGCATGATGACGAAGAGGATCAGGGCCTGGGCCGAGGCAAAGCCGTACTGCCCGTTGAAGTAAAAGCTGCGATAGATCTCGTGCACTACCACCTGCGTGGCATCGACCGGCCCGCCTTTGGTCAGGATGTTCACCTCGGTAAAGGTCTGGAAGGCGTTGAGGGTGGTCACCACCAGCAGGAAGAAGAGGCTGGGGGTGATCAGCGGGAAGGTGATGTGCCGCCAACTGGCCCAGAACCCGGCGCCGTCGATCTTGGCCGCTTCGAACAGTTCGTCGGAGATGCCCTGCATGCCGGCCAGGAGGACGACCGTGGCGAACCCTGCCTGCAGCCAGATGCGCGGCACCGACACCGCAAAGAGCGCCCATGCCGGGTCGATGAGCCAGCCGACGCGCGGCAGGTGCAACAGGTCCAGCATATAGTTGAAGGGGCCGAGGTTGGGGTGGTAGAGGAACTGGAAGAGCATGGCGGCGGTGGCCCCCGAGATGGCCAGTGTCAGGGCGAAGGCGATGCGGTAGGCTGCGATGCCCTTCAGGCGCAGGTTGCCCAGCGTCGCCAGCACGAGCGACACGAGGAGCACGCCCGGCACGGTGTACAGCACAAAGCGCGCGGTGACGGCCAGGCTGTTGAGGTACTCTGGCGATTCGAGCAGGCGCTGGTAGTACTTGATGCCGACAAAGTTGGCCATCTGCCCGATCGAGTTGGTGGCATAGGTGCTCAGGACGATGGAGCGGATCAGAGGGTAGAAGACAAAGACCGTGAACACGATGAGCGACGGTGCCAGGTAGGGCAAGGCTGCCAGCCACTGGGCAATGTCGTGGCGCGCTTCTCGGCCGCGGCGGCGCCCATGGTCTTTCGCTTCCTTGACGGTCTTCTCGGTCAACACGGCCATAGATGGCATTCCTCCAGTCCGAGCATCAACACTGATGGGGCACGCCTGGGCGTTGCGTTGTTGAGGAGCATGGTGCAGAGCATGGCAGTGAGGGGGGCAGTGGCGTGAGCCCGATGAGCGTATCATGGACCCTCTCTGCTGTCAAAAGCGCTTACAAGTTGTCATTGCGAGCCGCAGCGAAGCAATCTCCGCGTCGGGCATTGGAGTTGCATCGCTCCGCTCGCAACCAAGGGATTGCTTCGTCGGCGGCTGCGGCCGCCTCCTCGCAATGACAGGCCAAGGCTCTGTGCTGGGCCCAGGGTTCGGCGAACCCTGGGGTACTCGCAATGACAGCGCGCAAGCTTTTGAGCAGCGCAGAGAAGCAATGACAGCTCGAGGTGCACACGCCACTTGCCGAGAGACGCCTCGATTACTATACTCTACCACATTCAACAGAGGCGTGCATCGTCCTTTGGGCCGTGTTGCGGCCAAGAGTGGGCCAGAAAGAGGACAGGATATCTCGTGTCTGACGGGGAGACGTTCGATCGCCACCTACGCCGCGCCCTCAACCACCTGTACGAGCCCGACGTCCTGCGCTCCAGCCCTTTGGCGCTGCTGCTCCTACCGCCCGATCAGGCGCGCCAGCCCATGGCCCTGAGCCGGGCCCTCACCGAGGCTATCGAGGCGCTCAAGCCGGACCCAGGCACGCCGCCCGAGGCGCCGGCGTGGCGCATGTACGAGCTGCTGCTGTACCGCTACGTGCACTGTGCCACTCAGGCCGACCTGGCGCAACAACTGGCCATCAGCGTGCGCCAGCTTCGCCGCGAGCAGGCCCAGGCGCTGGCCGTGCTGGCCGAGTGTCTGCAGCGCCGGCACCAGCTCGGCAGCGCCGAGCTGGCCGCCCTGGAGACGGCGCGGGAGCCCGACGGCCCTGGGGATGAGAACCGCGACCTCTCGCGCGAGCTGCAGTGGCTGCAGGAGAACGCGCCGGGCGAGGTCGCCGACCTGGTCCAGGAGCTCGACGTGGTGCACGGCCTGGCGCGGCCGCTCGTCGCGCAGTATGCGGTGCGGCTGGAGCTGAGCCTGGCGGGCGGCCTGCCGCCGGTCGCGATGCCGGCGACGGCGCTGCGCCAGGCGCTGCTCCTATTGCTGACGGCAGCGGTGCACCGCGCCTCGCCGGGGACGGTCTCGCTGCAGGTCGAGCGCAGCGGCTCGCGCCTGGCGCTGGCGCTGCATGCCCGGCAGGCAGCAGGGGCCAAGGGGGTGGTGCCTGAGGACGATGCCGCCGGCCTGCGCGATGCGGAGGCGCTGTTGCGTCTCTCGGGCGGCAGCCTCAGCGCCGCCGGGGCCGGCACTCTGGCCATCAAGGCCTGGCTGCCGCTGGCCGATGTGGTGCCGGTGCTGGTGATTGACGATAACCGCGATGCCCTGCAGCTTTTGGAACGCTACGCGGCCGGCACCCGCTATCGCCTGACCGCGAGCCACGACCCCGTGCAGGCGCTGGCGCTGGCCGAGAAGGAGCGCTCGCCGCTCATCGTCGTCGACGTGATGATGGCCGGCCTCGACGGCTGGCAGTTGTTGCAGCGCCTGCGCCGGGGCCCGGCGGCAGGCAGCCGTGTCATCGTCTGCACCGTGCTGGCGCAGCGCGAGGTGGCCCTGGCCCTGGGGGCCGACGATTTCCTGCGCAAGCCGGTCAGTCGCCAGGCGTTTCTTGAGGCGCTTGACCGTCAGTGGGCGGCGACGGCGCCAGGGTCTGCGCCAGGGCACGCACCGTTTCCATCAGGTCCCGCCCCGAGAGCCCCTGAGGGCGGCTGAGCGTCAACGCGCCGCAGTTGAGCGGCTCCACAACCGGGTCCTGCGCCGAGATGGTGATGACCGGCAGCCGCGAGAGCGCCGCATCCTGGCGCAGCTCGGCGAGCACCTGGTAGCCGTCGACGCCGGGCATGACCAGGTCCAGCAGCAGCAGGTCGGGGCGGCTGGTGCGCAAGATTTCGAGTGCGCGCTGGCCATCGGCGGCGCGCAGCAGGCGGTAGCCGCGCCCGTTGGAGGCGAGTATGCGCGTGAAGAGCTGCAGCGCTTCGGGGGTGTCGTCGACGACCAGGATGGAGCGCACCGGTCCGGGCACGTGCTCCACGGCTTCGAGGAGCATTTCGCGGGTGACGGGCTTGATCAGGCACTTGAGCACGCCCAGCCGCTGCACGGCCGAAGGCAGCCCTGGCGCCCGGCAGGTGATGATCGGGATGTTGAAGGGCAGCGCCGCCAGGTCTTCGGGCGGCGGCAGCCCCTGGGGCAGGCCGGCCTGGTTCACCACCAGTGCCCGCGCGGGCGATTCCTTGAGGCTGGCCAGGGCCTCGTCGATGCTGCCGACCACGGTGACCTCGAAATCCTCCAGGCGGCGCGCGGCCAGTGGGGGCAGGCTGCCCTCCCCATCCACGAACACCAGCCGCGGCAACACCTCATGCACCTCGGCGCGGCGTGGTCGCAGGCGTGCCTTGTATGGCCAGTAGGGGTTGAACCAGCGGCCCGTTTCCCCGCCGCCCTGGCCGGCCGGAGCGAGCGGCAGGCTGAAGTAGAAGGTTGTGCCCACACCCAGTGCGCTCTCGACCCACATGGTGCCCTGGTGCAGCTCTACCAGCCGCTTGCTGATGCTCAGGCCCAACCCAGTGCCGCCCTGGCGCTCTTGGAAGGGACGCTCGAGCTGGCGGAAGGGCTCGAAGAGCAGCGCCAGGTCCTCGGGCGCGATGCCGGGGCCGGTGTCGCTGACGCCCACCACCAACTCGTCACCCTTGCGCTGCGCGGTGATGCGCACGCCCCCCTGCTGAGCATAGCGCCCTGCGTTCGAGAGCAGGTTGAGCAGCACCTGGCGGATGCGCGTAGGGTCGCAGAGCACTGGGGGCAGATCATCGGGCGCCTCGACGTGCAGGTAGAGGCCCTTGGAGTCGTAGAGGGCACTGACGGCCTGCACGGCTTCTTCGATCAGCCTGCGCATGGCGCAGGGCTCGGGCGCCAGGCTGGTGTGCTCCGACTCGGCCTTGCTGAGGTCCAGCACGTCGTTGATGAGCTTGGAGAGGTGTTCGGCGTTGCGCTGGATGGCGGCGACATCGGCGAGCAGCTCGCGCGGCAGTCCCTGGCGGTAGGTGTGTGGCGCCTGAGTGATGAGGGCGCTAAAGCCGATGATCATGTTGAGGGGCGTGCGCAGCTCGTGGCTGACATTGGCCACAAAGGCCTCTTTGGCCCGGCGCGCCTCGTCGGCCAGGCGCTGGTTGATGGTCACAAGCTCGTTGAGGCGGGCCATCTGGCGGTTGGCAGCCTCCAGGTCTTCGGCCACCTGGTGCAGCTCCACCTGGCGGTCGCGCGCCTGTTCGAGCAGCCGCTGCGCTTGTTGGTAGCTCTGCCACGACCAGGCCATCACCGTCTGCAGGGGGCGCAGGGCCGCCCAGGTCAGGCCGGCCGCGCCCCAGAGGATGGCCAACGCCGTCGGCGCGCCCGACCCCAGCGCGACGATGGCCGCCGACAGCACGAGCCCGCAGGCGATGCCCGCCCGGGTGCCGAGAAACGCCAGCACCAGGATGGCTGGCAGGGCAAACAGCGCCGGGGCGCTCACGCCCGGGTACCAGTACGACAGCGCCAGGATGGCGACGCTCAGGCTCCCGGCAAGGAGCAGGACCGCTGCCGGGTAGGCACGGCCGATGAGGCGCCAGCTCGCCCAGGCCGCGAGCAGCAGCATGCCGGCGAGAAGTTTTTCGCGGTCGAGATCGACCGTCGACGCCGGCGTGTGGACCAGGGCGACACCGGCGACCGCGGCGAGCGCTGCCACGACCAGAGGGAACGACTCGACCTGCAGGCTGCGCAGACCGCGCTCAAAGTGGCGCTGGTCGGGCGACTCGGGGGCGGCGCTCATGGTCATGGCGTGTGCTCCTCTTGAGCGAGAGGCGGGGCGACGCGCCCATAGTAGCGCAGGGCACACGGGCTGTCAAAGCTGCCTCCGTCACTACGAGCCCTTGGCATAGAACACCAGGGCGCCGCCGGCCCAGGCGCTGGGCAGGACATGGTCAGCGGCCTCGACGAGCAGTGTGACGGCGAGGTTGGCGGCGGCGGCCAGCGGGCGCACCCTGGCCAGCGGCCTGCAGGCCGCAACGAGTAGGCGGAGGGGCCAGGAACGCTCGCAATACTCGTTGTCAAAGTACTGCAACACGCGGTCGACGTAAATGAACCCCTTGTAGGCCGCGATTTCGGCCAGCGGCACAAAGCCCGCCGCGCGAAAGCGCGCGAACAGCGCCGCGGCCGGCTCGACGCCGACGTGGCCCTCGGGCGCGACGACGTAACGCTCGTAGAGCTCGGGGTAACGCCGTGCAAAGCGGCTTAGCGGATCGTCGGCACTGGTCTCCACATAATGCAGCGTCAGGCCACCGGGCGCCAGCACACGCCGCAGCTCGCGCAGCGCCTGGTCCTTGTGCTCGAGGGGGATGTGGCCCAGCAGGTCTCGGCTGACGGCGAGGTCAAAGCTCTCATCGGCGAAGGGCAGGGCGCACAGTCCGGCGCGCGCCAGGCCACCGTAGACCTGCGCGGCGCTCTGCAGCGAGCGCTGCGAGAGATCGACCCCGGCCACAGGCCCGATGCGGCTGAGGAAGCGCCAGCCGCCGCCACAGCCCACGTCGAGCACGCGCCCGTGCACGCCCTTGAGCCGCCGCACAAAGAAACGCTCCTTCTTGACCAGGTAGTTGCGCGGCGAGGCATCGCTGGCATCGGCCTCGGCCCAGCGGCCCTCGTAAAAGGCCGCTTCCTGCTCGGCGCTCGGCGCTCTGATATCCATGGCATTTGTCCCACCACATCAGGTCGTGTTCGCCAACCCGTAGCCTAGCAGGCTGTCGATGGTCCGTGGCGGCGACCGGCTTTCACGCTGCGCGCTATTCCGGTACGGGTCCCTAAAGGGTTTTGGCGGGTTGGTTAGCCCTGCCGGGCGCGCCAGGGCGGCCGGCAGGGCTAACCAACCCGCCAAAACCCTCCTGGATCAGGGCCGGATAGCCGCGGAGCAGTGCCCGGCTGCTACCAGGATGCTCGGCCAGATTCCGTGCCCAGCGGCCTGTCGCCGGTGAGGCGTGCTCCGTCGGCAGCGAGCAAGCGTCATGCCAGGGGCGTAATGCGTGATGCGTAATGCGTGATGCGTGAGGCGTGAGGCGTGAGGAGGGCTGTCTGGCATGGCGGGCATACTCCTTACGCATCACGCATTACGCAACCGTAAACGCGCCGAGCCGTTCGAGGACGTAGGCGACGAGCGGGGCGATGGCAATCGCGGGCAGAAAGTTGGCCAGGCGGATGCGCTTGAGCTCGAGGAGCAGCAGGCCGATGCCCACGATGAGCACGCCGCCGGTGGCGGTCATCTCGGCGATCATGGCCGGGCTCATCGCCTGCTGGACGAGCCCGGCCAGCAGGCTGATGCTGCCCTGGTAGACGAGCACCGTCAGCAGCGAAAAGACCACACCGATGCCGAGCGACGAGGCAAACGCGAGGGCGGCCAAGCCGTCGAGGAGCGACTTGATCATCTGACGAGCACCGCCAGAACGTTGAGCAGCGTACCGATCATCGGCCATATCCTCCATCAGGAATGCGCTGGCGGCCTCGTCGACGCCGCATCAATCAGATCACTCGCCCCGGTATTGCTGGCCCACGATGGCCTCGTAGGCCGCCATGAGCACGTCGAAATGCTCGCGCTCGGCGGCCATCAGGTACTGGTAGATCGCCTTTGCCGTATCGTCGGTGGCCTGCAGGGCGCCCTGGCGGTAGAGCTCATAGCTCTCGCTCTCTTTTTCCAAGGCGAACCAGAGGGCCTCCAACTCGTTGGCCCGCGGGCCGACGGCCTCGGCGCGCGCGGCGCCCTGGGGGAAGAGCGATTGGCTGAGGTCGCAGACGACGCCTGCGCAGCGCGCATCGCCGGCCCAGCGGCCCGATGCCTGCAGGCTCTCGGCCTGGCGACGGATGATCCGCTGGTGATCGGCCTCCTGCTCGGCTAGCTCGAGGAACATTGTGCGGCCGCCGGCGTCGGTGGTGGCCGCGGCAGCCTCGCGGTAGAACGCCTCGCCGTCGATTTCGAGGCAGAGCGCTTGGTCGAGGACCTCGAGCGGCTTGCTGGCGGTGCTGTGGGACACGAAAGCCTCCTTTCAGAGGAAAACACGGACGACGCCAGCATTATACCACATGGGCAGCTCTTTGGCGCACGACCCGGGGTATATCCCAGAATCGTCTGTGTATTTCAGGCCCGAATGATGCGTATGGCCTCGGCGTCTGCCGCCCGCGCCCGAGGCTCCCGTGGTAAGCCTCGGGCTACAGAAACAAAGCCCCTATGGGGCTGGTGTCGCCCCTG
>JAKPJZ010000199.1 GCA_029553955.1 Chloroflexota bacterium
CAGGGGCGACACCAGCCCCATAGGGGCTTTGTTTCTGTAGCCCGAGGCTTACCACGGGAGCCTCGGGCGCGGGCGGCAGACGCCGAGGCCATACGCATCATTCGGGCCTGAAATACACAGACGATTCTGGGATATACCCCGCTGATGGCCGGCACTTCTCACCACCGGGCAGTTGTAGTATACTCTGGCCCAGGCGCCGCGTCTGCGCGCCCTGGTGTGTTGACCACCTGAAAGGTTTCCCTATGCCGCAATTCCAGATCACCATCGTCGGCCTGGGCACGACGGGCACGTCGCTGGGGCTCGCCCTGCGCCAGGCTGCGAAGGACCTGACCATCGTCGGCCACGACAAGGATGCCGCGGCGGCGGCGGCGGCGCACAAGGCGGGGGCGGTGCAGCGCACCGAGTGGAACCTGCCGAACGCCTGCCGCGACGCCAGCATCGTCATCCTTGCCCTGCCCCTGCCGGCCATCCGCGACACGCTCGCCGCCATCGCGGCCGACCTGCTCGAGGGCTGCCTGGTGACCGACACGGCGCCGCTGAAAGTGCCGGTGCTCGCCTGGGCCAAGGAGCTGCTGCCGAGCCACGCCGTCTTTGTCGGCGGCAACCCCGTCGGTGCGCGCGGGCAGGGCGGCGAGGCGCGTGCCGGCTACTTCAGGGGCACCACCTATTGCCTGTGCCCCGATGCGGCCACCCAGCCGCAGGCTATCGAGCGTGCGGCTGACCTGGCCATGGCCGTCGGCGCCACGCCCCACTATATCGACGCGGCCGAGCACGATGGCATGATGGCTGCGCTCGAACAGTTGCCCTTCATTCTCGCCGCCGCCGTGCTCGATGTGACGAGCTCCGCCGGCGCCTGGCGCGATCTGGCCGGGCTGGGGGGCGCCCGCTTTGGGCAGCTCCTCGCCGTCATGGGCGAGGCGCCGAGTGACGAGCTGGCTACGGCTGCCGCCAACGCCGAGAACGTCGGCCGTTGGATAGAGCGCATGAAGGCTGCCCTCGACGAGATGGGCGCGCTGCTGGCCGCCGGGCCGGCCGGGCGCGAGGCGGCTCTGAAGCGCCTCGGCGATGCCCGCGCCGCGTGGAACCGTCGCGGCGAGGAGCCGCACGCCCCCCTGCCCGATTCGGGCTTGAGCCTGAAGCACATGCTTCTTGGTGGTCGTAAAAGGTAAGTAGGGCCCTGGTTCGCCGCAGAGCAGTCATGAACAGCCAGTTCGCCACCACGAGCGGAAACGGGGGATCACCGCAGAGGCGCAGAGGACGCAGAGGCATTCCAGAGCAGTATCAGGTCTCCTCTGCGTCCTCTGTGCCTCTGCGGTGACTACCCGTTCCTGCTGTGCGTCCTGACAGGCTGCTCTTGTGAGCGAGGGCAGCAGGAGGTGCCCGGTGAAGCTCCATCAATCCCTGGGCCTCATCCTCCTCTTGGCGGCGCTGCCCGCGGCCCCGGCCCGCTGGCCTCGCCAGGATGTGCCGGCCTGTGGCGATGTGCGCCTCAGCGAGTTCCTCCCCCAGCCCGCCGGCGTCGATTGGGATGGCGACGGTGCGGTGACCCCGGGCGACCAGTGGATCGAGCTCTACAATGCCGGCGATGCCGCGTGCGACCTCGGTGGCTGGTGGCTCGCCAAGGGCCAGGGCGCGCCCGGCTATGCCATCCCCAGCGGCACGGTCATCGCGCCCGGCGGCTATATCGTCTTCTTCCGCAGCGTCACCGGGGTCGACCTCGGCTACGCCAGCGGCGAGGTCTGGCTCACCGGCCCCGGCGGCGCGGCCGATGGCTACCGCTACTACACCGCCTGGCCCGATGCCTCCTACAACCGCAACCTGGCGACAGGCGCGTGGGACTCCAACTCGGCCATCCCGCCCTCGCCCGGCCAAGCCAACAACTCGCTGCCCACCGCTGAGCCCCCATCGCCCACACCCCTTCCCAGCGCGACGCCGAGCGCCACCGAGACGCCTGCGCCCTCCGGCACGCCGACGGCCACGCCCTCGCCGGCGGCCACAGCCACGCCTACCGCGACAGCCACGCCCAGCGCCACACCATCGCTCGCGCCCACCGGCAGCGCCACGCCGTCGCCCGCGCCCACGCCCACCCGCAGCGCCACGCCGTCGCGCACGCCCACGTCCACGCGCACTGCCACGCCGTCGCGCACGCCCACGCCCACGTCCACGGGCACTGCTACGCCGTCGCGCACGCCCACGCCCACGCGCAGCGCCACGCCGAGCGCGACGTCCACACTCACGGCCACCGCCAGCGCCACGGCCCGCCCTTCGCCGTCGTGCACGCTCACGCCCAGCGCGACGGCGATGCCCTCGCCTGCCGGTCGCCGCTCAGCCACGGGCGCGACCGTGCCGGCCGCAGCCGACCGCATCACCGTCCTCTTGCCGGCCGGTGGCGCCTCGGCCACGCCCAACGCGGCCGAGGTAACATCGCCAACACCCGCCTCGCCCCCGCCCCCCCTGCAGCCGCTCACCGCCATCCTCATCTCGGCCGCGGGCGGCGGCAGCCTGGCCCTCATTGGCTGGGTCGTCAGGCGGCGGCTGCCGCGCCTGTAGCATCACTGATAGCGCCTAACAAAGCCACCTGCGAGGGGTGTGCTCACGTCCACGTCCGGCGGCGTGGCAGCCGCCTCTGCTGGGTGCGGCAGACAGGCTTGGGGCCGGAAGTGTTCATCGCGGTGACGATCCCTGTGCCGTTGTTTCTGCTGGGTGCGGCAAACAGGCTTGGGGCCGGAAGGGCGCGCAGCGAAACGCTCGGCTGTGGGCCTGGACCGCAAGCCCAAGTTCCTCTCCCTGGCACAGGGTGCAGAGCCCTGGGGTACTCGCAATAACAATCAGAGCGGATACGCCGGCACCGACGCCCTACGAAGCGGGGCCCTCGATACAGAAATAGTTGGTATCGAGCTTGTGCGAGCGCCAGACGGGGCAGGTGGGGCACACGCACGCCTTGGCCCGCGGCAGGTCGGTACAGGCCGACTTGCCCCGTTGCTGCGAGCAGTAGATGCCCTCGACTTCCTGGGGCTGCGGCGTCGATGAGCAGTGCGTGAACTTGAGGCCGTTGGTCTTCTGGTTGATGCACTGGCTGCCGTCGTGGACGGGGCACATGCCGCACTGGCAACCCTGCAAGAGCTCGAAATTGTACTCGACACGCATCGCGCGTTGCCTCCTGGCAGCGCCGGTTTCCCCAGAATGGGCTGCCTGGCCTCGCTCCAGCAGCAAGTGTGCCATGAGCGCCGTCTGCCGTGGCCGCAACCGTCGCTCTCACGATCGCTCACACCTCGACAAAGCGGTACACCTCTTCCATCTGCGCACAAGCGAGGCCCTCGGCCTCGCAGTAGCTCTGCATGACCGGCTCGACGAGCTGTGAGAAGTCGCGCGAGTCGTCGCGGCCGAGGTGGCGGAAGCCGTGGATGAGGAGGCTGCGGCTGCGCAGTGGCAGGCAGCGGCGCAGTCGCGGCCAATCGATAGCGGCGGCCACCGGGTCGTCGAGGATGCTGAGGATGACGAGCCCGGCGCCGAGGCCGATGGTGCGCGGCAGTTCGGGTGCCTCGGCCTCGCCGAGCAAGGCCAGGCGGCGCGCGGCGAGGGTGGCGGCCAGGTCGGGCATGGCCAGCGTGGCATAGTCGGGCGCGGCGGTGCTGAGGCCGTGGCGGGCCAAGCGGCGCTGCATGATGAGCTCGAGCAGGCGGTAGAGCAGGAGCACCGCCAGGCCGTGGCGCCCGGCCTGGGCCTCGAGCGCAGCCTCGCGGCGCAGCGTGAAGGCCAGCGCCGCCACCACATCGCCCTGGGCCAGCACCTGCAGGTCGGGCGGCTCCTCGCGGGCGGCGGTGAGCGCTGCCAGACGCGCCAGCGCTGCCGCCTGGGCCAGGAGCTCTGGGCGCTGGCCGGCCAGCGGATGCGCCTCTGTTTGGCCGAGCGCCTCGAGGGCAGCATCGATGGCCGCGAGCGCCTCTGTGGCGTCGCCGACCTGCCAGGCGGCGTAGGCGGCAGCCAGGTCGCGGCAGGGGCGGTAGCGCGCCGCGTCGAGCTCGGCGAGCCAGGCGTAGCGCTTGTGAGCCAGGCCAAAATCGTGCCTGGCCCAAGCCGCGCGCGCCTCGGCCTCGGCCAGGTCGCCGAACGCGGCGAAGGGCTGCGGCGGGAGCGAGAGGTGCTCGCTGCCCGGCCGCGGCGCGCAGACGTCGGCCCAGAACTCGCCGGCCTCCACGGCGAGTAGGCCGGCGCCGGCGGCGTAGGCGGCCATGGCCATGCCGGCCGCGGCGGCGGGCGTCGCGCCGGTGATATCGACGGCGGCCGGTGCGTCCCAGGCGCCCAGCACGTCGCGCACAGCGGCGTACGCCGTGAGGATTTCCGGTTCGTCGAGCCGGGTGCGCTCGTAGGGGCTGGCGCTGCGGCCCAGCGCGGCCAGCGCGCGCTCGAGCGCCGGCTCGCCCTCGCTGCCGTAGGCCCAATGCAGGCACAGCGGCCGGATGACATCGACCGCCAGGATGGCCGGCGTGGCCTCGCCGCCCACGGCCACGATCAGCCCGGTGTAGCGGCGGGGCAGGCGGGGGTGCTCGCGCGCGGCAAATTCGAGGCGCAGCAACGGCAGCACGTGCGCCTCATAGTAGGCCGCCGCGGCCTGCCGCTCGGCCGGCGTGGCCCGGGGCAGGCGCCGCCACTCGGCGGCATACTCGTCGAGGGCGCTGCTGGCCCCAAGCGCGTTGTGAATCATGCGCGCAGCATAGCCGGGCGCCAGAGCGCGTCAAGGCGAACGTGGTGGAGAGCCTGGCGAGGGTTGTGGTGGGTTGGTTGGCTTGTGGCGGCAGACCTGACAGGTCTCCGGAGACCTGTCAGGTCTGCCGCCAACTCAGGCCGTTGCGCTCCGCCAGACTGCTAACGACGCTTCAACTTGATGGTCAGGTCGACGATGGGGTCGGCATTGGCGCCCACGTAGACGTCATCCTCGTACACCGGGTAGTAGCCGCTCAGGCCCGCAACGAGGGTGTAGCTCTCGCCCCGTTCGAGCGGATCAGGCAGGAGGAACAAGCCGTCTCTGTCGGCCTCGGCGGCCGAGTAGATCTGATCGTCGCTTTCGAACTCGTCAAAGGTCACGCCGGGGTTGAGCGCCAAGAAGATCGCGCCCCGGATGGGCCGGCCGGTATCGACGTCGACGATCGTGCCCATGACCCAGACGCCATCGCCGACTTGAGGCGTGGGCTCCGGCTGCGGCGTAGGCGTCGGCTGCCGCTTCGCTGGCGTGGGTGTCTTGCTCCCCGGCTTGGGCGTTGGCTGCGTGGGGCCGGACGATGGCTTGCCGCCCTGCGCCCGCGCGATCAGCGGCTTGGCCAGGTTGACAGGGCGCAGTGCATTGATAAAGCCGCCTACCGGCACGCAGGTGTCATAGCCGTCGATCTGGCCGTCGCCGTTGGTGTCGGCCAGGGGCCGGCAGTCCACGTACGAGTTGTCGCCGCCCACCCCGCCGCGGCCCGCCTGCGTGGGGATGCCGATGAGCAGGCCGTCGTCGTCCACCGCTGTGCCGCCCGAGTTGCCGCCCGAGATCGAGGCGTTGGTCTTGATCCAGGCGCGGTTGCCGACGCCTGCTTCGGCCGTAAAGCCGCTGACCACACCGGTGGTTGTGGTGACCGTCTCGCCGCCGATGCCCGGGTAGCCGATGATGTAGATGGGATCGAGCGGCAGCAGCTCGTCCGAATCGCCCAGTCGGCAGTAGGGCAGCTTGAGCGTCTTGGTGTTCACCGCCTTGCCGCTGGTGGTGGTGCTGATGCGTAGCACGGCGAGGTCCAGGGTCGGGTCGGCCACCACGACGTCGGCGATGTAGGTCGGTACCGGCGGCTCGTCGGGCCGCTCGGTGACAAAGACGCAGAGCTTGTTGTGCACCACGCGGGCGTTCTCGGGCAGCTCGGTCTCGAGATCGCTGGTATCGACGACGTGGTGGTTGGTCAGGATCAGGCCATCAGCCGAGACGATGGTGCCCGAGCCCCAACCAACCGAGCGCAGGTCGGTGCCCTCATACGTCTCGACCTCGATCAGCGGGCCGAGCTGTACCGAGATCTTCATCAGTTGCTGCGCCGTCGCCCGGTCCATGGCCAGCGCCGGTGCCGATGCGGCGCCGGCCAGGCTCAGCACCAGCACCAGTGCCAACGCCGCCAGAAGAGCGTGCCTCACGTTTCTCATCGTTGCCTCCTCACCCCTCTACTTTGACCCAAAGGAGACCGAGTCCAGCAATGCCTGGAAACGGCGTTGTGCCTCGGCAAACTCGTCTTGGGGCGCCTGCAGCGAAATGACGTAGACCCGCCCCTGCTGGTAGGTGACCAGGTCCTCGCCCAACATCACGACCGGCAGCCGCTGCAGGAAGGCGTTGGCGTTATCTTCGACATAGGCATACGACACACGCCGTGCCGGCTGGCCACGGAAGGTGGAGCTGTCGTTGGAGAGCGCGCTGTAGGCCGTCAGGTTGCGGCCGCGGTTGAGGGCCAAGCCATCGGCCTCGGCGGTCACGGTGGCGGCTGCGGCCTCGGCGGCGCAGGCACTGGCCGGGCGCAGCGTGATCGTCGCCGGCACGCCGCCCGCCTGTGTATCCCTGAAGCGCAGGCTGCCATCGGCCGGCTTGGAGGGCATCCAGTGGGCCGGATATGAGAGGCTGATGCCGTTGGCGCTGTAGGGCTGCACTTGGTTCTCGGCGTACGACATGATGGCCCAGCCCGCCAGCAGGGCCACGACGACGAGCAGGATCACCGGCCATTCGGCATAGCCGTGCTTCGACGAGGCTGGCGCCTGAACTGCCTTGGCTGTCGCAATCATTGTGCACCCCCTGCCGTCTGAGCAAGTGCCTTCTGGTTGGCGCGGCGCATCAGGATGCTGAGTGTGGCGAACACGGCCACAGCTACGACGGTGGCCAGGATCAACCCCGGCCAGGGGTTATGCCCCCCACCCGCCGTCAGGCTGATGCCGCCACGGGTCACTTCGCCGCGCAAGTAGGTGAACAGGCCGTTGAGCGCGCTGGCCAGCGCCAGCCCTGCCGGCATCCACCAGATGGGCCGGTGCTCGAACTTGGCCCGGCCCAGGAAGTAGCCGGTCACCCCGGCGAAGGAGGCCTGGGCCAGCGCCACCACCACCACGCTGATGATGCCCGCCTGCAGATCCACGCCGCCCGATCGCAGCACGTACTCGATATTGAGCGCCGTCGCAAAGCCCAGGCCGGCGGCTGTGCCGTAGACGATGCCGTCGATGCGCTCGTCGAACTCGGCCATCGGGTACACAAAGTAGCGCACCGCCGCATACTTGAGGAACTCATGGATTGCGCCCACGACGAGGATCGAGCCTGCGATGTTGACCAGCGGGCTCATGCCCAGCCACGAGGCGGTGTGGAACACGTCGCGCGTCAGCGGCAGCGCCACGGCCATGGCCAGCAGCCCGCCGAGCAGGAACACGCCCAGCACATAGCCTTTGGGCTCCGGCTCCAGCCGGTCCTGTTGGTAGAAGAAGGAGAGCCACACCAGGGCCGGCACCAGCGCCATGACCACGCTGGCCACCATGAGCCAGACGCCCTCGAGCTGGGGATGGACCAGCGCCACCAGTAGTTCGACCAGACCGACCAGGGCGAGCAGGCCGACGATCTGGGCCACGCCGGCCTGCCAAAGGCCACGGCGATCCTTCGTCGCCCGCTCATAGTGCGCCGCACAGTACCAGCGCCCGCCCAACTCCTTGGCACTGGGGCCTGCAGGCTCCTGGCACACACAGCAGATGGGGTCGCTCATAGGACCTTCCTTTCTTCGGGAGCGCGCATGACCGCGTACACCTCTGATTCCATTATACCTGCACCGTGCCGATTGTCCATGGTTTCTGTCTGCCTGGGAGCGTGTTGGGGGAAAAGCGTCAGCCCACCGACCGGAAAGAACGGGGAGCATGAGCCCGGCCGCAGCGATGGGGATGTCGCGCTGCTGCCAGAGACATGCTCAACCCTCTTTCAGTCTACGCCGAATCGAAGAATGACGCAAATTGCCACCAATGCGCACTATTGACTTGAGGATTGGCCGGCCTCCTTTTGCTTTGGCCATGTAGAGGATAGCACAGGGGGCGTTTCAGAAGCGTTTCATGGGGGCAACTGCTCAGCTCGTGATTGCGAGCTGCGGCTCGCAATGACGGGCCGGGCGGCGCACACAGCAAGCTGAGCAGTCACTCATGGGGAAGCCAGTCGGCGATACGCATCGTAGGCCGGCTTGGCCGAGCCGTCGGCGCGCAGCAAGCCCCAGGCGGGCCCGCCGGGGAGGTCCTGAGTGGCCCCCCAGTAGCCGCGCACGACAGCGCCCGCCCTTCGGAAGGTCTCGTAGGCCACCTCGAGGTTGCGCGCCTGCAGGGCCTCGCTCACGGCATCGCTGCGCCAGGCGAACTCGGTCACATGCAGCGCCGGCGGCAGGCCGTGGGCCTGACACACGCGGCGCACATCGCTGAGATAGCCCGCGACCGTGGCCGCGCCTGCCGGCCGGCCCTGCTCGATGTAGAGGTGGTAGCCCACGCCGTCGAGCGACCAGAGCTCCGGCCGCCCGGCCGCGGCGGCTGCGCGCACATAGTCGGCGGCGGTGGTGCGGCTGCCGCCGATATCGTGGGCAAAGAGGCCCCCGGAGATGAGTTGGCCCGCGCCACGCAGCGTCGCGCCGGCATGCTGCAGCAGCCAGGCCCAGTTCGAGGGGTACATGAAGGTGCCGCCCCGGGCCGGCGCCTCCGTCCAGGCGTTGGGCTCGTTCCACAATTCCCAGGCGGTCACGCGGCCTGCAAGGCGCTCGGCCAGCGTCGCTGCGGCCGCCACGTAGGCGCGCAGATAGTCGTTGCTGCCATCGCCGCCCGCCGCCTCGGCCGAGCCCGCGCTCCACGCGGCCTGTTGGCCGTGCCACGTCTCGTTCGAGAGCAGCGCCAGCACCTGCAGCCCCTGCGCCTCGGCCTCGGCCAGCACCTCATCGTAGGCGTCGAGCGCCGTGCGGCCGTCGCAGCCCGGCGTCGTCCAATCCTGGTAGCAGGCGCCCAGGCGCAGGTTGATGCGCACCCACGCCGCCCCCGCCTCGCGCATCAGCGGCAGCGTCGCACGCACCGAGTAGGGGAACTCGGTCTGGCCGCTGTCGTCTACCGCCCAGCCTGCCTGCAGGCCCATGTCGTCGCGCATGATCGCCTCCAAGGCACTACTTTTCGAGGCACTCCTTCAGCGCCACGGCATCATGGAAGCGGCGCATGACCTCGAAGCAGGAGGCTTCGATCTCCTTGCGCTTCATGCGCCGCTTTCGCTCGCGCCAGGGCACGATATCCCAGTAGCGGAAGCGCCCAGGGTGTGCCAGCGCCTGCTGGTGCTTCGCCTGCAATTCGTCGACCGTGGCCCGCACGACGGCAGGGCAGCCATAGGCCACGGCCTCGTCGGGGATGTCTTTGGTCACCAACGACCCCGCGCCCACGATGGCGCGGCGGCCGATGGTGACCCCGCAGAGGATGGTGCTGCTGACCCCGATATAGGCTTCCTCGCCGATGGTCACCCGGCCCATCTTGACCGGCAGCCCGCAGACGTTGTTGAGCGCCGAGTCGTGCATCATGATGACCGAGCGCGAAGAAATGACGGCGCCGTCGCCGATGGTCAACAGCGGGGCAAAGGCTTCGTCGATGAGCACATCGGCGCCGATAAAGACATCCTGGCCGATGCGGGCGCCGAGCGCGCGCCAATGCGCCAGCGTCTCGGCGCCCGCGAGCCTGGCCAAAAGCCGCGACAGCAGGCCGCGCAGTGGGAACTCCATGCGCAATGCTCCTTGGCATGGTGGGCCGGCACGGTGCCGTGCCGGCCGCTGGCGCGCATTCTAGCCGCACGAGGAGAGCAGGTCAAGCCGTAGAGGCGTGTCCCTCTCCCCTGTCATTGCGAGTATCCCAGGCCGCACGGCGGCCTGGGATACTCGCAATGACAGGCCAAGGTTCTGTGCTGGGCACAGGGTTCCGAGACCATGGGGTATTCGCAATGACAGCGTGAACACGCCCAGAGGCCGGCGTTGGGCCAGGCGTGCGCTTGGTGTATACTAGAAGACAGGCTCTGCGTCCACTCGCCCCACTGGTTTCCTGGAGGTGAACCGCTGTGCTCAAACGAGTCCTGATCGCGCTCGCGCTCGTCGCCGTGATCGTTGTCGGTCCGGCCCAGGTCGCCCTGGCCGCCGGCCCCAGCGGTCCCGCCGACCCTCAGGAGCTGGCAGCCTTTTTCGATGGCCTGCTGACCGCCGAGATGGCGGCGCGCCACCTCCCGGGCGCGACAGTTGCTGTGGTCAAAGACGGCGCCCTCATGTTCGCCAAGGGCTACGGCTTGGCCGATGTGGCCCGGCGGACCCCCGTCGACCCCGAGCGCACCCCGTTCCATGCCGGCTCGGTGAGCAAGCTCCTCACCTGGACGGCGGTGATGCAGCTCGTGGAGGCGGGCACGCTGGACCTGAACGCCGATATCAACACCTACCTGAAGGGTTTCCAGATCCCGGCTACCTACCCACAGCCGATCACCCTGACCCACCTGATGGGTCACACGCCGGGCTTTGAGGACGAGGGGCTGGGCGTCTTCGTGGCCCGCGCCGAGGACCTGACGCCGCTCGGCGAGTACCTGGCCACGCACATGCCCGCCCGCGTGCGCCCGCCCGGCGAGCTCTCGGCCTACTCCAACTATGGGGCGACGCTGGCGGGCTATATCGTCGAGCAGGTGTCGGGCGAGCCGTTCGAGCACTACGTGGAAGAGCACATCTTCAGGCCCCTGGGTATGGCGCATTCGAGCTTCCGGCAGCCGCTGCCGGCCGAGCTGGCCGGCGACGTGGCCACCGGCTATCATTATGTGGGCGGCGCCTACGTGGCGGGCGGTGGCGATTGGTGCCAGCCGGTGCCGGCCGGTGCGCTGAGTACCACCGCCAATGATATGGCGGCCTTTATGATCGCCCACCTGCAAAACGGCCGCTATGGCGAGGCGCGCATCCTCGGCGAGGCTACGGCGCAGCGCATGCATAGCCGGCTCTTCAGCCACGACCCGCGGGTGAGCGGCTTTGCCCACGGCTTTATGGAGCTGAACCTCAACGGCCAGCGCATGCTGACCCACGGCGGCGACACGTTGCTCTTCCACAGCCTGCTGGCGCTGCTGCCAGAGCAGAACGTGGGCCTCTTTGTCTCTTTCAACAGCATGGGCGATGGCTTGGGGGCGGTGCAGGCGCGCTACGAGCTGCTGCAGGCCTTCCTCGACCGCTACTACCCCGCGCCCAAGGCGCCGGCGCCGCAGCCGCCGCCCGATTTCGCCCAGCGCGCCCGGCGCTTCACCGGCCAGTACCTTGCGGCGCGTGGCAACTCGACGACGATAGAAAAGCTGCTTGGGCTGCTGCAGCAGGTCTCGATTACCGCTACCGGCGATGGCATGCTGCTGGTGGCTGGCGCCGAGCCACAGCCCGGCCGTTGGGTGGAGGCGGAGCCGCTCGTCTTCCGCAATGTAGCGAACCAGGACCGGCTCTACTTCCGCGCCGACGCGGCGGGCAATATCACACACATGCTGGCCGAGAACAACCCCACCACGGCCTACGTCAAGTTGCCCTGGTACGCCGGCATGCCCTTCCAGGCCGTGCTGCTGGGTGCGTCGCTGGCGCTCTTGGTATCGATGCTCTTCCTGCCGCTGGGGCTGTGGCTGGCGCGGCGCAAGGCGGCGCTTGGCGAGGTGCGCCCGGCCCTGCCGCGGCTGGCGCGTGGCCTGGCCTGGGGCATGAGCGCGCTGAACCTTATCTTTGTCGCTTGCCTGGCTGTGGCGGTGTCGGCGCTGCAGCAGGCGCCCTGGGGCGTGCCGGGTGGGGTGCGCGCGCTGTTTGCGCTGCCCCTCGTCGCGGCTGCGCTGGCGGTGGCCGTGGCGGCGCTCGCGGTGCTCGCGTGGACGGGTCGCGGCAACGCCTACGGCCGGCCCTACTGGGGCCTTGTGGGGCGCGTGCACTATACGCTCGTAGCGCTGGCGGGGCTGGCGTTCGCGTGGGGTCTGAGCTACTGGAATCTGCTGGGGTTCCACTTCTGAGGATGTGGAGCAGGGACCCTTGCGAAGGCTCCGAACCTTCGCAAGGGTCCCCGCTGCAGGAACCATCAACTACGCACTATTGTACTACTGTCAACTCGGGCTACGCTGCTCGTTGGCGGGCACGGTCCCCGGCATCCGCCGGCGGGCATTCCTCGCTCTCCGGCTCGGCCACTGCGGTGGCCGGCCGGATGCGCACCTCGAGCCGGCCGCCCAGGGCCTCGACGACTCGGCGCAGGAAGCCCAGGGTTGGCTCTTGCTTGCCGTTTTCAAGACGGGCGATGGCGGGCTGGCTGGTGCCCGCAAGGTCGGCAACCTGCTTCTGGGTCAGGCCGCGGTCGTTGCGAAGCTCTATGAGGTCCACGATCCAGCAGGTGTCCTCGAGTCGCCTGCGCAGGCCGGGGTCCTTATGGGCCAATTCTGCGAGTAGTTCCTCATGCGTCATGTTCTGCATGGTCAGGGTTTGCCTCCCTCATTCAGCCTCGCGGCGCTCCACTTCGGCCAATCGCCGGAAAGCCAACTTGATCTCCCGGGGTGGGGTTTCGCCCTTTTGTTTGCGCAGCGCCACCAGAACGATGATGCGGCGGCCCTTGATGACGTACAGAAAGCGACTCCGCGGCGGGCGTAGCTCCAAGATGGGCCCCTCGATGTGCCGGGCGGCAGGCATGCGGAGGTCTGCTCCCCTCTCTGCAAGCAATGTCAGATAGCGCAGAGTCCCGGCGCGTTCGGTCCAGGGCGCTCAGAAACTCGGCGATTGGGGAGGTGCCACGCTGGTCCCGGTAGTATTCGATGGTCCAGGAGCCTGTTGGCATACCACGCGCCCCATTGTGCCCGCTGCACCTACCAGTATATCAATATTGCTATACGTCGTCAAGCACGAGTCCTCGCAGTGCTCTGCCTACTCGCCGACCCGCGCCAGGCCCTGCTCGGCGAGCTGCTTCAGCCCGGCGTTCTCGCCGGCGTACTGCAGCGCGAGCTGGTACTCGGCGCGCGCGGTGGCGGTGTCGCCACGGTCTTCGGCGATGCCGCCCAGGATGAGGTGGGCGATGGCGCTCTGGGGGTTGAGCTTGAGGGTGGCCTCTGCGGCGGCGCGGGCTTGGTCGAGCTGGTTCAGCGATGCGTAGCCGAGGGCCAGTGATTCGGGGTAAGTCGGGTCATTGGGCGCCAGCCGGGCGGCGGCCTCGTACTCGGCCACGGCCTCGGCGATGCGGTTGAGTTGCCACAGGGCGCGGGCGTGCGCGCTGCGCGTCAGGGCATTGTCGGGCGCGAGCCTGGCGGCTTGCGCGTAGGCCTGCTCGGCCTGGGCCCAATCGCGCCCGGCCTCGTAGAGCAGGCCCAGCGACACCCAGACGAGCGGCTGCTCGGCGTCGAGCTGCAGCGCCCTATCGTAGGCCGCGATGGCCTCGGCGCTGCGGCCCAGCTTGGCCAGCGCATCGCCCAGTCCGGCGAAGGAGGCGGCATCCTGTGGCAGGAGCTCGGTGCAGCGCCTGTACTCGGCCTCGGCCTCGGCATAGCGCTCGAGGCCGTAGAGCGCGCTGGCCAGGGCATAGTGCAGGTTGGCGTCGCCGGGCTCCGAGTGCAGGGCTGCGCGGTAGGCTGCTTCCGCCGCGGCATAGTCGCCGCGAGCAAAGGCTGCCGAGCCCAAGTAGTGCCAGGCGATGCTCATCGAGGGCTTGAGCTCCGCCAGGCGCGCAAAGGCGGCCTCGGCGTCGGCATCGCGCCCCATGGTGCTGTATTGGTTGGCCAGCAGGAAGAGGGAGCTCGCGTCGCAGGGGGCCACGCGCACGGCCTCTTCGTACTCGTGCAGCGCGTCGCCGGCGCGCCCTGCAATGTTGTAGACGTTGGCCAGGTTGGTGCGCGTCGCCGCATCGTAGGGGTCGAGGCCGATGGCTTGCTGGTATTCACCGATGGCCTCGTCGAGCAGCTTTTCGCTGCCGGGCGACTTGCTTTGCCAGTAGTAGGCGTTGCCCAGGTGGCTGTGATAGCTGGCATTCGTGGGCGCCAGGCGCACCGCCTCCTTGTAGGCGGCGATGGCGGCCTCGTAGCGCTCGGCCTGGAGGTTGGCGGTCCCCACGCTATCCTGCGCGGCTGCCGGGTCCGCCGGCTTGGCTGCCAGCGCCTTTTGGCGCACAGCCAGCGCCTGCTCGCGGGCCGCCTTGGCCTCGGCGGTGCGGCCCTGCTCGTCGAGCGCCCGCGCCAGGCCGGCATAGGCGTCGCCGTTCGAGGCGTTGAGGCGCAGCGCCTCGCGGTGCGCCGCCTCCGACTCGGCCCACTCTGCGCGCTCGGCATAGACCTGCCCCAGGAGCACCTGCGCCCCGCTATCGGCGGGCCGCAGGCGCACCACCGTCTGCGCCTCGGCCAGGGCTTCGTCGAGCGCCAGGGCTGGGCTGCAGTACATCGTATAGGCGGCGGCCAGGCACCAATGCGCCTGGTACATCTCGGGGTTGCGCCGTGTCGCCTCCTTCAGGTCGGCGATAGCGTTCTCAACCGGCGCATGCGCCTCCAGGCGGGCCACGGCGCGGAAGAGGTAGGCCGACTCCTGGCCCTGCACCGCCGTCTCGGCCGGCGCGGCGGCGATGGCCGATGAGAAGAGCGAGATGGCCCCGTCATAGTCGCTTTCGGCATAGCGTGCCAGCCCCAACACGACCCCGGTGATGTAGGCCATTTCCTGCGGGCCGGTGCGCGCATAGAGGTCGAAATCTACCAGGTTCACCGGCGCCGTCGCCAGCAGGCCCGCGTAGGGCCTGGCGCTGCGCAGCACCTCAAAGTGCGGCTCGACGCCGAGGTCGTCGTACAAGCCCCAGAGCACGAGCGTGGCCTTCTGTGCCTGGCCGGCGGCGCGGGCCGCGGCCGGGTCGTCAAAGGTCTCGAACACGCGCCGCACCTCGACCTGCCCATCGAGCCCCAGCTTGCTCAGTTGGTCGCGCACTTGCAGATAGATGCGCCGGCCCCAATCGACGCCACGCGCATCGGGATGTTTGCCGAACTCGGCCACGAGCACCACCACCGCCTTGGGCGGGCGGGTGGCGTTGTAGAAGGTCCAGCCGCCCCAGGAGAGCGAGGCCACCGCGATCAGGCCCAGCGCCGCGGCGGCGATGCGCTTCTGCAGGCGCGGCCCGGGCCGCAGCAACACCAGCGCCGACGCGGCTGCGGCGACGATGAAGAAGAGGATGATGACGTAGGGCATGGCGCGCACGATGGGCGCCAGCGGCTTGTTGATAAGGTCAAACACCTGCACCAGGTACTGCAGCAGCGCCAGCCCCGCGCCCAAGAGCGCCAGCACTTGCGCCCACCAGCCTCGGCCGCCGCCCTTCTTTTCGGCGCCTTCGCCGCGCACACTGGCGACCAGCGTGTCGATGGTC
The DNA here is from genome assembly GCA_029553955.1 of Chloroflexota bacterium. Lineage (GTDB taxonomy): Bacteria > Chloroflexota > Anaerolineae > SpSt-313 > SpSt-313 > JAKPJZ01. The sequence goes on from JAKPJZ010000199.1 coordinate 15,394, forward strand.
TTGCTCAGCCCCGTCTCGGGCATCTCCACGTCGGGCGGGCCTTCCACCAGCGCCGTGGCCGCGGCCAGCGCCGCGCCGACGGCCCCGGCGCCTGCGGCAGGCGCTGCCGAGAGGGAGTCGATCATCTCGGCCGCCGAGGCGTAGCGCCCGGCCGGGTCCTTGGCCAGCGCGCGCAGGATGGTGCGCTCCACAGCGGCGGGCAGCTCGGGCGCCAGCTCGCGCGGCGGCCTGGGCGGCTCGCTGGCCTGCTTGATGGCGACGTCGAGCGGCGAGACGGCGCTGAAGGGCCGCTCGCCGGTGGCCATCTCGTAGAGGGTGGCGCCGAGGGCGTAGATGTCGCTCGCCGGCGTGGCGGCCTGGCCGCGGCACTGCTCGGGCGACAGGTAGGCCGGCGAGATGGGGCTGTTCAGCCATTCGGTAAAGCCCATGCCCTCGGCCAGCCCGGCCAGGCCAAAGCCCGCCAGCGCCGGCTCGCCTCCAGAGGTGAAGACGATGTGTGCCGGCTGCACCTGGCCGTGCACCGCACCACGACTGTGGGCGTAGCTCAGCGCCGCGCCCATCGCCTGGGCCACGCGCAGCACCTCGGCGAGCGGCAGGCGCTCGCCGCCGGCCCGTGCTGCCTCCAGCCGCTCGGCCAGGGTTGGCCCCGGCACGTGCTCGGCCACGAGGTAGCACAGCTCGCCCTCACAGTGCAGGTCATACAAGGGCACGATGTGGGGGTGGTGCAACAGGGCCGCCAGCCGCGCGCTGGCGCGGATGCGCGCCGCCACGCCTTCGCGCGCCAGGAGCGCCGGCGTGAGCACGGTCAGCGTGACGTCGCGGTCGAGGCTGGCCTGGTGCGCACGGTAGACGCCGGCCAGTGGGCTACAAGCCGGCAGGCGTTCCAGGATTTCGTAGGGGCCGAGGTGAGCACCTTGCATCAGTTCCATAGCTTCCATTATATCCCCACAGTGACGGTGTTGGCAAACCCGACCTCGCGTCTGGCTTTTTGACAGACGCTCTGCCGCATGCTACTGTTCTTCTGTCGGATCGGGCGGCGTGTTCGCTGCATTTGTGGAGGCTCAGGGTGTTGTGATGGATGAGGAATTGCCGATTGCCGTGGCCGCGGCGCGGGCCGCGGGCGAGGTCCTGCGTGCGGGCTTGGGGCGGCCGCACCAGGTGGCGTACAAGGGCGCGATCGACCTGGTGACCGAGGTTGACGGCGCTGCTGAGGCGTGCGTTGTGGGGCTGCTTGGCGCCGCGACCCCCAGCTATGGCTTTCTGACTGAAGAGAATGCCCCCGTGCCTGGCACAGCCGATGGCCGCTGGATCGTGGACCCGCTCGACGGCACGACCAACTATGCTCATGGCTGCCCCCGTTTCTGCGTTTCCATCGCCCTGGAGCGGGCCGGCGAGCTGCAGGTCGCCGTGGTCTACGATCCCCTGCGCGACGAGCTCTACGCCGCGCAGCGCGGCTGTGGCGCGACGCTGAACGGGCGCCCTATCAAGGTCAGCGGCACAGCGGCGCTGGCCGGCGCGCTGGTGAACACCGGGTTTCCCTACGACGTCTGGACGAGCGAGCGCAACAATGTCGCCGAGACAGCCCACTTCCTGCGCCAGGTGCAGGCCCTTCGCGTCACCGGCTCGGCGGCGCTCGACCTGGCCGCCGTGGCCTGTGGGCGCAGCGATGCCTACTGGGAGCATGGCCTGGCGCCCTACGACGTGGCCGCCGGCATTCTGCTGGTGCGGGAGGCCGGGGGGCTGGCGACCGACTATGACGGGGGCGCCAACGCGCTGTATGGCCGTGAGATCGTCGCCGCCAACCCGGCGCTGCATGCAGAGATGGTGGGCTACCTCAGGACACGACGGGGATAGCGCGTCCCACTTTTCACGCTGTGCCGGGAGTGCAGAACTATCGGGCTATTGACATTTCCTGTCGAGTCCGGTATAATGGCTATTAGCGAACAATTGCGATCATGTGCGTGAGCCTATTCGATCTCAACGGGACAGGTGCGGGGCTGTGCTTGCTGAGGAACGCCAAGCCATCATCCTCCAGAAGCTGCAGGGCAAGGGGTATGTCGCAGTCGCGGAGATGGCAGCCGAGCTCGACGTGTCTGCCGTCACGATTCGCCGCGACTTGGAGCACATGGCGCAAGAGGGCCAATGCGTACGCACCCGTGGCGGTGCGGCGCGCGCCTCCGACAGCACCACATTGGAGCTCCCCTACGACATCAAGCGTCGTCGCGCTATCGACGAAAAGCGACGCATCGCCGCCGCAGCGGCCGAGTTCGTCAGCGAAGGCCAGACGATCATCCTCGATGCTGGCTCCACCACCTACGAATTGGCCCTGCTGCTGCTGCACAAGCGTGCCCTCACGGTGGTGACCAATGACCTCCAGATTGCGACCAAGCTCGCCTCCAGCCCCGGCATCAGGCTCGTCTGCACCGGCGGGGTTGCTCGCCAAAATGTGTATACCCTGCAAGGATCCCAGGTGGAAGCCTTGATCAAGAGCCTAAAGGTGGACCAGACATTCTTGGGGGCCGACGCCATCCATAGGGATGGAACCATCTCGAATGTCAATTTTGACGAGGTGCCCATCAAGCAGGCCATGTTGCATGCGGCCAAGCAAGTCATTGTTGTGATCGACTCTTCCAAGTTCAGCAAGACCGGCTTTGTGAATGTATGCAACCCCTCTCAGATCGATATCCTCATCACGGATCGTAATGCACCGCTGGGTGTTATTGACCTATATAGGAATGAGGGCGTTCGAGTGATCATGGTGTAGCGCTATCGTCGGGGGAACCCGCCCTCGCCCCTCTATGATAGTACTTGCGCGGTCGTGTGGCCGGGCTTGTCGTCTCCCTCACAGGCCCATCCCCCCCGCCCCCCTTGCCGCCGCGGCGGGAAGGGGGAGCCCTCAGATGAGGGTTTGGCAGGCGCTTGGTGCTACGCACGAAGCGCCTGCCAAACCCCCTAACCTCCAGTTTCCCCGCCCCCGCACCGGCGGCGGGGCCAGGGCCTGCGCCCAAAGGGGCAGGCAGGGGGTGGGGGGCTTGCGATACGCGAGGCATGTCGACCGCGTACGTGCTATCTATGAAAGGAGGTGGCCGAATCTCGAGTTGTCGGGCACGCTGCTGTTCTTTCGTTTCTATCCGCTTGCTGAGGAGAACAAGGAGAGAGTGCCATGGGTATCACCGACATCATTAAGGCAGTATCCGACTTTCTGATGGGGCTGGGTGTGCCCCTGCTGCTGCCCATCGTGATCACAGCCCTGGGCCTGTTCTTTGGGCAACAGTTCACCAAAGCCCTGCGGGCGGGCTTGACCCTCGGCGCCGGCTTTATCGCATTGAACCTGGTCATCGGCCTGTTGATCAACAACATGGTGCCGGTGGTCGATGCGATGGTCAAGAACACGGGATCCAGCCTGAATATCATGGACGTCGGCTGGGGTGTAGCGGGAGCAATCGCCTGGGGCACCACCGCGGGCTCCATCGTGATCATCGCCTGCCTGGGCACGAATATCATCATGCTGGCCCTCCGGCTGACCAAGACCCTCAATGTGGACATCTGGAACTTTTGGAACCAGGCGTTCACCGCTTCGGTGGTCTATCTGATCACCAAGAGCATCTGGCTGAGCCTGCTCGCTGCCGCCATCCACACCGTGTATGAGCTCATCATCGCCGATCTGACCGCCAAGCGCGTCCAAGAGTTCTACAACCTGCCGGGCATCAGCATCCCGCATGGTTGGGCCGTCACCAGCGTGCCGATCATCTGGGTGGTCAACTGGGTGCTCGATCGCATCCCGTATGTCAAAGACATCCATTGGGATGAAGGCACGATCCGTGACAAGCTGGGGATCTTTGGCGAGCCCTTGTTCTTGGGCACGATTCTCGGCATCGCCGTCGGCCTGTTCGGCGGCTTGTGGGCAGAACCGGTCAAGCTGCTGACGCTGGGTGTGACCGTCGGCACGGCCATGATCTTGATCCCCAAAGTCATCGGCTTCTTCATGGAAGCCCTCTCCCCGATCGCCGAGTCGGCCAAAGACTATATGGCCCGGCACTTTGGCGGTCGCGAGATCTACATCGGGCTCGACTCGGCGGTCTTGATCGGCCACCCGGTCACCGTTGCCGCGGCCATCATCTTGATCCCCATCGCGCTGGGCCTCAGCCTGATCCTGCCCGGCAACCGCGTGCTGCCGTTCGGCGACCTTGCCGCCCTGTTCTACTTTGTGGCCATGGTTCCCTTCATGTCCAATGGGAACCTCTTCCGCTCCATCATTTCCGGCTCGGTGATCATGTCGGTCGTGATGCTGGTCTGCAGCTCGTTCGGGTCGTCGCTCACGCAGATGGCCACCTCGATCGGCTACGAGCTGCCAGCAGGGGCCGTCGATATCACCGCCCTGTCGGCGGGCAACTGGGTCACCTGGGTCACCTACCAGGTCGGCAAGCTGGCGAGCTCCTCGCCGATACTGGTGGCGCTGATCTTTGTGGTCCTGATTGGCCTCATGTGGGCCGGCATTGTGTACGCCAATCGTGCGGCGGGCCGACCTGCGCCCAAGGCTGCCAAGTAAGCGTTCTCGATCTTCACCGCTCACCTTGTCCGTCCAGGTATGGGCGCTGGTACACGGCGACCAGCGCCCATATTTGTCAGGTAACCACCTCCCTCAAACCAGATCGGACGAATCATGAAGGTTGCCGTCTACTACAACAATCACGACGTACGGATCGAAGATCGACCTGTGCCCGAGCCGGGGCCTGGCGAAATGCTGGTGCAGACCCGGGCATGTGGGGTGTGCGTGGCCGACACGATGGAATGGTATCTCGTGCCGCGTGCCCCGCTGACCCTCGGCCACGAGCCGACCGGTGTGGTGTTGAAGCTTGGCGCTGGGACGAACGGCTTTAGGGAAGGAGATCGAGTCTTTGTCCACCACCACGTCCCTTGCTTGATTTGCGAATACTGCCGCCAAGGCAATTTCACGATGTGCAGCACGTTCAAGTCGACTCACATCAAGCCGGGCGGTTTTGCCGAATACTTTCTGGCTTCTGCCAGCCACGTTGAACGGGATACCTTGCTGCTTCCGGATGGCCTGTCGTTTGACGTGGGAACACTGATCGAACCTCTGGCTTGCGTCATTCATGCCATCCGTAAGGCAAATGTGCGGGCCGGCGACCGGGTCGTACTGATCGGCACGGGCGCAATGGGGCTGATGTTTGTTCAGGCGTTGCGGTTCTGGGGTGTAAGGAAACTGGTCGTGTACGAGGTGCTCGAGTGGCGCCAGCAGAAGGCGCGCGAATTTGGGGCCGATTGCGTGCTGACCCCTCTGGAAGACCCGCAAGCGGAAGCAGAACGAGCTCGCAAGGTTCTGGGCGGGGGTGGCGCCGACAAGGTGATCGTTGCGGCAAAAGACCTGCGAGCCATGGAGCTGGGCATGCGCTTGGCGAACAGGGGGGCGACGGTGCTGTTCTTTGCCACCCCCCAGCCGGACGAGTCTATCCCGCTGTTCCCTTCGTACTTGTTCTTCAACGAACTGCAACTGGCTGCCAGCTACTCGGCCGATCACCTGGATACGCGCACGGCGCTCGACTTGCTGACAGCAGGGGCTGTGGATGGGGAGGCGCTGATCACTCATCGCTTCCCGGTTGAGGACCTGTCCGAAGCAATCTTGCAGACCGCCGGGCGCCAGCACTGCCTCAAGTCTGTCATTCAGTTTCCGTAATCAGCCCCCCATGCCCGATTGGGCACAACGCACGACGAGAGCGCCCACAAGCCGCCTGTGGCGGCCAAGGGGGCTATGCTACGCGGTGCATGGCGGCTGTTCTCAGATCAGGGCCGGAGCCTGCCGCTCTGATCGCCAGAGGAGCATCATGGCATACGTAATCGATCTCTCGGGCAAGACCGCGATCGTCACCGGGGCTGCCAAGGGCATCGGAGCGGCTACTGCACGCATTCTGGCTGAAGCTGGCGCGCAAGTGGTTATCGATGACCTGGTCCCGCAGGAGGCAATCGAGACACTGCTGAGCGAGATCGAAGCGGTGGGCTTGCGGCCCGACTATCTGCGGGAGGATATCTCGGATCCTCAGCAAGCGCAACGGTTGATCCAGCAGACAGCCGAACGTTTCGGAAGCGTGGATATTCTGATCAATAACGCCGGCGTCGTAGCCGACTGGGACAAGAGCTTCGACGTCCATGTGAAGGGCGCGTATTATTGCGCAGAGGCGGCCAAAGAGATCATGGCAGCCAATGGCGGCGGCCGCATGGTCAATGTAACCTCAACCTGTTCGCAATCGGGAGGGACGGGCATCCCGCAATATGTGGCGACAAAGGGTGGATTGTTCTCGCTGACCCGCTACCTGGCGCGGACGTACGCGCCGCTTGGCATCCTGGTCAACGGGGTCATGCCGGCGGTAATCATGAGCGACATGATCATGACGCGCTATGAATCTGAGGCAGAGATGCTGGAGCACTATATTCCGATGATGCCTATTCGGCGCATCGGCTACCCGATAGACGTCGCCCGGATCATCCTGTTCCTCTGCTCGGAATTATCCGGCTTTATCTGTGGCGAGATCATCACCGCAGATGGGGGCCGCATGCACGTCGGCATTTGAGCCGGCTTCGAGGAGCAATCTGATGGACAGTATTGTAGAAGAGCTACGCTACCTTACGGCAATACCGGCGCTATCCGGTATGGAAGACCGGATGATTGCCGAAATCGTTCGCCGCTTCAAGCCGTTGGCCGATGCGGTGGATGTAGATAACCTGGGCAACGTAGCGGCCACTTTCCAAGGCACAGAGGAGAATGAGCCGAGCCTACTGGTGTTCGCCCATATCGATGAAGTGGGCTTGATGGTGACCAAGGTCGAGCCGAACGGGTTCTTGCGCTTCGACCGGATTGGCGGGGTGCCAGAGAAGACGCTGCGCGGCCAATTCGTCGATGTCCATACGAGCGATGGCAGCAAATCCTATCCCGCCTTCATTGGAACCCATGCGCATCACCTGACGCCTCCGGACCAGAAATACGTCGTGCCAACTACCGACAAAATGTACATCGACATTGGGGCGGCAACGGCTGAGGAGGTGCTGGCGAAGGGCATCAACATCGGCAGCGCAGTGACCTACCAGCCCAACTTCCGCCGGGTCGGGGAGTATCACGTCACAGGAAAAGCGCTCGACAACCGCATTGGGGTCGTCTTGCTGCTCGCTCTCGCAGAACATCTGCACGAGCACCGCCCGAAGGGGACAACTCACCTGGTGGCGTCGGTGCAAGAGGAGTTCAACATTCGCGGCAACATGCCGGTGTTTGCCAGGCTCGAGCCGGACGCTGCCGTTTGCCTGGACATCACCTCGGCGTGCGACACGCCCGACCTGAACATGCGTTACGATATTGCTCTCGGCAAGGGACCGGCCGTGTTGCAGATGAACTTTCATGGGCGGGGGACGCTGGCGGGCCTGATTCCGCACCCCAAGCTGAGGCTGTTCATCGAGCGAACCATTGAAGAGATGAACATGCCCTACCAGCGCCAGACGATCATTGGCGAGATCACCGATGATGCCTTTACGCTGGTCCTTGGCAAGCGTGGTGTGGCCATGGCCCACCTATCGATCCCGATGCGCTATTCGCACTCCCCGGTGGAGACTTCGGATTTGAGAGATATTGAAGCCGGCATGCGCATCATCCAGGAGGTTGTCGACCGCTTCGATCACACACTCGATCTGCGACGTGGAGTTCTGTAACCATTGAGAGGGAGGCTCTCGCATGTACAAGGTCAAGATTCTCGTCGTTTGTGGTTCGGGCGTTGCCACTTCTATGCATGCGGCGTACAAGCTGCGGCAGTACTTTGAGCAAGCGAGAATACCGGTGGTGATCGACGGGGCCGGCAACAACGAGCTGGCCGGCCGTTTGAGCGCCTACGATATCATCGTTAGCAGCACGATGGTCACCGTCAAGACCGACAAGCCCGTGTTCAGTGCCATCCCTCTGCTGACCGGCATTGGTGAAAAAGAACTGGTCGCGCAGGTGATCGAGGCGGCCACGAGAATCCAGGCGCAGAAGGAATGAGGGCCTGAATGGGGAGACTCGAAATACAGCGTGAGTATCCGGGGAAATCGCCGAGTGAGTGCTATCAGGCCTGCATCCGAGCCGCAACGGCGGCCGGGTATTCGATCTTCAAGAAACGTGAGATTGCTTCTCTTGTGATCTGCCAGGGTTTCATCCAAGGCGCTCCGGTGGAGTTGAGCCTGATGGTTCCACTCGGGACTCCAACACGGGTGCAACTGTCCCTAAGCGGTGATCGTTGCGACCAAGAAGCTTTGGTGCGTGAGTCAGAACGCCTGTGTGAGATTTTGGAATTGGAGGTAAAGAGGTAAGAAGCACTCAGGCGCCAACGGTGAGCAGAGAATCTATGGAGGCATTGTCGTGAGTGATTGGATCCAGTCCCTGTTTGGCGTGAGCAAGCCCATCATCGCCATGTGCCACCTGCAGGCGCTGCCCGGCGACCCGGGCTACGACCACACAGGTGGCATGGAACGCGTCGTCGCCGAGGGCCGCGCCGACGTCCTGGCGCTGCAGGAGGGCGGCGTCGATGCCATCATGTTTTCCAACGAGTTCAGCCGGCCCTATCTGACGGCTGTGGAGACGGTGACCGTGGCGGCCATGGGCCGCGTCATCGGCGAGCTCTTGCCTGAAATCAGCGTGCCCTTTGGAGTCAACGTCCTCTGGGATCCCATGGCCTCGCTCGACCTGGCCGTAGCCACCGGCGCTCGTTTTGTGCGCGAAATCTTTACCGGCGCCTATGCCTCGGATTTCGGCGTGTGGAACACCAACTGCGGCGCTGTCGCGCGTCACCGGCATGCGGTCGGGGCCCAAGATGTCAGGCTGCTCTTCAACATCTTTCCCGAGGCTGCCGCCTACCTGGCGCCCCGCACCCCGACCGACATTGCCCGGAGCACCGTCTTCAACGCCATGCCCGATGGCATCTGCGTCTCGGGTCTGACGGCAGGGGCCGAGACCGATCATAGCCTCCTGGCGCAGGTCAAACAGGCCGTGCCCAGCACGCCCGTCTTTGCCAACACCGGCGTCCGGCCCGATACCGTGGCCACCCAACTCGCCGTGGCCGACGGCGCCATCGTCGGCACCTATTTCAAGCGCGATGGCCACACCTGGAACCCGGTCGATGTCGAGCGCGTGCGCGAGCTCATGGCCGTGGTACGTGCCTTCCGGCAGCAGTGCTAGTCCTACCTCTCGCGAGTTTGACCAGTTCCTGGAATACTGCTATGGTGACAGTACTTACGCGGTTGCTCGGAACAGCGCCAGCCACTGCGGGGTTCCCATCCCCCCACCCCCCTTCCGGCCGCGGCGGGAAGGGGGAGGTCTCAGTATGGGGGTTTGGGCGGGCGCTACGCGCCCGCCCAAACCCCTTGCCCCGCCAGGGGCCCATTTCCTCCAGTCTCCCCGCCCCCGGCGCGGGGGCGGGGCCGGGGGTGGGGGGTCCTACCGCGCGCGAGACCGCCGACCGCGTAAGTACTATATGGTGAGCGCCGATCTTCGGCTGCCGGAGGAGATGGCCGAGCGCATGCGCTTGGCAGGCGTCGAGCTGCGCCTGGCAGGCGATGCCCTCACACACGGCGACGCCGAGCAGTGAGCGGCAGCGGACCTCTGCCGCCCCACACAGCAAAGAGAGGAGGGTGCATGGCCCAACAGTGCGGCGCCGAGTTGCCGCCTTCTGCCGACGCCCTGGCCCCGCAGGGCCTATCGCTGGGCTGGCGCCCCGGCGCGGCTGGCGCGTCGGGCCACATCCGTTGATCCGAGGAGCAAGCATGATGAAGAGAGTCTACCTCGTGTGTGGGACCGGTATCGCCACCTCGAGCATGCTGCGAGCCAAGATTGAAGACTTTTTGGACGACCATGGCATCCGGGTCACAATCACCCAGCACCGGGTGGCCGAGCTGAACGCCAAGAGGATCGACGCCGATCTCATCGTCGCCACGACCATCATCCCTCCCGACATCAAAGAGGTGGTCACCGTGCTCGACGGGATACCTCTGATCACGGGCATCGGACAGGACAAGTTCTTCCAGGAGCTGCTCAGGCTTCTGCAAGAACGGTGACAGCAAAGGAGCTCTGACCATGGAAGCGATACTGCAATCCATTGGCGATTTTCTCAACAATCTCAGCCCGTTGATTGTCCTCCCTATCGTGGTCATGGTCCTCGGCCTGGTGCTGGGCCAGCGCCCAGATCGCGCCTTCCGCAGCGGCCTGCTGACGGCCGTAGCGTTTGTCGGTATCTTTCTCACCGTGGGCCTGCTCGGCGAAAAGATCAGCACCATCGGCCAGGCGTTCGCCCAGCGCACCGGGACGGGGCTGGACGTCATTGACATTGGCTGGCCGGCCGCCTCGGCCCTGGCCTTTGCCACCCCGGTGGGCAATCTCATCATCCCCATCGGCATCGCGCTCAACATCATCCTCCTGGTCTTGGGCCTCACCCAGACTCTGGATGTGGACATCTGGAACTTTTGGCATGCTGCCTTCCTGGGCGCCATCGTGAACCTGGCCACCGGCAGCCTGGCCCTCGGCTTGATCGCTGCGGCCATCGCCCAGGTCATTGCCTTCTTCCTGGCCGACTGGTCGGCGCCGCTGATCAGCAAGTACTTCAAGTTGCCGGGGGTCTCCATCCCCCACCTGCAATCTGCCGGCTGCATGCTCCTGGCCGTGCCTTTTGCGTTGCTCATCAACCGCATCCCCTTCCTCAAGAAGCTGCAGCTCAACCCTGATCGCATCCGCAAGCGCCTCGGCGTGCTCGGTGAGCCCATTGTCTTGGGCCTGGTGATCGGCGTCCTGCTCGCCTGGCTGGCCGGCGAGTCGCTGACCGAAGTCCTCACCACCGGCATCAACATCGCGGCGGTCATGGTGCTCGTCCCGCGCATGGTGGGCATCCTGATGGAAGGGCTGACGCCGGTGGCCGATGCGGCGCGTGAGTTCATGACCAAGCGCTTTGCAGGCCGCAAGTTCCACATCGGCCTCGACTCGGCCGTGCTCATCGGCAGCCCGGCGGTGATCGCCAGCGGCCTGCTGATGGTGCCCATCGAGCTCGTGCTCGCCCTGTTGCTCGCGTCAGTGGGCAACCGGACGCTGCCTTTCATCGACCTGGCCGATGGCGTCTTTGTGACCGCCATGCTGGCCCCGCTGGTGGCAGGCGACGTGCTGCTTACCGTCATCCTGGGCGCCATCGTCATGGGTGTGGGCCTGATCTTCACCACGCTCCTGGCCCCGGCCATAACGAACATGATCGCCACCACCGCCATCAGTGTCGATATCCCCACCGGCTTTGCGACCTACACGGTGATGAGCGACGCGGCCACCCCGCCGACCTACGCCCTGTACTATCTCTTCCAGACGCCGGAGGCTGTAGCGATTATCGTTGGCCTCTTGGTGCTGGTGGGCCTGTACTTCCTGAAGGTCAAGTTCCCGCTTGGCGACAAGCTGTTCGCGCAGGAGGAAGAGCTCGACGCGCGCTAGCCCGCGCGCCCGGCTCCAGGACTGTGTTCTCGGGGGGCCGTCACGCGGCGGCCCCCCACCAGTTGCAGCGACGTGCTGCAGGCGTGCGTGTTTGAGGTGAGCCTTGGTCAGGGAAGTTGTCAGGTACATGCTTGGGCCATCGGGCGTCCGTGTCCTCGAGTTCTACATCGCCCACAGCGCTGCAATCAACGGCCTGGTCGTGCTGTACGCCATCCTCCTGCTTGTGGCCCGCCTCAACCTGCGCCGCATCGAGGAGCGGGCCGTCAGGCAGGTGCAACGACAGCTCGATGCTGCCGGCTACACCGGCGATAGGCGTGCTCGGGCTCATCCGCCGGCTGCCGACCTGGCCTGGCCCGAGATCGTGGCGCAGGGCTCCCGCTTTCCCCTGGTCGTTGGCGCCAAGGGCTGGTATCCCCGTCTGGCCACGCCGGACAATGTGGCGCGGCTGCTTCCCGTGCAGGCGCTCGTCGAGCGGGCGCTCGCCGCGCGCAGGGCTGCTGCAGCGGCCACAGACCCAGAGGACAAGACAGGATGAGCGCGGGCAAGACCGTCAGCATCTCACCTTCGCTTGCCGCGGCCCCCATGGACCGTCTCGGCCAGGTTGTGCGCGAACTGGAGGCGGCCGGGGCCGACATGATCCACTTTGACGTCGAGGACGGCAGTTTCGCGCCTGTCATGACGTTGGGCACCAAGCTGATCGGCGATCTGCGGCCGCTCAGCCGCCTGCCGTTCGATGTGCATCTGATGATGGTCAACCCCGAATGGATCATCCCCCAACTGGTGCGTGATGGGGCCAATCGCATCGCTGTGCACTATGAGGCGTGTCCCTACCCGCGGCGTACCCTGCGCTTGATTGCCGGCGCCGGCGCGCTTGCCGGCCTGGCCTTCAACCCGGCCACCCCTGTGCCCCACCTGGAGTACCTGCGGCCCTACCTGGGCTTTGTGCTCATCCTCACCTCAGAGCCGGAGCTGCCCGACGCCGCGTACCTCGCCGACGGGCTGCGCAAGTTGCGCCAGGCGCGTATGCTGCCCGGGCTGGAGGGGCTCGAATGGGTGGTGGACGGCGGCCTCAACGCGGCGAACCTGTCCGAGGCGGGCGAGGCAGGGGCCGATACGGTGGTGATCGGCAGAGCAGTCTTCCAGGGGGGGCAGATTGCCGCCAATCTCGCGAGGCTACGTGGAGCTCTGCGCGGGGCAGAGCCGGAGGGAGAATCGTGACTTCCCAGCTTGATGGGCTGCTCAGCGAAAGGACGATTGCCACAGGCCTGGTATGCCAGGGCGCCGAAGAGGCGATCAGAGCTTTGGCGGCCCTGCTCGTGGCTGAAGGCTGCGTGGCGCCGGCCTTTGCCGATGACGTCTGGGCGCGCGAGCAAGTGTACCCGACCGGACTGCCTACCGAGCCGGTCCGGGTCGCCCTGCCCCATGCCGACCCGGATCATGTTCTGCGCACCGCGATCGCCGTGGCCGTGCTGGCGCAGCCGGTCGCCTTTGGCGAGATGGGCAGCGATGGGTCGTCGACTCTGCCGGTCGAGATCCTGTTCATGTTGGCGATCAAAGAGCGCGAGAAGCAGGTCGGGATGATCTGTGCCGTGGCCGAGACGATCCAGTCGCCGCAGTTGCTGCAGGGCCTGATGCGCGCGGCCGGGCCTCATCAAGTGCTCGAGCTGCTCGTGGGCCGCGCCGGTAGCGATGTGGATGACAGCAGGCCGAGTGGCTCACCGCATTGACTGCCAGGCTCCGACGCCCAGAAGCCGCCTGTGACGGCCAGGGGGTGACGCCATGCCCTATCTCCTCGGCATCGACATCGGCACCTCACGCGCCAAGGCCGTGCTCATCGATCTCGATGGGAATCTGCTGGGTGTAGCCGGCAAGGACTATGCTATCGATCAGCCCCAGGCGGGCTGGGCCGAGCAGGACCCGGAGGCCTGGTGGCGCGCCGCGACGCTGGCGGTGCGCCAGGCGCTCGCCGTGGCGGGCGCTGCTCCGGGCGGGGTGGTGGCCATCGGCCTGGCGGGGCAGATGCACGGCGCCGTGCTGTTGTTGCCCGACGGCCGGCCCGCCCGGGCGGCCATCATCTGGCCCGACCGGCGCTCGCCGGCGCAGGTGGAACGGGCTACGCGCGCGGTCGGCCTGACGCGCCTGGGCCGCCTCACCGGCAATCGCCTGGCGGTGGGCATGGCGGCGGCCAGCCTGCTGTGGTTGCGCGACCACGAGCCGGATACGCTGGCCGCGGCCGACAGACTGGTCCTGCCAAAGGACTATGTCGGCCTCAAGCTCACCGGCCGCGTGGCCACCGATGTCAGCGATGCCTCGGGCACGCTGCTCTACGACACGGCGCGGCGCCGCTGGGCGACCGAGTTGCTGGCCGAGTGGAAGCTGCCCCACTGGCTGCTGCCCGAGGTGCTGGAGTCGAGCGAGGTCGCTGGCCGGCTGCGCGCCGAAGCGGCCGAGGCGCTGGGGCTCGCCGCGGGGACGCTCGTCGTTGCCGGCGGTGCCGACCAGGCCTGCCAGGCGCTGGGCTCGGGGCTCATCGACCCTGGCCTCGCCTCCTGCACCATCGGCACCGGCGGCCAATTGCTCGCGCCCCTCGCCGCGCCGCTCCACGACCCCGAGCTGCGCCTGCACACCTTTTGCCATGCCTTGCCCGGCCGCTGGTACTCGATGGGCGCCACCCTGGCGGCGGGCCTCTCGCTGGGCTGGTTCCGCGAGCGGTTCGCCCCGGCCGGGATGACCTTTGACGAGTTGGCGCAGGAGGCGGCCACGGTGCCTGCCGGGGCCGAGGGGCTGATCTTTTTGCCCTACCTGGTGGGCGAGCGCACGCCGCACTTTGACCCCGGCGCGCGCGGCGCCTTTATCGGCCTGACGCTGGCCCACGGCCGCGGCCACGCCGTGCGGGCCATCATGGAAGGCGTCGCCTTTGCCCTGCGCGACTCGCTCGAGCTCATGCGCGCCCTTGGCCCCGGCCCCGCCGAGATTGTCGCCGCGGGTGGGGGCGGCGCCGGGCAACCCTGGCAGGGCATCCTCGCCTCGGTCTTTGGCCTGCCGGTGATGACGGCCAGCGGCCCAGAGCGCACCGCCGCCGGCGCGGCCCTGCTCGCCGGCCTCGGCGCCGGGCTCTACGCCGGCCCCGCCGAGGCGCGCGCCCGCGCCGTGCGCTACGAGCCTGCCGTCGAGCCCCGGCCTGCCGACGCTGCCCGCTACCAGGAGCTGTACGCCCTCTACCGCGAGCTGTATCCCGCCCTCAAGCAGAGCTCTGCCATACTGGGCCAAGCGCGAGACTGAACCACTAGACGCAGATTCTGCGCCAAGCAGAGGCGGCTCCCACGCCGCCGGGCTCAGTCGGTGGCAGAGGGCGTCTCCCACAGCCAAGACCGGCGGCATGGGAGCCGCCTCTGCTTGGCGCGGAAAACGGAAAGGGCACAGAGAGCCGTTGTTCCCCTTGGTGTTCTTTGGTGTTCCCCAGCCCCGTCCACGGGCCGGCTTGCAGGGGCCTTGACAGCCGCGGCTCACTGTGGCATAGTCGCCCTCAGCATGCGTGATGCGCAAGACGTGATGCGTGATGCATAGTATCCTCGGGATCGGCAGACGTCGCCATGAGACAGGTTACGCATTACGCATCACGTTTTACGTTTTGCTCCTCGCCGACTATAATGTGATGTTGTGAGTTGAACGCACGCAGCGGGCATGAGAAGGGGCACACCGTGTCGCCCATCCTGACGGCCAACACCCTCGACATCATCAGCCACAGCCCCGCACAGACGCAGCGGCTCGGCGCGCGGCTCGGTGCACGCGCCCAGGCCGGCGACGTCTACTGCCTCGAGGGCGACCTCGGCAGCGGCAAGACGTCGTTCGTCCAGGGCATTGCCCAGGGGCTCGGCGTGGCCGGCCCCGTCACCAGCCCTACCTTTGTGCTCGCCAACGTCTACCGCGGCGCCGCCGGCCGGCCGCCGCTCTATCACCTTGACCTCTATCGCATCTCGGGACCCCAGGAAGCCCTCGACTTTGGCCTGGAGGACTATCTCTACGGCGAAGGCGTCGTGGCCATCGAATGGCCCGAGCGGATCAGAGAGATCCTGCCGCAGGAGTGCCTGTGGATCTCCTTCCGCTGCCTCGATGCCACCAAACGCGGGCTGCTCGCACGGCCCAGGGGCGCGCGCTACGAGGCTCTCGTGGCCGAGTTGCAGCGCGACATCTATGGGGGGAGAGACTGATGCTGCTTGCCATCGACACCGCCAGTCGGCAGGCCTCGGTGGCCCTCTACGACGAGCGTGGCGTGCGCGCCGAATCGAGTTGGCACTCGGCCGATAACCAATCGGTCGAGCTCATGCCTCGCCTCACCGAGATGCTCGCCCAGCAGGGCATAGCACCCGCCGGCCTGCGCGGCGTGGCTGTCGCCATCGGCCCTGGCTCGTTCACCGGCCTGCGTATCGGCCTCAGCGTGGCCAAGGGTCTTGCTGTCGGGCGCGGCATACCCGTGTTGGGTCTGCCCACGCTCGATGCCCTGGCCCAAGCCCTCGTTGGCCAGCGCCTGCCCCTGCGCGCCGTGCTCAACATTGGCCGTGGCCGCTATGCCATCGCCGATTATCGCGTTGGGCGCGATCAGTGGCACCGCACGTCCAAAGACCGGCTGGCGACGCCGGCCGAGTTGACGGCGGGCGTCCGCGAGCGTACCCTCTTTGCCGGCGAGATCGGCGAGCCCCTGCGCCGCACCATCGAAACCGCCCTCGACGGCGCAGCCGTGCTCCTGCCGCCCGCGCTCCAACTGCGCCGCGCCGGCTATCTCGCCGAGCTGGGCTGGCAACGCCTGCTCCGCGGCGACCGCGACGACCCGGCCACGCTCGCACCCATCTACCTGCACACGCAGCCGGTGGGTGAGGCGGCGGCGTGTACGTGAGGCGTGATGCGTGGGGCTGCACCCCTTACGGAGTACGTATTACGCGGTACGCAGTACACGTCACGCAAGGGACGTGACTCAACTCTATGAACAGACTGGACATGACGGAGCTGATGTTCTACGTAGAGCCGATGCAGCAGTCCGATGTCGCTACTGTGGCGACCATCGAGCGCAGGGTGTTTACCATGCCCTGGTCATCGAACGCCTACAGCTATGAGCTACGCGCCAACCCGCTGTCGCACTACTTTGTCGCCCGGGCGCGCGCGCTCAAGCGTGGCCTCGACGCGCGTGGCCTCGACCCTTCCGTTATCGGCTACGGTGGCTTTTGGCTGATGCTCGACGAGGCCCACGTCTGCACCCTGGGCGTGCACCCCGATTGGCGCCAGCGGGGCGTGGGCGAGCTGTTGCTTTCGACGATGATCGGGGAGGCTGCCCGCCTCAACGCGCATGTGGTGACCCTCGAAGTGCGCGTCTCCAACCAGGCGGCCCAGAACCTGTACCAGAAGTATGGCTTTGCGGCTGTGGGGCTGCGCAGGGGCTACTACTCCGACAACCAGGAGGACGCCCTGATCATGACGACGGAGCCGATCCATACCCCGGCCTACGAGAGCCGCTACAATCGCTTGCAGCGCATGTTGCGGGCGCGGCTGCAGGCGCAGCAGCCGGAGCGTGCCTGAGTGGCTATGGCGCACCCTACCATCCTCGTCTCCAATGACGACGGCCTGCATGCCCCCGGTGTGCTCGCCCTGGCGCAAGCCCTCGCCGAGCTCGCCACGGTGATCGTCGTGGCGCCGGAGCGCAACTGGTCGGCTGTAGGCCACACCAAGACGATGCACAAGCCGCTGCGCGCCGTCGAAGTGACCCTCGCTGAGGGCATCCGCGCCTTCCAGTGCAGCGGCTCCCCGTCCGATTGCGCTTCGTTGGGGCTGTTGGGCCTGGTGGGCGGGCATGTTGACCTGGTCGTCTCGGGCATCAACGACGGCGCCAATGTGGGCAGCGACCTCCTCTACTCGGGCACCTTTGCCGCGGCTGCCGAAGCAGCCATCGCCGGCGTCGCCGCCTTTGCCGTGTCCCTCGACATCGTGCCGGGGGCGGGGCTACTGCGCCCCCACGGGTACCGCACGGCCGCCCGCTTCGCCGCAGCGCTGGCCCGCAAGCTGCTGGCGGCCCCGGCCACGCCGCCCTGGTTGCTCAACGTCAACGTGCCTGACCTGCCTGAAGGGGGCGGGGCAACCCCGCCCCTACCCAACGCCGAGGTCACCCGGCTCGGCACGCGCATCTACCAGGATGCCCTCGTCGAGCGCCTCGACCCCCGCGGCCGCCGCTACTTTTGGATCGGCGGCAACGTGCCCAGCGGTGTCGTCGAGGCTGGCACCGACATTGGCGCCCTCGCCGCCGGCCATATCTCGATCACGCCCGTGCGGCTCGACCTGACGGACGAGGGGAGGATGGAGGCGGTGCGGGCGCTGGTGGGGGCGGGCACATAATGTGCAAAACGTGAAACGTGATGCGTAATACGTAATGCGTACTGCGTAAGGGATGCAGTCGCACGGCATACATGGCAGGCAATACGCGTTACGTTTAGCGTTTTACCTTCTCTGCATGTCACTGCTCAGCCTGTCATTGCGAGTATCCCATGCCGCCGCGCGGCATGTGCAAGCACAGAGACTACTGCGGCCTCCTCGCAATGACAAACGGGAAGCTTCTCAACAGCGCAGCGAAGCAATGACAGACGGAGCACTTGCGGTACCCCGCCGTCGGCACTGGCTGACTCACCGGCCGCGAACGGCTCACTTCGTGTCCTTCGCGCCCTTTTGCGTCTTTCGTGCTCCAGAGCCTTCGTGCTCCAGCTTTGCCCGCCTTTACTCCACCCGCACTCGCGCGATGACGACGCGGTCGGCGCCGTCGGCTGTGCGCAGGCGCTCCC
Source organism: Chloroflexota bacterium (assembly GCA_029553955.1). Lineage (GTDB taxonomy): Bacteria > Chloroflexota > Anaerolineae > SpSt-313 > SpSt-313 > JAKPJZ01. The sequence continues at coordinate 33,709 of JAKPJZ010000199.1, forward strand.
CTGTTGCGGGCAGGTAGAGGCCAATCTCCAGCTCATAGTCGCCCTGCGGCGCACCCGGATCAATCGTGAGCACGTGGCGGTCGGCGATGACCTGGCCTGGCAGCCACTGCCCAGTGGCGTAGCGGCCATCGACCGGCGGGCCGTCGTGCTGCGCCCACACCGGGCCGTTGGTGCGCGGGTTGTGGGCTGCGCCCAGCAGGTGTACAAAGACGGTATAGTCCTGCGCCAGCGGCGCGCCGGCCTGCCAGAAGAGGTCGAGCGTCAGCGTCTCGCCGGGACGGGCGGTGACCGTACCTTCCTGTACGCTGCGGTGCAGGTCGTACCCCAGCAGGCCGATGCCCTGGGCAAAGCCGGCGTCGAGCGGCTGCGCGATGCGCTCGGGGCGCGGCCGGTTCGGCTGCTCGAGGATGCGCGGCCCGGGCAGCTCGACGCTGTGCGCCGCCGCGCCCGCCGTGGCCGGCCAGCGCACCACAACCCGCGTTGCGCCGCCGGCGTACCAGGGCCAGACCTCCAGGCGCAGCGCGGCCCGCCCGGCAGCCGGCGCGGTGGCCGGCCACTCCTGCGCCACGGTCTGCAGCGCCGTGCCGTCGCGGCGCAGCCACTGGATTTCCGCGGCCACCGGCGCCTCGGCCTTGTAGTACAGCCCCAGGTCCACGGCATCGCCGGCCGCGTACTCGCGCCCTGGGAGGTCATAGCCGAGGAGCTGCAGGCCCTCGCCGCCGGCGCTGAGGGGGTATTGCGGGTTGGCCGCGGCCACCGGCTGCGGCCACGCCTCCTGCCCGTAGAGGATCAGCTCGTTGGTGCCTGAGCGCTGGGTAAAGGCCCGCGGAAAGTGGGCGTCGAGCCAGGGCAGGCTCAGGTGCTCGGGGTCCTGGATGCTCGTCTCCACGGCAGCCACCCAGAAGCGGCTGCGGCCGGCCGTCGCTGCCTCGAGCTCCGCCGCCACGTTCTCGGGCGTAAAGGTCAGTGCGCGCGGCAGCTCCAGCACGGGCACGCGGCGCTCGGGCGGCACGAGCTGCTCATAATAGTAGCCAAAGAGCTGATAGCGGTCGCCTGAGATGAGCAGCACCACATCGTCGGGCCTGGCGTGGGCGCCGAGCAGGTGGCTCATGGTCTGCATCTGGTCTTGCAGGTAGCGGCCGTCATAGTAGCCCGGCAGGAAGGCCAGCATCAGCCCCAGGCAGGCGACCAGCGCGGCCAGGCCGAGCGGCCACAGGCGCCGCCCCAGCCGTACTACCGACCAGCCGAGGAAGGCGCAGAAGGCGGGCGCAAAGAGCACCAGGTAGCGCGCCTCGACCCGCGGCGTGTAGAACAGGCTGCGCGGCTGCGTGAGGATGTAGACCACGAGCGGCATCGAGGCCACGGCCAGCGCCAGGAGCAGCGCCGCCTGCGCGCCAGGCAGGCCGGGCTCGCTGCGGCGGCGCTGCCACAGGAGCGTCGCCAGCCCCCCCACGAGCGTGGCCGCGAACGGCAGGACGTACACGGCATAGCGCTCGATGTCGGTCGACACGCCCACGCTGAGCAGGGTGCTGTAGAGGGTGACGAGCTGGCGCAGGCCATACGGCGCTGCGACCGACCAGGTGTGCATGCGGCTGAGGGTGTAGAGCGCCCAGGGCAGGAAGATGAGCAGCGCTGCCGCCTGTGCGCCCAGCCAGCGCGCGGCGACGCCCAGCCGCCGCACCCGCGGGATACGCGCGAGGGCCATCACGGCGTACAGGTTGGCGACCAGCGGCGCCAACCCCGCCATGTAGATGGTGTAGAGGCAGCCGGCCGCGGCCACGGTGTAGAGCACCGGCCAGGCCCACCAGGCGCGCCTCGACGTCGCAGCAGAGGCGGCTCCCACGCCGCCGGTCTCTTCATCGAGCCAGCGCACCGCCAGGTACAGGGTGAGGGTGGCCGCCAGCGCCGCCAGGATGTACATGCGCATTTCTTGCGACCACCAGATGTGGAAGCGGGCCACGGCCAGGAAGAGCGCCGCCAGCAGCCCCACGCGCCGGCCGCCCAGGCGCGTGCCCAGGGGGTAGACGAGGGCCACGGTGAGCACGCCCCAGATCGCCGAGATAAAGCGCGCGGCGAACTCGCTCTCGCCCACCAGGCGCACCCAGGCCCACAGGTGGTAGAAGTAGAGCGGGGGGTGCACGTCCTGCCCGGTCCACTGGGTCACGCTCCACAGGCTCTTGCGCACCGCCCAGATGGCCAGCCCCTCGTCCCACCAGATGTTCTTGTCGCCCAGACGGTAGAGGCGCAGGGCCAGGGCCACCAGCAGCACGGCCGGTAAGGCCCAGCGCTCGGCAACGGCCAGCCAGGCCGCTCGTTTGCTCGTGTGAAGGTAGTCAACTCGTGTTGTGGGAGGGGTGCTCATGGTGCCTCATATCTCTTGCTACGAAGGGGGGTGTGCCCGTTCGCGGAGGGCGGTGACGACCAGGTGCTCGAGGACGAGGTGCAGGTCCTCGATCTGCTCCATGCAGTCGCTGGGCACGACGATGGCCAGGTCCACCAGGCCCTTGAGCCTGCCGCCGGCAAAGCCGGTCAGGCCCACCGTCGTGGCCCCGCTCGCCCGTGCCAGCTCCATGGCGCGCAGCACGTTGGGCGAGTTGCCGCTGCCGCTGATGCCAATGACTACATCGCCGGGCCTCAGCAGGCAGGCGAGCTGGCCGCAGAAGAGGTTGTCGTAGGCCGTATCGTTGGCCCACGCAGTCATCAGCGCCGCGTTATCGACCAGCGAGACGGCACGAAAGCTGGGCAGCCCCGTGGCGATGGTGTTCTTGGCCAGGTCGCAGCAAAAGTGCGAGGCCGTGGCCGCGCTGCCGCCATTGCCCAGCAGGAAGACTTGGCGCTCCTCCAGGCGGGCCTGGTGCAGCAGGTCGATGAGTCGCTCGATGCTGTCCACCGGCAGTTGCCCCATCGTCGCTGCCAGGTCAGCGAGATAGCGCGTCACCACTCCGCTCACAAGATGTCCCTTTCCTTGATGCGGCGCCGGCGCCTGTAGGGGCGGTTCGCGAACTGCCCCTACCGCCGTATGTTCAGGATGACCTTGCTGCCGTCGGGTTCGAGCGCGCAGGGCAGCTCGGCCAACCCTTTGAGCGCCCTGCGCACCGCATCCTGCCGCTCTACGGGCACGTAGAGCAAAAGGAACCCACCTCCGCCGGCGCCCGAGATCTTGCCGCCCAGCGCGCCGGCGCGGTGGGCGCGCTCGTACAGGGCGTCGATGGCCGGGTTGGTGATGGTACTGGCGAGGCAGCGCTTGAGCAGCCAGCCCTCGTGCATCAGCCGGCCCAGGGCATCGGGGTCGCCCCGTTCGAGGCAGCCGCGGCCCTCCCAGGCCAGCGCCTTCAGCCCGCGGAGCACCGAGACGTGGCTGCGTGTGTGTGCCACCTGCTCGCGGAGGATGGTGGCTGCGTCGCGCGTCATGCCGGTGTAAAAGAGCATCAGGCTGCGCGCCAGGCGTCGCTCCGTGTCGGCATCGAGCGCCACCCGCTCCACAGTGACGGCGTTATCCTCATGGAAGCGGATGAAGCGCAGGCCCCCGTAGGCCGCAATGTACTGGTCCTGCTTGCCGATGGGCCGGCGCAGGGTGCCGATTTCGATGCGGCAGGCCTGCTCGGCCAGGTCGGCGGCCGTATGCGCCTCACCCCGGTAGGTATAGAGCGCGTTCAGGCAGCCGACGGTCACCGTGCTCGAAGAGCCCAGGCCCGAGCCCTCCGAGGGGATATCGCCCATCGTTGCCAGCTCGACCTGGCGGTCGATGCCGGCCAGGCGCATGGCCTCGCGCACCAGGTCGTGCTGCACGTCGTCGAGCCGGTCGACCAGCTCGGTGCGCGTGTAGGCGATGCGCACACGGGCGTCGAAACGCCGCTTGATAATGACATAGATGTACTTGTCAATCGCGGTCGAGAGGACACAGCCTTCCTCCCGCCGGTAGAACTGCTGGAAATCCGTGCCACCGCCCAGGAAGCTCACCCGCAGCGGAGTCTGCACGACGATCATTCGCTCATCCTGCCGCAGACCCTCGCCTGCCCGGCCGTGTGCGGTCCGTCAAGGCGGGGGTTGGTTTTCTCTGCAGCAGTGTACTGCAAGGCAGGCCGTTCTGGCAAGGCGACTCTTCAGCCTGTCATTGCCTCGCTGCGTTGTTCAGTAACTTGGTCCTGTCATTGCGAGTACCCCAGGGTCTCGTAACCCTGTGCCCAGCGCAGAACCTTGGCCCGTCATTGCGAGGAGGCGGCCGCAGCCGCCGACGAAGCAATCTCATAGCTGCAAGCGCAGCGCAGCAGCCCCAGGTTGCGAGCGGAGCGATGCAACTCCACGTCGGGCATTGGAGATTGCTTCGCTGCGGCTCGCAATGACAGTGCGCACGCTCGCAATGACAGGTGCACGCTACCCGCTCCAGCGGCGGTAGCGCCAGAGTGCCCTGAGGGCCGGCAGGCCATCGCGCCAGGGCGAGAGCTTTTTCGCCCGGCGCGGCTTGTAGGCGATAGGGACTTCGTGGATGGTGTAGCCGCGGCGGGCGATCTTGGCCGTGATCTCGGGCTCCATGTCGAAGCGGCGGCATTCGATGCTCAGCCCGCGCGCCACCTCGGCCGCCATGAGCTTGTAGCAGGTCTCCATATCGTGGATGTGTACGCCGTAGAGCAGGTTCGTCAGCCAGGTGAGGAAGCGGTTGCCCAGGCGCACGTGCAGTTTCTGGCCCTCGAAGGAGCGCACGCCATAGACCACCTTGGCCGTGCCCTCCTCCACCAGCCGCAGCAGGTTGGGGATGTCGGCCGGGTCGTACTCCAGGTCAGCATCCTGGATGATCAGGCAGTCGCCAGTCGCCGCCTCCATCGCCGTGCGGATGCCCGCGCCCTTGCCGCGGTTCACCGGATGGCGGATGACGCGCAGGCCGGGGATCTCGCGCTGTAGCTCGGCCAGGATCTCGGGCGTGCGGTCGGTGGAGCAGTCGTCGACGACGATGATCTCCTTATCGACCAGAATGGCAGCAACGCGGCGGATGACCTCAGCGACGCCGGCCTCTTCGTTGTACACGGGCACCAGAACCGAAAGCTTCATGCTCACCTCTCTCGTCGCTGCGGAGACCGGCCTGACCAGAGGCGCAGGACCGTGGCCACCGCCCGGGCGACCTCGCGGCGCGAGATCTTGGACGCACCGTGCTGGCGATTGGCAAACAGGATGGGCACCTCGCCCGTCTGAAAGCCGGCTTGCTGGACGCGGTAGAGCATCTCGATGAGAAAGGAATAGCCCTCCGAGAGCACCGTGTCGGGGCCGATGGTCTGCAAGACGACCCGCTGGTAGCAGCGGAAGCCGGCCGTGCAGTCGCTGGCCCTGAGCCCGAGCAAGACCTTGGCGAACAGGTTGGCGCCGCGGCTGAGGGCGATGCGTGGCAGCGTGCACCCCACGGCGCCACCGCCGCCGATGTAGCGCGAACCGATGACCAGGTGGCAATCGGCGGCCCGGCCCAGCATGGCCGGGATGTAGCGTGGGTGGTGCGAAAAGTCGGCATCCATGGTCAACACCAGCGGCGCGCCGCGCTCCAGCGCTCGGGCGAACCCGGCTCGGTAGGCTGTGCCCAGCCCCAGCTTGCCGGGCCGGTGGATGACCTCTACTTCGGGGTGCTTGGCGGCCAGTTGGTCGGCCAACTGGCCGGTGCCGTCGGGCGAGTTGTCGTCGACGACGATGACGCCCAGGCTCGCCCGCAGGCCCAGCAGTTGCTCGACCAGGGGCGGCAAGTTTTCGATCTCGTTGTAGGTCGGGACGATGACGACCGCCCGCACCGGCAAGGAGTTGGTGCGCTGTGTCACGTTGTTCTCCTGCGTGCCGTGATCTGCCCTATGATTTTGGCGTGGCTCGACAGGTCGCCCGTTCCCAACCCAAGGCGGCGAGAAGGCCAGGGCCAAATGAACGGCAAATCATAGCATGCTGGCTGCAGGCGGTCAAATCAGCGGTTTCAGGCCGGTGTTTCCTGCTCCTGGCGTTGGCGATAGGGGCACTCGGCAGCGAGGAGGATCTGCCGCACGTATTCGTGGCTGATGCGGTCGACGATCTGCTGCTTCTCGGCCTGTTCGGCCAGGCGGTGCAGAGTCCACTTGGTAAAATGGAGCCCCAGGTCGCGCGGCCGCTTTTGGGCCAGGGCCACGATGCGCCGCTTCTGCTCTTCGGTGAAGCGTGGCTTGGCGCCGCCCGAGCGCGTGCTGATCAGCCCCTGGCAGCCGCTCCGGTTGAAGCGGTGAATCCACTTGCGCAGGTTGGCAGGGTGTGCCTGCACCATGTCGCCGATCTCAGGGATACGATAGCCCTCGGTGGAAAGGAGGATGACGCGCGCTCGATGTCGGAGGTCCGCGTCGTTGCCCTCCAGCCAACACTGCAGTTGCGCCCGCTCGGCCGTGGAAAGCTCGCGAGTGTAGAGCACCATGGTTCCCGCCTCCCAGGGGTAGACCCGAAGTGGAATGGAAGACCGATCGTACACGGCCATTATAGTGGGGCAAGATGAAAAACAAATGAATAGCAGTATGATGTCGTCTTACAATTCATTCACAGTTGAAGAAATGGGGCGGATTCTCCTTGTCGGCCACCTGCAGTTGTGGCATAATCGGCGCGACAAACTCGGAGAAGGAGCGGTGCCATGGGCAAGCCCAGCGCTTTGTTCACAGACGACCTTCTCATCATCGCGAAAAAGTCCTTCGTAGGTGGCTGCTTTGGCTGCCTGGGCGCAGGCACGATGGGCATCGTCGTCTTTTTCGTTGTCTTTGTGATCTTTCCGACGCAGTTTGTTGCCCTCGTCAAGACGATCCAGCTGCCCATATTGCCGCAGCTTGCACCCGCGGTGACGGCCACCCCTGCCGCCGCGCAACTGCCGGCGATCGAGATCTGGATCAGCAGCGATGGTGCGTGCAGCTCGGCGCGCATCACGCAGCTCAAGCTGCCCATCCAGCAGCAGCTTTTTGTCTGCGCGCGCAACCCCCAGGGGGTCGAGGTCCGCTTCACCGTCCAGGTCACGCTGCCCAGCGGGCGCGTGTCGCCCGTCGGCGCCGACCTGGCGACCAAAGCGAGCGGCGAAGCCTTCTCCATCGGCATCTGGAGCGAGCTGCCCAGCGCGCCGGGCGTCTACCGGGTCGATGCGCTGATCGGCTCGACCATCGTTGGCAGCACGGTGCTCACGGTTGTTTCATAAACAGAGGGAGGGCCAGACACAGGTCTGGCCCTCCCTCCGAAAGCGCGGCGGATACTGGCCGATGGCAGCAGAGGTGGCTCGCACGCCGCCCCTGCTGCACTTCCGACGGAGAAGCGATCTAGCGCTCGTACTCGGTCACGCGCGTTTCCTGCACCTCAGCCCGCGTCTCTTCCTCGGGTGGAAAGTGGTACGCCACGCCGCTAGGCGCTTTGGCCTGCTGCGCCATCATCCCCGGCACCGGTTCGAGGGGCATGACCATCGCCAGGACGATGTAGGCCAGCAAGCCACTGCCTCCCCCGGCCAGCGTGGCCGCGGCGAACGCCAGGCGCACCAGCGTGGGGTCGATGCCAAAATACTGGGCGATGCCCCCAGCGACGCCCGCGACCATCCGCTCGTCACGCGAACGGTACAGCTTTTTCATGGTGCACTCCTCTTGAGGGGTGGTCTCCAGCGGAGTCTAGCACGGGGTGTGGGGCGGGTCAAGAGGGATGCGTCCCGCAGGCGCTCGGAATCCCGAACTTGTTCGGGTGGGGGACGCCCCAAGTTGGGGAGTCCGAGCCCGGAGTCCCGAACTTGTTCGGGTAGGGGACTCCCCAACAAGTTGGGGAGTCCGAGCCCGGTTCGGGTGGGGAACGCCCCAACAAGTTGGGGAGTCCGAGCCCCAACTTGTTGGGGAGTCCGGGCTGGGGCTAGCGCCCGAGGTTGTAGAACGCCTGAGTGCCGGGGTAGAGCGCGGTATCGCCCAGTTGCTCCTCGATGCGCAGGAGCTGGTTGTACTTGGCCACGCGGTCGGTGCGTGCCGGCGCGCCGGTCTTGATCTGGCCGGTGTTGAGGGCCACCACCAGGTCGGCAATGGTCGTATCTTCCGTCTCGCCCGAACGGTGCGAGATGACGGCCGTCCAGCCGGCGCGCTGCGCTCTGGTGACGGCCGCCACGGCCTCGGTGAGCGTGCCGATCTGGTTGACCTTGGTCAGCAGCGAGTTGGCCGCGTGGAGCTCGATGGCGCGCGCCACGCGCTCGGGGTTGGTCACGAGCAGGTCGTCGCCGACGATCTGCACGCGGTCGCCGATGCGCTCGACCAGGCGCGTCCAGTGTTCCCAATCGTCCTCGGCCAGGCCGTCTTCGATGGAGATGATGGGGTACTTGGCCACCCAGTCGGCGTAGAACTCGATCATCTCATCGCCGCTGAGCGTGCGCCCCTCTTTGGCTAGGTGGTAGGAGCCATCCTTGTACAGCTCGGTGGCCGCCGGGTCGAGGGCGATAAAGATATCCTGCCCGGGCTTGAAGCCGGCCTGCTCGATGGCCCGCAGGATGACCTCCACCGCCTCGGCATTGGAGCCCAGCGAGGGGGCATAGCCGCCCTCATCGCCGACGTTGGTGTTGTAGCCACGCTCGGCCAGCACCTTCTTGAGCGTGTGGTAGACTTGAGCGCACCAGCGCAGCGCCTCCTCGAAGGTGCTCGCCCCGATCGGCATGATCATGAACTCTTGCAGGTCGGTCGAGTTGGCTGCGTGCTTGCCGCCGTTGAGGATGTTCATCATGGGCACGGGCAGTGTGCGCGCCGACACGCCGCCGAGGTAGCGGTAGAGCGGCAGGCCCACCGCGCCGGCAGCGGCATGGGCCACGGCCAGCGAGACGCCGAGGATGGCGTTGGCCCCCAGGGCGGCCTTGTTTGGGGTGCCGTCGAGGGCGATCATCAGCTCGTCGATACCCACCTGGTCGAGGGCATCCCACCCCATCAGTTCCTCGGCGATGCGCACGTTCACATTGTCGACCGCCTGCAGCACGCCCTTGCCTCCGTAGCGTGCCTGGTCGCCGTCGCGCAGCTCGATGGCCTCATGGGCGCCGGTCGAGGCCCCCGAGGGCACCGCGGCCCGGCCCACCGAGCCACCCGACAGATGAACCTCCACCTCCACGGTGGGGTTGCCTCGTGAGTCCAGGACTTGACGCGCGACGATATCCTCAATCAGGGTCATACACTCACTCCTTTACGTGATGCGTGATGCGTAAAACGTGATGCGTAATGCGTAACGTCGCCAGGAGCGGCACATGGTGGCCCTTCGCGAGGCCACGCATTACGCATCACGCATTACGCATCACGCATCACGTCGTACGTCCTAGCCCTTGCGTATGCCCATGTCGGCGTACAGCTCGCCAAAGTTCATGCTCGTCTCCAACAGGTGCTCGAAGCGCTGGATCTTTTTCGGCTGATGGAAGCGCGTGCGGCCGAAGAACTGCTCGATGATTTCGACGGTCGTCAGCGTGTCCTTACGCACGAGCATGATGGGCACGCCCACCTCTTCGGCCCGCCCCAGGATGATCGGGCTGGGGTGCAGGTTACCGGTGAGGATGAGCGCCTTGGTTGACGTTTCGAGGGCGGCGAGCTGGATATCGGGCCGGTCGCCGCCGGTGATGACCGCCTTGTTGGGCTTGCGCCGGAAGTAGCTGAGCGCCGAGTCGACGCTCATGGCGCCGACCATCAGGTGCTCCACCAGTTCGTCGATGCGTTCGCCGCAGCAGAGGATCTCGCCGCCCAGCACCTGCGCCAGCTCGCGCACACTGATGGAGAGCAGGAGGCGCTCCTGGGGCAGAACGGCATAGACCTTGACGCCGCGTTGCTGCAGGAAGGGCACCACCGCGCCCTCGACAAACTCGAGCTTGGGACGTGGCACGGCGTTGATCACGGCGCCGAGCATCGACTCGCCCAGCAGGGCCTTCGCCCCCAGGATGTCGTCGACCACGTGTGCCGTCGAGTACTTGACGATCACCAGTTCCTTGGCATCCAGCAGGCTCGAGACCTCATGGGGCGGCAGGCCAACCATGAACCCTTCGGTGAGGGTGGCGCCGCCCTCGAGGATCATGATATCCTTCTCATCGCCCACTTGACGGAAGGTGTCCTGGAGGTGTTGGGCAAAGTTGTTTCTTTCGCCGCGCAGGACCGCTTCGACATCGGCTGGATCCAGGCAGATCGGAGCGAGCGCCGTCAGCGGCTCGGCCAGGCCGAAGGTCCGCTTGACGAACTCGGCGTCCTCGTCGACGCATACCCCGCCGGAGCGCTTGGCACTGGTGCTGACGGGCTTCATGTAGCCGATGCGGAAGCCGTCGTGGATGAAACGCTTGCCCAGGCCCACACACAGCGCGCTCTTTCCCGAAAAGGTCTCCGGTGATGTGATGTACAGGGTAGCCATCTGCTCCTCCTTTAGAATGGAAAGCCCACGAATCGTACTAGGAGCTCAACACCAACCGCATGTCGACCGCTATCGCACCCGCGCCGGCTTCGCGGACCAGGAGCGGGTTGATATCCAACTCGACGATCTCGGGGAAATCGGTAACGAGTTGCGAGATGCGCTGGATGCAACCTACGATGGCATTGATATCGGAGGGGCGTTCGCCGCGCACGCCTTCCAACAGGTGGCGCGAGCGAATCTCGGCGACCATCTCGCGCGCCTCTTGTTCGGTGACCGGCGCGATGCGGAAGGTCACATCTTTCAGTACCTCAACATAGATGCCGCCCAGGCCAAACATGATCATTGGGCCGAACTGCGGGTCGCGGTTCATGCCGATGATGATCTCCTTGGCGCCGGTGACCATCTCCTGGATCTGCACGCCCCAAATCTGGGCGTCGGGCATGTAGCGCGTGGCCCGGTAGACCAGCAGGTCAAAGGAATCGCGCACATTGGCTGCCCCAGTGACCCCCACCCGGATGCCGCCGATGTCGGACTTGTGCAGGATATCGGGCGAGGCGATCTTCATCACCACAGGGTAGCCGATCTCCTCGGCGAATTGCACCGCCTCGTCGGGCGTCGCCGCCAACCTCGACCGTGGCACGCGCAGGCCATAGGCCTCGGCGATGTTGCGTGCCTCGGCGTCGCCCAGGGTGTTACGGCCATCTTCGCGGACCTTGGCCAGCGTCTCTCGCACCCGCTCGCGGTCCACCTCGAAGGGCTTGATCTCGGGCAGTGGGCGATCGAGCCAGGCGCGATAGTCGTACATAGCCTTGAGAGCGCCGGCGGCGCGCTCGGGGAAGGGATAGTTGGGCACCCGCTCCTGGGTCAGGATGTCGATGCCGGCCGAGACTTTGGCCTCGCCCATGAAGCAGCCCACGACAGGCTTGTCGTACATTTTGGAGAGGCGGCCGGTCTCTTGCGCCGTCTCGAGGATTTGGGTCATGACCTGGGGGGTGAGGATGACGATCAGGCCATCGACGTTGGGGTCCTTCAGGGCCGCCTCGATGGCGATGGCGTAACGATCGGCGCGGGCATCGCCCAGGACGTCGATGGGGTCATAGGTGTTGGCCGCCGCCGGCAGTTTGGACTGCAGGAACTCGACAGTCTCGGTACTCAGCGGGGCCAGCTTGAGCCCCGAGCCTTCCAACGCGTCGGTGGCCATGATGGCCGGGCCGCCGGCGTTGGTCACAATCGCAATGCGGTTGCCTCGCAGCAGCGGCTGGTAGGCAAAGCCGATGGCATAGTCAAAGAGCTCCTGGATCGATGCGGCGCGCAGCACGCCCGTCTGGCGGAAGGCGGCATCGTAGGCGCGGTTCGAGCCGGCCAGCGAGCCCGTGTGCGACGACACGGCGCGCGAGCCGGCCTCGGTATTGCCCGACTTGACGGCGATCACCGGCGTGCGCCGGGTCACCCGCCGGGCCACATCCATGAAGCGGCGGCCGTCGCGCAGGCCCTCGACGTAGGCGATCATGACCTTGGCGTTGGGGTTGCCGTCCCACGCCTCCATTAGGTCGACCTCGTCGACGTCCGACTTGTTGCCCAGCGAGACAAAGTACGAGAAACCGATGTTGTTGGCCAGCGACCAGTCGAGGATGGCGGTGCACAGCGCGCCCGATTGCGACATGAAAGCGATCTCGCCGCGCGGTGGGATGCCGACCGCGAAGGAGACGTCCATGGGCTGCACGGTGTCGATGATGCCCAGGCAGTTGGGCCCGACGATGCGGATGCCGTGCTCTTTGGCGATGGCGACGACCTGGCGCTCGAGCTTGACCCCTTCGAGACCGGCCTCTTTGAAGCCGGCCGAGATGATCACCGCCCCCTTGACGCCCTTCTGGCCGCACTGCTCCATGACGTCAGGCACGAACCTGGCGGGCACCACGATCACGGCGAGGTCGACCGGCCCCGGCACGTCGACGACGGTGGGGTAGCACTTGAGCCCCAGGATCTCATCGGCTTTGGGGTTGATGGGGTACACTTGGCCCGTGTAGCCGTACTGCAGCAGGTTGTTCAGCACGTCGTAGCCCAGCTTGCCGGGCTCGCGCCCCGCGCCTACGACCGCCACTGAACGCGGCGCAAAGAACATTTCCAGCATGGCGACTCTCCAGAGATGTGTAGGATGGTGGTACTGGCGACTATCTTACACCAACTGGACCGATTGGGCAAAAGCGTAAGTGAAATCCTTCACGAAAAAGGCTCGCCCACCACCCCACATCATCGTGCTGCCCCTGCGACGGCTCGCTATTGCACAGTGAACAGCATGCCACAGGCAGCCGGGCATGTCAAGTGTCAAACAAGAGGTATTACGGTGCTGCGGGCTCTTCCTCCGGCTCGATGATCTCGGCGATGGCCCGGTCGGGGCCCACTTCGCGGCTGCGCTCGAGGACGCGCTTGTAGGCCTCGAGCGCGTGTGCGGTGGCCTCGTCGTCCTGTCGCTGCGCCTCGTCGATCAGGTTGTCCATGATGCTGATGGCCTCGGCGCTCATCAGGTCGGGGTTGTGCTTGAGCACCTCGCGCGACTCGCCCCAGGTGGGCACCGCGATGAACTCTTGCAGGGCGCGCATCAGCGGCGGTAGCTCGTAAAAGGTGCGCAGCAACTCGTGGTATTCGCGCAGATAGTGCACTGCCTCCTTGGCGCCGGCCTGCTGGGCCTGTTGCGCCAGGCTGTCGAGGTACTCCAGGGCTGCCTGGTCGCGGGTCAGCTCGGGGTGCTCCGACAGCACGTGGTCCACCTTCTCGGGCGCATCGGCATCCAAGAGCTGCCAGACGGTGCCCTGCAGGGGTGTGGGCTGGCTGGGGCGCAGCGCGTCCATCTCGCGGTGCCGCGCCTCCAGGGTCTCGCGGGCCTGGCGCTCTGCCTCCTCGAACGCCTGGGCGATGCCGATCTCACGGCTGCGCTGCAGGATGGCCCGGTGTTCCTCCAAATAGTCGGCCACATCGTCACGGTTGGTCGATCGATAGTCGTTGATGTTCTCGGCCAGGAGCTGCTGCGCCTGGTTGCCGAGCAGGTCCTGGTGCTCCTCCACGATGCGGCGAGCCTCGTCCCAATCCTCCGAGTTCACGAATTGCTCCAGCGCCTTGGCCAACGTGTCCATGTTCATCTGTATCTCCTCGGCGTGCATGCTGTATGGTCGATCCGAACAGCAGCAGAGTGCTCATGATCGCGGCGCCCGCCACCACGCACAAAAGCGCCCACAAGGGGCTGCGCTGTTGGGCGCAGCGTTCTCAGAGCAGCGGGCTGCGATGTCGTGCCCCGCCAGGGATGCCGCGGCCGTTGCGGTGTGCGAGCCGCCTCTACTGCTCGATGGCGTGTCTGCGCTCTGCCGAGCAAAGGCTGGGCCACGGCCACAGGCCGAAACCTAACCCAAAATGCCCGATTTGCCCATTCAGGCGATGTATGTTATCATCGCCTCTTGTAGATTGGTAGTCAGGCTCTGCTCCGCGACGAACGCAACCGCCCGGGCCGACGCCCAGGCGGTTTTGTCGTTCATAAGGCAGGCATCCATCCTCTGAGCAGGTGGCTGCCTCGCAGCATGAGCCACAGCAGGCAAGTCTCAGAGGAAAGAAGGAGGACCCAGGTCGTGGCAGAGCGAATTATCGGAACGGTCAAGTGGTTCAACACCACCAAGGGTTACGGTTTCATCCAGCCGGACGACGGCGGCAACGACGTCTTCGTCCACATCTCGGCCGTGGAGCGCGCGGGCCTGCGCGGGCTGAACGACGGCCAGAAGGTCACCTTCAACATGAAGGAAGAGCGCGGCAAGGTCGCCGCGGTGGACCTCGAGGTCGGCTGACCGATCCTCAAGCCATGAAAAGGGCGCGGCCTGCTTGAGGTCCGCGCCCTGAATCTCAGCGCCTGATCAGAGTGG
>JAKPJZ010000207.1 GCA_029553955.1 Chloroflexota bacterium
CCGGAGCTTGGCTGGCCGTTCGTGCTGACAGCGTTTCAGATGAGCATTGCCAGCGAGTAAGGAGACGTAACTATGTCAGTCGCAGACATCCTGATGGGGCCCGTCAAGGTTTACTATGCGCCCAGCGGCGCGACCTTGCCCGATGAAAACAGCGTGGCCGCGGGCGCCGCATGGGGCGGCACCTGGGTGCTTTGTGGTGAGACCAATGCGCCACTCTCGTGCAACTACACCTTTGAAGAAGTGGAAGCCAAGATCCAGAGCCGGCTCGCGGCAGTCAAGCGGCGCCGCAAGAGCGAGGCCCTGACCATCGAGACAGTGCTCGCTGAGCTGACGGCGCTGAGCCTGGAGCTGGCGGACGCGGGCACAAAGACGATCACGACCGGCGGGCCTGCCCAGGTAGCCAAGGAAGAGATCGAGGCCGGCGGCAAGGCGGACCTTACCGTGCGAGCCTGGGGCTTCGAGGGTATCCACGTCACCGACACGGGGACAGAGTACCCAGCGAGGTTCTTTATCTTCCGGGGCACGGGCCGCCTCAACGGCGCACTCGAGTTCTCCACTGAGAAGGAAGGGACGGGCGTGCCGCTGCAGGTCAAGGCGCTGGCCGATACGTCGAAGCTGACCGGCAAAGACCTGTTCAAGTTCCAGCGCGTGACCGGGCCGAAGGTGCCGTGATGCGCAGTGTGACAATCACCCTGGCCGAGCGGGAGTACGTGATCCGGCAATTGCCGATGAAGGCCAACGCGGCATGGCGGCGGCACGTGACCACTGCCGCCAGGTCCGTGCTGCGCTCGCTGCCCGAGCTGGTCAAGACGCTCGCGCCCATGCTCAGGGCGTCGGGCGGGCAGTTCTCGGTCGAGTCGCTGTTGAGCGATGAACTGCTCGCCCAGGTGGGCACCGTCGGCGCGCTGGGCGATACGGCCATCGGCAACGTCGAAGAGGCGCTTGACCAGGCACTCAAGCTGCTCATTGCCTACAGTCCTGAACTGCAGGCCGATGCCCAGCGCATCGAGGCTGAAGCCTACGAAGATGAGGTCATCGCGGCCTTCGTGGCCGTCGTCAAGCTCTGCCTCCCTTTTGGCTCGAAGGGGGGCGAGTTGTTCCGGACGCTGAGCTTCCTTGGCTCGCAGACACAGCAGACTGGGCAGAGCTCGCCCTCGCAGAGTGGGGCCGAGATGAAGGCGACCTGAGCGAGGAAGAACTCGACTTGCTGGCCGTGGCCTACGCGCGGCGCAAACGGTGGGAAGCGCGGCTACAGGCGGTCGAGATCGTCGACCGGCTTGGCCAGGCGCTGGGCGGCGGCAAGAGGGGCGCTGGGCGCGCGGCGGGTAAGCGCGTGTCGGGCGACGCGCTGTTGCGCGAAATGGGAGCACTATAGTGGCCATCACGATCGGCGACATTGTTTCATACGTGCGGGCCAAAGACACAAAGCTAGACGGAGATCTGGCCGGCGCCCAGCGCAAGGCGCAGACCTGGGTCAACGGCTTTGCACGCACCATGCAGCATGCCGTTGGCGACATCATTGGCCGTGTGGTGTTGCAGGGTGTGGAGCGCCTGGCCAAGGGCGTGGCCGATGTCACATGGAATCTGGCCGCGTCTACTGCACCGGCCATGGAGTCGGCACGAGCGTTTGCCGCGCTTTCCGGCGGCGCCGAGCAGGCGGAGCGCAATCTGCGCGCGGTGCAGGACGCGACGTTTGGCACTATCGGGCGCTACGACGCCATGAGTGTGGCCAACCGCCTGCTCTCCATGCGCCTGGCCGAGACCGATGCCGACCTCAACAACATCGTCAAGACGGCCTATGTGCTGCGGCGTGCCATCGACCCACAGACGGGAGTGACCGCGGCCGTCGAGGACTTTGCTATGATGCTGGCCAATCAGAGCATCATGCGCCTCGATCAGTTCGGCATCTCGTCTGGCCGAGTGACGACACGCGTCAACGAGCTCATGGCCAGCGTGGCTGGCATGACCCGCGAGACGGCATTTATGCAGGCGGTCATGGAGGAGGCCGGGCCGAAGGTGGAAGCCCTCGCCGGCCGAGGCGATGATGTGGCCACGCGCCTGGCGCGGGTCAAGGCGCAGCTTACCGACATCCGCACTGCCGCCGGCGAGCGTCTGCAGGGGCTCTTGGATGGTCTACTGACGACTGCTGAACGGGGTGTGCCCGTGCTGGACAGACTGGCCAACGGACTGACCCGTCTGGCGCAGCCCCTGGCAGCAGCGATCAAAGTCGCCGGGCCGCTCATCATCGATGAACTCAACAGGATCATCGATGCCGTAGCACCTTACGGCGAGGGGATCACTCACTCGCTGGCCGAGGGCATCCGCCGCGGCACGGTCTACGTCCTTGCCGCCATGATGGTCCTGCGCGGCATCATCACCTACTGGCTCAAGCCAGGCTCGCCGCCCAAGCTCCTGCCCGATCTCACCGACTGGGGCAAGGGCGCGGCCAATGCATGGTTCAAGGGCTGGACACAGGCCGACTATTCGGCTCTGCGCGACATGTCCGGCG
This sequence comes from Chloroflexota bacterium, assembly GCA_029553955.1. Lineage (GTDB taxonomy): Bacteria > Chloroflexota > Anaerolineae > SpSt-313 > SpSt-313 > JAKPJZ01. The sequence continues at coordinate 2,510 of JAKPJZ010000207.1, forward strand.
CTCTGCAGAACGTGCTCGCCGGGCTGGTGGCCGAGGGCGCGCTCGAGCAGGGCCAGGCCAACCCACTCTTGCGAGCGCTCCGGGCGCAGATTGCCGGCGCTCTCAACGAGTTGCGCGCTACGGGCAGCATCTCAGAGGGCACCTTCGCGGGTATCCGGGCCGCCGGCGGAATGGCCGGGGCGCAGGCCGAGAGCCTGGCGCGTGCCTATCTGGCCACGCAGGCCGCCGGGGCACGGATGCGCGACATCCAGGCGCAGATGGCGCAGGAGACCGACTACGAGGCCCTGCGTGGGCTCAATGCGCAACTGGAAATTGCCAAGCAGCAGGCAGCCGAGGCCGGCGAGGCCTACGATGCAGAGCGAGCCAAGATCGACGCCCTCACAGAGGAGAGCAACCTCCAGCAGCAGATTGCCGGCGCCATGGAGCGAGCTGCCCAGGCAGGCGCGGCGGCCGCCAAGAGCCTGGCGGACATGGCCGATGAGGCGCGGCGAGTCTTTGGCGAGCTGCCTAAGCCAGACCCGCTCGAGAACCCCTGGGAAGCGCTGTTCGCCCCTGAGCAGTTGCAGGCCGATGCGCGGGCACTGGCCGATACCATCATGTCGGAGCTTATCGGTACCGAGGCCACGCCTGGGCCACTGCCGTCGCTGCGCCAGAACATCGCAGCCGTCAAGGATGCTGTGGTTATCCTCTCCCTGACAATCCTGGGCCTGGGGATCGCGGCTCTCATTGGCTGGGCCGCCGCTCTGGGGCCAGTGGGGATCGCCATCGCCGGCATCGGCGCCGCCCTAGCAGCCCTGACTCTCGCCTGGGCCACCAACTGGATGGGCATGCGCGACAAGCTGACCGAGATCTGGCAGGGCGAGGACGGCAAGGGCGGCATCAAGGGCGTCCTGGCTGACATCAAGACTGCGGTGGAGAACATCATCGACCGCACGCGCGTGGCGCTCTGGCAGGTGGGGCTCCTGGATCTCGAGAGCGTGCCGCCAAAGTCGGTAAGCCCGGAGGTCGACAAGACGGCCGGCTGGACCACGCGCGAGAAGGCCTTCGGGCCGAAGGGACTGGACACGAGCGGCGGGCCCCAGGCGGCCTGGAACACTGGCAAGTACGCCACCGGCCTCGAGGCGTGGATCAGCCAGCCGACCTACTTCCAGGGCTGGGTCGGAGAGGGCAGCGAGCCCGAGCTCCTGCAGATCACGCCCAGGAGCAAGTTGGACTCTCGGCGTGGGGCGGAGGTGAAGCCGACGATCATCATCAACAATCCCGCTCCTGAGCCTGCCGAGGATAGTATCAATCGCGCGTGGGGCCGCATGCAGTTCCTGTATGGGACATAACGCATGGCAACCGATGAGCGTATCTGGTGGGTAGATGATAGCGGCGCCCTGGAGCTGACCGACCTGGCGGACTATGCCGTCCTCGAGGGCCAGCAGGGGCTCCTCATGCCGCCCCTCGAGATGAGCGAAGAGGTGGCCGCCGGCCGGCACGGGGCGCGGCTGCGTAACGTGCGCGCCGGCGTGCGCGTCGTCGATCTGCCTCTGTGGCTGGAGGGTGACGACGAAGCCGACCTCCTGACCCTGCGGCGCGCGCTGGCCGGGCGCCTGGACCCGACCCGTGAGGGACGGCTGCGCGTTCAGGCCGCAGACGGCAATCAGCGTGAGCTCTACTGTCGCTACAGTGGCGGCCTCGAGGGCGGGGTGCAGCGAACGCCCTCGCTCATGCGCTGCGTGCTGACCTTCCGGGCACATGACCCGTTCTTCTACGCGGCGAGTGTCGTCTCGACGAGCTGGGGCCTGGTTGCCTGTACCTTTGGCTGGTTTCCGTTTTTCCCGCTGCGGCTGTGGAGCTCGGCCTACTTCGGCGACCCGGTGATCGTCAATGCCGGCGACGTCGAGGCCTGGCCGCAATGGACAGTCACGGGGCCGGGCCGCAACCTGGCACTGCGCAACCTGACCACCGGCGAGGCGCTGGTGCTGGCCACGACGCTGCTGGCCAGCCAAACGCTGGCCATCGACACGCGGCCCTACTACGGCACGATCACGCACAGCGTTGACGGCCGGCTGGCGATCCCATCGGGGTCGTCGCTTTGGCCGCTCGCCAAGGGCAACAACTCGCTGCGTATCGAGCTGAGCGGCGCCACGGTCGACAGTGATGTGAGGCTCAGCTACTATCCTCGCTACTGGAGCGCCTGAGCGATGGCCGAATATCGCCTTTACGTCACCGACAGTGCGAGAAACCGCATCGCTCGCATCGACGACTGGCAGCAACTGACCGTGCTGTCCAAGTTCAACGACGTGGGCAAGTGGACCTTGCGATTGCCGGCCGACAGCGAGCCCGCGCAGCTGCTGACACGCCTCGGGGGCATCGCCGTCGAGCGGAACGGGGCACCGTTTTTCAGTGGCGCCCGCGTCGACCGGTTGACCCGCAGTTGGCAGGCGGCGTCGGGCGTGCACACGCGGGAGTTTTCCGGCTCTGATGACAACGCCTATCTCGCCAGGTCGCTGGCACTACCCGTGCCGGCCGGGCCGCCATACAACACTGCAGCCTACGACGAGTACAGCGACGTCGCCGAGCAGGTGCTGCGGCACTATGTCGATGTCAATATCGGCCCGGGCGCCAAGGCGGAGCGGCGAGTTGCCGGGTTGGTGTTGGGGGCAGAGATATCCCGCAACCTGTGCCTCAACGGCGGCTTTGAGACGGCGGGCAGCGGTGGGCCGGATGTGTTCGCCAACTGGTCAGAGGGCGCAACCGATGGCACCGTCGTTCGCGCGATAACGATGGGCGAATACCGAGGCGGGGCGGCGGCGGCCAAGCTCACTTGCGGCGCAACGACAGGGACCGGCGCGCCGCGCCTGAGCCAGCGCGTGGTGGGAGTGACGCCGGGCGACGTGTGGGCTTTCACCGTGTGGACACGCGGGGACGGCGCCAACGCTGGGCGCATCCGTGTGGTGGATGAGACGCACGGCGTTGACATCATTCCGCTGATCAGTACCGGCATTACGGGCACAGAGTTTGCGCGCTACCTGGCTACCATCGTCGTCCCAGCTGGCTGCGCGCAATTGCTCTACTATGTCTACGCGCCAGGCGTCAACGGTGGCGTGGCCTACTTTGACGACACGACGGTGCGGCGGGGCACGCTTGTGCGCGAATGGGGCCGCATGGACGACCTACTCGAGCTGCTCCAGGGCATAGCCCTGCGCGGGGGCGGGTTGGGGTTCCGGGTGGTGCGCACGGGGGCGGCGCTCGAGTTCCAGGTGTACGAGCCCAGCGATAAGAGCGACCTGGTCGTGTTCTCGAAGGACAATGGCACCCTCGATGGCTTTGAGGTCGTCGAGGAGGCGCCGGCCGCCAACTATGTGATTGCCGGCGGTAGTGGCTCGGGCACGGCGCGCGCGTTCGTGGAGACCAGCGACCCCTCTTCGATCGTGCGTTGGGGGCGGCGCATTGAGCGCTTCATCGACCAGCAGCAAACGAGCGACACGGGTGAGCTCTTCAAGGCCTGTACGGAGGAGCTGACCCGCAACGCGGAGCGCATCTCAATCAGCCTGCAGCCGGCCGAGACCGAGGGCCTGAAGCCGTTCACGCACTATAACCTGGGCGACAGGGTGCGGGTGGACCTGCCCGACCAGACGATCGTCGACGTCGTGCGCGGCTTTGAGATCACCGTCACGCCCGACGGCGAGGCAATCAAGCCGGTGATCGGCACGAGCGAGAGCCTGGCTGCGGCCTCGCCACTGGCCGGCATGTTTGCGCGCATGCGGGAGCTTGAGAGTCGCCTGAGTGCGTTGGAACGGAGGTAGCTATGAGCATTATCTATTTCCCATTCAATACCGGCGCTGGCGCCGACAGCATGCAGGACCGCTGGACCAAGATGGCCCGCTTGTGGTGCGATACCGGCGTCGTCGACGAGGGCAATAAGTTTGAGGTTTACGCCGACAACTCCGGGCTACGGGTCAAGGTCAAATCGGGCATCGCCTGGATTCGGGGGCACTACATTGAGAGTGACGCCGAGGAAATCCTGGCCATTGGGGCGGCGGACCCCAGCAATCCGCGCATTGACCGCGTTGTGCTGAGAGTCAACTGGACCCTCAACACCATTGCTCTCGCAGTGCTCCAGGGCGCGCCGGCGGCCAGCCCCAGCGCGCCCGCTTTGACCCAGGTACAGGGCGCGATGTGGGAAATCTCCCTCGCCCAGGTGCGCGTCGACGCGACGGTGGCCTCGATTGTGGCCGGCAAGGTAACGGACGAACGAAGCTGTTCCAGGGGCGTGGCTGAGGGCGTGGCTAAGCACGAGGCGGACACCAACCGCCACGTCGGGTTTTGGGTCAACTTCAACGGTACGGGCACGATCGCCATTCGCGATAGCCATAACGTGATGAGCGTCACTGACAACGGCATCGGCGACTACACCGTGACGATCGACACCGACTTTGCCAATGCCAACTGGTGCTGCACCTTGGGGGCTGGTATCGACGGCAAGCACGCCACCATCCAGGTCCAGACGGCGGGCACGGCGCGGGTACAGACCTTCAGCGGTACTAACCTGGCCGATGCGACCTTTGTCTGCGTTCAGGGCGTTGGCGACCCGGCATAGGGGGGGGAAAGATGAAGCTTCGCGTATACGAAAACCCCGACGGGGCTCTCCGGGTGTTGTGCCCGGCGCCCAAGGCCCAACTGGACAACGAGGACGAGGCGATGTTCCTGGCGCGGGTGGCGGCGCGGGCGGAGGCAGTTGACCCCTCGCTCGTGGGGCAGCCCTGGCATGATGTTGAGGAGGCTGCCCTGCCGCCGCGCGAGATCGAGGACGGCAAGGGTGGGCGGCGCGATGCGCGATCCGCCTGGCGTCTCAAAGACTGCAGGGTGGTCATTGACGAGGCGCTGCTGCCCAAAGTGGTTGACCCGGACACGGAACTGGAGGCGGCCATCAGTGGTGCGACCACGCTGGATCAACTGAAGGCGCCCCTGCTGGGCAAGACACGGTCGGGCAAAGCAAAAGCGCGGCCGGCGTGACCGCTAGACGTCGCGCCACAGCACTGTAACCCAGCACCAGGGGCGCAGCCAGGGAGCCGAGCGCAGCAGGCGGTTGTCCAGGCGCTCAAGTAGAGGCAGGAAATGGCGCAGGCGAAGCGGGGCGGCGAGCAGCGCGAGCAGGTAGAACTCGCGGTGTTGCCAGTCGCAGACCTGGGGCCAGGTAAGTGGGTGCTCGTCGGGTGTCCGTTTATTGGGCGTGAGGGCGCGATAGAGGCGCAGCAGCGGGTTGTGGGCCAGGGGTTCGCAGAACACGACGCGCCCGCCGGGACGCAGAACGCGCCTTACCTCAGAGAGAGCGGCGCCATAGTCCAGGTGGTGCAGGACGGCCTGGCCATAGAGGGCATCGGCGCAGGCATCGGGGAGAGCGAGTTGACAACCGGACATGAGCGACGGCTGCGCGTTGGCAGAAACGCCGGCGACGCGGGCGGCGCTCGCTGTGGCTGCGAGCATGCGCGGGGATATGTCGCAGGCAATCACATAGGCGCCGCGCTGGGCGAGGAGAACGGAGTTGCTGCCGCGCCCACAACCCAGGTCGATCACGGTGCACCCGCGCACGTCACCCAGCAGGGAGAGCGCGTAGGCATCGGCAGTCTGCGTGAGCCCGCCGCCGATGGAGCGGCGACTATGGCCCACAAGAGCGTCGTGGTAGGTGGCTTCGTTGCTCATGGGCGCTCAGTGTAGCACAGCATTACGGATAGGGCAAATGAGGTGACGGGAATGGATAAACTGGGCCTGCACATCATCGGTGGCTTTTCGGGCAATCTCCGCCAGCCGCGCGTCGTCAAGCTGGTCGACGCATCGCCCAAGTATATGCGCCAGGTGCGCAGCCAGGTAGGGCCGGCATGCCTGATCGTGGTGCGCTGGGTCGAGATGGATCAGCCCCTGGCCGACCCGGTGGCCGCGGCCGGCGC
>JAKPJZ010000208.1 GCA_029553955.1 Chloroflexota bacterium
TTTGAATGAGATGTAGTGGCTGGTGCGGCCGTGCTCGTCGATGACGCTGGAGATGGTGGCCTGTTCCCAGAACAGCTCGCCGTTTTTGCGGCGGTTTTGGAGGGTGCCGCGCCATTCGCGGCCGTGGGTGATGGCTTTCCACAGGGCGGTGTAAACTTCGGGTGGGGTGTTTCCGGATTTGAGGATGCGTGGGTTGAGGCCGATGACCTCGCTGGTGGAGTAGCCGGTGATGCGGCTGAAGCGGGGGTTGACGTATTTGATGCAGCCGGCGGCGTCGGTGATGATGATGCTGGTGGGGACTTGTTCTATGGCGCGTGAGAGGAGGTGGAGTTGAGCCTCGGTGGCTTTTTGCCGGGTGATGTCGCGGGCGGTGAGTTCGTAGTAGTCGAGTTCTCCGTTGGGGGCGCGGTGGGCTTGCAGGTAGAGTTCGACGTCGGTGCGGCGCCCCTGCCTGCCGAGGAGCGTGACCTGCCGGATCCAGTGGCCTTGCACGGCGGCTTGAGAGAGGCCGATTTCGATGGCGGTGCGGTCTTCCCCCTCTGGGAAAAAGCTCATGAAGTGGGCGCCGACAGCGGTGGCCGGGGGCTCCAATTCGAGCATGTTGCAGCCTGTCTTGTTGAGATAACTGAGGCGGTAGTCCAGAGGGTCGATGAGGGCGACGAGGGCGGCGGTGGATTCGACGACGGTGAGCAGGCGCTGATTGTTGCGCCGGCGTGCGTCGTCGAAGGTGGCGCGTGTGCGCAGGCGGGTGTTGACCGCGGCGACGAGGTCGGAGCCGGAAAACGGTTTGCAGAGGAGGTCGGTGGCGACGGTGCTGGCGAAGGGGCTGCTGGGATGGGCTTTTTCGCCGGTGATCAGCAGGAGGGGGATGTTTTCTGTGTCGGGGTTGTCGCCGAGGGTGGTGAGCAGATCGAGGCCAGCGCCGTGGGGCATGGACATATCGCAGACAATGAGGTCGGGGGGCTCCTGCTGGGCGATCTCAATGGCGCGTGAGGCGGAGGGCGCCTGCGTGATGTCGTAGTGCGCGTTTTGGAGGGTGGTGCACATGGTGGCGCGCAAGTCGGCATCGTCGGCGACTAGAAGGATCGTTTTCATCGGGGCATGGTTTCCGGCGCCGGCAGGGGCATGGCGTGGCTCGGGGTGTTTGCGTCGAGGGGGGCTTACTGGGAGTTTATCGGCTCATAGTGACGCGAATTTCGCAAAAACGCACGTGGTGATCGTGCTTTTGCACCATGGACTTGCGCGGTGGCGGGATGACCCGGTGCGCGGGCGTGCCTGGGGCCGCCCGGGCTCACTTTTCTGCGAGCAGGAGGACGGCGGTGATGTTGTCGAGGCCGCCGCGGGCGTTGGCGCGCGCGAGGAGCGAGCGGAGTGTCTCGTGCGGATACTGGCAGAGGCGGAGGTGCTCAGCGATTTCGGACTCGGGGACCATGTTGGTGAGGCCGTCGGTGCAGAATAGGTAGCGGTCGCCGGGCTGGATGATGCGGCGCCACTCGTCGACTTCTGGAGGGGACTCCTGACCGATGCAGCGTGTGAGCGCGAGGCGGTTGGCGTGGGTATATTCGAGGGGGGGCTCGCCGCGGGCCTGACGGCGCCGGCTCTCGTTTTCGGCGGAGTGGTCGGAGGTGAGGCAGCTGAGCTCGTGGCCGCTGTAGAGGTAGGCGCGTGAGTCGCCGACATGGGCGAGGTGGAGGAGATCGTGGCGCACGCAGCAGAAGGTGAGGGTGCAGCCCATGCCGTAGAAGGGGCTGAGGGTGCGGGCCAGC
>JAKPJZ010000215.1 GCA_029553955.1 Chloroflexota bacterium
ATTGCATGACAGTGGGCTCATCGTGAGCCTTTCTAGCAAACAGGATCGCGATAAGCCTACCTCAAAGCTGTTCAGTTGGAAAAGTGTTATTCCTGGCCCGTTTCGAACGATTCGGGGCCTGATTGCACAACCGTTACGCTATGGCCGAGCCAGCTTTGATATGCTGAGGCTGCGTGTCTTCGCCGCATGACGGCCCTCACTCGGCTACTCTTCACCAAAAGTGCGGGAGAACCCCTTTTAGGATATCAAAAGCAGCCGTTCGCTCTCTTGCTTCAGCGCCTCGGGCAGCCGCACGTTGGGCACGTCGCTCTGTACCCGCCTGCGCGTTCCTGTGCCTTTCACGTTTGCCCTCGCTTGCTCCCTGCCACGTATTACGTCGCCCGCTGTGTGGGGCCGAGGTCAGAGCCGATTGCTGGCTCGATAGCCGCGAGGGGCGCGGCTGGCAGTGCACGCGGGACGCCAACCACTACCGTGCGACGATTCGGGTACTCTTCGCGGATCCTTCGTTGTATTCCCAAGAGGGCGCTCTTCGAGTTGCGGTTCCGAGTTCTTCCGAGTATAATGGCCGCCAGCGATTGCGGTCATTCGCAGATACAAGCTCTTGCATCAAGCAAGCCGATAGTCGTAAGGAACGCCGTGCGCCCAGTACGGGAGTCAGCGGAGCACTCCTGTGTTGCGTTGGAGATGGCCGAACACGGCCGAGGTGCAGCGTAGTGGCAACTGGCAGGCGAGTGAGGTAGAGTGGGGAAAGCCTCAGGCGGCATGCCTGGAAGCCAGAACATGGCGAGAGAGGCTGGGGTGACCGGCGTGGTCGTCGCCGTGATCGATGGTTTGGGGGGTGGGCTCGGAGCACAGATCGTGGGCCAGTTGAGGCAAGCGTTGCCCCAGCAGGACATTCTGGCATTGGGCACCAACGCCCTGGCTACCGAGAAGATGCTCAAGGCAGGCGCCAGCAGGGGCGCGAGCGGGGAGAATGCCATTCGCGTCTGTGTCGCCCAGGCCTCCTTCATCCTGGCCCCCATAGGTGTAGTCGTTCCGAACCTCATGCTGGGTGAGATCACACCAGCTATGGCCGAGGCAGTAGCCGACGCGCCAGGCCGCAAGCTGCTGTTGCCCATCAATCAGCCACACTTTGAGATCGTGGGCATCGAGGCCAGGCCACTGGCCCAGCAGATCGCGGCGGCAGTTGAGATCGTGCGACAGGCGATTCATGCAGCCTCGCAGGCTTGATGCGGGTCTTGACAGTTGCAAAGAGTCGCAATATAATGGATCCAGCTGACTGAAGTCAGCAGATAGAGTGTCATGAAGACCGCTCTTTCCGGGCCTGAAGGCCACGGCGGAGCGGTCTTTTTGCGTTCCGTCATGGATGGACGACATGGGGCTCGACTGCGAGCGAGACGCCTTTGCTCGAAGCGAGCGACGGCCGCCCCGTGCGTGGACCAGAGGCTTTCCCATGGTGTCGAAGGCAGGTATGAGAAGGCGGAAGAATGACGAACCGAGAAGACGAACAGACTGTGTTGCAGCAACGCCAGCAGCTCAGGGAGCTCACGTGCGGCTGTCGCGTGTCGAGCATCTCGTTCACGTGCGTCGAGTTGGGTGCCTTTGAGGCCATAGCGGCTGGTGTGGACGACGCGACCGAGATCGCGCGGGCGGTACAGGCCGACCGGCGCGGCGTTGAGCTCCTGCTGAATGCGGCGTGTGCTGTCGGGCTGCTCGATAAACGCGAGAACCGCTGCCCCAACACGCCGCCCCTACGGGCCATTGACGCGGGCGGAGGGCACGGCGGCTACAGCCTGGCGCTGGCCCGCCGCTATCCTCTGCTCACCGCGTGCGCGCCAGACAGGGGGTGTTCGCCCTTTGCCTGGGCCTCACTGACATGAAGGGCAAGCACCTATGGCAGGGTCAGTGGGTGCTCCATTTCAAGGTGGAGGAGGAAGAGGAGGCGCACGTGTTGGTGGATGCGAGACTGAGGCTGGCCGCCGCCTTTCACGGGCACCTCTGCCCTGACCTGGCGATTGGCTACCGGGCCAGCCAGTGCGCGTTGGCCAGGCTATCGCTGGAGCTGATGTATGGGGCACCTCTGAGGGTCATCGTCGAGAACACGACCTCAATGGTCCGAAGAGCTCCTCACTTCGGCGCTCATCCCTTGCGATGGCTGTGGCGACTTGGTGGTACAGACCCACTTGATACAGCGCGAGGGGAGGCTCTTGTGCCGCTCCTGCGATGAGGCCGAGGGGTGAGAGCAGTGAGCTTCACGACCCTCCCGCAGTGGGCGCCTGGTGCGAGCCAGCATAGGGCAAAACGCGCTTGGATCGGTCCCCCAGGCTGCTTACGAAAGGAGTGACATGGACGACAAGGCGCTACTGGATAGCGCGATCGCCTTTCACGGGCATTTCTGCCCCGGCTTGCTCATCGGCTACCGCGCCGCACTGATCGGTCTACGCGAGCTGGGCGTGCAGCGGGCGCAGGACGAGGAGCTGATCGCCATCGCCGAGACCGATGCCTGCGGTGTCGACGCCGTGCAGGTGCTGACCGGCTGCACCCTGGGTAAGGGCAATCTGCTCTTCCGCGACTGGGGCAAGCAGGTGTTCACTTTCGGGCGCCGGTCCGATGGGCGCATGGTGCGGGTGGCGCTGCGCTACCGGGCGACCTGGCGCGAGGAAGATGACCAGTTGCCCGAAGCAGAGCGCCGCCAGCGGGCGCGCGACCGCATGCAAAGCATGGGCGACGAGGAGCTGTACGACGTGCGCTGGGTCGACGCCCCGCTACCGGGGCCGGCCCGCATCTTCAAGACGGTGCAGTGCGGTCAGTGTGGTGAAGGCGTAATGGAGGCTCGCGCGCGTCTGCGCGATGGGCAGCCCGTCTGCCCCGAGTGTTACGGAGAGGTCTACACGCGTCGGCTTGTGTGAGCTGAGCCCCATCTGCCCCTGGCATCGAAAGGAGTGCTTCCATGAGATCGAAGCAGAGGAGCGTGCTGTTCCTGCTACTGAGCCTGGCACTGCTGCTCGCGAGCTGCGCGCCGCCTGCACCCACGCCAACTGCGACGCCGGCAGCAGTCGCGGCTACTCGGCCACCGGCCACCCCAGTGCCCACACAGGTTCCGCCCACGACAGCCCCCACGGCACCAGCGGCCACACCCACGCTGGCGGCCAAGCCGACCAGCGCCGGTCCCGTGAGCTATGTTATGCCCGGTGAGGACTATGGCTACCCTTCGCCATTCGCCTTCTACAACCGCGGCCCCGGCTACATGCGCATGTCCTACCTTTTCGATACCCTGGTCTGGAAGGACAGTATGGGCTACATCCCGTGGTTGGCGGAGAGCTGGCAGGTGACGCCGGATGGCATGACCTGGACTTTTCGCCTGCGCCAGGGGGTGAACTGGCACGACGGGCAGCCGCTGACGGCCGAGGATGTGGCCTTTAGCTATCTGTATTTCAAAGACAAGGCCGCGAAAGGCATGGTCACCTGGGGCTGGCGCCTGGACAAGGTGCAGACGGCTGAGGTAGCCGATGGTGGCAAGGCCGTGATCGTGCGCACCGTTGCGCCTACGGCAGGCCTGATGACCGACCTCTTCGGCTCACTGCCCGTTATCCCCAAGCATATCTGGGCCAACGTGGATGACCCGCTCAAGAAGCTGGACGCGGAGGCGGTCATTGGCAGCAGCCTCTTCAAGCTGGTGGAGTACAGCAAGGAAGAGGGCCGGTATGTCTACGGAGCCAACCCCGATTTCTTCCTGGGCAAGCCCGCTGTGGATCGCCTGGCCTTTGTCAAGGTCAAGGATCCCGCGCTGGCGCTGCTGGCCGGCGAGGTCGACGAGGCGAGCTTTTCGGGGCGAGGCATCACCTCGGTGCGCGAGTTGCGGAGCAAGCCCGAGTTCAAGATCATCGAGGGGCCGAGCGACTGGGCGCTCAAACTCTACTTCAATGCCAAACGGGCTCCACTGGATCAGCGCGTTGTGCGCCAGGCGATCGCTCACGTCGTGAACCGGCAAGACATCGTGGACAAGGCCCAGATGGGTGGCGCCATCGTGGCCAGCCTGGGCCTGATGTCGCCAGGCACCTACTGGTTCAATCCGGACCTGCCTACCTATCCCCCAGACGCGGCGAAGGCAAAGGAGTTGCTGGCGCAGGCTGGCGTCAAGCCCTTCGAGGTCACGCTGCTGACCACCGACAGCTATGCCCGCGAGGCTGAACTCATCAAGGGCTATCTGCAGGCCATCGACATCAAGGTCACTGTCAAGACCGGCGACCGGGCCACGGTGGATGGGCTGCTGCGGGAGGGCAAGTTCGACCTCTTGATCACCGGGCACGGCGGCACAGCCAACCCAGACATGGAGCACCCGAGCAACGAGAACGTGTGGTCCAGCGTCGAGTACAAGACGATCCATGACCAGTCGGTGCGGGCGGTCGATGATGCCGAGCGCCGACAACACGCCTGCAAGATGCAGGAGATCATCGCCACCGAGCTGCCCATCCTGCCCCTGTGGCATCCCTTGATGTGGGAGGTCTACAAGCCAGGCAAGGCCACCCCCTTCTATACGCCCGAAGGCGTGGATGGCGGTATCCCCATGGCGATCAACAAGCTGATGTACATGCCCGCCCGCTGATGGGCCTACCGGTTGCTCTCCGCGTCTGCCCGCTGAGCTCCATAGCAGGGCAGACGCGGGGCGCAGCCGGAACAGAAGAGCCGCTTCGCTCCGGAGATAGAAGGAGTCTCGTGCTAAAGACCGTCCAGTTCGCGTTGACCGTCTGGCTGGTGCTGACCCTCAACTTCCTCTTGCCACGTCTCATGCCGGGCAATCCCCTGGCTGACCTGGATAACCCGCTGGGGGCGCCGGTTCCGCTCAGCCAGGAAGCGCGGGCGCGGATCATGGCCTACTATGGTCTCGACCAGCCACTGCCCATCCAGTACCAGAACTACCTCCGGGGCCTGGCGCGGGGGGACCTGGGATGGTCGATCTACTACAAGGCACCTGTCGGCCACGTGCTCGTGGGCCGGCTGCGCTGGACCCTCGGCCTGGTAGGCGTGGCGACGGTGCTCTATGTTGGGCTGGGTGTCGTGCTGGGGGCGGTTTCGGCCTGGCAGCGAGGCAGCGCGCTGGATCAGGGCCTTCTGCTGACGACCTTTGCCACCGGCGCCTTCCCCGCCTTTTTCCTGGCCATGCTGCTCATCGTGCTCTTTGCCGTCAAGCTCAAATGGCTGCCGCTGGGCGGGGCGCAGTCGGTGGCTCTGCTGCTGGCCCCCTGGCCTCAGCGGACCGTCGATATCGCCCGGCACATGGTTCTGCCGGTGCTGGCGCTGCTGCTGACCAGCCTGGCCGACGTGTACTATCTGACGCGGAACTCGCTGGGGCAGGTCCTCGGCGAAGGCTATATCACGGTGGCACGGGCCAAGGGTCTGCGCGAGCGCACGCTGCTCTTCCGGCACGCCCTGCCCAACGCACTGTTGCCGGTTGTTACCCTGGCCTCCTTGCGCCTGGGTACCATCGTCATGGGCGCCATGCTCGTTGAGGTGACCTTTGCCTACCCGGGCATCGGTCAGGCCATCTATGAGGCCAGCATCGCGCGCGACTATCCGCTCCTCCAGGGGGCATTCCTGGTGACGATGCTCTCCATCATGGCCGCTAACCTGCTGGCCGATGGTCTGTACGGGCTTCTCGACCCACGGGTACGGAGGGCGCCGTGACATTGAGACACATCATCAGCATCTTCCTGGAGGACCGGCTGGCGCGCATCGGGCTGCTCCTGTTGGCGTTGTTCGTCGGCGCCGCGGTCCTGGCGCCCTGGCTATCGCCCCACGACCCGCACCGGATGTTCGACGGCATGCTCCCACCCTCAAGAGACCATCTGTTGGGGACCAACGATCTGGGTTATGATCTATTTGCCGAGTTGCTGCAGGGGGCGCGTTACTCGCTGGCGTTGGCGGCATCGGCAGCTGTCGTCTCGACCTTGATCGGCGCCGTTCTGGGCGTGGTGGCCGGATACTACCGGGGGGCGGGTTTCGTGCTGATGCGCCTGGTGGATGTCTTCCTGGCCGTTCCACGCTTCCCGCTGATCGTGCTCATAGCCGCCTTTGCCCGGCCTGGCTTTCTAACACTGTTCCTCTTCTTTGTCTTGTTCGGCTGGCCATCGGTCGCCCGCATCGTCCGCGCCCGCATTCTGACCGAGCGCCAGCAAGAATATGTCCTGGCGGCGCACGCCATCGGCGCGCCCGGCAGGCGCATCATGCTGCGGCACCTGTTGCCTGCTTCGCTACCGGTCGCCTTTGTCCGCTTCGTCGCCGAGATGCAGCACGTCATTATGGCCGAAGCAGGGCTGAGCTTCATGGGCCTGGGGAACCCGACCACACGAAGCTGGGGGATGACTCTCTCCTACGCTTCGCGCTATCCGGCGCTGTTGATCACCGACGTCTGGCAGTGGTGGGTCCTGCCCCCTGGCCTGGCGATTACGCTGATTTGCCTGGCGCTCGCTTTCCTTGGCTTGGGGCTGGAACGGGTCTCCAATCCTCGCCTGCGCGCAGCAGCCGCGCCGGCCGGCATACGCAAGTCGACTGAGAACAGAGCCCCCCGCAAGGGCACAACGCGAGGATGGACACGCTATGCAAGGAGTCATCAACTGGAAAGAGAGGGTCTGGTCTCTGGATTGGTCAGGCTCACGATGCGGTCTTCGGCCGCGCCCTGCCTGAGCTGTGGCAGCTCGCGAACTGTCTGTCAAGACACCGACGGAGGTGCCGAGATTCGATGCATCAAGAAACAGGCACTCTTTCAGTAGTCTTCTGGGCGACATTTGCAGGGAGCCCCCTCAGATCGTAGAATAGCGCCAGGTGCTCACGTCGAATGTGAGCTGCAGGTGGCCGGCGCGGCGTGCCCTCTCCGGCGATAGGGCGTCGAGCGTGCGGGGAGCGACGAGGCGAGCAGCCGATGGACACACCCCACGCAATCAGACAGAAGAGAGCGCAACACATCCCGCATGCCGCCTGACCTTGGATGAGGCGGCGCGCGAGGCGTCCTGGTGCGGCGGGCAGCTCGATCTCAGCTCGGCCGAGTCTGCCGTGCTCGCCCAGTACTACAACCGTACTCGGCACTAGCGACTGCTGGCCAACCCGCCACAAAGACCCCCCAAAAGGCTCCGTTCCGGTCATGCGCGAAGTGACAGCTTTGCTGGCCTCGCTGCCGCCGCTGCACGGGCTCGTGAGGTGGCGCGGGCCTGGCGCGCACCCGCTGCGGCAGGCGCTGGCGAGAGGAGCCCGCGAGGCGCCCTCTCTTCATGCATCTTTGCCGGTGGGCACAAGCCGCCAGTAGGGCGACCTGATGGTTGATCACCGGGCGGCCCAAGGCGCCAGAACAGCGAGGGAAACGAAAACGGGACTCACTGCGGTCGAGTCTTCCGAGGGAACCAGACGCCCTCCTGCAACGTCTACGTAGCATGGGATGGAATCCCTTGCCGGCCTAGAACATCGGTCAAATACGCGTATAGACGACGTAGCCTAGCCCCCCTTGGCCGCCGCAGGCGGCTTCGTGGGCGTCGGAGGGCGATGATTCGGCCGTCTGGGGGCCTTCGCAGGAATACTTGACCGATGTTCTAGCCGGCCCCTGCCGAGCCAGCCTTGCCCCGCCGACCGGCCATTACCACGCCCGGCGCCGTCGCCAACTGAGGGCCCCGTGAGCGGCCACGGTGCGCGACGCCCATCACGCTAAGGAGGTGAATCCCGATGCTCAAGAGAGGTCATCTCAGCGGTTGGCTGATCGCCGTCCTGTTGGTCGTCCCCTTCCTGCAGGCAGCCTGCCGGCCGGCACCAAGCCCGCAGCCGACAGCCGCCGCCCCCACCGCCGCGGCATCGACCAAGGCCCCCGCTACTCCGGCCGCGATCCCGGCAGCGCCGGCTGATCTGGACCTGGTCTTTGCCGTGTTCAAGGAACCGGCTGTGCTGGCAGTGCCCGCGGTCCGGAGCGAGCCCATCGCCTCTGACCTGAGCAACGTGCGGGTCGCTTTTGCCCTGTCGCCGGAGCAGCGGGCACGGCTGGCGCGCGACGGCTTTGTCGTCAGCCCCGGCGTCGAGAAAGAGTTCTTTACCGTCTACGAGAAGGCACGCTACGACAACGTGCCCATCTTTGTCAGCAGCGACTCCCTGCTGCACACCTATCACCTCCTCTTCGACAAGGTGCTGAGGACGGCCGAGCGCACCTACTTTATCCCGCAGTTGCGCGAGTTGAACGCGACCCTCCTGGCCCGCGCCCAGGAGGACTATGCGGCGCTGCAGGGCACCGGCTGGGAGGACGCAGCCCGCCGCACGGTGGCCTTTGTCGCCGTCGCCAGCAAGCTGCTGGATGCGAACGCGCAGGTGCCGGGCTATGCCGCCGGCCTGGTGCAGGCCGAGCTGGCCCTGGTCGACGGCGCCGCCGGCATCCTGCCTTCGCCGCTCTTCCCCGGGCTGGAATTCGGCGAGGACTATACCCAGTACATCCCCCGCGGCCACTATACGCTCAGCGACGAACTCAAGGCCTACTTTAAGAGCATGATGTGGTACGGGCGCATGACCTTCCGCCTCAAGACCGCCGACCCCGAAGTGGGCCGCGCCGAGACGCGCAGTGCGCTGCTGTTGGTGCGCGCCCTGCAGAGCGCCGTCGTCGCCGGCCGCCCGGCCACCGAGGCCTGGGCTGACCTCTACAACCCCACCGTCTTCTTCGTCGGCCGCTCCGACGACCTGACCGTGCCGCAGTACGCCCAGGTCATGGACGCCGTCTACGGCTCGGGCGCCACCGTCGCCGCCCTGGCTGACGATGCCAAGCTGGATGCCTTTATCGAACAGGCCAACCAACTGCCCCCGCCGCGCATCCTGGGCATGGTCATCATGGATACCGACGACGAGGAAGAGACGACCAAGGGGTTGCGCTTCATGGCCCAGCGCTTTGTGCCCGACGCCTACATCTTTCGCCAGTTGATCTACCGCAACGTCGGCACCCGCGAAGAGCGCCGCGGCCTGCCCAAGGGGCTGGACCTCTTGGCGGCGATGGGCTCCGAGCGCGCCCTCGAGCTCCTTGACGGCATGGGCGAGACGGCCTACGAGAACTACCCGCAGCAGATGGCCAAGGTCCAGGGCTGGGTCTCCGGCCTCAGCACCGCCGAGTGGACCGAGACGCTCTACAACTCGTGGCTCTACACCTTCCACCCCCTGCTGCAGGTGCCCGGCGCGGGCTACCCGGCGTTCATGCAGTCGCCGGCCTGGGTCGACAAGCAGCTCCACACCGTGCTGGGCAGTTGGGCCGAGCTCAAGCACGACACCATCCTCTACGCCAAGCAGGTCTACGCCGAGAGGGGCGGCGGGCCGATGGCGCCCGACCCGGTGCCACCCCGCGGCTACGTCGAGCCGGTGCCGCTCTTCTACGCCCGGCTGGCGGCGCTCACCGCCATGACCCGCGAGGGCCTGGCCAGCCGCGGCGTGCTCGCTGAGGAGGACGGCGCCGGCCTGCAGCGGCTGGCGGAGCTGGCCGGCGCCCTGCAGGCGATGGCCGAAAAGGAGCTGCGCGGTGAGGCCCTCACGGAAGAGGAATGCAGCACCATCCGCTTCTACGGCGGCGAGCTGGAGCACCTGACGATGGCGGCCGCCGATACCCCCGAGGGCGGCCCCGTCAGCCGCAGCTATATGGAGGAGGAGCCGCAGGCGGCGGTCATTGCCGATGTGGCCACCGACCCCTGGCCCGTGCCGCTGGTGCTCGAGGTGGGCGTGGGCCGTGTGAACGAGATCCATGTCGTGGTGCCCATCGTCGCCGCCGATGGCACGACCACCCCGCAGGTGGCCAAGGGCGGCGTCTTTTCCTACTACGAGTTCTCCTGGCCGCTTGACGACCGCCTCACCGACGAAAAGTGGCGCCAGATGCTCGACGCGGGCCAGGCTCCGGCCCCGCCCGAGTGGATCGGCAGCTATTACACCACCCAGGGCGAATCCAGCGACTTGACCGAGGCGATCATTCTCCTGCAGAACAGGCAGACCGAGGCCTTCTGGACGCTGGAGCCCTCCTCGCTCCGGGCCAAGGGGCCGGCCCTGGCGCAGCTCAGCGCCGAGATCGAGGCGTTGCGCGCCCAGAAGCGCTACGAAGGACGGCAGCTCGTCGCCTCCGAGTTCCGCTCCTTCGACCGCCAGGCGGCAGACCGTGCCGTCGTCACGGTGCGCGAGATGTGGCAGGACAAGCTCTACCAGTTCGACGACTATCCCGGAATGGGCGGCAAGCCCCTGGCCGAGCGCGGCCCCTACACGCTGGACGTGACCTATGGCCTGCAGCGGGAGGAGTCGCGCTGGCTGCTGACCACGGCCACCTATGCCCATGAGCGCCCGAGCTGGTGAGCCGCAGCGGAGAGTGATATCCGCTCTCCCCCTGTGGTGCTGGAGGACTGCCGTGGGCTGCAGCCCACGGCAGTCCTCCAGCACCACAGGGGGAGAGGGTTAGGGTGAGGGGGTTCTGGCGGCATGGCGGACATCGTGGCCGGGAAGAGGCGCTTACGTCGGCGACAAGGGGATCTTGGCTGCTCTGCATGCTCGTCACTGGACAAGACCCCCCTCACCCTGACCCTCTCCCCTCTGAGCGCAGGGGAGGACACGCGGGTCGAGGCCCGCGTGTCCTCCCCTGCGCTCAGAGGGGAGAGGGGACTCATCCGCCTATCGGCCGCTGAAGCGGGGCGCCAGGGGGTTTGCACCCTCTGCGTCTGCTTCATCCTCTTGTTACTGCTGCTCGCAGCCTGCGCACCGCCGCAGCCGCAGGCCCCCGACCTGGCGCCCTACCCCTGGCTCTACCTGCGCGGGGGCGAGCCGCCGGCCCCTGGGGAGCAGGTCGCCGTCGTGATCGCCGTCGGCGACGTGATGCTGGGCCGCGATGTGGCCGGTGAGGCTGCGCCGCTGGCCGCCGTCGCCCCTTGGCTGCGCGCCGCCGGCCTGGCTGTGGGCAACCTGGAATGCGTCGTCGGCGCAGAGGGCGTGCCGCGGCCGGGGCCCTACCGCCTGCGCGCGCCCCTGGCCGCCCTCGCCACCCTGCGGGGCGCCGGGTTCGACGTGCTGGGGCTGGCCAACAACCACGCCCTCGACTATGGTCCCGAGGCCCTGGCCGAGACGGCAGCGCGCCTGCACGGGGCGGGCATCGACCCCGTTGGCGCGGGCGCCAACGCCGAGGCAGCCCGCAAAGCCGTGATCCGCGGGGTGAACGGGCTGCGGCTGGCCTTCCTGGCCTGCAACGCCGTGCCCGACCCCGATGACAACCCTAGCGACAGCGGCTGGGCTCCCGCTCGCTGGGATCAAGAGGAGGCGCTGGCGGCCATCGCCGCGGCCCGTGCGCAGGCCGACGCGGTCATCGTCTCGGTGCACTGGGGTTACGAGTACGAGCTGCGGCCCGACCCGGCCCAGCGCGACGCCGCTCTGTCGCTGCTGGACGCCGGCGCCGACCTGGTGGTCGGGCACCATCCGCACGTCGTGCAGGGCACCGACGTCCTCAACGGCAGGTTCGTCGCCTACAGCCTGGGCAGCCTGGTCTTTGACCAAGAGCAGGAGGAGACCCGCGAGGGGCTGGCCCTGCGCGCCTTGTTCGACGTGGAGGGCCTGCGCGCCGTGCAGGCGCTGCCGTTGTGGGCCGGCCCGCGCCCCCGGCTGATGAGCCCCGGCGAGGCGGCGCCACTCTTGGCGCGCATCCAGCCGCCGCCGCGCCGCATCGGCTTTGCCTGCGACTCCGACGTCTGCCACCCCGTCGACGTGCCGCAGAGCGCGCAGCCGGGGCTGTTCCGCGCCGGCGCCATCGACCTGACCGGCGACGGCGTGCCGGAACAGGTGCAGCTCGTGGGCGGGCAGGTCGCCGTCTACCAGGGCGGCGCGGAGGTCTGGCGAGGGCCGCAGGAGTGGCGGGTGCAGGACCTGGCCCTGGGCGACGCCGACGACGACGGCCGGAGCGACATAATGCTGGCCCTCCTCAAGCCCGATGCCGCGGGCGTGCTGCAGAGCCACCCCTTCATCGTCGGTTACCGGCAGGGCGCCTACCGCGTCCTCTGGGGCGGCTCGGCCGTGGCCGACCCCATCCGCGAACTGGAACTGGGCGACGTCGACGGCGATGGCGTACAGGAACTGGTTATCCTGGAGGAGCGGGACGGCGCGCGCGCGGTGACCGTGTGGCGCTGGCATGGCTGGGGGTTCAGCCTGGCCTGGCGCAGCCCGCCGGGCTCCTATCGCGACCTGGCGCTGATCCCAGGCGAGGCAGGCCCGGCCATCAGCGTTGCCGTTGAGCCCTAGCACTACTTTCTCACCAAGCGCACTATGCGGCGACTGGCCCTTCGTAGTGACGACTTTGGTCTTTTGCCTGCCGCCGAAACGCCATCTTGCAGCCGAGATGAGCGGCTGAAGCCGCTACTACGAAGGCGCCGAGCGCTGCTTGCGGCAGTGACAAAGTAGTGCTAGGCCGGCCGGCAGGAAGCTTGACAACGAACGATTTCCTGCGATACTGGCAGGCATTGCTGGCCCAGCTCTGACTGAACGTTCGCAGGAGTGAAGATGATCTTCAATCAATGGCGTGGTTGGCCGGCGCGGCAGTGGGCGCGGGCCGCGTTGGCAGGTGTCGTCGGCCTGGGCGTTGTGGCTGTGCTCTACAGGGTGCGTGGCGCGCTGCTGCCTTTCGCGCTGGGCTTGGGCCTGGCCTACCTGGCGCTGCCCGCGGTCGATTGGCTCGAAGACCATGCGCCGCGCCCACTTCGCCGCGGCACGCTGGCGCGCTCGCTGGCCATTATCGTCGTGTATGTGGTGGCGCTGGGCCTGACCGCGGCTTTCTTCGCCTACCTGGTGCCTGTTATCATCGGCCAGGTGGAGCAGCTCATCGCCCAGCGCGAGCAGATTATCGGCACCGTGCAGACGCAATTGGTCGCGCTGTATGAGTGGTATCGGGCGACTATACCCACACAGGTGCAGGCGACCGTGGAGAGCCGGCTGCAGGACGCCGGCGATGCGCTGCTGAAGGCGCTGCAGAGCGGTATCGTCGGCGGCCTGGTGGCGGTCGGCAACACGGTGAGCCTGGTCTTGGGGTACCTGGCCATCCCCTTCTGGCTCTTCTTTGTGCTGCATGATGCCCGCGACTACCGGCGCGCGGCCCACGATCTGATGCCCGAGCGCATCCGCCCCGATATCGCCAACGTAGGCCGGATCATCGACAATGTGCTCAGCGGCTACCTGCGCGGGCAGCTCATTGTCGCCTCGGTGACCGGCGCGCTCACGGCGATTGCGCTCAGCATCATTGGCGTCGAGTTTGCCGTTTTTCTCGGCTTCATGGTGGCCGTGCTCGACCTCATCCCCTCCTTCGGCCCCGTCATCGCCATGGTGCCGGTGACCATCATCGCCGCCATGGGCCAGCCCATCAACGCGCTGTGGGCGGCCATCGCGCTCGTCGCCATCCAGCAAGTCGAAAACATTGTCATCGGGCCGCGCATCGTCGGCGACAGCGTCCAGGTTCGTCCCGCCGTCCTGATGCTCCTCCTGGTCATCGGCAACGAGCTGGCTGGGGTGCTCGGGCTGGTCATCATCGTGCCGCTGGCCGCCATGCTGCGCGATGTTGTCCGCTACATCTATGTCCGCACCGGCGTCGAAGGCCTGTCGCCCGACGAGAGCCTGGCGGCGGTGCACCAGGGCCTGTCGCGCTGGCCGGAGCCGCCTGAGCGCCCGGCTGCTGAGCACGCCCTGGGCGAGGATGCTTCGGGCGAGAGCTCCGATGCGGCATAGGACGTTTGTTTGCGGGCTGGTTGGTCCTGCAGGCTGCCCCTGGCGCGCCAGGGGCAGCCTGTGGGTGAACTCTGCTATCCGCGCTGTGGGGGTGTGGCGCTCTGCCTCGCCTCGCGCAGCAGCAGCCCGATCGCCACGGCGCACAGCGCCAGCACCAGGCCGTTGGCCTGGAAGGGCGCCTGCGCGCCCAGATGCTGGTACAGCCAGGCGCCGCCCAGCGGGCCGATGGTCGCCCCGAGGTCATTGCAGGCGACGTAAATGCCGTAGGCGCGGCCGCGTTGGTCGCCACCGGTGAGGTCCGCGACCAGGGCCTGCTCGGCCGGGTCGCCCGCCGCGTAGCACAGCGCCTGAAAGGCCCAGAGCACCGCCAACGCGACCACGCTGGTCAGACTCGGGATGAGCAGCGAGCTCAGCGCGGCCGCCACGAGCCCGGCCACCATCAGCGGCTTGCGGCCAAAGCGGTCGGCCAGGCGGCCGAGGTGCGAGGGCAGCAACGCCCAGACGAGCGCTGAGGGCAGAAAGGCCCATGAGAGCACGTCGACGCCTACCGCCAGCCTGTCTTGTAGGAAGATGATCAGAATGGGCGACACCAGGGCCCATGAGGCGCCGGTCACCAGCGTGACCAGCAGCAGCAAGGCCCAGTTGCGCGACCAGGCAATGGGCTGCGAGGCGCGTGGCCCTGCTGCGGGGCGCGTCTCGCTGACGCCGCGCAGCGCACAGGCCAGGCCGATGAGGGCGACCAGTGCGTAGCCGAGGAACAGCAGCGGCCAGCCGCCCAGCGCGTACTCGTTGCCGCCCAGCGTCAGGCCCGAGCTGAGCACAGCAAAGCCAACAAAGGTGCCCACAATCGACCCGCGCGCCGAGGCCTGGGCGAGCGAGCCGAAGGCGCGACCGCGCCGGGCATTGCCGGCCAGGTCGGCCGTGATGGCGTTGGCCGCGAGCCAGACGAACGACGACGATACCCCCTGCAGGACGCGCGCCGCCACCATGCTCCAGACCTGGTCGATGAAGGCAAAGCTGAGCATGGTCAGCGCGTAGCCGAGCAGCCCGGCGAGCAGGAACGGCCGGCGGCCGTAGCGGTCGATGCCCCAGCCGACGAGCGGGCGCAGCAGCACCGTGACAAGCGAAAAGGCCGAGAAGAACAGGCCGATCTCGACGACGCTGGCGCCTACCTGCTTGCCATAGACCGGCAGGAGCAGGCTGAGGATGAAGAACGGCCAGGAGACGTAGAAGACGCCCTGCCACAGCGCGCGGAGCGAGCGAGCCGGCTTTGGGTCCGCAGGCGCCATGGCAGGTGGAGCGGAGTCGGGCATTGGTCACCTCGATGAGGGAGGGCTGGAGTGCCGTGTCTGGCGGTGTGCAGCATCTGTGCATAGTATGCGACGCCGTTGCCACCCTGTCAAGTGGCTGAAGGACACCTGACAGGGCGGCACGCGCTTTGCTGTGATGGCGCCGGGCGCTGATTTCGTGGCTGCAGGGGGCAATCATGAGTGCATTGCGCGTCCTGGTCGTCGACGACGATCAGGGCATTCTGGATTTCGTCAGCGATCTGCTGACGGATGAGGGCTACGACGTGGCCGAGGCGGCCGATGGCGCCGAGGCGCTCACCATGGCCCGAGAGCAGCCGCCCGCGCTGATCCTGCTCGACATGCGCATGCCGGTCATGGACGGCTGGCAGTTTGCCGACAAGTACCGCGCCGAGCCTGGCCCACACGCCCCCATCCTGGTCATGACCGCCGCCCGCGATGCTGCCGACATTGCCGCCGATATCCACGCGCAGGGCTACCTGGCCAAGCCCTTCAACCTCGACGATCTGCTCTCGGTTGTGGAGCGCCACGCCCGGCAGCAGCCCGCGTCGACTTAGTGGCGCAGGCAGGGATGCCTGCGCTCCGAATGCTATCTCACGAGCAGTTGCGGCCAGCCGAGCAGCAGGATCACGTTGAGCAGGCCGTGGGCCGCGGCCACGCTCCATACCGAGCCCTTGCTGCGCACCCACAGGCCCCAAAACAGCCCCAGCACCCCCGCGCTCAGCATGGCGAGCGGCGAGAGCGAGCCGGCAAAGGTGCTCGCATAGAGCGCAGCGCCGATGGCGAACCCCGCGCGGCCAAAGCACTCCTCCAGCACCTGCTGCACCAGGTGCCGGAAGACCAACTCCTCTACCACGCCAGCGCAGAAGACCAGCAGCAGCATGCCGGCGATCGTCAGCGCGCCGGCGCCACTGCCCGCGAGCGGCACGGGCCGCAGCACGGCCAGCGCCACCAGCCCCAACTCGACACCGCTGAGCGCAACATGCGCCTCCGCCGCCCAGCTCCACCGGCCGGGCCAGAGCGCTGGCCAGGGGACGCCGGCCAGCCGGGCAGCCCTGGCAGCGGCGAAGAGGAGCAGCGCGGCGATCGCGCCCTGCCAGCAGGCCGGCGGCCAGAGAGGCGAAGGCACGGTCAGGCTGAGGAGGCGCAGCAGCGGCAACAGCGCCAGCACGACGGCGGCGCGCCGCTCGGTGGGGCCGTCGACGATGAGGTAGGCCTCGAGCAGCACGATGAGCAGCACGCCGTGATAGATGGCGCCTGCCGTCGCGCCGACGAGGGCCACGACGGCCTCGGCCTGCGCGATGGCGGCCACGGCCACGCCGGCGGCCACGATGATGGGGAGTTGCCGCTTGCCAAGGCGCAGGTTCACAGTGGGCCTCACGGGCGTACGATGAGCCACAGGCGGCCGGCGACAAAGAGGGCAAAGGCGACGAGCAGCGGCCAGAGGGCCAGGTTGAACACCTTCGTCCGCTCGGCCAACGGCGCCTCACCGTTCGCCTCTGTCAGCAACCGCGCGACGAGGAGCAGCAGCAGCAGCGCGACGATGACCACGGCCATCTGGCGCGAGAGCGTGACGTAGGCGCTGCCCTGCGCCATGGCGGTGGTTACGCTATTCACCAGCGAGGTCACGGCACCCTCCGTATGCTGAACGGCGCGTCGCGCGGCACCACGAGCTGCAGCGCCGCGCCGGCGGCGCTCAAGCCGATCAGGATGGCCAGGCCGCGCTGTGGCGACCAAGCGCCGCAATAGAGCATGACGCCGGCGACCAGCGCATCCAGCGCCAGGCTCGCGGCGACGGCGAGGGTCACATCGGCCAGGCGGTCGCCGGTGCGCAGCAGGCCCACCAGGGCCATGCCCGGGCACAGCAGCAGGAACCACAGCGCCAAGAGCGAACGCAGCGGGATCTGCAGATCAACGAGGACGACCAGTCCGGTCGCGAAGGCCGAGATGGTGATCAGCGCTGGCCAGAGCCGATAGCGCGGCTTCATGACTCTGCCACCTCCTGCGTGCCGGCGAGCACCCAGATCGTCGCCGTGTCGTTGGCAAACACCCGGCTGAGCGCGGGCGATGTGGCGATGGCCTGCTCGAGCGCGGCCCACGACTCGCTCGGGTAGCCCATCTGCAGCATCTCGTCGCGCTGGCTGCGGGTGAGGATCAGGTAGGTCGGCCCGCACTCGGCCTCGGCTGCCACGTAGGCGACGACCTCGTCGACCGACTTGGGCATCCGGCCGCCGGCGACGCGGCAGTAGCTGTATGCCTCCCAATCGTGGTACTGCCATGGCAAGTTGGGCGAGATGGAGACAAAGGCCGAGTAGCGCGGGGCGTGGTCGTAGAGGTACTCGACCGCCTCCAGATCGCTGGCCGTCATGTGCTCGGCGCGTTCGTTGCCGAAGCGACAGACGATCAGGCCGGCGAACAGTAGTGCGCTCGCCAGGCAGAGGGCCACCGTCGTGCGTACGCCACGGCCCGCCTCGGGGGCGGGGTAGAAGAGCATGGCCGCGAACAGGGCCACGAAGGGCAGCGCAAAGAACTGCACGCGCAGCAGCATCTCGCCGCCGTAGGCCTGCAGCGCCAGGAGCGGGATCGGCGCCACGGCGAGCAGGGCGCCGGTCAGCTCCCAGTGGCCGTGGCGAAGCCGGCGCACCGCACCCGCCAACGCCAACACCCAGATGAGCCCGGTCATGACGACGCGCAGGTTGACCACCACGATGTGCAGCGGGCTGCCGGCCATGTGCCCGGTCAGGTTGGCGTCGAGCACCTCGCCGACCCGGCCCACCTCACGCAGCA
This sequence comes from Chloroflexota bacterium, assembly GCA_029553955.1. GTDB lineage: Bacteria > Chloroflexota > Anaerolineae > SpSt-313 > SpSt-313 > JAKPJZ01. The sequence continues at coordinate 17,832 of JAKPJZ010000215.1, forward strand.
TGCCGGCCAGGTTGCCCGAGAGATAGGCCATGGCCATAAAGATGATCCAACTGGCGGTGAGCACCGCAGAGAGCAGCGGCAGGCTGCGCAGCGGGCAGCGGCGGAAGACGACGAGCAACACGAGGGCCGACAGCGTCACGAACGGCGTGAGCTGGTGGCTGGCGGCCATCACGGCGAGCAGCAATACCACAATCAAGTGCAGGCCCGTCCGCTGCGCCTCGCCGCTCGGCGCCGAGGGGGCCTCGCGCGGCGCCAGCAGGCTGCGCAGCAGGCCCCGCAGCCGCCCGGCCTGTGGCCCCGTGGCCGGCGGCACGTGCACCGTTTTGAACCAGCGCAGGAGGATGGCCACCACGGTCAGGTACAGGAAAAAGCCAAATGCCTGCGGGCTGAAGTAGTCCTGGGCGATCCAGTTGTTGAGGTAGAACAGCCATACGCTCAGCCACACCACGCGACGATCGTCGCTGAACGCGCGAAAGATCATCAGCAGCGGACCCAGGTAGAGCAGGCCAAAGAACACCGGCGCCCAGGCGAGGAACGGGAGTGCGTTCTGCAGTCCGGCGATCTCGGTCACGAACCCCGAGAGGATAAAGAAGCCTGGCCAGTTGAAGCGCGCTTCCAGATGGGGCGCCACGCGGCCGGTGCGCGTGATGAGCTCGATAAAGCCGACGTGCTTCCAGGCGGTGGCAAACCGCGGCACGTCTTCGACCATCGCGGTCATGCCATAGAGCATCACGATGGCGAGCGCAGTCAGCCCCAGGAGGAGCCGCTCGTTGGGCCGGCGCGGCCGCAGCGCCAGACCGTAGCAGACGATGAGCACGGTCAGGCTGGCATACACCGGCAACGGCAGCACCGAGATAAGCCCCAGGTCGTTCATGCGCGCCACATCGACGGCGTGCAGCCCCAAGATCCAGGTCACCAGCGCCCAGGCCAGGGCGATGAGCCCCCAGAACCAGGGCGTCAGCGCCGCGCGCTCCAGGGCCGCGGCCCCCGCTGCCAGCCGCGCAATCAGGCTGGCGTACGGGCGCTCTCTCTGGCGCGGCTGCGCTCTCAGGCCTGCCTCTACAGACATTGCAGCACCGCCTCGATGTTGCGACTCAGCCAAATCCGATGGCCCGCGTAGCGTGCCGACTGGGCCAGATTGCTGGCCGCCTGCTGCAGCCAGCAGAGGAGCACCAGGGCCTGCGGCTCTACGGCCGCGCTGCCCAGCGCCGCGCAGCTCTCATCGATGAGCGCTTGCTCCTGCGGCAGCCACACCTCGCCGCCCAGGAACGCCACCACGACCTCGCCCAACTCGCGCCGTTGCACGATCATGCGGGTCGAGAGCAAGAGGTGCGCCAGGTCGAGCTGGGGCAGGTTGGTGGGCTGCGCCCGGTCCCAGTCGATGATGCCGGTGATCTCACGGCCGTTGCCGGTGGCCAGCAGGTTGCCCGCCCACAGGTCGCCGTGCGTCCAGCCGGCGCACAGGCTGCGTCCGGCGAGCTCGCCACACAGCCGCCCGTGCAGGCGCTCGAGGGCCCCGGCGTAGCGCGCCGAGCAGCCCGCTGTGGTGACGGCGCTGACCGGGCGCGTCACCCAGCGGTCGAGCAGCGCCGTGTCGATCACCACGCCGGCGGCCGTCGCCCGGTGCAGCTCGCCGATGGCACTGGCCGCGGCGGCCAATGCCTGCCGGCGTGCTGTGGGGTCGGCCAGCAGGTGGCGCGCGTCGCGGCCCGGCAGCAGCGGCAGCGCCTCGTAGGCGTGCCCGGCGATCTCGCCTGTGGCCAACGGCACGGGCAGCAGCCGGCGCCACTGGCCGAGCCGCTCATCGGCGGCGAGAGCGGCGAGGGCGGCGCGCTCCCGCTCCAGGCTCACCGCCCCCCAACGGTCAAGCGCGAGCTTGACGACGGCGCGCGGCCGGCCGGCGGCCCCGGCGAAGCAGGTCGCTACGCCATCCTGCGCCTGTACCTGGCCCAGCATGCGCCAGGGCGCAGCGCCCTGGCCTGCCGGCGTAGCAATCTCGGGCAACAGCCGGGCGGCGAGCCTGGCGGCCTCACGGCGGCAGCGCAGGTCGCGCATGCGGTGCCGCGACGCGTCGAGCAGTGCGGCGGGTGGCTGGCCGCGCAAGGTCCGGAAACAGCGCGCCTGGCTGAGCAGAAGGGCGGCCGCAACGATCGTCTGGCCGGCCAGCCAGGCCCAGCCCGCGCCCACCAGGCCCATGGTGCGCAGCAGCACGGCGCTCAGCCCCAACACGGTTGCACAGAGCGATGCCAGCACTGCAAACACAGCGCCCACGCGGCGCTGCACGCGGGCTGCACTGACATAGAGGGCCGTCACCATGTGAGGGATGGCCGAGAGCGCGCACAGGCGCAGCAACTGGGTGCCCTCCGCGGAAAAAGACTCGCCGAAGAGGCGCAGCACAAGCGGCGCGCCGGGCACGAGCAACGCTACCACCGGCACGACGATGCGCGCCGCCTGCAACAACGCGCGCTGACGGTAGAGGGCGAGGCCGGCGCGGTCTCGCGCGCCCTCGACGATGAGCGACGCGCCCATGTGCGCGCCGACGTTGTAGAGCGTTTCGACGATGGTGAACGAGAGGTAGTAGTAGGCGGCCGCCGCCGGGCCGGCCAGCTCGAGCACCATGAGCGGCGGGATCGAGAGCGCCGCCAGCCAGCACAGCGCACCCAGATAGTCGCCGGCCACGTAGCGGGCGACGACGGAGGGGGTGCAAAGCTCGGCCTGCGCCGTGCCCGCCGGCGCATGTGTGGGGATGAGCCGGCGGAAGATGAGCCAGTTGGCCGGCGCCAGGCACAGCGTGTGGGCCGCCGTCCACGAGGCGAATATGCCCCACTGCGCCAGCGCGCCGGCAAAGGCGAACAGCAGGATGAGCTTGCCCAGCGCAAAGGCCGCGTTCTTGAGCGGCACCCACGCCGCCTGGCGCAGGCCGGTCAGCACGCTATCCTGCAGGCTAAAGATGCACCAGGCAATAGTAGCGGCGGCAAACCAGATAGCCATGGCGGGCGTGGCGCGCAGATAGCCGAGGTGGGGCGCCCAGAAACCGATGCCGGCGATGAACGCTGCGCTCACCAGCGCCGCCATGACGGCGACAATGGTGGACACCATGCCCACAAAGCGCCACGTGCTCGTCCCCGCAGTGGGAATGAAGCGGATCGACGCGCCCGTCAGGTTGAGCTGCGAGATGCCTGCCAGGAACATCATCGTCGAGATGGCGGTAGAGCTGAGGCCCACGCTCTCGGCGCTGTACAGGCGCGCGGCGACGACCCAGTACACCATGCCCAGGCCCGACGACATCGCCGAGCTGAGCATGAGCGCATAGGCGTTGCGGTAGAGCGGCGTGCGCACGTGCGCCGCCAGGCTTGCCAACAGTGCAGGCGACGCGCGCTTCGTCTTGACTGACATGCTCGACCTCACCAGTCTCCGCAAGGACTCGTCAGATAACACGAACGCCGGCCCTGGCAACCTACCGGAGATGGGACTCGTCGCCCTCGGCATCGTGGCGATAGCCGGGCCATGCGTTGCTGCCATCCGGCTCCGAGCCCCAAGAAGGGCCCATATCGGGCTCGTGCGCAGCGTCAAACCCGGTTGCCGGCCTTGGGCGTTGCGCTCCGACAGGCTGCCAGACATCTCTGAACCCTATGATGCGCTTCACCAGGCCGCGCAGTGCGCGGTCCATCGCCGTGAGCGGCAGCCGCTCGACCTTGTACTCGGTGTTGGGCTGCGCCACGGCGCCGAAGCGGGTCTTGTACTGCGCCAGCGATTGCGATGCGCCCGATTCGCCCATGTGGTAGTAGCGGCAGCCGGCGCGGCAGGCATCCTCGATGGCCAGTCGCTGCAGCAGGTAGTTGGCCCGCGTGGGCCCTGCCAGCTCTTTGTCCATGACGCCGCGCGCATAGCTCGCGTTGGCGCCCTGCAGCACCACGATGGCCGCCGCCGCCCGCTCGCCCAGCCAGGCGACCCAGAGCTGGGCGCGCTCGCCTAACGTGCGCAGGATCGCCTGTAGCTTGGCCGGCGAGTCGCGCCGCTCGCCGCGCCAACGGGCCAGCCACGGCGGCTCGTGCTGCTGCTCGGCCCAGCGGCTCAATGACCGCTCGTACAACGTATGGTACACGGGCAAGAGGCGGCCGCTCGTATCGCGCTCGACGCGCAGCCCAGCCCGCTCGGCCTTGCGCACGGCGCCGCGCGCGCTGTGGGTGAAGCGCTGCGACCAGACCGTGGCGAAGCCGCCTTCCAGGTCGAGCGTGTGCGACAGACGCGGTACGGCGACGATGCCGCGCCCCTGCAGACCGGCCCACAGCGCGGCCTGCACCGGGTTGGTGCGCAGCGAGATGCGCAGCACCCGCCGGCGGGCCAGGTCGCGCACGACGGCGGCGATCTCTTCGGCCTGCGGCCCGCCGGGGGCCAGCAGACCACCGATGCCCCAGCCCCAGGGCAGCGAGGCCTCTATGGCGAGCGGGCCGGGCAGCCCGCGCCGGCGCACCAGCGGCAGCACCAGGCGGCGCCCGTTGCCCGTCTCGTACAGGCGGCTCGCGTCCTCGTACGTGCCCGATGCACAGATGCAATCGAGCCAGTCGGGCGTCTGCGAGACGAGGGCATTGGGGTCGGCAGCCAACACTGCGAGCCACGCCTCCCGCGGCGCCGGGCTGGTCACACCGACGATCAGGCCGCCCAGGGCGTCGCCCGTCACGGGCGCCTGGCGGCGATACTCAGCGACAGTGCATTCCATAGCATCCCCCAGCGGCCGGTCTCGGGCGCGGCCAAGATTCTGAACAGCAGCCGGGTGTCGGGTGGCAGGTCACCCGGCGCGCATTGTGGGCAGCCGCCGGGCTTGTGACCCAGCACGCGGGCCACGGCCAGCGCCAAGCCTCGCTGCCAGCGCGGCCGCAGCGTCGCCACACCTGCCTGCCCCAGGCTACGTGCGGCGTTGCCGGGCGCGAACGCCATGGCCGCCAGGCGCAGCATGGGCAGGTCGGCCGCCGAGTCGCCCACGGCCAGCCTGAGCGGTGTGCTGGCGCTCACGTCGCCCCCCAGGTCGGCGACGAGCGCGCGCAGGCCCACGCCCTTGTCGACGCCGGCCGGCACGAAATCGGTCTGCGCCTCGCCCGGCACCGGGTGCAGGCGCCCGGCGACGCCGGCGACGGCGAGCGCGGCCGCCACCGTCGCAGCGTCGAGGCCGCGACGGCTGCCGTGGGCGTCGACGCGGTAGGCGCGCACGCTGTACTCATGTCCGTCTTCGAGGGCGACGCCCAGCTCGCCCAGCGCGCGGCGCAGCGCGTCGAGGTCTGCGCCTTGGCCGGCCGAGAGCAGTGACCGCACGCGCCCGGTGGCGTGGTCGTAGGTGACGGCGCCATACTCGGCCACGCCGCCGGCGAGCGGGTAGCTGTGGCAGCGCTCGCGCACCTCGCCCAGGCTGCGGCCGGTGGCCAGGATGGGCCGGTAGCCGTGCCGCGCCAGCGCGCGCAGCGCCAGCGCCCCTGCCGGCGACAGGCTGGGGAAGCCCATGGCGGTCGTCTCGAGCACGCCGTCGATATCGATGGCGACGAGCTCGCCGCCGGCCGGCGCGGCCACGTCGTGGAACAGCACCTCGGCCCAGTAGCGTTGCATGGCGCGCGCCAAAGCCTGTCGGGCGGCGCTGGGCATGACGGCGCCCAGGCGCCGTTCGCGCCAGAGATAGGCCAGTTGGTAGAGTAGCCAGCGCTCCGCGCCGATAGCCTCACCTGTGAGGGCCTCGTACGTGGCCCGCAGGTGCAGCGCCGCAGCAGCGGCCGCCGGTGAGAGCGGCGCCGCCACATCGAGGCCGGCGGCCAGGCTGGCGATGTCAAAGGCAGCGTCGTGGCAGGCCATCTGCTTGGGCCCGCCTGCAAAGGCACGCCCTTCCCAGCCGGCTTTGAGTGGCGGCTTGCCCGGCATGCCCCTGAACCAGAGCGCCGGCGCCATGTTGCCGTCGATCACACAGGGCTGCGCCACACGCGTGAGCCGCAGCATAGCGCGGTCGACGCCGAGCACGCGCGCGGCCGTCCACCCCGAAGCGTAGGCACGGCTGACGATGTTGGCCGCCACCTCCCACGCCGGCCAGAGGCCCCAGAACCCGGGCGTGGCGTCGACAGCGGCGGGCAGGGCCATGCGGCGCTCGGCCACGTAGGCGGCTATGCCTGCGACCTCGTCTGGCGTGACGCTCTCGGGCGAGGCGGCGAGCGCACGGCGCGCCGGCAGCCAGGCGCGGTACAGCAGCCCCGCGCGCAGCCCGTACACCTGCGGCAGGTAGCGGCGCAGCGGACGCGCGGCTGCCAGCACGTGGCGCCCCAGGTAGCCCAGCCCAGCGCCCTTGACCAGGACCCGCTGCTGCTGCTGCCCGCCGCCCTCGCCGGCCAGGCGCACGCTGTAGAGCGCCCGCGCGTGGCTGCGGCCGCCCGGATTGGGTTTGAGCGGCAGGCGCTCCACATGGGTCACGCGCGTGGCGGGGCCCAGCAGTTCGCTGAGCGCCGCTCGCACCGCCGGCGCCGCAAACTGCTCGTGGATGGCCCACTTCTGCCAGGGCAGGAGCACGGCCTCGTATTTGCCTAGCGCCGGCGGGAAGGTGCCCGGCGCGCCAAAGAGCTGCAGCAGCAGGACGATGGCCGCCGTGGGGACGTCGCATGCCTCGAGCATCGCCGCCGCCCGCACAAGCGAGCCGCCGGTAGCGGGCGGATCGTCGGTGAGCAACACCAGGCCGTCGCAGCGTACGACCGCCTGCAGCAGCGCCCGCTCTTGTGGCCAGAACGGACGGCCGGGACGCAGGGTCAGCACGCTGACATCGACATAATCATTGTGCTTGAGATATGATGCGTAGAGCGGCGCCAGATAGCTGCCCGATGTGCGCAGCCCCACCACAAGCAGGCGCCGGTGGCGGTCGGGCCAGCGCTGGGCGAACTCGGCCACGGTCCGCGCGAGGTCGGCGGGCTGCTGGTCGAAGCGGGTGAAGCAGGGCGGCAGGCGCAGGACCTCGTGGAGCAGGCCCTGCGGAAAGAGCGGCAACGATGCGACCACAGCCTCGCCGGCGAGGCTGGCGCGCGAGCCGGCGACCACCGGCGGCTCGCCGGCCACGGCGTCGGCGAGCTCCTGCACCAGGGTGGCGAGCCCGGCCTGCCAGGCGGCGACGCGCTGCGTGGCGGCGCTGCGCCGGCGCAGCCAGGCGAGCGCCCGGCCCAGGGCTGCGGCCAGCGACCCCGCCCAGCGACCAAACGGCGGCCGCAGCGAGGCCAGATAGCCGGCGATCTGCCCCAGTGCGAACGGATCCGGATGCAAATAGTCCTCGGCGATCTGGTTCATGCCGCAGGCCAGCAGGTAGGCGTCGAGCCAGGCGCCGCGGCGCAGCTCGAGCAGGAACAACTGGCCGAGCTCCGCCAGGGAGCTCAGCGGGCTGCTGAGCGTGAGCGCGGCGTGCTCGCCGGCCGCTGCGCGCTGGCAGCGCGCGCTCTCATCTAGGTTCGCCGACAGCACCTGGGTGGCCGGACATAACTGGTCCATCCTGCTCTCCTCACCAGCGAAGCTTGGCCTCAGCCCGACAAGGATATCCACCGCAGAGGCGCAGAGAACGCGGAGGCGGTAGAGGCGTGGCGACCCCTGTGAGCCGAGCTGTCCGCGGGCCAAGCCCTCGGTGCGCAGGCCTCGGGACGCAGGCCTCGCTTCTGCAACCTCTGCGCCCTCTGCGCCTCTGCGGTGACATCTTGCCTCCATCGTTGAGCATCTGCCTAATACTGCACCATAGGCCCGGCGATGCGCCGTACCAGGCGCCAGGCCATAGCCCGCAGCCGCCCCCCCGGCTGCGCCGCCGTTCGCTGCTCCCCCGTCAGCCGGCGGCGCAGCCCCGCTGCAGTGGTGCCGGCCTCGACGGTGATCCGGGCCAGCGCAAAGCGATCGTCGCCCAGGCCGCTCATGGCGCATCTGGCGGCGCACGCCGAGCTGTACCCGGCGAGCTGCGCCAGGCGGCGCACGCGGCGGTCGTAGTACCCGTAGGGGTAGGCCAGGCTCTGCACCGGGCGGCCGAGGCGCTGCTCGAGTGTGTGCTTGGAGCAGATGATCTCACGCCAGGCCACGGCCCGCGGCAGCACGTCGAGCGCGACGTGCTGGTGGCCGTGTGCGCCGAGCTCGATGCTGCTCGCCTCGAGCTCGGCGAGCTGCGGCCAGGTCAGCATCGGGCGCTCGCCTTCGCCGCGGCGCGCCAGGAAGCGGCTGGTGCCGCCGACGAAGGCCGTCGTCACGTACAGCGTCGCGGCAAAGCCGAAGCGCTGCAGCACGGGCACCGCGGCCAGGAAATCGGCAAAGCCGTCGTCGAACGTGATCACCACCGGGCGCGCAGGCAGGGCGCCGCGGCCGGCGATGGCCTGCGCGAGTTGCGTAACGGTGAGCGCGCTGTAGCCCTCGTCGTGCAGCATCTGCATGTGCTCGGCAAAGGTCCGCAGCGGCAATGCCCAGGGCCCGAAGCGCGGGTCGACGCTGTCGGCGATGCTGTGGTAGAGCAGGATCGGGATGCTCATGGCACCTCCTTTCCGGCAACGGCGGGCACGAGCACGGCCTGGCGCTGTCGCAGCCGCGGCGCCGTGCGCGTCTGCCGGCGACTGTATGCGTAGGCCAGCGGCCCCAGCAGCATGCCCAGGTATTCGACGAGGCTAAGCGCGCGCGGGTAGCCGGCCGGCTTTTTGGCATTCTTGGCCGAGTGCGGGCTGAGGGCGTACGCCAGGCCGCGCGGCACCCTGGCGACAAAGCTTGGGATCAGCGCCGGGTTGGCCAGCAAGGCGCCCGTCAGCGCCGCCGCGAGCCCCACGCCGTAGCCCCAGGCCTGGCGGCGCAGGAAGCTCCAGTCGCGGGGATAGTAGTGGTAGAGCAGCGCGGCCGGCTCGTAGACCAGGCGATAGCCCCGTGCCAGCACGCTGAGGAAGGCAGCCAGCTCAAGACCACCGCGGGCGGCGCAGCCCGCGCCCAACGCCGGATCAAAGCCGCCCATGGCGGCGAGGGCCTCGGTGCGGAACGCCATGTTGGCCCCCGCGCCCAAGGTCCCGACGGCAAAGGGATAGAGCGGGTCGTCGGACCGGAGCTCGTCGAGATCGTACACGCGCGGGGCCAGGCGCTTGGCGAGGCCGCAGCGCTGTGCCCAGTCCTGGGCCGGGGTCTCGAGCTCGCCGGGGAGGATAAGCCCGGTGACGCAGCCCACGCGTTCATCGCAAAAGCCGCCTGCAAGGCCGGCCAGCCAGTGCTGGTCTACGATCACATCGTCGTCGGTGATGGCCGCGATGCTGCCACGCGCCGCCAAGAGCCCGCGGTTGATCGCCGCCGACGATCCCCGGCTGTCTTCGCGCAGGTAACGCAGCCGTGTGCAGCCGCCATAGCGCTCTCTGATGAGCTCGGCAGTGGCCGCGCTGCGCGGCGCATTGTCGACGACGATGATCTCGTAATCGGGATACTCGAGCGCCAAGAGCGAGTCGAGACTGCGCGGCAGGCTCTCGGGCCGATCGCGGGTGGCGACAATGATGCTGGCCGGCGGCGCCGCGCTCAGCAGCGCCCTGCGCCGGGCGAGGCAGGGGGTGTCGCCCGCGGGCAGCCCGCCCGTGCCCAGCGCCTGCACAGGGGGCCACCCATCGCCTGCCAGGTGCGCGTTGATCTCGGCGCCGAGCTGCCGCCAGATAGCCTCCGCCAGCGCCTCTGTGCCCAGGCCCGCATCGTCGAGCGGCAGCGTGACGCAGCCCACAGGCTGCGTGTGCAGCCGCACCAGCGCCAGTGCCTGCCCGTAGCGGCGCCCGTTCGACGCCTCGCCCGCAGGCAGCGCCTGCAGCGGCTCGCTCAGCTCGATCTCCAGCACCCGCGTCGGGCTGAAGGCCGCCTCAATGGCCGCAGTGCGGCTGCGCGCGCTCAAACCCTTGCGTTCCACAGTAACCTCCTCCCCGTGCCCACCGTGTAGCCGGCCACCGTCAGGGCCAACCCGGCCACGATGGCCGCGGCGCGGGCCACGCCGGCCGGCCCCTCGCCCCGCAGGGCTCCGGCCAGGCCGCGCGCCACGCCGCGGGGCAGGGTGCGCAGGACGTATTGCCACTCGACCGACAGCCCGTCGTTGGCGCCGACCGCGGCCGTCACCTGGGCCTTCGACAGGCCCTCGCCGTAGGTGCGCGCGCGAAAGTACGCCCAGCGTGCGCGCGCGGCTGGTACGCGATGGTAGATGCGCGCGCTGGGCTGGAAGAGGAACACGCACCCGGGCCGGCGCTGCTGGATGCGGACGCAGAGCTCGGTCTCCTCGCACCCTGCGGCGCCGCTGCCGACCCGGCCCAGCCGGTGCCTGAACCCGCCGGCCGCCTCGAACGCCTCGCGCCGCAGCGACATGGCGCCGCCGAACAGGTTGCGCACCGCCGCCGCGCGCTGTGGCAGCCCGCGATAGCTGCAGCCGAGCACCCAGTCGAACTCTTCGGGCAGCCAGGCCGGACGCCCGTCCTCCCAGAGCGGTTCGACGGCCCCGCCCGCGCCGGCGACCCGCTCGTCATCATAGGCCGCGGCCAGGCGCGCCAGCCAATCGGGCGCGGCGATGGCGTCGTCGTCGAGAAAGGCGACGATATCGCCCTGCGCCACCCGCACGCCGCTGTTGCGCGCGCCCGCCAGCCCGCGCGCTTCCACGTTCGGCCGCGCGGCCACATCGCCCAGCTCTGCCCGCACGCGCGCGAGCAGGGCGCTGTTGTGGTCGACCACGACGATGATCTCGCAGGGGGGCAGGGTCTGCCGGCCGAGCGATGCGACCGCTGCGAGCAGGTCGTCCCAGCGCGCTTCGGTGTAGGTGCAGACGATGGCCGAGATGGCAGGCACCGGCTAACCCTCGTGGGCCGCGGAGCCCATCTTGGCCTTGCGCAGCCACAGCGCGCTTGGGCTGCGCCGCCTCGCCGCAGCCCTGCGGCTGTCCTGCAACTCGCGCAGGATGGTCTTCAGCACGCGCCAGCCATCGGGGAAGGTGCGGAGCCGCCCTTTGCCGTAGATGCGCCTGGCCTCAAAGCTCGGCACTTCGACCACCCTCAGCCCCGCCCGCAGCGCGCGGATGTTCATCATGGTCTCGATCTCAAAGCCGTCGCCGTCGAGCTCGAGCCGGGGCAGCACGCGCCGCCAGAAGGCATTGTAGCCGTAGCACAGGTCCGAGTAGCGGCTGCCGAAGAGGAGGCGCACCAGTGTGAGCAGGCCCCAGTTGCCGGCGCGGCGCAGGGCAGGCATGTCGGCCGTGCCGCCGCCCTGCAGAAAGCGCGAGCCTTTGGCCATATCGGCGCCGGCCAGCAGGGCGCCCACAAAGGCGGGGATTTCGCCGGGGTGCATCGAGCCGTCGGCATCGAGCATGACCACAATGTCGCCGCGCGCCGCCGCAAAGCCGCTGCGCAGCGCGGCCCCTTTGCCGCGCCCCTGCTGGAGCACGATGCGGATATCCGGACGCAGCTCGCACGCTGCCAGCACGGTGCTGTCGGTCGAATGCCCGTCGACAAGGAGCACCTCGTCGATGTCGTCGGGAATCAAGGGGAGCACGTGGCGCAGGTTATCGGCCTCGTTGAGCGCGGGGATAACCACGCTGACCGTGGGCCTCGCGGGGTTGGGGCATCTGCGGGGGGGCAACCGCGTTGCCCTGCGCGCGGGGCGCAGGGTTACCGAAACAGAGGCAACTTGAGCCATTGCCGCCACCTCCGACGTGATGTGACGTGCACGACAATGCACGTCGCACAACGCCGGATGCAGTGGCGGCATGTAACTGCACCCAGCGACAAGCTGCCTGATCGCAGCCTTCACGATATTCTAACACGCCATGGTGACAACACCATAGAGGCCAGGTATCGGAATCCTTGCTTTTGGCGTCGCTGAACACGCCGGGCCCCCGAGGTTCACAGGTGCGGGCCAGTTCGTCACCGCCTTTCTCGGCATCTTCGACACCGCCTCGGGCACGCTGGTCTGCGCCAATGCCGGCCACAACCCGCCGGTGCTGCTGCCGTCCGCCTGGCCGGGCGACGCGCAGCTCCGCAACACTGGCCTGCGGTTCGGCGCCATGGGAGGGTCGCCTGCGAGGCGCGCCGCATCGACGTGGCGCCCGGCGACGCCCTGGTGCTCTACACCGGCGGCATCACCGAAGCCGAGCGCGCGAGCCGCGAGCCTTTTGAGCTCGACTGCCTCATCGCCACCGTGTGGCACGGCCTGGGCGGCGCCGACTCCGCCCTCCGCGCTGCCATCCTCAACGCCGTCCGAGTTCACCCACGGCGCGCCCCAGGGCGACGACATGGCGCTGATGGTCCTGGCGCGCGGGCAGGCCCCGCCTCGTCCTTGACCCCACAGGCCACAAGATGTATAATAAGTGCAACTTACATCGAAGCCACACCCTCCCAGAGTAGCGGCCTCGTACATCTGGGCTATGCCGCCGCACCCGACACGCCGCCACCGCCATCGGCGCGCCCAACCTACTCCCCCTCGCGGGGCGAACGGCAGGGGGTTTCAGGCGCAAGTCCCGCTCCAGTTGGAGCAAGGAGGATGGGCAATGTGCATCGCCAAGATCAGGCGCTATCGTGTCAAGCTCCTCGGCCGGCAGCGTAAGGTCGATGCCGTGGCCGACATCCTGCGGCACTCCCAGCACGTCGTCGAGCGCCAGGCAGCGATCGAAGCCCTCACTAACAGCGGTGACCGCCGCGCCGTCGATCTGCTCATCGGCGCGCTCTCCGACAATGACGCCCTGGTGCGCGCGACCGCGGCCGCGGGGCTGGGCTTTCTGCGCGACGCGCGCGCCATCGCCCCCCTGATTGGGGTCTTGAGCGGCCACCCCGTCGTCGGCGCTATCGCCGCCCGTTCGCTGGTCAACATCGGCGCGCCCGCGGTCGAGCCGCTCGTCGCCGCCCTGCGCAGCTACGACACCATCGTGCGCTTTGCCGCCGCCATGGCCCTGGGCGAGCTGCGCGACAGCCGCGCCGAGGCCGGGCTCACTGCCGCCACGCGCGACCACGACAGCGACGTGCGCCGCGTGGCCTCCGAGGCGCTGGAGATGATCCGCGGCACGCGCAGCAAGTGGTCGTGAGAGTCTGGATCGCGAACGGTTTGCATCGCCAAGGGCGCGAAAACCCAAAGGGGAGTCGCCTCTCGCAGCAACCCCCGCGCCCAGCGGCAACCCCCCTTCGCGTCCTTCGCGTCCTTCGCGCCCCTTCGCGCCCTTCGTGCTCCAGAGCCTTCGTGTTCCAGAGCCTCCGTGTTCCAGACGTCGCGGATCTTGAGCGCAGCCGCCTCTCGCCCGCCCGGCGGGTTTCTCCTCCAAGCGCCGGCGACCCTCGTTCGTAGTACCGAAGAGCGGTGCTGTGGCAGGCGTCCAGTGCCCGCGAGGCACGGCGCGCCTGCCACAGCACCGCTCTTCGGTACTACAAGCATGTAGCCCCGACGCCGGCCGGCGCTTGCCATCCTGCCCGCACTAGTGTAAGATGTGGCACATGCAGCCAATCGCCATTTGATCCATTATGCAGCCACAGACACACGCACTGGAGGCGATCGCTCGATGGCCACCGACAAGGCGCTCGACATCTCGACGCTCGAGAACTGGCTCTGGGAGGCGGCCTGCGTCATCCGCGGGCCGCTGGATGCGCCCAAGTTCAAGGACTATATCCTGCCGCTCATCTTCCTCAAGCGGCTTTCCGACGTTTTTGACGACGAGCTGGGCCACCTGGCCGCGGAGCTCGGCGGGCGCGAGGCGGCGGCCGGGCTGGTGGCGCAGGACAAGAGACTGGTGCGCTTTTACCTGCCGCCGCAGGCACGCTGGGCGGCCATCCAGGCGCGCACCACCGGCCTCGGCGAGTACCTGACCGACGCCGCGCGGGCGGTGGGGCGCGAGAACGCCGATACGCTGCACGGCGTGCTCGATACCCTCGATTTCAACCAGACCGCCGCCGGCCAGCGCATCGTCGACGACGGCCGCCTGGCGCAACTGGTGCAGATCCTCGGCCGCCATCGCCTGGGGCTGGGCGACGTGGAGCCCGACCTCCTCGGCCGCGCCTACGAGTACCTGCTGCGCAAGTTCGCCGAAGGCCAGGGCCAGAGCGCCGGCGAGTTCTACACCCCGCGCGAGGTGGGCCTCCTCATGGCCCGCATCCTCGACCCGCAGCCGGGCATGAACGTGTACGACCCCTGCTGCGGCTCGGGCGGGCTGCTCATCAAGTGCGCCCTGCGCCTGGTCGAGACCCACGGCGAGCAGGCCAACGGCCGCCGCCTGCTGCCCGCCAGGCACGAGCCGCTGCACCTCTACGGCCAGGAGATCAACGCCTCCACCTTTGCTATCGCCCGCATGAACGCCGTGCTGCACGGCATGGAGGCCACCATCAGCCCCGGCGACACCATGCACCGCCCGGCGTTCACCGGCGACGGCGGTGGCCTGCGCGCCTTCGACCTGGTCACCGCCAACCCCATGTGGAACCAAAAGTTCGCCGCGGCCACCTACGAACACGACGCCTACGAGCGCTTCCGCTACGGCGTGCCGCCCTCGTCGAGCGCCGACTGGGGCTGGCTGCAGCACATGGTGGCGTCGCTGGCCGATGGCGGCCGCCTGGCGGTAGTGCTCGACACGGGCGCGGCCAGCCGCGGCTCGGGGAACCAGGGCGCGAACAAGGAGCGCGACATCCGCCGGGCCTTTGTCGAGGCGGGGCTCGTCGAGTGCGTGATCCTCTTGCCCGAGAACCTCTTCTACAACACTACCGCGCCGGCGATTATCATGGTGCTCAACAGGGCCAAGCAGCATGCGGGCGAGATCTTGCTCATCAACGCCTCCAGGCTGTTCGAGAAGGGCCGGCCGAAGAACTTTTTGGCCGACGAGCATATCGGGCAGGTCCATGCGCTCTACCGCGACTGGCGCGCCGAGGAGGGGCTGAGCGCGGTGATTGGCCAGGGTGAGGCGGGGCGCAATGACTACAACCTCAGTCCGAGCCGGTACGTGACCAGCAACGGCGAAGATGAGGTGTTGCCACTGGAGGAAGCCGTCGTACTTCTGCAGCAAGCCGAGGAGGAGCGCAGTCTCGCGGACCGTGGACTGGGGGCAGTCCTGAAGTCACTAGGGCTCGGAGACTAGGCCGATGAGACGCGGACTGGCAACGCGAGCGGAGGACATCTGTACGCATCAGGCTGCCGCAGGGAGGCCAGACTGGCTAACCTCCTTGCCGGAGGGGTGGACTGCAACAAGACTTGGCGACGCAGCGGAAGCAACTAGGTCCACAACAGATCCACGAGACTCTCCCGATGAGGTCTTTGACTACTTCAGCATTCCCGCGTTTCAGTCGTCAGGCCAGCCAGTTTCGGAGAGCGGCCGAGCCATACGCAGCCAGAAGCTGATCGTGCATAACGGCATGGTCTTGTTCGGAAAGCTAAACCCTCGGGTTCCGAAGGTCTGGCTCGTGGCGTCAGTATCTACGGAGCGGAAGATCGCCTCTACCGAGTTCATTCCCCTGCGACCTTTGCCCGGAGTCGTCACGTCCGAGTTCCTATACTTCTTGTGCCAGACCAACTATGTGCTGCATGCAGCAGAGCAGTTGGTGAGCGGTTCGACCCCGAGCCGTCAGCGGGTGGACACACAAGGGCTCCTAGAGACACTCGTTCCTGTGCCCTCTGTTCAGGAGCAGCGTGCCATCGCCCATGTACTGAGCACTGTGCAGCGGGCCAGGGAGGCGGCCGAGGCGGTGGTCGCGGCGGCACGCGAGCTGAAGCGCAGCCTGATGCGCCACCTTTTCACATACGGGCCGGTGCCGCCAGCGGAGGCGGAGCGGGTGGCGCTCAAGGAGACCGAGATTGGGCCGGTTCCGGAGCACTGGGCCGTCAGCAGGCTTGGCACTGTGGCCAAGATCGAGCGTGGCAGGTTTGCCCACCGTCCCAGGAATGATCCGGCCTACTATGGCGGCACCGTCCCGTTCATCCAGACCGGGGACGTCACTGCCTCTGGTGGCAGGATCGCCAGATACACTCAGACGTTGAATAGCATGGGGCTGAGCGTCAGCAGGGTTTTCCCCAAGCGGACCGTCGTAATAACCATCGCCGCCAACATTGGCTATACAGGCATCCTGGAGTTCGACAGCGCTTTCCCTGATAGCCTCATAGGCATCACGCCGTACGACGGGATTCTCAACGAGTTCCTGAACTACTACCTGATGACGCAGCAGGCAGAGATGGACAGGCTGGCGCCGCGAGGCACTCAGAAGAACATCAACATCCGGTTTCTTGCCCCTTGGCCTACGCCTGTTCCTCCGCTGGGAGAGCAAGAGAGGGTGCGCGACATCCTGGCTGCCGTGGACCACAAGATCGAGGCCGAGGAGAAGCAGCGCGCGGCGCTCGACGCGCTCTTTCGCTCGCTGCTGCAGCAGTTGATGACGGGCCGGCTGCGCGTGACCCTCGCCACCCGCCCCCCAACGTGGTGGGGATAGGTGGTCGCAGCGGCCGAGACGCGGCGTTGATTTCGCACGCCTGCCGATGCAGGAGGGCACACCACCATGAAGGAGCCGGCCGCCGTTCGGCACCATGCGGGGCAGGGAAGACTCGCTGCTCAGCGGCGCCAACCAGCCTATCCCCCCACGTTGGGGGGACGGTGGGGGGTCTCTGCTGCCGGCGACAGCCCATCCCCCCACATTGGGGGGACGGTGGGGGGTCTCTCGCCGCCAACCAGCCTATCCCCCCACGTTGGGGGGACGGTGGGGGGTACCTCCCACCCGCGGCGCCTATCGCAAGCCGTGGAGGACTCCCCCCATCTTGGAGGAACAGCATGCCCAAGCTTACTGAAGGCGGCACCGTCCAGGGTCCGCTCGTCAAATACGCCGCAGAGGCCGGCTGGACGGTCCTCGCGCCCTACGACGCCGCCGCACTGCGGCACGGCGAGGGCGGCCTGCTGCTGCACGATGTCTTTGTGCAGCGGCTGCAGGCGCTCAACCCCGGCGTCATCGACCTGCCCCGCGCCGAGGACGTCGCCGCGCGCCTGGCCAAGGTGTCGCCCACCATCGAGGGCAACGAGCAGGCCTGGCAGTACCTGCGCGGCCTGCGCACCGTCTACGTGCCCGAGGAAAAGCGCGAGCGCAACGTCCGCCTGCTCGACGCCGCCCACCCGGCCGCCAACGCCTGCCACGTCACCCAGGAGCTGACCTTCGACAACGGCACCCATCGCATCCGCGCCGATGTCGTCTTTTTCGTCAACGGCGTGCCGGTGATCATCCTCGAAGCCAAGGCGGCCCACAAGCAGGGGGCCATCGCTGAGGCGCTCGACCAGGTGCGCCGCTACCACCGCGAGGCGCCCGAGCTGCTGGCGCTGCTGCAACTGCACACCCTGACCAACCTGGTCGATTTCCGCTACGGCGCCACCTGGGTGCTCTCGGGCAAGTACCTCTTTAGCTGGCGCGCCGAGCAGGCCGGCGATTATGAGACCCTGGTCAAGCACTTTCTCGCGCCCAGCCGCGTGCTGCGTCTGCTGACCCAGTTCATCCTCTTTACGCGCAAAGACGACGAGCTCGCCAAGGTCGTGCTGCGCCCGCACCAGATGCGCGCCGTGGAGCGCAGCCTGGCCCGCGCCCGCGACCCCCAGAAGCGCCGCGCCCTGATCTGGCACACCCAGGGCTCGGGCAAGACCTACACCATGATCACTGTGGCCAAGCGCCTCATCGAGGACCCGCACTTGCAGAACCCCACCGTGCTCATGCTCGTCGACCGCAACGAGCTGGAGGCGCAGCTCTTCGCCAACCTCGAGGCCACCGGCTTTGGCCACGTGGAGCTGGCCCAGAGCAAGCGCCACCTGCAGGCCCTGCTCGCCGGCGACCGGCGCGGCCTCATCGTCTCGCTGATCCACAAGTTCGACGGCATGCCGGCCGGCATCAACGAGCGCCGCACCATCTACGTCCTCGTCGACGAGGCGCATCGCACCACCAATGGCGACCTGGGCAACTATCTCATGGGCGCCCTGCCCAACGCCACCTACATCGGCTTTACCGGCACGCCCATCGACCGCACCGCCCACGGCCAGGGGACGTTCAAGGTCTTTGGCCGCGACGACGAGCCCGGCTACCTCGACAAGTACGCCATCGCCGAGTCGGTGCGCGACGGCACCACCGTGCCGCTGCACTATGCCCTGGCGCGCAACGACCTCCTGGTGGACCGCGACACCCTCAACCGCGAGTTCCTCGACCTGGCCGAGCTCGAGGGCGTGAGCGACCCCGAGCTGCTGGATAAGGTCCTCGACCGCGCGGTGACCCTGACCAACATGCTCAAGAACCGCGAGCGCATCGCGTGCGTGGCCCAGCACGTGGCCGCCCACTATCGCGCCAACGTCGAGCCTATGGGCTACAAGGCCTTCCTGGTGGCGGTGGATCGCGAGGCCTGCGCGCTCTACAAGCAAGCGCTTGACCGCTACCTGCCGCCCGAGTACTCGGCCGTCGTCTACAGCGCGGCGCACAACGACTCGGCGCTGCTGGCCCAGTATCACCTGAGCGAGGACCAGGAGAAGGAGGTGCGCCGGCGCTTTCTCAAGGCCGAGCAGCAGCCCCGCATCCTCATCGTCACCGACAAGCTGCTCACCGGCTTTGACGCGCCCATCCTCTACTGCCTGTACCTCGACAAGCCGATGCGCGACCACGTGCTGCTGCAGGCCATCGCCCGCGTCAACCGGCCCTATGAGGACGGCGAGGGCCGCCGCAAGGCCGCCGGGCTGATCTACGATTTCGTCGGCATCTTTGGCAACCTGAAGAAGGCGCTGGCCTTCGACTCCAAGGACGTCGAGGGCGTCGTGCAGGGGCTCGACGTGCTGCAGGTGCGCTTTGCCGAGCTGATGGCCCTGGGTCGCAGCCAGTACCTGAGCATCTGGGCCGGCCGGCGTGGCGACAAGGCCGCCGAGGCGGTGCTCGAGCATTTCCGCGACGAGGCGCGCCGCAGCGCCTTCTATGCCTTCTTTGGCGAGCTGGAGGATGCCTACGAAATCCTCTCGCCCGATCCCTTCCTGCGCCCCTACCTCGATGACTATTTGAACCTGTCGCAGATGTACGGGCTGGTGCGCTCGGCGTTCGAGCGGCACGTGCTCGTCGACCGCGAGTTCCTGCGCAAGACGGCCGGCCTCGTCCAGGCGCACACGGCCACGCCGGCCATCGTCGACCCCAAAAAGCTCCATCGCATCGACGGCCAGGTGCTGCAAAAGCTGGCCGACGAAGAGACCGCCGACACGGTCAAGGTCTTCAACCTGGTCAAGGCGCTGGGCGCCCTGGTGGGGCAGGAGGGCGGCCAGGCGCCGCACCTCATCCCCATCGGCGAGCGCGCCGAGGCCATCGCCAGGGCCTTCGAAGAGCGACTCGTCTCGGCGCAGGAGGCGCTGCGGCAGTTGGAGCAGCTCGTGCGCGAGTACCGCGAGGCGGTGCAGCAGCGCGAGCAGAGCGACCTCTCGCGCGAGGGGTTTGGCGTCTACTGGCTGCTCAAGAACGAGGAGGTCGCCGAGGCCGAGCAGGTGGCGCGCACCGTCGAGCCGGCGTTCGCGCAGCATCCCCACTGGGCGCGCAGCGACGCGCAGGAGCGGGCCGTACGCCTGGCGCTCTACAAAGCGCTCACGCCCACCTCGGCCGGCGGCAAGGCGACGGATGTCGTCAACCGCATCCTGACCGTGCTCAGGAGGGCCATATCGTGAACGACGACGCTGCAGCAGAGTGGGCGCCGCTCGAGGACACCGTGCCCATGGAGGTCCTGCGCAACGAGGTGGCGGCCTGGGCCAAGCGCATCGGCGTGACGCCGAACAGCGTGCGCATCCGGCCCATGAAGCGCAAGTGGGCGAGCTGTTCGTCACGGGGCAACCTGACGTTCAACGTCGAGCTCATGGCCCAGCCGGCCGGCCTGCGCGCAGAGGCCATCGTGCACGAGCTGCTGCACCTCAAGGTGCCCAACCACGGCAAGCTCTTCAACGCGCTGCTCAAAAGCTACCTGGCGCAGGACAAGGCGCCCAACACACCAGAACCCCTCTGACACTCGTGCCCATCACAGCCGCCGCTGGCAGCCTGCTCAGCCATCGCCCCGGCGTCCTCAAGAACGAACCCACGCCACCCCTCACGCAACACGCAACACGCCTCACGTTTTACGCATTACGCATCACGCATCATCGCCACCGTCAGCACGCCCGGCCCCGAGTGCGTGCTGATCGTCGGGCCGACGTCGAGCACGATCGTACGCCGCCAGTTGAAGCGGCTGCGCACCGCCTCTTCGACCTCGAGGGCGTCGCTGAGGCAATTGCCGTGGCCCACCGCGCACCACACCGGCGCCTCGCGGCCGGTCTGCGCCTCCATCAGGTCGAGCAGCCGCGCCAGCGCCTTGGGCCGCGTGCGCACCTTGTCGAGTGGCTCCAGCCGCCCGTTGGCCACCTGGAGCAGGGGCTTGATCCTGAGCGCCGTGCCCAAGAGCGCGCTGGCGCCGCCGATGCGCCCGCCGCGGTGCAGGAACTCGAGGGTATCGACCACGAAATAGTTGCGCACCTGGCCGCGCAGCTCCTCCAGCCGCGCCAGGATCTCGCTTGCCTGCCGGCCCGCCGCCGCCAGCGCAACGGCCGCCATCGCCAGCAGCGCCTCGCCAGTGGAGGCGTTCAGCGTGTCAAAGACGTGGATGGCGCGCCCGGGCAGCATCTCGCGCGCCGTCTGCGCCGAGAGCAGGATGCCGCTCATCTGGTGCGACATCAGCACGCACACCAGCTCGCTGCCGTCGTCGGTCAGCCGCCGGAAGACCTGGTAGAAATCGCCCGGCGAGGGCTGTGAGGTCACCGGCAGCGGCTCGCCCGAGTTCAGCCGGCGGTAGAACTCGGGCGCATCGAGGTCGACCCCGTCGAGGAACGACTCGCTGCCAAAGGTGACCTTGATCGGGATGAGGTGCAGGCCGAGCGTGGCGGCGACCGGGGGGGTGATGCTGGAGGCGCTGTCGACAAGGACCTTGATCATGCTGCAGCTCCCTGTCTCTATTGCAAAAAGTACATAGCTATAGTATGATTCTAGCGTGCGGCCGTGGCGCTGTCAAGGGAAGGAGGGGCCAAGTGGGCGAACAGGTTGTCGTCACCGGGATGGGCGCGGTCTCGGCACTGGGCCTCTCGCTGGGCGAGACGTGGCAGGGCCTGCTCGCCGGGCGCTCGGGCGTGGCGCCGATTGCGACCTTTGACACGACGGGCTTTGCGGTGCGCATCGCGGCGGCCGTGCCGGGCTTTGAGGCGCTCGAGTTCCTGGGGCGGCGCGAGGCGCGGCGTGCCTGCCGCTTCACCCAGTTGGCCACGGCGGCGGCGCTCGAGGCGCTGAGCCAGGCGCGGCTCGACCTGGCTGTTGAGGACCGCACGCGCGCCGGTGTGGCCATCGGCAGCGCTGTGGGCGGCATCGGCGCCACCGAAGAGCAGGCGCTCAACCTGGCGCGCCACGGCGTGCACCGCGTGAACCCGGTGCTGCTGCCGATGGTGATCGTCAACGCGGCGGCCTGCCACCTGGCCGTGCACCTGGGCCTGGCCGGGCCTGCCGAGGCGCCCGCCGCCGCCTGCGCCTCGGGCCTGGTGGCGCTGGGCACGGCGCTCGGCTGGCTGCAGCGCGGCGAGGTGGATGTGATGCTCGCCGGCGGCGCCGATGCGCCCGTCACGCCGCTGACCCTCGCCGGCTTTACCCGGCTGGGCGCGCTCTCGGCGCGGAACGACGACCCGGCGCACGCCTGCCGGCCGTTCGACGCCGCACGCGACGGCACGGTGCTGGGCGAAGGGGCCGCGGTGCTCGTGCTCGAGACGGCAGGGCGCGCTGCGCGGCGCGGCGCCGAGCCGCTGGCGGCCGTCTTGGGCTACGGCGCGTCGCAGGATGCCTTTCACATGACCGCGCCCGAACCCCAAGGCGCCGGCGTGATGCGGGCGATGGCCATGGCGCTGCGCGATGCCGGCCTCGACCCGGCCGCGGTCGAGTATGTCGTCGCCCACGGCACCGGCACGCCGCTCAACGATGTGGTCGAGGCCCACGCCATCCACACCCTGTTCGGCGCGCGCGCCCACCAGATCCCGGTGGGCGCCAACAAGGGCGCCCTCGGCCACACGCTGGGCGCCGCCGGGGCGCTCTCGGCAGTGGCGGCCATCCAGGCCATGCGCGAGGGCCTGCTGCCGCCGACGGCGAACCTCGAAACGCCCGACCCGGCCTGCGACCTCGACCACGTGCTCGCCCGGCCGCGGCCTGCCCGCGTGCGCACGGCGCTGGTCAACGCCATGGGCTTTGGCGGCCAGAACGCCAGCCTGATCCTTGGGGCCTATCACACGGAGCCTCGGAGACACCCCACGCTGGTAACCGGCTCTTGCGCTACGCACCAGCCCGGGTGAGAGCGAAGCCGGCACCCGGCCATTGCCAGAATGCCGACGCAGGTGCGTTGGCTCTCCGACGGGCTGCCAGAGAAGGAGTCACAATGTCGGCAACATCGTCGATACCCTGCCCGCCGCAGCGCAGCGAGCCCCCCGAGCCCCGGCGCAGCCGGCTGCGCCATCTGTGGCGCGACCTGGAGTGGCCGGTGGTCGGGGCGCTGGGTCTGCTTGCGGTGGGGCTGGGCTGCTGGGGCTTTGCCCTGCAACCCTTGCCCGGTGGTGAGGGCGGCACCATCTGGGGCCTGCTCTACCTTTCGCTGCAGCTCTTCGTCCTGCAGTCGGGGGCGATCGGCGAGCCGGTGAGCTGGCAGCTCAACATCGCCCGCTTCCTGGCGCCGGGGGTGGCCGGCTACACGGCCTGCCAGGCCTTGGCGGCGATCTTTTCGGCGCAGATGGGGCTGCTGCGGCTCTGGTTCGCGCGCGGCCACGTGGTCATCTGCGGTCTGGGGCGCAAGGGCTGGCTGCTGGCGCAGGCGCTGCACACGGAGGGGTTCCGGGTGGTGGTGATCGACCCCCGGCCCGACAACCCGCGCGCCGTGGCCTGCCACCAACTGGGCCTCACCGTGCTGACCGGCGATGCCACCGATCCACGGCTGTTGCGCCGGGCGCGTGCCCACAAGGCGCGCTACCTGTTTTCGGTCTGTGGCGCCGACGATGCCAACGCCGAAGTGGCAGTGGCCGCGCGCGAGGTCGCCTGCGGGCGTAGGGGAGAGCCACTGGCCGCGTACGTGCACGTCTACGACGCGCAGCTCTATGCGCGCCTGCGCGTGTGCCAGGTGACGCTGCAGGCCGGCGGCGGCTACCGGCTCGAGTTCTTTAACATCCTCGACGGCGCCGCGCGGGCGCTGCTCGACGCGCACCCGGCCGGCAGTGCCGACCCGCAGGCGCCGCCGCACATCCTCATCGTCGGCCTGGGCTGGCTGGGGCAGAGCGTGGTGGCGCGCGCGGCCAGCGACCGGCGCGCCCGCTTCGGTCCTGGGGCGCCGCCACTACGTGTCACGGCCATCGACCGCCAGGCCCGCCGCCAGGTGGCGCTGCTCGAGGCGCGCTACCCCTGGCTGGCCGGCATCTGCGAGCTGACCCCGCTGGAGATGGACGTCTGCGGGCCCGAGTTCTACCGGCAGCGCCTGCTCTTCGGCGGCGCCGGCGGCTGCCTGGTGACGGACGTGTACGTCTGCCTCGACGACGACGCGCTCAACCTGACGGTGGCGCTGGACCTGCAGCGGCGCCTGCGCGAGCACCCCGTGCCCATCCGCGTGCGCATTCGCGAGGACCGCGGGCTGACGACGCTGCTGCACGGCCTGGAGGGCCAGCAAGCGGGGCGCGCCGGCCTGGTGGCGTTCAGCATCCTCGACCAGGCCTGCCGGCCCGAGACGATCCTCGACGGCACCTGCGAGGTCATCGCCCGCGCCATCCACGATGCCTACGTGCGCAGCCAGGCCGCCCGGGGCCACACGCCCGCAAGCAACCCGTCGATGAAGCCGTGGGCCATGCTCGAGGCGGACCTGAAGGAGTCGAACCGGCTGCAGGCCGACCACATCGGCGCCAAGCTCGACGCGGTGCGCTGCAGCGTCGAGCCCTTGGTCGACTGGGACGCGGCCGAAGCCTTTGCCTTCACGCCCGAGGAGGTCGAAAAGCTGGCAGAGATGGAGCACGAGCGCTGGGAGAGAGACATGCGCTCGCTTGGGTGGACGTATGCCCCCGGCCCAAAGGACCTGGTGAAGAAGACCAGCCCCCACCTGGTGCCCTGGAGCGAGCTGACCGAGGAGGTCAGAGGGTACGATCGCGACACCGTGCGCCAGCTCCCGGTGGCCCTCGCCGGCGCCGGCCTGCAGATCTACCGCCTGCCTGGCGGGGAAACCTGACAGGTCTCCGCAGACCCTCACTCGGCTCTGGGCCAGGGGTTTTGGCGGGTTGGCTGGCGCTGCCGGCTGCCCCTGGCGCGCCAGGGGCAGCCGGCAGCGCCAGCCAACCCGCCAAAACCCCTTTAGGGGCTCGTACCGGGCTGGCGCGGAACATGCAAGCCGGTCGCCACCCGCGGGCCTCTCCGGCAGGCCGCTAGGCCAGCGTCCTGATGCGTTCCTGCATCAGCCGGCCGGCGAGCTCTCGCAGCGCCATGGCGGCTGCGTGTTGCGGCTGCATCGTCACCAGCGGTATGCCCTCGCGCGCGGCGATCAGGGCCACGTCGCCGGCGGGCGGGATGACACCGGTGATGCCGGCGCCGAGCGCTGCCGTCAGGGCTGGCAGCGGCATGGGGTTGGGGTTGGTGCCCTGGTTGACGACGACCACGCCCACCAGGTCGCCCATGACGCCCCAGTGCTGCATCGTCGCCAGGGTCGCCTTGGCGCAGGGCGCACTGATCGCGTCGGGGCCACAGACCACCGCGGTGTAGCGGGCCTGGTGCAGGGCTGCCTGGTTGGCCGCGCTCCAGCCCGCCGCCAGGTCGAAGAGGACATAATCGGCGTCTTGCAGCAAGGCCGTGGTCAGAGCCTCGACGTGCTGGGCCGAGAGCTCGCAGGGCGGTTCGCCGGTGCGCGGCGCGGCCAGCAGGCGCAGCCCGTTGGCGGTGCGCGCCAGCGAGCGGGCCACGGCGCCCCTGTCCACCTCATCGATGGGCGTGGCGAGCAGGTCCCCCAGGTCTCGCACCGGCTGCAGCTTGAGCAACGCTGAGGCGATGCCGCAGCTCGCGCGCAGCTCCACCAGGCACACCGCCTTGCCCTGCTCGGCTAGCAGCGCGGCGACGTTGACCGCCACTGTCGTCGTGCCGACGCCGCCCTTGGCGCCAAACAGGGCCAGCACGCGGCCCTTTGGCGGGGGAGCGGGGGCCAGCACCGTCCTGCTGTGCGCCGCCCGGCCCAGCAACGCCTCGACCCTGGCGATCAGCTCGCTGGTATCGGCCGGCTTGGGCAAATAGTCGTCGGCGCCGCTCTTGAGGCCGCTGACCCGGTCGGCCACCAGGCCGCGTGCGCTCAGGATCAGGATGGGCAGGCGAGCGCTGGCTGGGTTGGCGCGGATGCGTTGGCATACTTCCAGGCCACTCATGTCGGGCATCATCACGTCGAGGATGATGAGGTCCGGCTGCTCGCCCTCGATGCGTGCCAGGGCCTCGGCGCCGCTCGCGGCGATGGCCACGACATAGCCCTCGGCCTGCAGCGCATAGCTGACCAGGCGCAGGGCGTTGGGGTCGTCATCGACGACCATGATCTTGTTCGCCATGGTATCCTACCCTTCCTTGCTCGCGATGGGGATGCTGAACGAGAACACGCTGCCCTTGCCGACCTCGCTCTCGACATGGATGTGGCCGCCATGGGCTTCGACGATGCGCCGCGAGATGTAGAGCCCCAGGCCCGTCCCGCCGACGCGGCGGGTCGCTGAGGCGTCGACCTGGTAGAACTTGCTGAAGAGCCGCGACATGGCCTCGGGCGGGATGCCGACGCCGTGGTCGATGACGCGGACGATGACTTGGCCCTCACCGAACTCACAGCGGATCTGGATGCTGCTCTGTGGTGGTGAGAACTTGATGGCATTGCCCAGGAGGTTCGTCACCACCTGGGCCAGCCGGCGCTCGTCGCCCAACACCTGCGGCAAGCCTGGCTGCGCTTGAAAGTCGAGGGTGACCTCGCGGTTGTGCGCCACGCTCTCCAGCCGCGTCACCGCGCCCGAGGCGATCTCGGCCAGGCTGACCCTCGCCTTGTTCAGCTCGAGCCGGCCGGCCTCCAGCCGCGAGGTATCGAGCAGGTCGGCGACGATGGCCGCGAGCTGGTTGGCCTGCTCGGCGACGCGCGTCAGGAACTCGCGCTGCACTTCGGCATCGGGCACCTTGCCTTTGAGGATGAGCTCGACAAAGCCCTTGATGGAGAAGAGCGGCGTGCGCAGCTCGTGCGACACCGTCGAGACGAAATCGCGCTGCATCTGGTCCAGCTCGTGCTCGCGCGTGACGTCGTGCAGCACCTTGATCTCGCCGCGCTCGCCGTCGTTGAGCGCCTCGATGGGCGATGAGAGCACCTTGAGCACGCGCGGCACGGGGCTGTCGACGGCAACCTCGGGCTGCGCCTCGTGCTCCTCGGCATCGAGGAGCGCCGGGTGCCGGATGGCATCGCTGTCCGACGGCTCTGGCCGGCAGATGTGGGCCAATGGCTCGAAGCGGGGGTCGCGCACGCCGTCGGCGGGCGACCAGCCGACGACCTCGGCCTCCCCGAGGCCCAGCATGTGCTGGGCGGCTGGGTTCAGCGAGATGATGCGGCGGTCGTGGCCCAACACGACCAGGCCGTCGGCCATGTGGTCGATGATGGCCTTCATGTGCTGCTGCTGGCGCCTGAGCTCGCCGTAGAGCTGCCCGTTCTCGACCGCCACCGCCACCTGGCCGGCCAGAGCCAGCCACATGCGCCGGTCGGCGGTGCCGAATGCGTCGGGCCTGGTGCTGGCCATGATCAATGCGCCCAGGGTGCGCTGGCCCGTGACCAGTGGGGCGGCCAGGACGGCATGGTAGGGGAAGTTGTGCTGGCCCTCGGCGTGTGCTACCGGCTCGATATCGGCATAGTACACGGCTGTGCCGGTGGCCAGGGCCTTGTCGCGCAGCCAGGCGCAGTGTCCCCGCTCCTCAGGGCGCAGGCCGTCGACCTGCGCTGCGTTGTGGCCGTGCTGTGCCCCCTCATCGAGCAGGCAGATGTTCGCCAGCGTGGCGTAGGAGCTGATGCGTTTGGCCGCCCGCACGACCAGCTCCTGCAGCTCGTCGATTTTGAGCAGGCCGGCCAGTTGGCTGCCGAACTCGAGCAGCAGCTCGTTCTCGGCCAGGTGTTGCGCCTGGTCGAGGTGTGCGTTGTGCAGCGCGGCCGAGAGCAGGTTGGCCAGCGCTTCGAGCGCCGGGTAGAGGTCCCTCCGCTCCTGCGATGGCCTGGCGCTGGCATAGCCCACCAACCCGCGGATCGCCCCCTCGCTGCTCAGCGGCAGGGCCAACGCAGGTTGCAGGCTCTCGATCGACCAGCGTGAGCCGGGCTCTGGCGAGGCGCCCGACCAACGGGGGGTAAAGCTCTCGGGGGTCAGCACGATGCCGCGCTGGCGCAGTTGGGCAGCGAGCTCGGCGAGCAGCGCGGCCAGGCATTCCTCGCTGAGCGAGGCGTGCGTGGCCAGATGCAGCTCGGCCGCATCCTGGCGCAACGTCAGCAGGCAGAGGAAGGTAACGTCGGCGCGCGTGATCGTCTGCAGCATGCGCAGCACATCGGTCGCCAGGCGCCCGTCGGCCTTGAGGATGGGGTCGATGGCGAGCGCAGCGATGGCGGGCTCTGCAGCCGCGGGGTCGGGCACACCTGCTGCCGGGATGCGAGGCACCGGCGGCGAGGGCTCGGTATCGGATGGACGTCGGAGCGGCACGAGCCGGGGCGGACGCATGGCGGCAACCCTCACGCCCGGCAAGCGCCGGGCAACGCAGTACAATGACTCTTCACAGACATTGTCGCGATTCCAGGGCGCCTCCCTGCGCCGTGTGGCGCGGTTCCGCGTATCTGTTGGGCATTGATTGGGGGCGGCGCCTGTGGCGCACGGCCTCGGCCTGATGCTCCCCGGCGACGATTGCGGCCAGTATTGTGCAGAGTGCAGGGGCTTGACAAATTGTGCGTCATATCTTATACTAGATGCAGTTAACTCCTACAAGAGTCCGCCCGACAAGTCCCTTCTCTCTTTGCACCGTCCTGTGAGGTCCTCGATGAGTCTGTCTGACGACTACTCTACGGGTATCCTCGCCCTTCTCGCCCGTATTCGCAGCGAGGAGGAAGACAGCATCGACCGGGCGGCAGAGGCCGTGGCTGAGCGTCTGCTGCAGGACCGGTTGATCCACGTGCTCGGGCCCGGCGCCCACTCTTTCATGGGTGCCGAAGAGATGATATACCGCTCTGGCGGGCTCGTTCAGGTCAATGCCATCCTCGATAGCGGCTACTCCATGGTGGGCGGCGCCCTGCGTTCCACGGCCATCGAGCGCACGCCAGGCTATGCCCAAGCCATCCTGAAAAGCCAAGGTCTGCAACCGGGTGACGTGCTCATTATCGTCAACGCCTATGGCGTGAACTGTGGTGCCATAGATGCTGCCCTGTACGCTCACCAGCACGGCGTGTCGGTAATCGCCGTCACATCGGTGGAACATGCCCACAGCCTGCCCGGCGATCATCCTGCGCGGCACCCAAGCCGGCAGAACCTCTACGAACTTGCCGACATCGTGGTAGACACCAAGGTGCCCGTAGGCGACGCCATCCTCACGATGGAAGGCATGCCGCAAAAGGTCGGCCCCGTCTCTACCTTTGCCAACGCCTTTGCTCTGAATCTGATCTCGCTCCGCGCCATGGAGAAATGCCTGGCACGTGGCTGGGCGCCGCCTGTGTGGCAGAGTGGCAACTCGCCGGGTGGCGACGAGGCCAACCGCGCCAACATCGCCCGCTATGCCGGGCGCATTCGGCATCTGTAGCGGCTCAGGCTGGCTGCACGATAGGGCAGGGTGCTTCTGCGTTGGAAGCATCTGGCTGCAAGAGCTCAACATGGATCGCACGGTGTCGTCTACTCTGCCTGAGGAAGGGAGGTGGTGGCTTTCGCCAGCACGCGCGTGCGCGCATGGGTGCTGTTGCGCGATTCGTTGCCAGCCGCTGTCATTGGCCAAAGGAGGAAAACCCGATGAGACGCCTTGACCAAGTCGTTGTGTGCCTGGTGGCTGTGGCGCTTGTCGCCACCATGGCCATCGCAGGCTGCGCGGGGCCAGCCCCGGCGGGAACGCCCAAGGCTCCTGCCGCCCAGCCGATCACCCTGACCATCTGGGGCGGCTATCCGGAGCTGGAGCCATTCTACAAGCATGTGGCCCAGGCCTACACAGCCGAACACCCCAACGTCAAGATCGAGATCCTCACCCATCCCCTGCGCGAGTTCGAGCAAAAGCTCTCAGCGACCATCCCCTCCGACACGGCGGCCGACCTGATCGAAATCTCCATGTACGCCAACCAAAAGTTCATCGAAGCCGGGCTGATTCCCGAGTTGCCGGCCAACGTCAAGGCATACATGGAGGAGAAGGGCCGCTTCAGTGAGTTCATGCACAACAACAGCACGTACAAGGGCAAGAAGTACGGCCTGCCGCTGTTCATGGGCCGCACGGTGCTCTACTGGAACACCGAGATGTTCAAGGAAGCGGGGCTCTCGGGGCCGCCTGAGACCATGGCCCAAATGGCCGAATACGCCAAGAAACTGGCCAAGTTCGATGCCTCCAACAACATGACCCGCAGCGGTCACAGCCTGCGCCTCTCGGGGCAGGGTTCCGGCGTGGCTGAGAAGTGGTGGTTCGTGCTCTACCCGATGGGCGGC
Source organism: Chloroflexota bacterium (assembly GCA_029553955.1). Classification (GTDB taxonomy): domain Bacteria; phylum Chloroflexota; class Anaerolineae; order SpSt-313; family SpSt-313; genus JAKPJZ01. Next base: position 47,524 of record JAKPJZ010000215.1, read on the forward strand.
AGCATAGTCGAGGAGTCGAAGGCGACCCCCGGCAAGTACCATGCGGGCTATAACAACGATGCCGGGCGCAACGCGCTCAAGTACTACATCGACGCCCTGTACAAAGACAACTGGGATAGCCACTCGCTGAAGCACGACGCGGAGGCCTTCGAGCTGGAGCAGACGGCCATGTTCTTCCGCGAATCGTGGGTGATCGGCGACATCGCCAAGAAGGCTCCGGACCTCAAGTATGACACCGCACCGGTGCCCAAGGATGCGCGCTGGGGCCGCATCACCAACCCCGTGAACCTGTATGTCACCCGAGGGTGCAAGAACCCCGAAGCCGCCTGGGACCTGGCGATGTACATGCTCAAGCCTGAGCACCTGCTTTGGCTGCTGGACAACGTGGGCTGGCTGCCCTGCCGGCAGGACGTGGACTATACGCCGGTCACGAGCAAGAAGCCCCAGTTCGCAGCCTTTATGATGACCGATGCCAACTATCAGGAGTATGGCTACCCGGTCATTGCCCCGTTCGATGAGATCAGCACCAAGCTGGCCGAGCGCCTGGTGGCCGCCTTCCTCGACAAGAGCCTGGCCGACAACTCGGCGGGCATTGCCAAGGCCATCGAGGACGCAGCCAAGGAGACCGATGATATCCTGAAGAAGGCGGACCTGTACGCCGACTAGTCCGCCGGGCGGTGGGGAGCCCTGCGAAGGCTGTGAACCCTGGCAGGCTCCCCACCCTGCTGTGCGAGCGGTGCCACCAACGCCCCTGGTGAGGTGAAAGCATGAGTGCATTTGCAGTGCCGCCGGGCAGATCGTTCTCCGAAAGCATCGCCAGCGCCGTGGCCCGCGCTTTCCACATCAACCGCAACGAGCTCAGCAAGCGAGTCTTTGCCTACCTGGCGCTGGCCCCCATCCTGGCCATCTACCTGGTCTTGAGGATCATCCCGATTCTGCAGAACTTTTTGTATAGCCTCTATCACTCGACGATCGCCAACCCGCAGGCCAGCTTTGCCGGCCTGGAGAACTTTGCGGCCCTGTTCGAGGACCGGCTTTTCCTCATCTCGCTGCGCAACACGACTCTCTTTGCCGTGTTTGTGACGGTGTTCAGTGTTGCCATCGCCCTGGCGCTGGCGGTGTTGTTGGCTGGCAAAGTGCGCTGCGGTGGCCTCTATGAGGCCCTCTTCTTCCTGCCGGTCATCACACCCATGGTGCCGGTCTCGGTGGTGTGGAAGTGGATCTACGACCCCACCTATGGGCTGCTCAACTACTTTTTGTCGTGGTTCGGCGTCAAGCCGCTGGCCTGGCTGGTCTACCCCAATCTGGCTATGTGGGCCATCATCATCATGAGTGTGTGGAAGGTGATCGGCTACAACATGGTCATCTTGCTGGTGGGCATCCGCGACATCCCAGAGACCTTCTTTGAAGCGGCCCGCATCGATGGCGCCGGCAGGCTCGGCATCTTTCGCTACATCACCATGCCGCTGCTCCGCCCAATCCTGCTCTTCGTGTTCGTCATCTCGACGATCAACGCCTACAACGTCTTCACCCAAGTCTTTATCATGACCGCCGGGCCGCAGGGCGCGCCGGGCAACGCCGTGCGCACCCTCGTGTTCGACATCTACGAGAACGCCTTCCGCTACTTCAAAACGGGCTATGCCGCCTCCGAGGCCGTTGTCCTCTTCCTGATCATCTTGGTGCTGACTCTCTTGCAGTTCGGTGTGGCGAGGGAAAAGTGATATGGGAACACGACGAGCGTTCTCGGAGCGCCTGCTCAAACCAGAGGCCGCGCTCAAGCTGCTGCAGCACGCGATCCTTATCGTGGGCTCGCTCTTGATGGTGCTGCCCTTCGTCTGGATGCTCTCGACCTCGCTCAAGCCGCCCAGCGAGGTGCTCTCCTGGCCGCCGCAGCTCGTCCCGCGACATGTGACCATCGAGAACTATGTGGCCGTGTTCCAGACGGCGCCGTTCCACCTCTTCTTCGTGAACAGCGTGCTCCTCGCCACCGTGTCTACGTTGAGCATCCTGCTCACCTCGTCGCTGGCAGGCTTTGTCTTCGGCAAGCACAACTTTCCAGGCCGCGGCTTCCTGTTCATCCTCGTCTTGGCTACCGCCATGGTGCCATTCGAGACCTATATGATCCCGCTCTATCTCCTGATGAACAGGCTGAAGCAGGTCAATACCTACGTGGGCCTCGTCGCGCCATATCTGATTATGAGCTACGGCATATTCTTCATGCGACAGAACGTCATGGCCTCGCTGCCCGACGAGCTGCTGGATGCGGCCCGCATCGATGGCGCCACCGAATGGCGCATCTACTGGCAGATTGTGGTGCCCCTCCTGCGCGGCGCGCTGGGAGCACTGGGCATCTTTTCCTTCATGCAGACCTGGGCCGCTTTCATCTGGCCACTGATCATCACCTCCAGCCGCCAGCTCTGGACCATGGAACTGGGCCTGGGCATGTTCCAGTACCGCTTCACGGTGGAACTGGGCCCGATCAATGCCGGCTCGATGCTCTCAATCCTGCCGGTGCTTGTCGTCTTTGTCCTCTTGCGTCGCAACATCGTGCGCGGCATCGCTCTGACCGGCATGAAGGCGTGATCATGGCGCAGATTGACCTGCTTGGTGACGTGGGAGAGATCATCGATCTGGATGCTGTGGCGGGCTCTTGGCCGCAGCGACGAGCCGACATCTCGGTGGGCCGGCTGCTCTCAATGATGGACCGGCATGGCGTGGGCCGGGCCTGCACCGTCTCGGCGCGCGGCATCCTGTACGACGACGCCGAAGGCAATGCCGAGACGCTCGCCTGGTGCCGCGACAATCCGCGCCTGATCCCCGTTGGCACCATCGATCTCCGCAAGTTCGCCGGCTACCGTGCCGAGATCGCGCGCCTGAACGCAGCCGGAGTGAGGCTGTGGCGCCTCTTCCCCGAGCATCAGGGCTGGACCTTCGAGTTGGCGACCTTTCGTCGGGTGTTGAGTGCGCTCGAGGATGCGGGCGCGGTGCTCTTTGTCAGTGGCCAGCCCAGCGCCGTGGCGCGGGCCGTGGCCGGCGCCCGGCTTCCGGTCATCCTGGGCGTGCATTTCTACCAGATGGCGGACCTCCTGGCGACGCTGGAGGAGGGCGCGGGCCTGTGCATCTCGACGCGGTTGCTGCATGGGCCGGGGGTGCTGGGGAGGCTGGTGCAGGCGATGGGCCACGAGCGGATCGTCTTCGGCTCCGGTGCGCCGCTCGCGTCGCTGGGCAGTGCACTTGGCTGCATCGCCGCGGCCAGGCTGCCCGCCGAGCAGCGCGCCGCCATCCTGGGCGGCAACCTGCGCCGGCTGCTGGGGGTGGGCGATGATCGTTGATGCGCACGCCCACATCGGCAAGTGGTACTATCCTACGGCGCAACTGACCGTGCCCGACATGCTGGCCTACATGACGCGCTATGGAATCGATGTCTCCATCCTCTCCTCGACCCTGGCGATTGTGTACGACGCGCGCGAGGGCAACCAGGAGCTGGCCCAAGCCATCGAAGGATGCCCTCAGCTCTTGGGCTATGTGTCGGTCAACTTGAACTATCTAGAGGAGTCGCTCGAGGAGCTGGACCGTTACCTGGGCTCGGGCGCGAAGCAGGGTGGGGCGGCACGGTTCGTCGGTGTGAAGGTGCATCCGCTCCTGGCCAGGCACCGCTATGACACACCAGAGGGGATGGCGCTGACCCGGGCCGTGGCCGCCTACGGCGTGCCCATACTGGTGCACACCTTTGGCTCGGCGCTAGAGTCACCATGGAACGTGCTGCCGGCGGCCAGAGCCAACCCGGAGGTGCCCATCATCTTGGGGCACATGGGTGGCGACTGCTGGTGGGAAGGGATCCGCGTTGCCCGCGAGTCGCCCAACCTCTACCTGGAGGTCTGCAGCACCTGGACCGACCCCGAGAAGGTGCGCCTGGCGGTGGCCGCAGTGGGGGCCGAGCGTGTCCTCTTCGGCAGCGACGCCACCCTGTTTGATGCGGCATACGCATTGGGCGCCATGGAGGATGCAGGCCTCTCGGCTGAGGAGCGGGCGCTCATCATGGGTGGGAACGCCCGGCGGCTGTTCGGCATCAAGCGGTCATGAGTGGGAGATACTGAGATGCGCTTGGCAGATTGGAAGCGAGTTCTGGTCTTTGGCGCCCACATCGACGACGAGGTCATTGGGCCTGGTGGCACCATCGCTCTCTTGAGCAGCCTGGGCGCCGAAGTGACGGTAGTGACCTTTACCGGGGGCGACCACGAAACGGGCTACGCGCGCCCCGAGTGGAAGGAGTCCATCGCCCAGATGCGCCGCCAGGAAGCAGCGGCAGCCGATTGCATCCTGGGGGTCCGCGAGCGCATCTTCCTTCGCAAGCCGAACCAGGATGTGCCCAACGATGGGCCAACCTACCGCGAGTGCACGCGCCTCATTCGCGCCCTGCGGCCCGACGTGATCCTTACCCACTGGGAGGAGGACAAGCACCGCGACCACCGGACGGTGGCCCGGCTGACCGACGAGGCGCGCTGGAAGGCCTGGGATCATGTGCTGGCCGATCTCGGCGAGCCGTGGTACACGCCGGAGCTCTACTACTACGAACTGCACGAGCTCTTCCCTCACCCGTCGATCCTGGTGGATATTACAGGCACCATGGAGCGCAAGCTTGCCGCGATGGCGGCCATGACGTCGCAACTCGAGGTGATGGCGCGCGTCGTTCAGTGCATCAAGGGGCTGGGCGCCATGCGGGGCTTCTTGCGGGGCACCGACCATGCTGAGGCCTTCTTGGGCTCCAACCTGATGGCGACCTTGCTGTGAGCGCCACCAACCCAGTTGCAGGAGGGCACGGAGGAGGTATGAACGACTATCTGAAGAGCTTTCTAGACATCCCGGCCTACAGCGACCCCGGCTCTGAGAATCAGACCTGCCGTGACGTTCTGCCGCGGGGGGTTGTGCCAGGGCTGCTGGTGGGCCACGATGTGATCGAGGGGCCGGGGCACAACGGGCTTGGCAGGCACGCCGGCTGGCACCAGGTCTTTGTGGTGCTCGCCGGGCGGGGCATGCTCGTGCGCGGAGCAGAGCGCATCGCCATCCAGGCGCCCTGCGTGGTGCACATCCCGCCCGATACTGAACACGATGTGCTGGTGGCGGCGGGCGAGCGCATCGAGTATGTGTACATCAACAAGTACCTGGCGGATGAGGCATGAGTGTGGCTGGCTGCGATCTGCAGTGGTGGCGCGAGTTCTGGGCCGAGAACGATCGCTGCTTGTATGGGGATGCCGCAGGCGGCGATGAGCGACCGGTCTTTCCCGCTTTCACGACCCAACGGCCGCGCGTGCCGGTGCTCATAGAGCTGGGAGAAGACTGGATCATCCAGCGGATGGGCGTATCCTATCGCCGCTACATCGAGGATTTCGAGTTTCAGCAGGAGGTGCGTGCGGCCTGCGCCGCTCTGCTCATGGCCGACATTGGCCTGCACCTCAAGCCCAAGGTCGACTCGTCCTCGCTGCTCCATGGCTCGGTGTACGGCAACCCCATCGAGTACCCGGAGGATTCCACGCCCTGGCTCAAGCACATTATTCGCTCGGCCGACGACATCAAACCGCTGATGGCGCGCATGGAGCAGGTCGACCTGGCGCAGGCGGGGCTTGTGCCCTGGTTTGCTGGCTGCTACCGGAGACTGAACCGCCCCTACCGCTGGCGAATCCTGCACGACCCGACCTCGGTGCACGGCCCTGGCACCATTCTGAGCTTCCTGTGCGGCATCAACGACATGGCGTTCTATCTCTATGACGAGCCCGATCTGATGCAGGCTCTCCTGGCGACAGTCGGTGAGATAACCGTGACCTACTCGCGCCTGCTGCGCCATCTCACCGGGGCGCCCATGAGCGGTGTGGGCATCTTTGACGACGTGGCCGGTGTGCTGTCGCCCCAGCAGTTCGAGCGCTTCCTGCTGCCGGTCTACGCCAAGATCTACGGTGAGCTCGCGCCTGGCCCGAAGGACGACCGCTTCTACCACAACGATGCGCGCGTCGGCCACCTGCTCGACATGCTGCATCGCCTGGATGTCAACGGCATCAACCCTGATCCGGAGACCGATCCGGCCCTGATCCGCGCCAAGCTGCCTGGCGCGATCATCTATGGTTGTGTGCCTCCGCTGTTGCTCAGGGATGGTCAGCCGGACGAGATCATGGCTGCTGCCCGGCGCACTATCGAGCGAGCCGGTGAAGGGGGTGGGCTGGTGCTGACCGCTGCTGGTAGCATCAACATGGGTACATCGTATGCGAACTTGCAGGCCCTCTGTCAGGCCGCGGAGCGCTACGGTCGCTACCATAGAGGTATCGGCCTGTGACGAAGCGAGAATTGATGACGGGCGATCCGCCGATGATGCGGCGACTGAACCGAGCAACGGTGCTCAAGCTTATCCGCAGCCGTGGGCCCATCTCGCGCACGGCGCTGGTACATAGCACGGGGCTGGCTCCGCGTACGGTGTTCTCCATCGTAGAGGAGTTGGTGGGCGTCGAGTTGGTGCGGTCAAGCGGAATCGGTCGCACGCGGGTGGGCCGCCGGCCCCTGCTCTACGAGTTCAACCCCACAGGCTACGCGCTGGTCGGCGTCGAGGTACGGGCCGACGAGGTGCTCGCGCTGGTCACCGACCTGGACGCGCAGGTGCTCGGGCGCGCGTCGGGCCCGATGAGTAGCGATCTGGACCGCACACAGGGCTTGGCGTTGATCGCATCCACCATCCGGGAGGCCTGGATCTCGGCCGATCGGCGGCCCGAGCGGCTGCTTGGCATCGGGGTAGCAACGCCTGGATTGGTCGACTGCGACCATGGGATCGTGCGCCAGGCCGTGAACCTCCAGTGGCGTGACCTCGCGCTGGGCCCGGCGCTCGGCGCCGAGTTCAACGTGCCCGTCTGGATCGAGAGCGTGGCCAAGGCCATGGCGCTGGGCGAACACCTTTTCGGGAACGCACGTGGGGTGTCGGACCTCGTGTGCATGAACGTCGGCGGTGGTGTGGGTGCGGGCATCATCATGAACGATATGCTGCTGCGCGGGCCCGACAATGCCGCGGGTGAGGTTGGTCATACGACTGTGGACCACGATGGCCCTTTGTGTAGTTGTGGCAATCGAGGCTGCCTGGAAGTGTTGGTGGCTACGCCTGCCATAGCCTGTCGCATGGCGATGCTGATGGGGCCGGAAGTGGAGGGCTTGGCGAGAGCCAGCCCCGACCGGGTGGTCGCCCGGCTGGCCCGCGAGGCTGAGGCAGGCGACGCCCTGGCACTCCGCATTGTCGATGAGGTTGGCGGCTACCTGGGCATCGGCGTGGCCAACCTGGTCAACCTGGTGAACCCCGAAGCGGTGATCATTGGCGGCGTGCTGGCCAGCCTGGGCGAGTTGCTGCTGAAGAAGGTGCGCACGACGGTGAGCGCCCGGGCTCTGGGCATGCTATCGAACCGGGTGCGGATTCTGCCAACTGCGTTGGGGCCGGATGCCGGCGCCATCGGTGGTGCGGCACTGGTGCTTTTGCGAGAGGACATCTTGCCCACTCAAGCGTTCCTTTCAGGTCAGGCAGCCGACGCGCTGGATGCCCTGCGCAGCCCCACGATGGCCTCGGGCCTGTGAGCGAACCGCAACGAGGGCAGGCCGAGGACAGACTCGGCGCCGATGGAGAGCGATGGTGGACGATAGCGACCGGTGTGTGCGTTTTTCTATCGTTGGCGCAGGGGCCATCGGACGTGTGCACGCGCGGGCGATCGCCTGCATACCACGGGCGCGGTTGACGGTGGTTGGCAGCCGCAATCCGCAGCAGGGCCGTGCGCTGGCCGATGAGTACGGCGCTCTGTGGGTGCCTGACTATGGCGAGGCCGCTGTGCACCCGCAGGCCGACGTGGTGTGCGTCTGTACGCCCACCGGCACCCATGCCCAAGTCGCTGTGGGGGCGGCAGAGGCCGGCAAGCATCTGGTGGTGGAAAAGCCGCTCGACGTTACGCTGGAACGGGCAGACCAGATCATCGCGGCAGCGCGCGCGGCGCAGGTCAAGTTCACGACGGTCTTCCCCTACCGCTTCATGGCGGGGTCGGCCGCGGCCCGGCGAGCAGTGGGTGCCGGCCGCTTGGGGCGGCTAACCCTTGTCGAGGGCCGCATCGCCTGGTATCGCTCGCAGGAGTACTATGACGGTGGCGGCTGGCGCGGCACCTGGCACCTGGATGGTGGTGGTGCCCTCATGAACCAGTCCATCCACACCATCGATCTCTTGCAGTGGCTGGCCGGCCCTGTGCGCTCCGTGTATGGGCGCGTGGCCACCCTGACCCATCGCATGGAGACGGAGGACACGGCTGTCGCGGTGCTCGCACTGAAAGACGGTGGGCTGGGTGTGATCGAGGGAGCCACCAGTTGTTGGCCCGGCGAGCCAGCGCGAGTGACTCTCCGCGGCGAGCGGGGCACGATCGCCTTGCAGGAGGGGCGCATCGTGACCTGGCGACTGGCCGACTCGACCGCGGGTGAGGAGGAGTCGATGCTCGCCCTGGAGGACAGCCAGGGCAGCGGCTCGGCCGACCCCGCAGGGATCAGTTGCGAGCAGCACCGCCGGCAGATCGCCGACATGGTGGACGCCATCTGGGATGACAGAGCGCCGATGGTGGATGGAGCCGAGGGCCGCAAGGTGCTCGAGATCATCCTGGCTATCTACCGGGCCTCGCAGAGTGGGCAGCCGGTGGAGGTATCTTGAGGAGGTCGACAATGACCAACCGACTCGCCATCGATGGGGGCGCGCCGGTCCGGCGCCATCCTTTCCCTCGCTGGCCCGTCCACAGCGAGCGCGAAGAGCGCAATCTGCTCGATGTGCTTCGTTCTGGCCAGTGGGGGGCGCTGGCCGGCCACATGGTGCAGGCTTTCGAGCGACGCTTTGCCGAGTTCCAGGGGGCGCGCTACGGGGTCTGTGTGCCCAACGGCACGCTGGCTTTGCAGATGGCCCTCAAGGCGCTAGGCGTTGGCCCCGGCGATGAGGTCATCACGACCCCCTACACCTTTATCGCCACCGCCAATGCGGCTCTGGCTTTGGGGGCGCGGGTTGTCTTTGCCGATATCGATCCTGCCAGCCTGAACATCGATCCGGCGCAGGTCGAGCGGACCGTTACGCCGCGGACGCGGGCTATCGTGCCTGTCCACCTGGGTGGCCAGCCGGCCGACATGGACCGGCTGCTCGCGATCTCACGGCAGCACAACCTGGGGCTGTTGGAAGATGCCTGTCAGGCATGGGGCGCTGAGTGGCGCGGGCGGCGCGTGGGTGCGATCGGCGACCTGGGTGCCTTTAGCTTTCAATCGAGCAAGAACATCTCTGCCGGCGAGGGAGGCATCGTCGTCACCAATGATGAGAGACTGGCAGAGCTGTGCTGGTCGCTGCATAACGTGGGCCGCGTGCGCGGGGGGGCCTGGTACTACCACGAGATCGTGGGCTGGAACTTGCGCATGACCGAGTGGCAGGCTGCCGTGCTGCTGGCCCAGTTGGAGCGGCTGCCGGAGCAGGCGGCGCGCCGCGAGGCCAATGCCTGTTATCTGGCTGATGCGCTGGGCCAGGTGCCCGGCATCGGCCCGCTGCCGGCCAATCCGCTCGTCACGCAGCACGCGCGCCATCTCTTCATCATGCGCTATGACCCGGCGGCCTATGGTGGTCGATCGCGAGACGAGTTCCTGCGGGCGCTGCAGGCAGAGGGGATCGAGCCGGTGAGCCCGGGCTATGTGCCGCTGCATCGCACGCCGGCCATCCGCCGCGCGCTGGCCGCGCTGTGCCAGGAAGAGAGGAGCCTGTGCGCCACCGCTGCCGACGGCCTGCCAGAGTTGCCGGCCTGTCCACATGCGGAAGAGGCTGCCGAGCGCGCCGTTTGGCTGTTCCAGTATGCCCTGCTCGGCGAGCGATCGGATATGGATAGCATCGCCGAGGCCATCGCCAAGATCCAGCGAGCCTGGGGCTAGGGCGTGTTTGCAAACCCGTAGTCTAGCCCCTTGTGGGCGTTGTTGGCGGCGAATCCGGTGCCGCGGAGACGCGAAACGGGCACAAGGCCCTAGGCTACGCAGGTTTGCAGACACGCCCTAGTGCCAATACCGTTCAAATGATAGTACTTACGCGGTCGACCTGCCTCCAGCATCAAGCCCCCCACCCCCCCGGCCTCGCCTTCTGCGCTGCGGCGGGAAGGGGGAGCCCTTAAATGGGGGTTCAGCGGGCGCTTCGCGCGTCGCGCGAAGCGCCCGCTGAACCCCCTAACCTCCAGTTTCCCCGCCCCCGCGCCGGGGGCGGGGCGGAGGCCCCCGAAGGGGGCCG